>JBBTYL010000001.1:0-142589 GCA_038061795.1 Patescibacteria group bacterium
GAGTCATCTCTCGAATCCTTCCAGAAGAGGATATGCCATATATGGAAGATGGAACGCCAGTCGATGTTATTTTGACGCCACTTGGAGTGCCTTCACGTATGAACCTCGGACAGATTCTCGAGCTCCATCTCGGACTCGCAGCAAACACGCTTGGTTATCAGGCTATCGTTCCTCCGTTCACAGGAGCTACAGATGTTGAAATCAAAGAAGAACTTGTAAAGGCAGGCTTTGATGCAAGCGGAAAGATGAAGCTTCGAGATGGGCGAACAGGAGATCACTTCGATCAGCCGGTCGCAGTTGGATATATGTATATTCTCAAGCTTCACCATATGGTTGAGGACAAGATTCACATGCGATCAATCGGTCCCTACTCTCTCATTACGCAGCAGCCTCTCGGAGGAAAGGCGCAGGGAGGAGGTCAGCGATTCGGAGAGATGGAAGTCTGGGCATTACTCGGACACGGTGCAGCCTATACGCTTCGAGAAATCCTCACGATCAAGTCTGATGATATTCAGGGACGATCACAGGCATTCGACTCTATCGTTAAGGGTGAGCGCTTGAAGCAGCCAAACCTTCCGGCTTCCTTTAATGTGTTGCTCAAATCCCTACGCGGCCTTGCGCTAGATGTTGAATTGATTAAAAAGGGAAGAGTTGAGGAGGAGACAGAATAATAAAAAAATATCATGGAAACCAACAACAAGAAAAATTTTGTTATGCCAGCAGTCCTCGCAGCGATTGTGATCCTCCTCGTAGGAACTGGCTACCTTGCGACACGAGAAGATACTGTTAAGGCTCCAGCAGAGATCGTTTCAACAAGCACACCAAAGACGACAATATCAGTAACACCATCTGCATCAACAAAGACAGATGTCAGTATAAAGACCCAAGTAACAGTTCCAATAAAAACAGCTCCAGCGACAAATGTAAGCGTTTCTGGAAAATCATCAATAGAACTTCTTTCTCCTAATGATGGGGCTGAAAGCTTCGCAATCGATACAAGCAATACCAATGCTTCTATTCCAGTCGACTTCGTTCTCATGAACGTGAATAGCCCAGTATTCTATCTTGTGGATTCGTCAGGAAAGATAGTTACATCAGCTACAACCGATATCGATAAGAACGCGAATTCGTATATTTTTCACATCAACAGAGAAAAGAAAGCTAATGTCATGGCGACTGGCGATTACAAGATCAAAATCTGCAATGTAGCGAATACAGTCTGCGACACGAGCGAGAAAGGCTTCAGAATCAATTTCTTCACTTCAGAGCCTGCTTCAGTAAAGATAATGGCGCCAAATGGAGGCGAAGTCTGGAAGATCGGAAGCAGGCAGACCATCTCGTTTGCAATGGCTGGCGACGTAAAGTCAAAGTATTCCCTTGTATTGACGCTTGAACCGAAGCAGGGAGTGATTGCGACGGTGCCAATAACTTCGACATCATACGCATGGACAATTCCAAAGAACATTTGCCGAGAGGATGATTATTGCGAGCCGCTTTCTCCAGGATATTATAGAATCAAATCATCAATTTATGATGGTACTCAGCTTATTGCTGATGACGAGAGCAATATGAATATAAGCATTACCAACTAACCACATGACCATGCAAACAAACACATACAAAAAAATGAATGATCCTCAGGATTTCGATGCAGTAAAGCTCGGTGTCGCTTCCCCTGAGAAGATCCTCGAATGGTCATTTGGCGAAATTACGAAGCCAGAAACCATCAACTATCGAACACAGCGTTCAGAAAAGAGCGGACTTTTCGATGAGAAGATCTTCGGTCCGGACCGCGACTATGAGTGCTACTGCGGAAAGTATCGTGGAATCCGATACAAGGGAATCGTCTGTGAAAAGTGCGGAGTTGAAATCACACGATCAATCGTCCGACGAGAGCGAATGGGGCACATCGAGCTTGCGACGCCGGTATCTCATATCTGGTTCCTTCGATCGATGCCGTCACGAATCGGACTTGTGCTCGGAATGACGACAGCAGACCTCGAAAAAGTCGTTTATTTTGCCGGATACATCGTTACGAAGATCCATCAGGGCGAAAAGGACAGTTTCCTCAAAGAGCTTGATTCAGAATTCAGGACGAAAGTGAAGGCTGCTCAGGACGAGAAGACCAAAGAGGCTCTGAAAGAGCTTGTCGTCACAGCACGAAAGGAAATCGAAAGCCTCGAGCCAGGTTTCGTCATGGACGAAGTCATGTATCACAAGTTCTCAATGAAGTACGGAGCACTTTTCGAGGCGAACATCGGAGCTGAAGCAATTTTTGAAATACTCAAGAAGACTGATCTCAACAAGCTTCAAGCAGAACTCGAAGGAGAATTGCAGAAGGCAAGCTCACTTGAAAAGGAGAAGCTTTCAAAGCGAATCTCCTTAATCAAATCGATGATTAAGTCAGGGACTCGCCCAGAGTGGATGTTTCTTACTCGAATTCCAGTTATTCCACCAGCATTGCGACCGATGGTTGCTCTCGATGGAGGACGATACGCAACATCAGATGTTAACGATCTTTACCGACGCGTCATCAACCGAAACAACCGTCTATTGAAATTGAAAGAGATCGATGCTCCAGACGTCATTCTCCGAAACGAGAAGCGAATTCTTCAGGAAGCAGTCGATGCTCTTATCGACAACTCTATCCGACACGGCGCGGCTACAGGCGCAGCGGCCATACAGGCTCAGAAGCGAGCCCTCAAGTCTCTTTCAGACAACCTGAAGAGCAAGCGAGGCCTCTTCCGACAGAATCTTCTCGGAAAGCGAGTGGACTATTCAGGACGATCGGTTATCGTCGTGGGACCAGAACTTGCGCTTGACCAGTGCGGACTTCCAAAGCACATGGCGCTTGAACTTTTCCGACCATTCGTCATTTCAGGACTCTTGAAGCGAGAACTCGCTTTCAATATCAGAGGCGCAGGACGACTCATAGATGACGGATCAAAGGAAGTCTGGGAAATCCTCGAAGAAGTGATCAAAGGCAAGTACGTTCTTCTTAACCGAGCACCTACGCTCCACCGACTCGGTATACAAGCCTTCCGACCAATCCTAATTGAGGGAAACGCTATTCAGGTGCACCCGCTCGTATGTACGGCTTTCAACGCTGACTTCGACGGAGACCAGATGGCCGTTCATGTTCCACTTGGAGTTGAAGCGCAGCTCGAGGCAAAGGAAATCATGGCGTCTGACAAGAACATCCTCAAGCCAGGCAATGGAGATCCTACAGTCGTGGCGAAGCTTCTTGACATCGTGCTTGGATGTTTCTGGATCACAAAGACAGTTGATGGAGACAAAGGCGAGGGCAAGATTTTTGAAAGCCCGGAAGCTGCTCTTACCGCTCATAATTTCGACATTGCAACCTACAGAGCAAAGATAAAGATACTTCCTCCTGAAGATGCCAAGTACAAGCAGTTCGATGGAAAAATCTTCGAGACGACAATCGGAAGAATCCTTTTCAACGAAATGCTTCCTTCAGATTATCCTTTCATCAACAAAGAAATCGATCGAAAGAAGCTTTCAGCTATTATCGATGATTTGATCATCTCTCACGGAATTGAAAAGATTCCTGGAATCCTCGACGGAATCAAGAAGTTCGGATTCAAGTACGCGACACATTCAGGAACAACATGGGGTATTGACGATGTTGTTATTCCAGAAGGAAAGAAAGAAGTCATTTCAAAAGCAAAGGCTCATTCAGAAGAAGTCATGCACCAGTTCGGCGAAGGACTCCTTACAGACGAAGAAAGACTCCGAAAGAATATCGAAATCTGGCACAAGGCAAAGAACGACGTCGAGAAGCTTATCCCAGGATCGCTTGATCGAATGGGATCAGTTTACGACATGGTCAACTCTGGAGCTCGAGGATCATATTCTCAGATTACTCAGATGGCAGGTATGAAGGGTCTTATTGCATCTACATCAGGAGAGACGATCGAATTCCCGATCCTCTCATGTTCAAAGGAAGGACTTACTCCGATTGAATATTTCATTACGACTCACGGTTCTCGAAAGGGTCTTACCGACACAGCGCTCAACACAGCGAAAGCCGGTTACCTCACCCGAAAGCTCTTCGTCGTCGCGCAGGATGTCATGGTCAATGAGGATGATTGCGGAACCAAGGAATCAATTACTATCAAGAAGCAGACAGCATCAGGCATCAGCATTCCTCTTTCAAAGAACATTCGAGGACGAGTGCTCGCTGAAGATCTCGCAGATACGTCTGGAAAAGTTCTATTCAAGAAGAATCATCTCCTCACTAAGCAGGAAGCGGTTCAGATCGAGGATGCGGGCGTAAGTGCGGTTCGAGTACGCTCACCACTCTCATGTAAGAGTATCCGAGGTGTTTGTGCTCAATGTTACGGAGTAGATCTCGGACGAAACAAGCTCGTTGATCTCGGTGAAGCAGTCGGAACAGTTGCAGGTCAGGCTATCGGAGAACCTGGAACACAGCTTACAATGCGAACATTCCACGCTGGAGGTACAGCGTCAGTCGGAGGAGATATCACTCAGGGTCTTCCACGAGTCGAAGAAATCTTCGAAAAGCGACGACCAAAGAACCCAGCTGTCGTTGCGACAGTCTCTGGAACAGTTACAGAGGTAAAGGATCTTGGAAAGGAGAAAGTCATCAAGATCATGCCAGAGCTCGAGGACCGAGCCAAGGGAAAGAAGGCAAGCGAGGTGGAGTATCTCTACAACATCAAGCGAGTCCCTCTTGTGAAGGTTGGCGACAAGGTCAACAAGGGAGACATCATTACTGACGGTTCAGCAGATATCGATGAGAAGTTCGAATATGCAGGTGCAGAAAAAGCAAAGAACTACGTGATCAGCGAAGTCGGAAAGATTTACGAGCTTCAGGGAGAAACGGTGGCGCGAAAGCACATTGAGATCATCGTGAAGCAGATGTTCTCACGACGAAAAGTTACGAATTCCGGCGATACGAGCCTCGCAGAAGGAACTATCGTAGATGATACACAGCTTCAGGAAGAGAATGCGAAGGCAAAGGAAGCTGGAGGTTCAGGAGCAAAGGCAGAGCCAGTCGTGATGGGTATCACAGAAGTGTCACTCTCACGAAAGAGCTTCTTGTCAGCAGCGTCCTTCCAGCATACGACTCGAGTTCTCATCAACAGCGCCGTTCGAGGCAGCGAAGACGATCTCATTGGTCTTATGGAAAATGTCATCATCGGTCGCCTCATCCCAGCGGGTTCTGGATTCATGGGAAGCCCGAAGCAGAAGATGATCGAGACTGTTCAGCCTACGGAGGAGGAGATGAATAGCTACTAGCAAGGAAGATAGGATAATTTAATAAAAGCGAAAAGAGCCCTAGAAATAGGGTTCTTTTTGTATGTGGACATCTATTGACTTTTAGCTATAAATCGTGGTATAATACATGCCAGTGACGTAAGGAGATAGGTGTGCATCTCTTAAATAAAAACCCCAAGGGCCTCTGGCTCTCGCACACACTTTGAAAATTGGAGACTAGTTATGAAACAAACAGGAAAATTACTCGTAGCTCAGCTTTTGCTGATTGCTGCAATTATCGCTGCTGGCGTCATGTTCGCTGTTTACCATCCGCTAGTCAAACTGGAGGAGGTAGGCAGAGTTCATGTCCAAGATTATGGTCCCTGGACTGGCTATACAGTGTTCACTGATTCCGAAAATGGAAACCCTGCCTGGTGCGAACTTCCGATGTGGGTACAAAATGATCGCCAGGGCAAACCAATGTGGGGCTACGTGCTGGTGAATGAGACCAGCTCGATCCAATACCTCAAACAGGTCCTTGGAATGGAGCTCATTCCGTTTGGAAACTTTGCTGATCAAAAGTATCTTAATAATCGTGTGCTCGCACCATTCTATGCAGGCGACACTAACTACTGGGATCCGATCAAAAGGGATTACGTTTCGACGGAGCCTAAAAAGTTCTTCGTCATTGTTTCCCTCAGCAAAAAAACTTAGCCTGACACTTCAATCTTTCAGGCGACCCGGCTTCCGTCACACGAGGCTGGGTTTTTTCTTTGCCTAAAAGATAGGATTGACATCACTCCAAGTCTTATGATATAAATCCGTAAACACCGCACCCACGAAAATCAACAACCCAGCAAAGGAAACATGACGATCTCGCGAAATTTGGAGCAGTTTTCAGCCCAAGATGCTCTCGGTCTTTTTAGATCGACGCATGTTGCGCTACAGCAAAGCAATCTCAGTGACTCAGAGATTACAGAACTCGAATCGGTAAAGGTAGCCGCAGTCGCTCGAATCAAAGCGGCCTGCGCTGGAGCACCAAACGATCTGACTTACTTCCGGTCGCAAGTCCACCACATGGACTACCGCGCCTGGCCAAAAGCCTGAATCAAAGCAAAAACAACACAGGAGCAGCTCTAACCATGAGCTGCTTTCTTTTGCTTTTTAATCGTATATACTGTATTCACTATGTCATCTACCAGCGTCGAGAAAATCAAGGAACGGCTCGGTATAGAGGAAGTTGTCAGTTCGTATGTAAAGCTTGATCGCGCTGGGAAAAATCTCAAAGGGAAGTGCCCTTTTCATAATGAGAAAACCCCGTCATTCTATGTGACTCCAGAACGAGGAAGCTACCACTGTTTCGGTTGCGGAGCAGGAGGAGATATTTTTACTTTCGTACAGCAATTCGAAGGCCTCGATTTTATGGGGTCGCTCAAACTTCTCGCGGATCGTGCTGGAGTGAAGCTTGAGTTCGATAAGGCGAGCGAAGTTCATAAAAGCGAGAAGGAACGATTGCTCGCGATCATGGAGGAGGCAACAGTTTTCTTTGAAGAAGGCTTGGCTCATTCTGCAGCTGCACGGGATTATCTGAAGGGTAGAGGAATCACTGAAGCGACCGCAAAGAAATTCAGGATCGGATTTATTCCTGCTGATTGGCGGCTCTTATTTACTTATTTGAAATCAAAAAAATACTCTGATACAGACGTTGAGAAAGCCGGCTTGATTAAAAAACCCGATGAAAAAGGAAAGGAGTACTACGACCGTTTCCGCGGGCGAGTGATGTTTCCGATTTCAGATTCAAGCGGACGGGTCATCGCGTTTTCTGGACGTATTCTCGTTGACGATGGAAAGTCAGCAAAGTATCTCAACAGTCCTGATACGGTTCTTTTTAATAAATCAACAGTGCTTTATGGAATAGACAAGGCAAAGCAGGATATCCGCATCAAAAATTACTCTATTCTTGTTGAGGGGCAAATGGATCTCGTGCTTTCGCACCAAGCAGGAATCAAAAATACAGTTGCTGTCTCTGGAACCGCTCTCGCTGATACGCTTGTATCAAAAGAAAATATCGTAAATAACCTTGGAATCATTAAACGACTTTCAAACAATATCATTCTCGCGTTTGATTCCGACAACGCAGGACGAAAAGCAGCAATGCGTTCTGCAAGTATTGCGATGAGTCTTGGAATGGACGTAAAAATCGCCGACTTGCCAGAAGGAAAAGATCCAGCCGACCTTGTCTTAGCCGACCCTGAACAATGGAAGCAGGTCTTGCGGAATTCTAAGCCTGTGGTAGAATTTCAGCTTAATACTGTGCTTTTACAGAACCTTGATCCTCGCAAAGTGCCCAAGGCACTTCAGGACAATGTATTTCCATTTATTGCTCCTCTTACAGGTGCGATGGAAAAGGCACATTATATTAAGTTGATAAAGGAGAAGACAGGGCTATCCGAAGATGCCATCAGGGAAGATCTTGCGAAAACCGAGGCTTCCCTGAAAAGTGTCGTGGCTGAAGTCAGGAATGTTGAACAGATGAAAACTGCTTCGACCCGGCTTGATGCCATTGTTCGGAAGCTTTTCAGCTCGCTTTATTACTTGGATAAGAATCCAATTTCCGGCATTGATATTGATAGCCATAGAGCTACGATCAAAAAAATCGCCGGCGACAGGTACGACAATTTAATAAAAGGCATGGAGCCGTTAAAGAACGAGCTTTTGCTAGAAGCAGAAGTGACTTTCGGTTCGAATGCCAACATTAAGGATTTCCAAAGAGATCTGAATGAACTCGTATTTAATTTTGAGGAAGATATTGTGCGCCAAGAATTCTCCGAGGCGATGGATCAGCTCATGAAAGCGGAGCGTCAGAAGGATGACAAGAATATTGCCGTTCTTACGGAAAAGATGACTGTCCTTACGAAAAGGGTAAATGAATTATCAAAGAAGAAGCATACAATTTAAATCATGAAGAAAAAAAATAAGCCGGGAAAAAAGGCCGTAAAGAGAGCCAAAAAAGTGCCAGCGAAAAAAGTAGCCAATAAATCGAAGAAGGCCGTCAGGAAAGCAGTCAAGGTAAAAGCGCCCGCAAAGGGCAGCGCAAAGCAGAATAAGAACAAGGAATTCGAGAATAAGGCGAATAAGCTTATAAGCAAGGGAAAGGAGAGAGGCTTTGTCACCTATGACGAGATTCTGAAGGAATTTCCAAATATCGAGCAGGATATTACATTCCTTGATGATCTCTATACGAAATTTTCTACGTCAGGCATTGATGTGCTCGAAGGAGGAGGTCTTTTGGAAATGGAACCTGAAGTGCATGCCGCACCGAAAAAGTATTCATATGGCGCGCGAAGCAGCGATTCGTCATATGACTCTATCCAGATGTATTTGAAGGAAATCGGACAATATGCGCTTATCTCAGCAAGCAATGAAAAGGAGCTTGCGCGAAGGATCGAAGCAGGGGATAAGGAAGCAAAAAACCTTCTTGCTCGAGCAAACCTTCGACTTGTGGTTTCTATTGCAAAGAAATACGTAGGACGATCACCAGACCTCACACTTCTCGATCTTATCCAAGAGGGAAACCTCGGTCTTTTCAAGGCTGTCGACAAGTTCGATTGGACGAAGGGTTATAAGTTCTCAACCTATGCGACATGGTGGATCCGACAGGCAATCACTCGAGCGCTCGCTGACCAGTCACGAACCATCCGCGTACCAGTGCACATGGTGGAGACAATCGCGAAGTACAAGCAGGTTGTACGACGACTTACTCAGGACCTCGGACGAGACCCTCTTGCAGAGGAAATTGCAACAGAAATGGGACTTGATGTGGAGAAGATTTACAATATCGAAAAGATCGACCAGGATGTCGTTTCTCTAGAAAGCCCGGTCGGAGATGATAGCGATGATGGAAAATCAACGCTCGGAGACTTCCTTTTCGACGACAAGATTCTTTCTCCAGACCAGGAATCTTCACGAAGAATTCTTCGAGATCAGGTCAATACGATCTTGAATGACTTATCAGAAAAGGAAAAGAAAATCCTCGAGATGCGGCACGGACTCAATGACGGCATCACACACACGCTCGAAGAAGTGGGTAAGGAATTTGGCGTTACTCGAGAGCGAATCCGACAGATTGAAGCTAAGGCACACGAGAAGATTCGACAGCACGAGAATATAAACAGGCTCAAGAACTACTAGATAAAATAAAAAAAACAACAGCCGCGTATCCCGAAAGGAGCGCGGCTTGTTCGTTATTTTTCAGATTTTTTTTCCTTTGGTTGATCTGTTTGATGATTTCTTTTCTTCTGGATTTCTTCAGCTTCCCGTTTTTTTCTTTTCTCATCCAGAATGACCATCGTCAAGTGATGCAAGGTTGAACCAGTAAGATCCCTCATAAGAGCGCTATTTCATTGGTTTGACCGATGTTTACTGCTCATTACTCTACGCCTAAATTTACCTTTTGGCAATGCTCGAAAAATGGCGATGCTGTATAATACAAACATGCAAAAAGCCGATACGAACCTCGAATTCGAAACCCTCTACAAACGCCTCAATGTCGCTCAGAAAAGAGCAGTCGACACTATAGAAGGCCCAGTCATGGTCATCGCTGGACCAGGAACTGGAAAGACTTCTATTCTAACTTTGCGTATTGCTAATATTTTAAAAAAGACGGATACAGCTCCAGAAAATATTCTTGCACTTACATTCACCGAATCAGGCGCTTATGCGATACGGAAGAAACTTGTTAGCATCATTGGCACAGCGGGATACAAAGTGAATATAAATACATTCCACGGTTTTTGTAATGAAGTCATTAAACAGTATCCAGAACGATTTCCCCGCATCATCGGCTCTATGGCGATTACCGATATCGACCAGATTGCGATCATGGAAAAGATTATCGAATCGACTGATCTCGAACTTCTGAAGCCTTACGGTGATGCCTTTTTCTATGCAAAGCCGGCTCTTGGTGAAATTCGCAATCTGAAAAGGGAAGCTATCGGAGTTGACGATTTTGCGAAGATAATTAAGAAGCAGGAAAAAGAATTCGAAGACGCTCCAGACATGGTGCACACCAAGGGTGCGCATAAGGGCAAAATGAAAGGCGAATTCATAAAGCAGAAGGAGCGAATCGAAAAGAACAAAGAACTCCTCAAGCTTTACGATGCCTATGAAAAAGCGCTCGTAAAAGAAAAATTCTACGATTTCGAAGACATGATCGTCGAGGTAATAAAGACACTTAAAAAAGATGAAGATCTGCTGCTCATGCTTCAGGAATCATACCAATACATCATGGCTGATGAGCATCAGGATGCCAACAATGCACAGAATGCGGTTCTCGAGCTGCTTTCCAATTTTCACAAGAATCCGAATCTTTTTATCGTCGGAGACGAGAAGCAGGCCATTTTCCGCTTCCAGGGCGCATCGCTTGAGAACTTTCTTTATTTCCAGAAGCTCTATCCGGATGCTGCGCTTGTACATCTTGAGGATAACTATCGCTCGACGCAGAATATTCTTGATGCATCGCATTCGCTCATCTCGAATAACACGATGCCTGAAGGACATCAGCGCATTTCTCTCAAATCAAAAGCAGAGAAGGGTAAGGAACCGGTTCACATCGTTGAATGCCAGACCATCGATGGCGAGTACGCTTTTCTCATAAAAGACATTCAAGCAAAAATAAAAGCTGGCGCAAGACCAGATGAAATCGCAATCCTGTATCGCGACAACAAGGATGCTTTCCCGATTGCCCACGCATTTGAAAAAACACCGATTTCATTTAGGATCGAGAGTGATAACGATATCCTGAAAGACGAGCATATCCGCAAGCTTCTTATTATTCTTGAGACCATAAATAACTTGGCAGTAGAAGAGACTTTGGGAATGTCGCTTTTTGTAGATTTTCTCGGGCTGGAAGCGATAGAGATATATCGAGCATTCGACCAAGCACGAAAGGAAAAGCGGCCGCTCATTGATATCGTTACAGAAAAATTCCCAACGATTTCGAAAAAGCTTTCATTGTGGGCCCACGCCGCGCACAACAAGACATTCATCGAAGTCTTCGAGATTGTTATCCGAGAATCAGGCTATCTCGAATTCGCTCTTTCCAGCATTGACTCCTTCGAACGAATGGCGACCCTTGAGGCATTTTTCAGCGAATTAAGAAAATTAGCAGGCGCACGGAAGGAATATTATCTCAAGGACTTCATCGAGCATCTCACGCGGGTTCGCGAACATGGAATTCTCACGAAAACAGGGAAAGGAATTCTCAAGGAAGGAGTACGGTTCATGACGGCGCATAAATCAAAAGGACTTGAATTTGATTTTGTTTATATTGTCGGAGCTTTTGATGGGCATTGGGGCAACAAGGCGCGAAGGACTTTTTTCAAGACGATTGCGAATACGGAGACAGGCATCGATGATGAGCGTAGGCTCTTCTATGTCGCTCTCACTCGTGCTCGGAAAGAAGTGACCATCACATATGCGAAAGAAAATTATGACGGCAAGGAGCTTTTGCCGGCGCAATTCATAAGCGAAATTTCCGATGAGTTTAAAAAAGTCGATCAGGCAGAGCAGGGAACAGACACGCCGCTTCGCTTCAAGGAATCAATCGTCCATGAACACCATGAGATCAAGAATAAGGAATACTTGCGGCAGCTTTTTCTTGAGCAAGGTCTTTCGGTTACTGCGCTCAATAATTATCTGAAATGCCCGTGGGAATACTTCTTTGTGAATCTAGTGCGCCTGCCGAAAGCCCAAAGCAAGCATCAGATGTACGGTACGGCCATGCATGAGACGCTGAAAACCTTTTTCGACAAATACCGAGAAGATCAGGATATGAGCAAGAAAGAGCTCATTGAACTATTCGAGTTTAATGCTCGTAAAACCCTTCTTTCCCCATTGGACCTAAAAGAGAGCCTGAAGAAGGGAAAAGAGGCTCTGGAAGGCTATTTTGAGGCTTACAAAGGCTCTTGGAACCGTCATTTATTGACAGAATACAGCATACGAGGAGTGCATCTGCCCATAGGCGACTTTGATCTGCTTTTGAAGGGAAATTTGGATAAAATCGAGATCATCAATGATCGTGATGTGAACGTCATCGACTACAAAACTGGCAAGAGAAAATCAGGGAACAAGGAGAACTATGTCCGGCAGCTAACGTTTTACAAATTGCTTTTGAACCTGGATGAAAAGAAAAAATATGTAATGAAATCCGGCGAACTGGATTTCATTGAAGCCGATGACAAAGGGAAGCAAAAAAAAGATGTCTTTGATATTTCTGATGCGCAGATAGAGGAATTGGTCACGCTCATCAAAGAAAAAGCGAAGGAGATTTACACATTCTCATTCTGGGATAGGAGCTGTGAGGAAAAAGATTGCGAATACTGCAAGCTTGGCAGAATTCTCTAATACGTGAACATCAAGTCGATCGTCGCCTTCATCGCTTCGATAGGCATTGCTCCGCCAAGAATTATCATTTTGGAATCAGCGCTTATCTTGATAGGGTATTCGCCTTGGGCATTCACGTATGGCTGATAGATCTGCATTAGCTTTTCCTTGACTGTCGCTGGGAAAGCTTTCTCAAGTACGATGATGCTTGACGGGGTTCCCTCAATGCCGATATTCACGCCATCAAGAAAGTCGCCCTCGACTTTGTCTTTGAATTTTCCCGTTGCGAGACAGTTGTTGAACGCGGAAACATCAAGACCTGAAAACTCTGCGATTTTTGGAAGCTCCCTCGGGTCTAGTCCGTTCGGCGCAGCTGAGGTGACTGATGGCGTCACCTCATAAAGGCGGTCCGTATATTTCCAGAACTTATCATTGCCGCCCTGGTCAGCAGCGCATTCAAAAGCCTGCGACTCCTTTCCAGCGTTCGGATGCAAGATGCTGCCGTCCGGCATAGGCTTATCAAGCGGATAGTGTCGGTAAATCCACGCGACATTTCCTGCCGTCCCATAGCTTGCCATCAAGCTGTTCATGGTATTGTGGAATACCTTACAGAAAGGACATGAAGGATCAGAATATTCGACAATCTTCACTTTTGCATTGGGATTGCCTTTGATATGGTCAGTTGCAGAGACCGCTTTTACTTTCTGTTCGAAAGATGCCGCTTGCTGTTTGGGCGTATTTGAAGCGGGAGCTTTTGCATAAATCACTGCTCCGGCGATGATCGCTCCGGCGATGACGATGGCTGTAGGGATGTTGAGGACTGAGGGCGATTTTTTTGTTGGTTCCATTATATAAATTTGCTTATAATAATTGTGATAATTATAGCATATAAAAAATGCTTGACAGAGAACGCTGTTGGGGTGTACAATTTTAATGTAGGTTTGGTTGTGGTTGGGACTAGAGGGAGTGAGCGCGCTGTGGATTTCCATCGCCCGCTCACTTCACCTCTCCCCCCACTTTCATTCCGTTTGATCTTTCCTTCATACGCCCCGCCTGCTGCACACCTTCGTGTAGCGGGCGGTTTTTTTATCAGCGATTGACATCTGTATAATTTGATGGTAGTTTGTTCGCTAGTGATCTTTTAACTACTTATGGTATGAACAAAATACTTTTTCCTTTAGTTGCGGAGCGAATCAACGCGATGCACAAGGCTGACCAGGACATGCGGCGTAGTAATGTCTCGAATCCTGACGTTTGGGACGAGGGGCTTGATTATCGCAATACCGAAGTTCTTAAGTTGAACGTCGTGTTCATCGGTTGGTTCGCAGCCTCGAAAGTTGGATTGAGAGCTTCGCGTAATGCAGCGCTCATCGTACGTCATGCAGACCACGACATCGCCTTTCAGAGGCATTGTCTCGAGCTCATGAAAGCATGCGCCAACGGTGATGCGGATCTCGTTGAAATTGCCTACCTTGAGGATCGCATTTGCGTCAACCTAGGAGGCCTGCAGATCTACGGCACTCAATTTCATGAGGTTGGGGGCGTTGATGTTCCTCGCCCGATCTGGAATCCCAGGTGGGTTGACCATCGCCGCAAGAAGATGGGTCTCTCTACCTTGGCAGAAGGAATTGCAGCCATGCGTCTCAAGTACGCAGGCAAATGGAAGAAACGATGAATCGGTTCGGTTTTCAAGAAGCGCGTAACGAAAGTTATGCGCTTTGTTTTTGGAAGGGTCAGATATGCTACAATATCGGCATTATCATCTAAACAAATCAAATGCCCCCAGAGAACAATCAAGCACCAGTTGTCCCAATCAAGATAGGGAGGTTTAAAGCCAGCAAAATCATTGTTAGGGAATCTTGGAATATCTTGAAGCAGGAAAGGGAAATCATGTGGTTTCCGGTCATCTCATCTCTTACGACGACAGTCGCCCTGCTTATCATCGGAATCATCTATTACGCAGTCGTACTCGGTGGCAATTTGAGCGGGCTCAACTTTGAAAACAATGCATTCTCAAGTAATGTCCTTGTTTATGGCGGCCTGCTTATCTATTACATTGTCATCTTTTTCATTGCCAATTTCTTTCAGGCCGGATTGTTCATTATTGTAAATGGTCGATTCTCTGGACAGAATCTCAGCTTCAGTGACGGGATTCGCGGAGCGAAGGCGCATATCGGAAAGATATTTGCGTGGTCAGTCATCAACGCGACCGTCGGCATGATCCTGAGAATCATTTCTGACAAGTCGAAGCTCATCGGCAAGATCGTGGCTGCAGTGCTCGGCGGCGCATGGGCGATATTGACCTATTTCAGCCTTCCGTCGCTTGTGATAGGAAATATGAGCGTCAAGGATTCATTCAAGGAATCAGCCGCCATTATCCGCAAGACTTGGGGAGAGTCTCTCATCATCAATTTTGGAGTCGGACTCTTCTTTATGCTCATCACATTCTTCACTACAGTCATCGCGATTGGAATCTGCATCCTTGTGCCGACATTCTATGTGCTTGTCCTTGTCACGATACTTTTCGTCGTCTTCATCATCGTCGTGTCTATCATCTCTACGACGCTTGGATCGATCTTCAAGCTTGCACTCTTTACCTATGCGCGAACAGGCCAGATCCCTCAAGGATTTTCTCCTGATATCGTAAGAGCTGCGGTGAAGTAAAAGCACTTAATATAAAAAGATCAACCCCGACGCTTGAAGCGACGGGGTTGGGTGTGAAAGGGAAATCGGATTAGTTGAGTGCGGCAGTTTTTTCAGCACGGCTTCTGAGGTCATTTTCGGATCCGCGCTGCCATGTTCCAGGCGCAGCCATCATAATATGCTTTGTGGGATAAACGAGGAATTCTGCTTTAACGGTTTTTGAGCCGCGATTGATTTCAGCTGTCATTTTGATCCCGCTGACGCCGACGAAGAAGGTGAACTCGTGTTGAGTGTTGATCACGATTTCCGTATCGAATTCTTCGCAGGTTAGTCTGATGCGCCGGAGCTTTTTCTTGATCATGTGCTGTCCGAAGAAATACAGAGCATCAGCCTCGTTCTCTGCCAGACCCCCGCCCTCGATGAAGACACAGTTAATAGCTTGCATAGATTGTATAGGTTCTTTCTCGGTTTCTAGGTTATTTGTGCTGTAAATCGTTCAATACAATACTATTTTGTTTTGTATATGTCAATGTTATCTGTTGAAGTAACTTTTAAAATAAAAACCGCCCCGGCATTGCTGACGGGGTTTGGTTTGGCTGCGGCGATTTAGGATTCTTTCCACTTTTCGCCCTCTTGCTCTTCCTGCGCAATGAACTGCTTGAGTATGTGTTCAAGCGAAGCGATGTTATCTTGCTTGTGGTCGCAGTAGTCCTCGAGTCCCTGGTTTCTTGTAAAAAGCGGCGAGTCCTCGATCTGCTGTTCGATGGCAACCCATTCTTGGGCACTGATCTGTTCCCCGATTAGGAGTTCACCTTTCTCCAAAGCCTGGTGCTTGGTGATGAAGGGGCGAGACTTCTGACCGTTACTGAAGACAATCTGCGCGAGCATGCCGTTGAAGATGACTTCCAGGTGTGCGGGTTTCTTTTGCATAACTGTATTCCTTGGTTAGGATTGCGGTTTGTTTATTTGTGCGGGGACTGATGTTTAAGATACTACTTCGGTTCAAGAGCGTCAATGTATTTTGCGGTGTATAATTCGCTCATGTCCCACCCCTATAAGCTTATCCGCTCCCATCGCAGGTCTATCGCACTGATGAAGTGTGATAAAATATGTGATATTAATTTGCTTTATGATCAAGCAGGCATTCAAAAATCCATCGACAGTAATTTTAATTCTTTCAAACCTTATTCCTCTTTTCGGAGTTCTCTTTCTAGAGTGGAACATTTTCTCGATATTAATTCTATATTGGGCAGAGACAGCGGTTATCGGACTTTACACAATTTTTAAAATAATTATATTTCATCGATGGAAGGCTATTATGTTGGCGCCATTCTTTGTTGTTCACTTCGGTATATTTATGTTGGGGCACCTCATTTTTATAGTCGTGCTTTTTGCAAATCCAGATGGATTATCTTCTTATAATGTTGGAAATACTCCTTCATACCTACTGAT
Source organism: Patescibacteria group bacterium (assembly GCA_038061795.1). Lineage (GTDB taxonomy): Bacteria > Patescibacteriota > Minisyncoccia > Phycocordibacterales > PALSA-1337 > CAIOGI01. The sequence goes on from JBBTYL010000001.1 coordinate 16,720, forward strand.
ACTTTCACTCGTTAAACCTCTCGCGATTGCTTTCTTGTCTCTCGTGCTAAGTCACGGATACTCATTCTTTGCGAATTATATTGGCAACAAGGAATATCTAGAAAGGACAAAGGATCCATTTTTATCGCCTTATGGAAGGATTGTAATCATGCACCTCACAATTCTTTTTGGAGGCTTTCTCTCAATGATATTCGGAAATGCAGTCTTTGCACTTGTTTTAATGGTCATTATGAAAATCGTAGTTGATGCGCTATTCCATATGAGACAACATGGTTTACTGAAAAGATAAAAAAGACCCAGTCCATTCTATGTCCCACCCCTACAAACTAATCCGCTCTCGTCGCAGGTCAATCGCGCTTATGATTTCTTCTGACGCGACGCTTGTCGTTCGTGCGCCGATTTTTGTTTCTCGATTCCACATCGAGAACCTCATCGAGCGCAAGAAGGATTGGATCTCTAAGCATCTGGAACGCAAGCGGCAAGTAAAAACGGGAGCGAAGAAAGAACTTCTTTTTCTTGGCGAGTTGAATCCGATGGCATTCGAAAGTCGAGAGAAGATGGTTGCTTGGTATCGGAAGCAGGCTCGGGAAATCCTAACGCAAAGAATGGAGCATTGGAGCAAGCTTTCCGGCTGGCAGTTCAAGTCCATGTCTATCAATGGCGCGCGGACGAGGTGGGGGAGCTGCGGGCCGAAGAACAGCATCAATTTTAGCTGGAGGCTTGTGATGGCCCCGATGCATGTTGTCGACTATGTGGTGGTGCATGAGCTGGCGCATACTGTGGTGAAGAATCATTCGAGGAAGTTCTGGGAGGCAGTGGCGGGTGTGATGCCGGATTATAAGGAAAGGAGGAAGTGGTTGAGGGAGAATGAGGGGAGGTTTGCAAGCTGAAACTGTATAGGCAACACTTCTTTTAATTTGTCTACTTACACTATATTTTACTTATGATATCATTGTATATGATTATTAGTGTAAATAGCAATAAAATGAAAGAAAATACAAAATTCTACATTACTCTTACTGGCAAGATAAATATACCAGAGCTAGAAATAAGCCAAGATGTTGCAGCTAAAATTATAAGATTAATCGTGCCCCTATCATCTAATGATTTGATTCCTGATGAAGAAGTTTCAAATTTTAAATCTATTCCAAATGATACTAATTTGAATACCTCATTGACTGCTAAACATTTTATGTCACAGAAGCAACCTAAAAGTGATATGGAGAGGGTTGCTTGTCTTGCTTATTATTTGGCACATTATAAGAATATTGGACAGTTCAAGACTATTGATCTTACTCATTTAAATGCCGAGGCAGCTCAACCAAAATTTTCCAATGCTTCGGTGGCTGTCGCGAATTCTACGAGTCAACAATATTTAGTTCCTGCTGGAAATGGTAAAAAGCAGATTACAGTTAGAGGTGAGGCACTTGTTGCGGCTCTACCCGATCGTGCTGCAGTAAAAAACGCTTTAGACTCTAATCCTTCACGCGGCAATAAACGTAAAAATATTAGTAAGAAAAATAAATAATTTATGAAAATGATATTAAAACCAGGACAAATCGTTCCCAAGTCAGGTCAGTACGAAAGGATTGGTCCAAGAGGTGGTGAGACAGGCAAGGAGATCACTGGAGTTAAGGGTAAGCCACTTCCACCAACTCCAGTAGTGGGCTCAACTTATAAGTTGGTTGATAAGACAAAGCATAAAAGAAATGGCTAAATCTCAATACTACATATTCATAGATGAATCTGGTGACCCCGGGAAACCATTCAATTTTGATAAAGATGGGTCAAAAATTCCTACAGGAGCAAGTTTATACTACATTCTTTCCGCAATTTGTCTTAATTCACAAAAATTGTTTTTGTTAGAAAATGGGATAATGGGTATTAGAAATAAATATGGATTCAAGAGTGAAATAAAGTCAAATATTATTCCATTATCAATGTATGAAGAAATTCTAGACCTTGTTAATCAGCTCAGAATACCCATCTATTATCGTCTTATAGACAAAGCAAAGTATAAGGGAAAATTTGCAATTTCTGGACACGAAAAACTACACAATATTTTTGATGATTATAATCTATCGAAAGTTGCATTATTTGCAGCAAAAAAATGTAGCAATCAAGGGATTGAGGTAGTAATTGATCGTGCAGACCGAAGAATGTATAAAGGAAAATTTGACCATTTTAATAAATATCTATTTGAAAGAGTAAATACAAAAACTTTTGAGCGAATTAAGCATATTACTCATGTAGATTCTGAATACGTGAACGCGATGCAACTGTCTGACCTTGTAAGTGGAGCAATTAAAGATTATTTTACTGGTAAAAACAAGGATTTAAGAAAGAGAATAGATAAGAAATATCTATATAAAATTTATTAAATTAGCAAAAGAGCGGGCCCTAGACCTAGGACACGCTCTTTTGCTACTAAACAGTCATGTTTCGTACATTTATTATACTAGCAGCCGGAGATATTAAAGTCAACTAAACCCAATATTACCTACCACACCACAATTTTTCCATTTAAAATATAAAAGATACGAGTTACTCTGGTATTAAATTCAATACCTTGACTATTGGTACTTGTTAGTGTTTTAATGAACATATTATGCTAGTAGTTAAAACATACTCCTTTAAGGGCGGCGAAGAGTTTATTAAAGAACGTCACAAATCTGAACTTTTTGAGGTTGTCGATGCTATATCTAATCTTGATGCGATCACCTGTCTTACTAAATTAAGTAGTGAAAAGACAAAAGTTGGCCAACTTTTGTTTTCTCCGACTGACCTCAATAAGGCACTGAAGATTAAGCTTTGTGAAAACGGATGGACAGAAAAGTCCAATGGCAAAAAGGGTTATATAGAACCGCGTCATGCATTTGGAAAGAACCGTTTCCGAGAAATGGATGGAATCAAAAGTAAGGTTGGTTTGGAAATACAGTTCGGGAAATATGCCTTTATGGGTTATGATATTTTCTCGAAAATGGTTATTTTTAATAAATTAGGACTTATTGAGTGTGGTATTGAAGTTGTTCCAGTTAATGAACTTTGTAAGCATATGTCTACAGGTGTTTCCGATTTTGATCAATTGCTTATTGATTTTGAGTATCGAGGTGAAAGCAATATTGATATTCCTGTATTTGTCATTGGTATTGGACTTACTGATAAAGAAAAAGATGCACGTGAAGAAATGCAAAAACTTTATTCAACAAATCGAGCTGAAGCAATTAAAATAATTAAATTAAGGAAATATAGCGGCTCATTGCCCGGACCTAAAGAGATTACTTCTGGCTTTTAGAAATTCTTCAGGCATTTGACTCAATTTATTTAGTTTTTCTGGTGCGTGGATAGGTGTTCCCATTGTTCGTCTTTTTAAACTGCCATCTGCAGCAGCAATAATTCTTTCTTTTGCAATTTCAAGATATTTTTTACCAATATCAGAACCAAAACCTTTTCGTCCGTGTAGTATTGCAGCACACAAAGCACTTCCAACACCGACATATGGATCCACAACCACGTCTCCTTCATCAGTGAGAGATAATACAAGTCTTTCAATCAATTCAATAGGGAACTGACAGGGATGATTTGTTTTCTCAGGATGGTTACTTTTAACATTCGGAATATCCCAAACATCTGAAGGATTTTTTCCTAAAGGATTTCCTGATAATTCACCTTTTTTTGCTCCATCTTTATAGTTCCTTTTTCCAGGATATTTTTGCGGGACTCGAATTGGGTCAAGATTAAAAGTATAGTCATCTGACTTTGTGAACCAGATAATCGTTTCATGTCTTCCAGAAAGTCTTTTTGATGAATGTAGACCATGCCCAAAGTGCCACACTATTCGATTTCTTAATTTAAGACCATATTTTTTTGCAATTGGATAAATGAGCATGTCTAAAGGATAAATCTCACCATCTTTAGCGACATGATTACCTACTTGCCAACATAAGCTACCAGAATCTTTTAGAGTCCTGACAGCTTCTTTGATTGTTTCCTCTTGATCCGCAAGATATGTTTTTAGACTTCGTCGTTTTTCGTATTCTTTTCCAATATTATAAGGTGGTGAAGTTACTACAAGTTTAACCGAATTGTCAGGTAATGACTTTAATAGTTCAAGTCTATCACCACAAAAGAGAACAGCATCACTCTCAGGTTGATATTTGTTTGTAATTTTTATTTTTTTAAGTGATGACATATGGCGAATTATCTCTTATTTCCTTTATTTTTTCAAATAGAAAATGTTTTATTAATAAATTTGTTTTTTTTACTCACTGTACATCCTTGCTAAGTAAACGAACGTTCACCTATAATATAGGGCATGGCCACCTTTCTAAACCGCTCTCAATCTAAAATGATCCTCCACATGGACGGCGATGCTTTCTTCGTCGGCGTTGAGGTTGCCAAGAATCCCAAGCTCAAGGGCCTGCCTGTCGTCACTGGCCAGGAGAAGGGAATCGTTACGGCATTGTCATACGAAGCCAAGGCTCTTGGTATCAGTCGAGGCATGCCCGTCTTCAGGCTCAAGAAACTCTACCCCAAGGTCATCATCCTTCCCGGAGACTACAAGTCCTACGCTGACTATTCATCGAGGATGTTCGACATCGTGCGCAGGTATGCCGATGACGTGGAGGAATACAGCATCGATGAATGCTTCGCTGATCTCACTGGTCTCGAGCCTCCGCTCAAGATGACCTATCGACAGATGGCAGAACGGATCAAGAAGGAAATCACCGAGGAGCTCGGGCTGACGGTGTCGGTAGGATTGGCGCCGACGAAGGTCTTGGCGAAAGTCGCATCGAAGCATCAGAAGCCAGATGGACTGACAGTCATAAATCAGGATGAGATAGGGAAATATCTATCAGAGACGCCAATCGGAAAGATCTGGGGTATCGGTGCGCAGACGTCGGTGGCGATGATGAAGAAGGGGATAAAGACAGCGCAGGATTTCGTCATGAAGGATGTCTCGTGGGTGAGGGAGCATCTCTCGAAGCCTCACGAGGCGATCTGGCAGGAATTGAGGGGCGTGTCCGTCATGGAGCTCGATCCGCATTCGAAGACGGAGTATTCGTCCATGCAGCGAACGCGATCGTTCCATCCGGCGACGAATGACGAGATATTTCTCCTTTCGCAATTTTCAAAGAATATGGAAGAGGCATGTGCCAAGGCTCGGCATTTTCAACTTGTGCCGAAAGCAGTTTCCATTTTTCTCAAGACGAGGGATTTCCAGTATATCAATCGATCTTTCAATTTAACCTCGCCAACCAATACACCAGAACCGCTCATGGCACTTGTCCGCGAACATTTCAAAGGCATGCATGTGAAAGGCGTCCTCTATCGCACGACTGGCGTGAGCTTGCTCGGCTTGGTGCCCGAAGGTGCAGCACAGAATGATCTCTTTGGAGGCACTGACAGAGCACATAGGTTCGAGGCAGTTCACAAGCAGATCGACAAACTTGAAGAAAAGCACGGCAAGCGCATGGTCTATCTGGCCTCGACTCACGATGCACTCAAAAGCAAAGGTCTTGGAACTGAAATGGAGGATTTGGATAGAGATTTGTTGTTCCTTTAGGAAATTTTAAAAAAAGAAAACCGCTGACAAAAGCCAGCGGCTTCCGTGAGCGGTGAATGGGGTTGCACAGATTATAAATTAAAGATGATGCAATAATCAATGAGGGCTTTCGGGGGCGGCGTGGATTCAACCACTTCGACTGACTCCGCAAGCTTCATGATTGTGTCGCCGAGGACCCAGGCCTCGTAGGGATTTTTGAATGAAATCTTCACGGCGATTTCTTTGCCGCTGAAGTTCGGGTTTATCGCAGCCGCTCTGAAGAGCCGGGTGCGCTCCGCTTTGCCGAGACTGACGCAATGGCTGTTGAGGAAATTCTCGAGGTCCGGTTTCTTGACCACGCCAGCGAAACTGATTTTGAGCAAAGCCGGTTTGCCCGCTTGAGAGGCAATCTCCCGAAGTGTTTTCTCGATGTGACTCCGGCGCTCCAGCGGGTTTTTAGTCCTTGGTTTTGAGAGCAGTCGCATCACGGCTTTCGCCCTCATGACGACTTTCTTCGGGAACCCATTCGTCATGTTGACGATGTAGAAGCTCGCGCGACGCGCGAGATCTCGGGCTTTTTCCCACAACTCATCAAGCACGGCGACGATTTGGGTCGCTGTCCAGCTCGGCAAAGCATACAACTCTGCGAGCGCATCTTCGGGACTGAAGACTCCGTAGGGGGTATTGATTGTTGTCATAACGGGGGGGGAGGTACTCTGTTTTGTTGTTTAATTTGTGCTTTTCTGCTGCATCCGCAACAGAGGTTCAGCTAATACTGTATAGTAGTTTAGCTTGAATGTCAATCCATGCTATACTTTTTACATATGCTACCGGCTCAACAGCCCAAAAAGCTTTTCGGATTGAACAAGAATATCTTCATGCTCGGACTCACGAGCTTCTTCAATGATTTTTCGAATGAAATGATACTATCGTCATTTCCAGCTTTCTTTACTTCAGTATTGAAATCAGGCGCGGCATCGCTAGGCCTTGTGGAAGGAATCGCCGACGGCGCAGCAAACATTCTAAAGATCTATTCAGGTCAATTATCAGACAAGCTTCGCAGGCGCAGGATATTCATCTTCATCGGCTACAGCTTATCGGTGGTGGTACGCCCATTCTACATCCTCATGGGAAGTGTAGCTGGAGTTCTCGGCCTGCGCGTCATTGATCGTGTCGGCAAAGGCATCCGCGAGGCTCCGCGTGACGTAATCATATCGGTGTCTTCATTGTCGGGAGAGGTGGGAAGATCTTTCGGGTATCACAGAGCCATGGATACAGTCGGAGGAATTCTCGGTCCGCTTACGGCTTTCCTTATATTGGAAAATTGGCCTGGCGCATTCAGCACTGTATTTATGACTGCCTTCGTCATCGGACTGTTATCAGTGGCTACCATCTTCTTCGTCAAGGATGTCTTCATTGCTCCTGCCTTTGATGGATCTCGAAGATTTTCATTCGCGACGCTCAGGATACTCCCGAAAAGATTCAAAATATACCTTGTTTCGATTTTCATCCTTTCGATCGGCAGCATTCCAGCAGCTGTGCTTCTACTTTCTGCGCTATCAATCGGCCTTACAGTTGCCTCAATACCGCTTTTTTACATGGTTTACGGCATCTCATTCACATTCTTTTCGTACGGGGCGGGGAAATTAAGCGATGGCATCGGCACATCAAGAGTTCTCGTTTTCGGTTATGTCTTGCTCGTGCTTTCTTATCTGATGTTCGTTCTTGCACAGACGATTCCGACGCTTGTCATCGCTTTCATCACCTTTGGGATTTTTTCGGCTTGCACGGATTCGACACAGCGGGCTTTTGTCGCAAAAGCTACGCCTGAGTCAGAAAGAGGGACGGCTTACGGGATGTTCAATGCCGTCGTTGGTTTCGGCGTCATGTTTGCCGGCATTATTGGAGGATACCTATGGCAGCATTTCGGAGCCCTAACATCGCTTTTTGTGGCCGAGGGCTTCGTTCTTGTCGGACTCATTCTATTTTTTGTCAGCTCAAAGGTCGGAAAGAATATAGCTTAAAAGGGAAGCGTGAAGGTCATTGCGCTCTCATTCTTCATTTCCCATTTGGAAGTATCGAGTTTGATATCGCGTATCATTCCTCCTGCGCCGAGGTCCTTGTACTTTAACTTTCCATTTTTTAAAGCATACTTGTAGATTTCCTTCGTGATTTTTACGTCTTCAATGCAGTACTTTATTATTTTTTCAATCTCGCCTTGCTGCCACCAAGTAATCGCATCGAGCCCGTGCCCGCTTTTGTTTTTTCCAAGCGTAGCTTCTGCCAATGTGTCAAGCTTGATGCGCCGACCAAGCGAATTTCTGACCTCGACAAGAAGATCAAGGCTCTTTATCTTCGTCAGATCGCCTGAATAGTACTTATTCAAAAGGGGAATATCGAAATGGTCGCCATTGAAAGTGATGAGCATATCCGCTTGTTCGATGATGGGCCAGAGCTTCGGCAAATCCTCCTGCAGATAGCTTGAATATTCGTCAGTCAGCGAATCATGTATGCAAACTACGGAAATATCTAAGGCTGAGGACTCTGTCGAACCGACATCCTGAAAAGTATTCCGCGTTTCGATATCAAAAGTTATTTTTCTCATAAAGCGTCTCTTTTCCGGTTGCCAGGTTTTTTATTTTCAAATTTCCTGTCCTCACCTCTTCTTCTCCAATGCAGATGATGTTTGGGATATGGATTTTGTTGGCATTTTTGATCTGATCGCCAATCTTCCTGAAAGAATAGTCCAAAGCGACTCGTTTTCCTTTTAAACGCAACATTTGAGCAACGTCTTGGGCATACTCAGCTGCTTCTTTATTTATAATGCAGATATAGATATCGGCAGGGAAAGATGATTCCAGCTTCGCAAGCTTGCCGTAGGTTTCAAGAAGGTCGCGGGCAATCACGTCTCCGGCGCCAAACCCAACTGCTGGGACTTTTTCACCGCCGAAGAGGTCCAGAAGGTCGTCATAACGTCCGCCACCGAAGACTGATCGTCGATTTGCAGGATTTTTATCAAAGATTTCAAAGATAATGCCAGTGTAATAGTCGGAACCACGGACAAGGGTCTGGTCAAAACGGGTATTTGTAATGCCGAGTTTCTCGAGAGCCAGCAAAACCTGTCTTATTTCACTAATACCTTCATGCTCTTCTGTGCTTTGCTGAAGATTCTGAGTGAATTCTTCGAAGTTCTGTGAATTGAGCAAGGTTAGGAATTGTGTGATCTTTTTTCCTTCAGGGACGTCGCCAAGAATGCCTTCCGCAGTCGCTGTAAAAACATCGGCCGGAATCTTATTTCTCTTGTCTATTAATTTCAGAAGCTTCTGCGCTTTATCAGGATTCAGCTCAAAAAGAGTTTGCGTGATGTAATTCAAAACCTTTCTATTGCTGATGCGAATTTCGAAATCCGTATCGGTGAGACCATAGGCTTTTGTAATCTCGTGTGCCATTTGGATAGTTTCAATCTCTGCTTGGAGGCTATCTACGCCAAATATATCGACATTGAGCTGCCAGAATTCACGGATGCGTCCACGCTGTGGCTGTTCATAGCGGAAAAGGTTCGGAATCGAATACCATCGGAGGGGGTAGCCCAGCTCTCGCTTTCTGGCGGCAACCATTCGTGCGACAGTCGGTGTAATTTCTGGCCTCAAAGTGACTTCACGGTCTCCGCGATCCATGAACGTGTATGTCTGCTCATTGATGATTTCTTCTCCTGATTTTGCACGATAAAGATCAGCGGGCTCAAGGACTGAAGCATTGTATTCTTGGTATCCGAACTTTTCAGCTACATTTCGCCAGATAGTGAAAATCTGATTCTGAACGGACATGTCTTCTGGATAGAAGTCTCGGACGCCTTTGTAGGCTTCGGTCGATAATTTTTTGCTCATATGCAACCATTCTATCAAATACGAGGAAATTTACAAAAAAGAAAGACACGCAGTAGGTTTTTGGCTGCGTGTCGAGGCGAGTGACTTAAGTACGCATTGCAGAAGGCAGGATTCGTGAAGGGGTGCAACTCGAGGAATCCTATAGAAATGCAATCTGCAGTAAGAAGAACCATTGACGTTACTATGATATAGTATTTTTATTATTATAACAACATGTACTTATTCTACAAAAACATCGGCGAAACGCCGCTTAAGTGCCTCGAAAGAATCCGGCTAGAATACGGAAAGCCCGCTGAAACCCCTATGACCTATGCCGGACGTCTTGACCCGATGGCGGAAGGCCTTCTCATTATCCTTGCTGGCGAGGATTGCAAGCAGAAGGAAAAATATCTCAAGATGGACAAGGAATATGAAGTCGAAGTTCTTTTTGGCGTATCGACTGATACCTACGATCAGCTTGGCCTGATAGAAAAAGCCGAAAAAAAGGATTTTGATGCTATAAATTTTGATAAGTATAAGGGCAAGTTTACTCAGGAATATCCGAAGTATTCTTCAAAAGTTTTAGCGATGAAAGAGGTGCCCGATGAAATGCCAACCAAGGACGTTGAGATTTTTTCGATTGAACAAATCGGCTCGAAGGCGCTTTCGGGACAGAGGATTGCGGAAACTGTTTTGGAAAATATCAAAAAAGTAACTGGTGAATTCCGTCAGGAGGAGATATCCACAAAATGGAGAGAATTTGGAGAAAAATTCAAGACAACACGCTTCATGATCATAAAACTGAAAGTTGCATGTTCAAGCGGAACCTATATGCGTTCGCTCGCAAATAGGATCGGCATTGACGCTGGTATTCCGGCAATGGCTTATTCAATAAAAAGGACGCGGATAAATGGGTACAAGATTTAGGTCGTGGTAAGATAGGTGTATGAGAAAAATCATCGTAAAGGAAGGTCCGATTGTTTTCATGAGGAATGTCTTTACAATGGAAATTATCGCATGCCTTTTCTTTTTTGCTGTCTCGTTCCTTGGAAACTATGAGCTTCTCTACAAGAGTCTCAACCTCCATGACTACATTCGTTTTGACATCTTTGAAGTGCTCGCTTTTTCAGTTTTTCAGCTCATATACATAACTGTACTTTTTCTTGATTGGTATTTTTCTCATTTTGAGATTCTTGAAAAGGAAATTGTTAGGAAATCTGGACTCATTTTCAGGCGAAAGAAATCTGTAAGTCTAGCCGACGTTGCTTCTGTTGAGATATATCAGAGTCCACTTGGTAGAATGATGAGCCATGCAACCATTATTCTCGAACACAGCAATTCACGGGTGACGAAGCTCAAAAATGTTTCTAATTTTGACGAATATGTTCATGTCATCAAACAGCTTGTCCAAAGTGCTTCAGGAAGAGTGCTTACAAAGGATCCAAAGGTTTTGATTGAGGAAGGTGAGGGGCTTTTTGTAGAGTTCAAAGAAACACTTCGTTATGATGCCCGCAAAGGAGAGATCAGCAAAGAGCTTGAGAGAATGGTTGTGAAGACGATTGTCGGATTTTTGAATGCTGACGGAGGAACACTTATGATAGGGGTGAATGATGATGGAAGAGTGACGGGTCTTGAGAATGATTACAAAACATTGCCAAAGAAAAGCAGAGACGGCTTTGAGAATCATATGACCATGCTTGTAAAGACAATGATAGGGCTTTCATTTACAAAATACGTAAGTGTTGCTTTTGAAGTGATCGATGGAAAAGATATTTGTCTTGTTACAGTACGCGAAGGACATAAGCCAGCATATCTTACGAATGGCGATAAAAAGGAGGATTTCTATGTGCGAGTGGGGAATTCAACCCAACCATATTCAATGAGCGAGGCATCGGAATATATCAAAACGCATTGGGAGTAATGTCAAATTGACCACAGCCATGACGCGGTGATACCATCATGAAGAATGCTCTTTGCTGTTTAAAGAGTGCAACCGAAAACAAACTAACCCAGAAGGGAGGTTATCATGAATGGACAAGCAGACGAACTTTTCAGTATTCACGGACAACAGATGGATTTAAAACAGTTTTCAGACGTCGCCAGACCAGATCAGATAATCAAGCTTGTGAGGTCGGCTATTGCAGCCTGTGGTCGCATACCAGGCATTGATCTTGAGATTGTGGCGTCTATTGTGGTGAGAGTACTTCCAGCCCTGAAAGATTCTTTCAGGTCAGACAGGGGAGCAACTTTCATAACATTTGCATCTCAACGTGTACGTTGGGAAATTGGACACGGAATGAGAAGTCGTGAAGTTTTTAGACAAGGACAACTTCGAGTTCCAAAGTCTGAACGTGATAGAACGGCTTTTGTTCATCTTGATGATTCAGCAGCCGACAATTTTAATCTTCACGAGAAGATTGCGGGTTCAGATAATTCTGCGGTTGGAACAGAAGTCGATGCGAAGGATCTTCTCTGGGAGCTCGCTGACCCTGTTTCAGTAATGCTGGGAATGTTAAGGGTTATACCTTTTTCAGAACGGCAACGCATGATTGAAATCTTTGAAAGTTGCTACGGCTTGAATGGTAGGACCAAACAATCTTTTACTGCCGTTTCAAAGAGATGGCACTTACACACAAGCAGACCAAGGCAGATCATCGAAAAAGCTTGGGAAAGACTTGCCTTTGCTCTCTCGCCGATTCACAGTCATGCGGAGTTGGCGGATACGCTTGCTCGGATAACTTATTTGGAAGACGTCTTGGGTGAGCCTTTCTCAATCCGACCCGCTGTCTTGAGTCAAATCGAGTATGAGGAAATACTTGCTCGATTCACTGCACGCTCGGTTGAGCGTAAGGTTCGGAAGAGAGAGAATCTATTACAGCTTCCACTCGGCCCCTTTGAAAAGGCTTACGGACTTACACGACAAGAGGCGATGGTGTTTGCAGTTTGTCAGGTCTTTGGAATCCCGCTTGCGAGGTTTCGCGGACCAGATTCAGATAAAAACACTTCAACCGGACGTTATGTAGCTGCATTCCTTCTCGACAGTGACCTAAAAGTCGACTTCGAGACAATCGGTCAGCTCATCGGGAGGTCGGTAGGCATGGCCAGACAGGGCAAGTTCAAGATAGCCTTGGAGATCAAGGAGGGTAATCGGAAGATTATCGAGGCTATCAGTTCAATTCGGTGCCTTTACGAAAGCACTATTTCACCAAATCAAAAGAGGACCCTTGCATGAGCGGTGGGCCCTCTTTCTTTTTATAGATCTTTTCTTCGATTCTTTGCTCGGTCTGTGTCAGTGAGGAATTTCTTTCTCAACCGCACGTTCTTTGGAGTGATTTCGAGATATTCATCGCCTCGCATCGTTTCGAGTCCCTTCTCGACATCAAGTTTCCAAGCCGGAGTGAGCATGATGTGTTCGTCGTTTCCAGAAGACCGCATGTTTGACATAGCTTTTCCTTTGCATGGATTAACATCCATATCATCACCCTTTGAAGTATCGCCGACAACCATACCTTCATAAACTTCTGTCGTAGGTTCGATAAAGATTCGTCCTCGCTCCTGAAGATTCCAAAGTGCGAATGCGAGCGCCTTTCCAGTCATCATGGAGGTCATAGAACCTGTCGAATGCTTCTCGATTTCTCCAGCATAAGGCTTGAAATCTAGGAATCGGCTGGCAAGAATACCATTACCTTTTGTATCGATGACGAAAGCGCCTCGATACCCAAGAAGTCCTCGTGTAGGGATTTCAAATACCATTCGAGTTACGCCTTCCTTTGATTTCATATCAAGCATGGAAGCCTTTCGCTTTCCGAGCTTTTCGATAATCGCTCCTGTAAATTCATCTGGAGTATCGATTGTGAGTTCTTCGAATGGTTCGCTTTTCACGCCATCGATTTCTTTGACGATAACCTGAGGCTGTGACACCTGAAGTTCGTATCCTTCTCGTCTCATATTTTCCAAAAGTACGGCGATGTGAAGTTCTCCTCGTCCATAGACTCGGTAGAATTCATTCGAACCAAAATCAACCTTGAGTCCGACGTTGATTTCCAATTCCTTTTCAAGCCGTTCACGAATCTGTCGTCCAGTGACGAATTTTCCTTCCTTTCCTGCGAACGGTGAGCTGTTAACGAAAAAGTTAAGGGAAATAGTAGGCTCGTCGATCTTGATGGCTGGCATGGCAGGCGTGTCTGCATTGTCGGTAAGGGTTTCTCCAATGTAGATATCAGGAAAACCAGCGATTGTGACAATGTCACCAGCTGTTGCTTCCTGGATTTCTACTCGCTTCTTTCCTTCAAAAGTGAAAAGCTTCGTAACTTTTCCAGAATTTACAGTGCCATCAATTTTCTTTTCAAAAACTGTTTGGCCCATCTTGATTGTTCCATCATAAATACGTCCGATAGCGAGTCGTCCTAGGAAGTTATCATAACCAAGGTTGAATGTCTGAACCGTAAGAGGTCCTGATGCACTGTGATCCTTGTTTGCTGGTGGAACATGCTCGAGAATCATGTCAAGAAGGGGTGTGAGATCCTTCCGTTCATCATCGAGTTTTTTCATCGCTACGCCCTGTCGGCCGATGGCGTAGATAGTAGGGAAATCGAGTTGTGCGTCATTCGCTCCAAGCTCCATGAAGAGTTCAAGAACCATTTCGTGGCAGTGATCGGGGTTTGCGGCCGGCTTATCGATCTTGTTGATGATGACGATAGGCTTGAGTCCGAGCTCGAGAGATTTCTTGAGTACGAATCGCGTTTGTGGCATAGGTCCTTCCTGTGCATCTACAACAAGAAGCACTGTATCAATAGATCGAAGTACTCGCTCTACCTCTGAACCGAAGTCGGCGTGACCTGGAGTGTCGACGATGTTGATCTTCGTACCTTTGTATTCAATAGAAGTATTTTTCGCGTAAATAGTAATGCCGCGCTCCTGTTCAAGGGCATTCGAGTCCATGGTTCCGTCGTCGCCATGTCCGCACTGGGTCATGATGGCGTCGGTCAGCGTGGTCTTTCCGTGGTCCACGTGGGCAATAATCGCGATGTTTCGTATATCCATAAGTAAATTAAGGTTTAAAGTCGAGTAGCCATTAAAGCACAAAAATGCAGGAAAAGTCAAACTACAGGGCTATTTTGCCAAAAGAAGAGGCCGCCCGAAACGCTGGGCGGCCTTGAAATGGCGTAAAAATTTTGAGATTGCGTTAACGGTCCGACAAAACAAGTGGTGATGCGGACTGAGCAACGCGGTTTCCGGAAAGACGTGCGCCAGGCTTCACAAGCTTGCTGGTTATGACGACCGGAGTGAGTTTGAGTTTATGAATCTGGAGTTTGACCGGGGGTTTGCTTTCTCGTGCCATAGTATTTTTTTGTTACTATCTTTCAGAAAAGCTGCCGTTTTCCATTCCATAGAAAACAATTGAAGAGCAGCCAATGGAGAACGATACTACACAAAATCTATTCTGGCAAGTCGTGCCTGTGCAAAAGAAAAAGCGGTCTCCATAATGGCAGACCGCGATTCAATGAAACTGATGGCCAATTTAGAATGCCGTTTGACGTAATCCCTTGAGATGCGTCCAAAATCCGACTGATTCCGGCGTTACGAGATCCGAAGTCTTCTGTCTTGGGGCGGATTTTGGCCAACCCAGCGGATAATGTAGCTCGAGCGCATGTCCGACGACAAGATTGGCAACTGTCTCAAGCTCTTGATTTGCATCAATAAAGACAGGCTTGACGCCAGCTGTTTCCAAGGCTTCAAGCACGAAGGGTCGGTGCCATTTGTACAGGGCCATGGCTTTCTTGAAATTGGCATTACTGACGTCGTTGCGATGCTTGCGTGTTTTGTTTTCCAACGAATGCAAGTAGCGCTGCCAACAGGTTTCATCGTCTGCTTCAAGAATAAGGCAGCGGGTGTTCAGTGGGTTCAAGAATCCCCACTTGATCAAACTCTCGATCTGCATACCTGTCCGGCCAAAGCCGTCCCACTCAAAGAGTGAGCAACCGGTAGATCTGCCTGCTTCGTAACAGGCGCGGGCCATCGGAGTGACGACAGGATCTGGTAGCAGATCCCTGTTACTCAACATCAGGCCAAACTCCTTTGCAAATTCGAGGTCATCCTCCAATCGTGACCTCACCAGGTCTCCGATTATGATCTGATGCACGTGGTGCCCAAAGCGGGCCTTCAGCATTTTTCCTGATAAGCCTTTTCCGACATACACAGGTCCGAGCTTGAACACGTGACATTCATCCGCCGGCGTTTCCGACGTTCCGTTTGAGCTTTTTGCCATACGTTTTGATTTGGTTCTTTTCAGTTTTTGGTTTGAGAGCAAATTCCTGCCATGACTATTTGGGGTTTCAATCAGGCAGCCAAACGACAATATACAACATAAAAGATGATAAATCAAGAATAGCTTTAAATAAGGACGGATTTGGATATTTTTTGCATATTTATGCGGTTTTGCTTAATTTCATCAAAAATTTATAACTCCTTAATCTCTCCTTCATCACGCTTTGCTATTCTTTTTTCATGTCAGAAAAAACATATGAAATCAAAGACAGCGATCGCATGTTGCATGACATCAGATCAATCGTTGAGCTTGTGGACTCACTCATAATCCACGGCTATCACCGTGGGGCATCCGATATTCATATCGATCCGGCGCAAGAGGGAATCATCATAAGATTCAGGATTGACGGAATGCTCGTCTATGCCGACACCTTGTCCAGCGATTCTCATGAAGAGCTGGTTGCGCGCATCAAGGTCCTTTCTGGCTTGCGTACGGATATACATTTCGTGCCTCAAGACGGCAGATTCCGTTTCGCCCAAGGCATCTGTGATTGTGATGTACGCGTATCTATCATCCCAACTCACCATGGAGAAAATGCCGTAATGCGACTGCTAAGAAACGACAGCGATGTGCCAACGCTTGGCAAGCTAGGTTTTTCTGATCACGATGTCGAAAAGATCGTAAATTGCCTGTCGTATCATCAAGGAATGATCTTGGTTACCGGCCCGACAGGCTCAGGAAAGACCTCCACGCTTTATACTCTCATTTCGGCTCTATCTTCAGAAAAGAACTCGATCATCACACTAGAAGACCCTATCGAATATGCAATGCCTGGAATCAGGCAAATACAGATTCATTCAAGGCACGGAATCACTTTCGCTAACGGCTTAAGATCCATAGTGCGGCAAGACCCTGACATTATCATGGTCGGAGAAATTCGTGATACAGAGACGGCTCAGATTGCGACTAATATTTCGCTCACAGGACATCTTCTCCTGTCAACGCTTCATACGAATTCGGCTCTCGGAGCGATTCCTCGGCTCATAGATATGGGAGTCGATCCATATCTGGTCGCTTCGACGCTCTCACTAGTCATCGCCCAACGGCTTGTGAGGAAGCTTTGTCAGCAGTGTAAGGGGGCTGGTTGCGGAGCGTGCGGAACTCTTGGATTCAAAGGTCGGATAGTAATCGCCGAAACCCTTATCGTCGATGATGAATTGAGAAAGTACATCATGTCTCGCACCACCCCTGCTGAAATTGGCCGATATGTCCGCAGCAAGGGCATGAGGAGCATGTATGAGGACGGCATGGAAAAGGTCGAAAAGGGAATCACAACGCAGGAAGAAATAACAAGGATAGTTCATGAATAGAAAGAACAGAAATATGAAAATCAGATCATTAAGCTTGTCTAATCAGATGCATTTCGCGCAAAGGCTTTCCTTGCTTCTGAAATCAGGAATCTCGATAGCCGAGGCGCTGTCCATGATAAGTGGCATGGAGAGTCATGCATCTAGAAAATTGATCTACGATATTTTTCTTGAAAGCATCCAGCAGGGAATATCATTGAGCAGGAGCATTAGGAATTCAAGAATCAGGTTTGATGCCCTGCTAGTCAATCTAATCCAGAATGGGGAATCTTCAGGAAACCTTTCAGAAGCGCTGCTTCAGGCGTATTCATATCTTGAAAAAAAGAATGAAATGAGGAAAAAGCTCACAACATCTCTCTTCTACCCATCCTTTATCATTTTTGCCACTATAGCCATGACTATTTTCCTGATTCTATATATATTCCCCAAAATAATTCCGCTATTAAGCAGTCTCGACATAAAGTTGCCGCTGATTACTCGTGTCGTACAAGGCATTTACCATTTCTCAATGTCCTACGGGCTATATTCATTGGTTTGCGCTTTGATTCTGATAACTGCATTCAAAATTCTTATGAATATAAACGCATATGCGAGAGGCCGGTTCCACGCAGTCATTATTTCTTTGCCCTTCCTGCATTCCTATATAAAGGCATATCTGATGTGCTCGGTCTGTGGCATGGGAGAAATGCTTTTGTCGTCTGGAAAGGGCGTGCCAGATTTCCTGCTTTTTTCCAAGGAATCGATAAGGAATACTGTTTATAAGAAAGCGTTTAGCGAGATGCATAGCGAATCGGTCCAAGGGGTTTCTTTATCTGTTTCGCTGAAAAGACGCAGCAATCTTTTTCCAATCCTCTTGTCCGAAATGTCAGTGCTTGGAGAAAAGACTGGAAACCTAGCATCTATGCTCGGGCACTGCTCGAGAATGTTCGAGCAGGATACTGACGAGGCGCTTAAAAGGTTTTCTTCCCTCATCGAACCTTCCCTTATGGTGCTAATGGGGCTCATCGTAGGTTCGGTTGCTCTTTCGATAATTCTGCCTGTCTATGAAATTACAAATCATCTTGGAAAATAAAGGATTCCTTACCATAGAAATCATGCTGGCATTTTCGATCATGATTCTTTTTGTCATCTCATCTTTTACTCTGGAATCTTCGATCCAGGAATTGAGGGGATGGTCGCTTGAAGAGCTTGAAAAACTCAAGACTGCGGTTCAAGATGCCGATAGGCTTATCAAGAATGATTTTAATGGTTTTTCAGGATCTGGATACTTTGGAAACGAAACAAGATTTTTTCTTATTTACCCCTTCTCTCTGGTGCACTCTGATTTCAAGGAGGCTTGGGGAAGAAGCAGCTGCTACCCGCGACTAGAATTTGATGAAGATAGGGCCAGCTATTTTTCTGACGGAGTCGACATCGGAACGGGCAATGCTAGCACGGATATCGAAGCTAGAAATGGTGTGGCGTATCTGACTGCCGATTCGACATCCTCTACTGCGATGGATTTCTTCATCGTAAACGCAAATGATGCCTCAAGTTTAAGGATCATGTCATCCTTGAATACCGGTCCCGGAATAAACGCCATTGAGATTGCGGGACCTTATGCATTTGCTGCGCAGGCCAGCTCGGTCAGCCAGCTGCAAATCATAGATATGCATGACAGGACAGCCCCTCAGCTCATCTCACAGCTGAGGCTTCCTCTGCCAACTCCGACGACCACAGCCCCCTTTGCAGTATCAGTTTTTTATTCAAAGGGGTTTATATATCTCGGTACGGCGAAGTGGAGCGGTCCAGAACTCGCTGTCATTGATGTTTCGAATATCAATAATCCGTCAGTTGTAGGAACATTCGAGACGAATACGGTCATCAACGATATTTATGTCCGCGGCGATAAGGCATATCTTGCAACGGCAGATGAGCAACAGATGATGATTCTTGATGTGAGCGATAAATCCAACCCATTACTTGAGGACTCCTTTTCTTCTTCTGGCTGGCAGACTCAAACAGGGAAGACGCTAGAGTATTTTGAAGGAATCTTGGGTTTTGGCAGGACGGTTGGCGGCTTCAATGTAACCGCCAATCATGAAGTTTTCACCTTTAGTTCGACGACGCAGAGCTACGCATCAAAAGACATCCCCGGCGGAGTGTATGGATTGCTTGTGCGTTCCCAACACGTATTCCTGCTGACCCATTTTCCCGATCATGAATTCCAAGTCTGGGATCCTGTTTTTTCCAAGCTCATCTTCGATATGCCACTCGATGCAGATCCAGCAAGGATGTCCTGTGCCGGATCGATATTATATTTCGCAACCGGCGATAGCAGAGGAATCTCATTATTAAAACTTTATGAATAAAGGATTCACTCTGCTGGAGACAATAATATATGTAAGCTTGCTATCCATTCTCATGATGGGCGTTTTTTCATCGATCATCACGCCTGCATACGACAGCATGAAGCGAACAGCCGTCACGCCAGAAAATTATCAGCATCTAATCGAAAATTATCATGAAGAATAAATGCAGGACACAGGAAGGCTTTGTCGCGCTAACGCTCGTGATTATGGCGGCGAGCCTTACTCTGGCTTTTTCATTCATGCAATCGGTCGAAATTGGACATTTTTTCGATATGACGCTTCGCAAAGAATACAGGCTCATGAATCATTTCAATGCATATAACTGCATTGACCAGGCCATCCTCGCGAACGCCCATGATTATTTTTATGAAGTCGCCGAACCGCAGGAGATTCCTGACCTTCATTGCGTCATTGATTCGGTGAGAGAAGAGAATGGATTCAAATTGATTGATGCGCATGGGAATTTTAAGAATGGAAACGTAAAAATGTCAGCAATCATAAGGTTATATGACAATGGGGTTGAAATTATTTCAATCGACTGATGTATTGATAAATTTATGGAAGCTTTAGAAAAGCTTCATCAGCATTTCATCGCATCCATATAGACTTATGTCATTATCAGTTTAATCATTTCAACATGATATATAAACAAAAAGACGTTCGTAGCATTAAAAAGCCGATTAAGAATCCGAAGGGTCAGAAAGGGTTTACACTTATAGAAATCCTTGTTGTAATAGGAATAATAGCGGTGCTCGCGGCAGTCGTTCTGGTGGCGATAAATCCAGCACGACAATTCAAGCTTGCACGTGACTCGCAAAGGATGAGTAATGTGACTGCATTGCTCAATGCTGTGAGTCAGAATATCGCAGAACATAAGGGCATATTCGATTGTTCAGTAGCATTGCCGACAACAATAAAGGTCATATCAAATATGCCAGCTCTAGCGCCGAATGCCATTGCGAACATTGGTCCTTGCCTAGTGCCGGCCTATATCTCAGCTCTCCCATTTGATCCAAGCGTTCATGGCGCCCAATATACTGAAATCAATACTGACTATCATACGGCGTATAGCATAATTCAAGATGCTGAAGGAAGGGTGACTGTAAGCGCGGTCGGCGAAATTACCCCCATCATTTCAGTGACGAGATGAGCGGACATGTATTATACTTAGAGGATAATGCATGAAAATAAATACCTTCTGATTTCCTGTTGCGCAATGATACTCTTTGCGATTGCCGTTCGTCATGAAAAAATAAGAGAATCGATTCAGACCCATGGCAATGGGTCTGTTGCGCAGACGCAGAAAAAAACTTCGGAGATTGACGAGGATATTTTGCTGGTGGATCAGCCAGCGATTGCCTCCATAGCTTCTATTTCACCGATGCCATCGGCATCCGTCGATCAAAACGAGCATAAGCCATATATATCAGCTGAGTCTTACTTTGTCGGCAATCTTGAGACAGGGGAAGCATATTTTGATTTCAACAGTTCCTCGGTCTTTCCTATCGCTTCAGTCAGCAAGCTTTACACGGCTCTTGTCGTCCAGCATCTTATGGATCCTGACAAGGAAATAACGATTACCCAGCCGATGCTTGATGCATACGGAGATGCTGGCCATCTTATCCTCGGGGAGAAATTTATTTCGGAGGAGCTACTATACCCGCTTTTGCTCGAATCAAGCAACGATGCGGCTGAAGCATACGCGCGATCTTTCGGTTACCAGGACTTCATGGAAGAGATGAATGCCTTTGCAAAGGAAATCGGGCTTGATAAGACCTCTTTCGCTGATGCTTCCGGATTAAGCCCGCACAATGTTTCGAATGCCAGAGACCTTTTTGCTCTTGCCAGATATTTATACAAGCAGGAGAAGGATCTTCTTAATATATCAAGGACCAATGAATTCGATCTTGCAACGACGTCAGAGCATCAAGGGCATCATTTTGCCAACATCAATCCATACTCATCGTATTCAAGTTTCATCGGGGGAAAAACAGGAAGGACAGATGAGGCCAAGGAAAGCATGATTTCTCTATTTAGGCAAGAGGTCTCTGGTACGACATATTCGATCGTCATCATTCTTCTTCGTTCAGAATTCGGACAAAGGGAAACTGACACGGAAAAGCTTCTTGGAATGTTTGTCGAAAAGATGGAAAAAAAGTAGCAGAGATCGTCTTGGGCGTGTAATATTAAGCATGACCATACGTCTATGCCAATGAAAGACAAAAAACACGCGTTTCTTGAGATATATGATGCTTATGCCGATGCGATTTTCAGGCATTGCTTATTCAAGGTGAGCGACAGGGAGTTGGCTAAGGACATGACCCAACAAGCATTTATGCAGTTCTGGACATACATGAAAGACGGCAGGGATATAGAGAAACCGAAAGCCTTGCTTTACCGTATTGCAGGCAATCTTGCGATAGACTGGTATAGGAAGAAAAAGGCCGAATCTCTTGAGGGTCTCATGGACTCTGGATTCGATCCCTCTGATGTTCGCGGCGAAGACATAGAACAGACTGCCGAATTTAAAAACGTCCTCAAGTTTTTGCCGCTAATCTCTCAAGAAGATCAGAACCTGATTATTTGGAGATTTGTCGAAGATCTGTCTCCGAAGGAAATAGGCGAGATCCTCGAAGAGAGAGAAAATACGGTTTCCGTGAGGATACATCGAGCGCTAGAACGCCTAAAGAATTTAATGAAGACAACATGAAGAAAGACATAACTACAATTTTGAGTTCAATGAAAAACGTCAGGCTCAGCGCTGATGAAAAATCATCAATGAAAGAACGGCTTATTGCAGATATAAAACCGGCTCCATCAGCATCTTTCTCGGTATGGCACTCAATCATCTGGTCGCACCAGATGAAAGTCGGATATGCAGTTATTCTCGCGGCCGTCTCGCTTGGAATACCGGCTGTTTTTGCTTCCGAATACGCCTTGCCTGGAGATTTGCTGTATTCCGTAAAGACCGGGGTTGTTGAAAAAGTCGAGAGGGCTTTCATCAGTTCAGCTCCGCTTGCTCAGGCAAAATACGAAACAAAACTCGTGGAGAGGCGTTTCCAAGAGGCCGAAAAACTTTCTGATTCAAAAAGCGATTTTAAGGAAGAGGCGAAGACTAATGTGAAAAAAGAAATCGAAAAGCAGACCGAAAAGGCTGAAAAAGCCGTAGCCAAAGTACGAGTTGCAAAGGTCAAGCCGCCTCAAGCCAAGGACAATATTGAAGCAGAAAAGCAGAACGTTAGTTCACTCCAGATGACAGCGGCGGAGGATGACTCTGACAAAGATAAGAATGATGAAGCAAGAAAGCAAGAAAAAGACGTACGGATTATGAAGTCAGCAGAAAAGTGGTCTGAAAACGAAGACCAGAATAGGCGAACGAAATCTGACGATTCTGATCGCAAGAAATATATCTCGAAATCATCAGAGAATGATTCAGATGAAGACGAAGACGAAATTAATCTAGAAAAAGTATTTGAGAAGCATGAGAATATCGTCAAAAAGCTTGACATAAGAAGAACTAATCGTCTCGAAGACCGTGATTGATTTTGTGTGTAAGATATTTTTTTAGCCTGTTTTCTCTCTTTGCCTAATCGAAGATCTTAATAAGGTATTCATCAATATCCCGCTGGTCAAGTTCGTAGAAAAACTTGCCGTCGTCATGAAGGTCATCAGCAAGATCGACCCCGACAAATCGCCAATGCCACGGCTCATATTGGTAATAGGCATTGCCTTTGGGGTAAGAAAGAATGAAGCCGTACTTATGCGCGTTTTTTACTAGCCATGCATATGCAGCCGTCTGATCGAACGCTATCTCAGCGCTTTTCAGAGCAGGTGTCGTGAAATCGACGGCTGTTCCAAGCTGGTGCTCCGAATATCCTTGCTCTGCAGAGAATTGGTTTGCCGTGCCGGCGCCGTAGACAACCTTATACTGAGACTTGAGAGTCTGCTGGTATTGGAATGACCGATATCCTGACAGTATCTTTATATCTACGCCTGCTTTTTTTGCATCCTCAAGCATGTCAGTGATATATGTGGAAACTTCGTCAAGCATCTGGACGCCTTTGGATGGATCAGCGAGGAAATTCGTGCCAATATCGTCAAGCTCTGGCGGAACGTAGTTTTCGCTCAGGAAGTAAACCTTCGAGTATTTTTTTAAGAGCTCCGGATCAATGGTTGTCAGCTTGGTGAGCGTATCGATCTTCCTTTCGTTCCTCCTCCTTTCTTTTTCCAAAGCAACGGTCTTTTTTTGTTCATCGCTGAGTATGTTGGAAAGATTCTCATTGTCTTTTTTTGATTCGTCAAGATCAGCCAGCAGCCCAGTTATCCTCGCTTCGAGCGTGCTAGTGCTGATGGCATATTCAGCGCGGATTTCGCGAAGATCTGCAAAAAGATTGCCAGTGTAATATGCCCACCAGTTTATTCCTATAAAAAAAATAACGGTCAGAGCTACAATAATCCAATCCTTTGCGCTAAACTTGGGCATTTTGAATTTCATGGCGATATTATAACACTAACAAGCGGTATGCTTACGTTGACATTTTTTTAAATAATTGTATTATATTAGCAGTATGCATGACTTATCGAATTACCCGCTTTGCAGAAGTTGCAAACCGGAGGTTGGTACTCACCAGTGCGAGAAAAAAGGATGCACATGCATAGCATGTAAAGAAGCTGACGAACAGGATTCGAGATTGCGGGGGTTGAATGATCTTGTTGAGAAGAAGAAAAGACACCGTCGTCGCTTCAGGCCTCTAGATCGCTTGAGATAAAATCGGACTCCCATTTCAGCCGGCAGAGCGAACCTCTGCTGGTTTTTCAATAAAATTGATTATGAAAGAGAGCTTAATTCCTGCTTTGGATGATGCAATTTTTCGTACAAAATTCCTCGAATCTGAAAGTTTCTATGATCTTGTCTGCGAGAGGCTTGGATTTAGGAAAATCAGCGATACCGTTCCTGTATTCGATGAGATAGGCTCTACCTTCGTTCATGACTATGACTGAATCTGTGGTCTGCTTAATGTAAGTTCTTCCTTCGTCGAAAGTCCTGAGTCGGTTATATTTTACCTGGTATGCCGGTCTGCCAAGGAAGGTGATTTTCTTGGACTCCACTTCGCCCGTCAGATCCTTTTTAATTTTAGGTAATTCTTCCAATATGTAATCGATGTACTTATCAAGATTTGTGTTCTGGGGATTATGATTTGGCGTTATGGCAACGCTTGGACGTATCCCGTCAGTGGTATATGGAGCAAAAAAGAATGTAGTGGACTCGAGATACTCGATCGTCCAATAATCCGGATAGAGTATTGACCAACCATTTGCTGGATCCATAAGCGTCTTGAGCTTAGCGTTCTCTGATTTAAGCTCGCCTCTTTCGTTGAGCGGAATCCATAGAAGGTAATCAAGCTCAGTATTGGAGCGTCCGAAGAATAACTGCAGTAGCATCTGCATTACTTCATCGCGTGACTTCCCGCTTTCCTTGATCGTTTTAGCTAGTTGCCGTTCTATCTCAGCACCCTGCTCGTTTATGGTTGTCGCGTAATCAACTTTCCAGGAATTATTTTCTCTTATGAGTGTCAAGCCGATTGAGACCTGCTCGAGGCTTTTTGATGCGACAAAAACAGTATTTGGACCCTTACTTTCAAAGGTTAAGCCAAGGTCGTAGAAATTCGGAGAACTCATCCATGTTGAAGTTCCCATTTTTACGGCTTGTGTAATCACATCAGAACTAGTTATTTCGAGTGTTGAAGAAGCCGCAGCAATTCTTATAAGCAATACCGTCGCTACGGTGCTGAAATCTTTTTTCAGAAGTTCTTCTTTTGACGAAGTCCTGGCAAGATTGAAAAGGGAATCAAAATAAATTTTTGACTTATTTGAAACGTAGGAATTTGCAGTCGCCCCATCTTTTTTGCTGATAGAGATCAAAAATCCGTATATTACAGAAGTGATTTGTGACCTGTCATCAGCAGAAACGCTTTCGATAGGCTTAACCTTTATAATTTCTGGCGCCGACCCAGGAACCTTTATTGGTATTGTCGCCACTGGCTTTGTAGTAGTACTCGTCGTGTTTATAGCTGGTTCAGCCTTCTTGATAAGCAGCTCTCCATCTGGTGTTGGCAGTTGCTCGATCCGAACAGACGCATTTTTTGTGCTGCTGAATATCTTCCAAGTTAGCGGGTTCCACCACACTGCGAGGGCGCTAGTGGGGAGCAAAGCCATTACGCAAATAATCGTAATAAAAAGAAAAGGAAGTATCTTTTTCATGTGATTTGTTATTATCCAGAACTATAGCATGCAGTATACAAAAGAAAAACCCGCTGTGTTCGCACAGCGGGCTTCGTTGAAACTGAAAACTATTTCTTCGCACCTGGCTTGTCAGAGGTGGGCGGTGCATCAGACGCTTCTGGACTCTTCCTGATAAGGAAGGCTTCGATGCCAACCACCACAAAGTGTGGTGCAAGAATCTTGCCGAGTTCGTCGAGGGGTGAATTCATATCCCCACGGCTGTTGTCGTCACGGCAGACAACCTCGAAATCCTTGCGGATGCCGAAGACGCGCTTGTCTTCGGGTGTTTTGAAATCAAGACGGAGAGTCGAAAAGAAAACGCCGTTCAAGATTTTGAACTTCAGGCCTGGTTTACGTGCCGCATCAATCAGCGCTTCCAGATCCTTGGCATATTTTTCACCGATTGCTGACGGTAGATTCGTGCCGTGCCGCTCGCAATCAATTTCAAACACATCCTCGTTGTCGTGAAGCTTTTGGACAATGTCTGCTAATTCCAAACGATATTGTTCGCGTAGCGCCCAAAGGCGTCGTGCGGCAGGCGAGAGAAAGCCGAGTTTGTGATCATTAGCATCGGCGACCTTCCAACTGTCTGCTGGGATTGATTCGGGATTGATTTCTTTCAGTGCGTTAAGCAGCTGATCAAGACTGGGGATCGATGAGTTCATATCAAGTTTCTGTCAAATAGATTTTTACGAAGCATCCCACAAGGGAAGCCTGTAAAATCCAATGGTACCATAGAGTACAGTAACTTGTATTTGTGGTTTTGTCAATAATTGATTTGTGCGAATAAGAGTTTATTATTATTCTCAGCAGCACGTTGAGGACTGTTTTCTTGATGGGGATCTGCTAGTTGGTTGTTCGAAGGTTGTATGAAAACAAACAACAGTTCAGATGCTGGCGCATTGACGTTTCCAGTGAAAGACACGGATTTCGTCAAATCCAGCTATTCGCATCCGGGCGGTATCATTACCCGGTGCGTGTCGGTTGCAGTAAAGCCTGAGGGCGTTGCTATTCGGGATACAAAAGATCCCAGCAAGGCTACTCAGTTCTACACTCGAGAAGAGTGGAATGCCTTCATTAAGGCAGCCAAGGCTGGAGAGTTCGACCTCAAGTAGTTGAGTCAGTTATCTCAGAAAAAGTTAATTACAGGGCGGGAGCACACATGTGCCTACCGCCTCTTGTTTTTATTAGTGCCTTAATTTTGTCATACATCATCTTTGTAAAGTATTTTGAGTCTTTCAAGTCCGCGGTGCACTTGAACTGCCATTGTATTTTTTGTAAGTCCTGTAGCAGCAGACATTTCAGCCAAAGAAAGATCTTGCATGTATCGCATGTGAATTATTTTTCGGTAGGTGAGGGGAAGTCGTTGAATGAGTAGTGCAGCCGCTTTGCCATCGATTGAATTGAAAAGCCTTTCAGAATCATCTATACTCGGTTCGAACCCATTCTCGACAAGAATTTCGAGAGAAACAACTTTTCGTTTGCGGTACTCGTCGATTATCAGGTGGTTGAGCACATGATAAAGAAATGCTTTCATAACATCGATTTTGCCACCTTTGGCCATGTATTTCCAGGTTTTAGTAAAGGTATCTTGGACGAGATCGCTTCCCATCACTGAATCGCGCGTCTTGAAAAAGGCATGCAGATTGAGGCCTCTGTTGAAATCATGATAAGCTGCGGTCAATTTGATCTGACGCAGAGTCTTTTCCTTGAGAGTCATTGTCTTAGTTTAAGCCGTGTAAGGCCATGTCTTATTACATAGCATAGCACTATTGTAATGATATAGCTTGACTGACGGCATTCGTTGTATGGACACAAACAAAAAACATATCGAGGACGTAGTTGGTTCAGATTTTTTTGAGCGATCATGGCAGGAGAGTTGGACGTATATAAAGACAGTTGTCGACGTTGTGCACGAGCCGATCCTTATTCTCGACAAGGATTTGCGCGTGATGGTTGCGAACGGTCCCTTTTATCAGACATTTCAAGTTGAGGAGAAAGACACAGAAAAGAAAATTGTATATGAGCTTGGAAATGGGCAGTGGAATATTCCAGCGCTTAGGAAGCTTCTCGAGGATATTTTGCCGAAGAATACTTTTTTTAAGGGATTTGAGGTGATACACGAGTTTCCAGTTATTGGTCAAAAGGTTATGATCCTGAATGCACGTCGGATTTACAAAGACGATTCGAGTTCTGGATCGTTTCCGCCGATTATTCTTCTTGCGATGGAGGATATAACAGAGATGATGTCGGTCGCAAAGAAACTTGCCGATCACACCCTTCAATTTGAGGTTCAGTTGACTGAAAGGACAGGGAAACTTGAGTCAAATCTTGAGAAATTAGAAAAAGAAATGATCGAGCTCCGAAAAAAGTCGTAATGCTTTTACGAAAGCAACGGCATCTATAGTAGTGAGATTAATAATTAATAACTAATAAAAATGAAAATATCAAAAATTGCTTTGTTTGGAATGACGTTTGTTGTTGCTACAGCAGCAGTATTCGTCACAGCAGCACAAGCTCGTGCAGAATCGCCTAACATCCTCGTCGGTCAGGATCTGGCACTTGGTTCATCAGGTCAGAGTGTTGTTGTACTTCAGGCACTTTTGTCTGAGATGGGATATCTCAATGTGCCGGTTGGTATTCCATTGGGATACTATGGTTCAATGACAAAGAATGCTGTCGCAGCATATCAATCAAGAATTAATGTCTATCCAGCTGTTGGATATTATGGAGATCTGACAAAGAGTGCGATGCGATCTGATTTTGCTTCCCATGGGTATTTAAGGATTCTGGGCTGGTAATTTGCGAATACTACTAAAAATATGCTAACCACAATCGCAATCATACTCATCGCATTATGGCTCCTCGGTTTTGTAAGTGCTTACACGCTCGGCGGATTCATTCATATCCTCCTCGTTGTGGCAGTCGTCATGATCTTGATCAGAGTGATACGTGGAGAAAAAATAGTTTAAAAGAAAAAACCACTGGGATCATTCAGTGGTTTTTTCATGGTTAAGTTACAAGTCTGATTGGATTGTTTGATAGTGCAAAAAAGTAATCTTGTAAAATCCTATGGTGCCATTGAGTACAATAACTTATATTTGAGGTGTTGACTTTAATACCCCATGGGGGTATTATAGCTACATATGAGACAAGACATAAAAACAAAAGCCATTCGGCGATTAAAAATTGCAGAGGGACAAATCCGGGGCTTGCAAAAAATGGTCGAAGATGAAAAGTACTGCATTGATATTATTACCCAGGCTTCGGCTATCAAGGAGGCGCTTATTGGGATCGAGAACCTGTTGCTTGAGAATCATTTATCTACGCACGTAGTCCACCAAATGATGCATGGCAGCGAGAAAAAGGCCGTCGACGAGATTCTTAAGGTTTATAAGCTAAAAAGAAAATAATCATGCACATCAATACATATAGAGTAAAAGGAATGCACTGCGCTTCGTGCGCTGGCATTATTGAGAAGACTTTCAAGAAGGCAGAAGGGGTCCACTCCGCTGAGGTCAATTACGGCACTGAAAAGGCAAGAGTGGCATTCGATGAATCAAAAACAAGCGCACAAGAACTTTCAAAGAAAATAGAACCACTTGGCTATTCGCTAGAAGTTCTTTCGAGTGCTGAGGAAATGGGGATGTCTGCGGATGAACATGCGGCTCATCTTGGTACTGGTCAATCAAAGAAAGAGAGGCTTGCGGAAGTTGCTGATATGAAAACAAAAGTACTCTCCGCGTTACCTTTGGCAATTTTTGCTGCGCTAGTTATGGCTTGGGATATTCTCGCTCAGTATAAAGCTGTCCCTGAAATGAGTTACACGATTAAGGAGTTTATACACCATCTCCTACCGATATTAGCTACATACATTCTGTTTGTTGTGGGAAAGCCTTATCTTGTGGGATTTTATAGATTCCTTCGATACGGAAAGGCAAACATGGATACTCTGATCGGTATCGGAACTACGGCCGCATTTTTATATAGCTTTGCGGTTACCGCTTTTGAAGAAGCGCTTCGCCCGTTTATAAACGTGGATTACCAATACTATGACGTAACGATCGTGGTTATTACTTTCATTGCTCTCGGAAAATATCTTGAGGCACGATCAAAAATAAAAACAGGCGATGCCATAGAAAAACTCCTCAATCTACAGGCCAAAACCGCTTTAATTATTCGTGATGGAAAAGAAGTTGAGATTTCAGTGAATGAAGTGAAGCACGGTGATCTTATTATTGTTAAGCCTGGAGCCAAGATTCCAGTCGACGGTGTCATAACCGAAGGGTCATCTTTCATAGATGAATCCATGGTTACCGGAGAACCGATGCCGGTCCAGAAAAAAGTTGGAGATAGTGTTGTATCCGGGACTATCAACACAAGCGGTTCATTTACATTTAAAGCCACAAAAGTCGGGTCAGAAACACTCCTCGCTCAGATTATTAAAATGGTTGAAGACGCCCAAGGCAGCAAAGCTCCGATTCAAGCCCTTGCAGATAAAATCTCGTCTGTCTTTGTGCCAATCGTTCTGGTGATTGCCTTCCTTACGCTTGGTGCGTGGCTCATTTTTGGATCACAGTATCTAGGATTCTCTCAAGCCTTATCGTTTGGTCTCGTCTCATTTGTTGGCATTCTTGTGATCGCTTGTCCATGTGCGCTCGGTCTTGCCACGCCTACAGCAATTAT
This sequence comes from Patescibacteria group bacterium, assembly GCA_038061795.1. Taxonomy (GTDB): domain Bacteria; phylum Patescibacteriota; class Minisyncoccia; order Phycocordibacterales; family PALSA-1337; genus CAIOGI01. The sequence continues at coordinate 47,085 of JBBTYL010000001.1, forward strand.
TGTCGGAGTTGGCAAGGGTGCAAAAGAAGGAATCCTTATCAAGGATGCGGCTACGCTAGAAAAGCTGCACAAGGTAAATACAGTTGTAGTAGACAAGACTGGTACGATCACTAAAGGTAAGCCGACGCTCGTTGATATACAAAATCTTTCAAATTTCAAAGACGAAGAACTTGTGTCGATTCTCGCCTCACTTGAAAAGAAATCCGAACATCCTATCGCTCATGCAATAGTAAATTACGCGCAGGAGAAAAAAATAAGCATTAATGATGTTTCAAGCTTTGAGGGCATACAAGGCAAAGGACTCAGGGGAACAATCAAAGATACTGAATATTTTGTTGGTAACGCAAAACTCGTGAGTGATCTTAAACTTCCATTTGATGCAGCGAAGCTCGATGCGTTTACTTCCCAAGGAAAGACACCAGTGATTCTCGCTAACAAAGAAAAGGTTCTTGGTTTTGTGATGGTTTCTGATGAAATAAAGGCGGAGTCAGTCGAAGCGGTAAAGAACCTGCACAAGCTCGGAATAAAGGTTGTCATGCTTACTGGTGATGATGAAAAAGCTGCAAAATATATTGCGTCACTTGTTGGTATTGATGATGTTGTCGCTCATGTGTTGCCACAGGACAAGCTCCGAAAGATAAAAGAGCTCCAGTCGCAAGGTCGCGTGGTTGCGATGGCCGGAGATGGTGTAAACGACGCTCCAGCGCTTGCTCAAGCAGACGTGGGCATCGCTATGGGGACTGGAACAGATGTAGCGATAGAGTCTGCTGGCATCACGCTTCTTGGCGGAGATATTTCTAAGCTGGTGAAAGCGATTAAGCTTTCAAAAATCACCATGCGTGGAATCAAACAGAACCTCTTCTGGGCGTTTATCTACAATATTGTTGGCATACCGCTTGCAGCAGGGGCATTGTACCCAGTTTTCGGATGGCTCCTGAACCCCGTCTTTGCAGGCTTTGCTATGGCCATGTCGTCAGTATCCGTTGTGTCTAACTCGCTTCGAATTAAAACCAAAAAATTATAATCATGAATACTCAAACTCTCAAAACATACACTTTCCACGTACATGGCATGCACTGCAACGCGTGTGTGCTCATGACAGAAAGCGAGATTGGCGACCTGCCGAATATCACCCATGTCAAATCGAGCCTGAAAAACCACTCTGTAGAGGTCACTGGAGACTTTGGTGATAAAACACTAGAACAAATCGCAGATGATCTTACTGTGCCGCTTAAATCTCACGGCTATACTGTTTCGGTTGAGAAGCAACAGCATAATGCAAAGTGGGGAGATTTCAAGATTGCAGTCCCGATCGCACTCGGCTTTGCTGTGCTCTTTGTTGTGTTGCAGAAAATGGGAATTGTGAATCTGGTGAGTGCAGGCAACGTCACATACGGTACAGCATTTGTGATAGGTATCATTGCCTCGCTCTCAACATGCATGGCGGTCGTCGGCGGGCTGGTTCTCTCAATGTCGGCCACATTCGCCAAGGAAGGCGACAAAGTACGGCCGCAGCTCATGTTCCATGGTGGCCGTATTGCCTCGTTCTTTATTCTCGGTGGCGTAATCGGCGCAATCGGGTCGGCATTTACGCTCAATGCCTACGCAACCTTCGCATTGAGCCTTATCATCGGTGTCGTCATGCTTATTCTTGGAATCAATCTTCTTGATACCTTTCACTGGGCCAAGAAACTTCAGCCATCGATGCCAAAGTTTATTGCAAAGCATGCTCATGGAGTATCAAAATTCAATCATACTCTAACGCCACTACTTGTCGGTATTGCTACGTTCTTCTTGCCATGTGGGTTCACGCAGTCAATGCAGCTCTACACCCTTACGACGGGGAGCTTCCTTACTGGAGGACTCACTATGTTGGCTTTCGCTCTCGGTACACTCCCGGTCTTGGCACTCATCGGTTTCAGCTCATTCAGCATTCAAAAGAGCTCCAAAGCTGGAGTGTTCTTCAAGACGGCCGGATTGATCGTAATCATGTTTGCAATCTTCAACCTTGTAAACAGCTTGGCGGCAATCGGGGTCATATCGCCGGTATTCAATTTCTAGTATAATTATAATCATGAAAGCAATTATTGTTTCAATCATAGCGGCAGCGGCCATTATCGGAGGAGCACTCATTTTTGCTAATGGAGGGACTTCGTCTAGCGGCGCCGTACGGGCAAATAATGTCAGTATCGTCGATGGAAAGCAGATTATAGAAATACAGGCAAAGGGAGGGTACCAACCCAGAAAGAGCACAGCCAAAGCTGGTATTCCTACGATTATCCGCTTCAATACAAAAGGGACATTCGATTGCTCATCCTCGGTCCGGATTCCAAGCTTGAATATAAGTAAAGCTCTTCCTCAATCCGGATCGACGGACATAGATATCGGCGTCGGTAAAGTCGGCGTACTCAAAGGTTCATGCGGCATGGGGATGTATCCGTTCGAGGTGGAATTTCAAAGCTAGATTATTATTAATTTGAGTCAAAAGCATGACAACAAATAAAAAAGTGGAGTGGATACTTCGAATCGGCGTTGCCGGTGAATTTTTGGGACATGGCATCTTTGCGCTTCAAGGCAAGGCTGATTGGATAAAGTGGGCGGAGCAGCTTTCAGGTTTGGATACTTCGACTGCGACAACTTTCATTTTCATAGTTGGTATTGTCGATATCCTTCTGGCTATTACGGTTTTAACAAGGCCGGTTCGTCCGCTCTTGCTTTGGATGGCGTTTTGGGGATTTTGGACGGCGCTCGTCCGTCCGCTCGTAGGAATGCCGATTTGGGATTTTATCGAACGTTTTGCAAACTGGGCAGCGCCACTAGCTTTGTATTATGTGCATAAGATGAATATTGTTGACGAGGCCGATGAGTGAATAACCTGCTATTTTTTCTTAGGCGGTCCCCACTGCCACCGAGGTTTTTCTCCTTTCCTGTAAGCTATGCTGATAAGAAGAGTGGTCAGCACGATGATTGGCAGGGCGAATGTCAGGAAATTGCTACCAGAATCAGGATTTCCTGGTATATATTCTTCTCTATTTAACACGAGAGCCAAGATGAGCGCGATGTATACAAGAATAACGCACCATCCCTGCCATTTTGCTGGCGTCCAGCCCCAGCCATAGAGTCTGGCTTTGAACCAATAGCCCTGCGGATTATCTTTCAAATATTTTAAGTATTCTTTAATCATCCTGGACATTATCTCACGATTCAGTTGAGCATCCAAATAGAATAGTTGAGAAGACTCGCGAAACTAACCCAAAGAATGTAAGGAAGGAGAAGCCACGCAGCCGACTTTGATATTCTATAAAAGAGAGCCATCGTCCATATGATTGCAACCCACAGAGCGATAACATTGATAAACGCCCATGCTGGACTTTCAAGGTTGAAGAAGACAATGGACCATGATGCATTAAGGACAAGTTGCAATCCAAAAACAAGAAGTGCCCTCCGAACATCTTTACGGCCCAGCCCTTTTTTCCATACTAGGAATGCAGCGATGCCCATGAGCGCATAGAGAGCCGTCCATACCGGACCGAATATCCACGCTGGGGGATTGAAGGCAGGTTTTGCGAGCGTTGCGTACCAATTTGGAATTGCAGAGACCGTAAAGATTGAACCGATAATGCCAGCAAGTTCGGATATGACGATGGCGATGATAAGTTTGAGGGAGTTGTTCATGGAATAATGATATCATGTGTACAAAAGAAAAACCGCCTGACGAACTGGAGATTTTTCCTGCTCTGTCGACGGTCATGGCTTGTGGATGAATATGAGCATCTTGTGTTCTTTGCCAGATTCACCACCCTGATCAATAAGACGCTCATAAGTCCCAACATCTTCGCTGTCATCTGTTCTGACAACTCCGTTTTGCGTCCAGCCGATTTGTATTCTGCCGAGTACTGTGCCTCGTGGACTTCTGGATCCTTCCCACTCAAGTACGTACGCTTTCGTACTAAATTTCCGCATGCCTCTCAGTACCGAACTTATTCGAGTATCCTGTTTTTCCAAACCAAGCCTGGCACTTAGTTTGCGGGGAAGAGCAGCGTTATCCAAATGCTCAGAGATGTCGGTCACTGTAACTTTGGGTTTGTTGCTCATGGAAACTCCTTTAGACGTCCAGAAGTGCGCAGCCATTTGAACAATAAATCGCAACTTGCCCTGGCGAAATTGGATTACTGCACCCCTCACGCTCGCAGAGACGTCCTTTTGGATGTCCATTTGGCAGCCATCCATTGCCATTGCAGGTCGTGCAGCCGTGGCCACCGCAATCATCGCATTGTACTGCATTGAATGGGAAGTGCTTATTTCTTGGTATGTCCATAGGTCCTTTCAGTTGTGCTAGCCACAAGCTAGCGGGTGCATTTGTCACTATATAAACATAATAAATAGGGTTTGTCTATTACGATGCTCACTCTAGCCTACGATTCTAGAGTAATGGGAAGCATATAAAAGTTTAACCGCGCCTATCAATCAAGTAGTGCGCGGTTATTCGAGATTTCTCTCCGGATTTTCACCGAGTGGGGTTACCACTATCATATTTTTTGACACCGGTTTCATCTAGGCTTGGCTGCTCGCTTGGTTTTTGAGAAAGCGTGGCGTCAATTTTACTTTTTCTCATCTGTTCGCCAATAATCTCAGCAAATAGGCGTGTTTCGGGTTGAAGGTCGTGAGCGTACTCGATCTTCGCGCTTATTACCCGCTGCGTTATCTTAACGCGTGCCCAAACAAGATGTTTTGTTTTTTCGTTGGATGAACCACAGATGAGATATACGAACTCAATCTCATCGTCATTGATCCATCGCTGCCGCGTTGCCCAGCGCGACTGTTCGAGGATGTTCCGTACGATTTCTTTGGCCATATCCGTCAGTCGGTGGCAGGTTGCTTTTCGCTCATTTCTCCATACAAAGAAGAAGAAGGGAGCGCTGACTGATAACATGATGATTAGGAGGAGAAACATGCGGTCGGATGTATTTTCGAGGTTCATGATTTTTGTTTGGTTTGTGGGTTAGCCGTATCTCACAAGGCACCTAATGCCCTAGGAGACACAGCCAACTTTTTCAAACCTTTCGAAAACCACTACTATAAACATAGTAGCATATTTTTAATATAAAGTCAATAGAAGCTCGCTCTAGCCTAAGATTTTAGAGCAATGGCGAAGAGTGTATAAAAAATTAACGCCTCCTTGCGGGGGCGCTGTGTAATTGTTTTTGTTCTTAAGCACACACCGGTTGCCCAAGATGGTTCCAGTCAAAGAACACGCACTCTTCGGTTTCGGTTATGTTTCCAACTAATTTGCCGATATCTTCTCCGGGGTACATCGAATGAACTATCAGAGCAATCTGTCCATCTTCGATCCGAAGTTCATAGGCTAGTGTGAGGAATTTCGTCGGCGGGGCAGTCAAATCAGTACGGTTGGTTTTGACCCGCAAAGCCTGGCTTCTTCTGTTCGGAAAGTATTCTTCAAGATCATCTGGCTTGTACTTGGCCAGTTCATCCGTCCCAGACCAGCCGATAATCGAGTCATGTCTGATGCAGACGCTATTTTCAAGTGATCCTTCTGCAAAGGCCTCGCAAGCATCAGCAATTAGTTCGTGAAATACGATGGCATCACTCAGCACTTCATAGACATTGTTCCACAGGCAGAAATTTCCTGCTCGCCTGAATGATCTGCCTCGAAAACAGGTTTTGAATAAACGTTGTTTGGTTTTCTCCCGAACGATGACTGCTATGGGTCCTATCGGACTCTTGGTTTTAATGTGCATATTATTCTCCTGCCAGTAATTTCTGGCTCAGGTCTATGTGGATAGTATAGAACTAGTTCAGCATACTGTATGTGAACCTTTCGATATTGACATGTTATGTATAGTGTGTCAAGTATACGAGGGTTGGATTTACTTGTTGAACTGACATGGTAAATGAAAAAGTGCCAGTGAAGCTGGTATTTTTTCATTTTACTGCTCCACGGATTACATCTTTGCCGAACTATATAGGATATATCCTTTGGTTAAATTGAGTATGGGGAGGGTGGGAAGCTGGGTTTATTCTAGAATTTTGCTCCCATCGCAATTATAAAGAGTAACATTGTGGCTATAAACCCAAGAAATAAAACTAGAAGTACTTTTGCAATCATTGCAGGAGCTTTTTTGACCGGTATGCTAGTTTGCCCAGATTCTATTGTGGGCTGTGGATGTAAAAAAACTAAGATTAGGATTGAAATGATAAGTGGAAGATTAAGTGCTAAATTAATAAGTATTCCCTTTATATGTCCGTCTTGAATGCTAGCCATCATCTGCCCAAGAGCGAAAAAGGTAGATAAAGAACCTGTGATAAGAAAAAACCAAGCAATACCCCTAACGATTTTTATTGGATTATTATTCATACCCAGTATTATCCCAATAAAAAGTTAAAAATGCTATCTGCTCTCCAGATTACATCTTTGCCGAACTATACAGAATATACCCTTTAGTTAAATCGAGTATGGAAAGGGTGGGGGAGTTTAGTTTCAAATAAATGAAAAACCCGCCGATCGAGTTTCTCAATGAAACTGTCGAGGCGGGTTGTTAGGATGCGGTTCGAGGAAACTTATTTCCACGCTTTTCGGTCCAGGCGACTAATACCTGTGAGGGCGATGCCGATTCCGATGATCGCAGCGTAAATAAACTTGCCGTTGACCACATAAGCTGTAGCTAATCCTCCAAGCAGCATGATGCAGCCAATAATTACCATTAGTATATCGAAGTTCTTTTTAATAAAGTTCATAGAGCAAAGTTTTGTTTATGGAACTGTCGAAGCGGATTATTTTGGTTCTGGAATTTCTTTCCCCGTTTTGTCGAGGTAGTATATCCCAGCTCCAATGTTGGCTGTGTATCCGGTGTCTGACGGCGTGATGCCGTGATAACCTTTGGAAACCTCATCGCCATACTTATCCAGAAGGTAGGTCATCGCGCCACGACGACCGTACCTTTCTCCATTAGATAGACGACCAGTGCTATGGTAGTAGTTACTGACCGGAGATTCGTGAGTTCCTGCAAGGTATTGACGAGCATTGTTGCCATTCACGATTTTTTCGAAGGGAACGACTTCAAATGCTACAATTCCATCATTCGGGATCACTCCGATTTCTTCGACAACCGCTGGAGAACTTTGGCCTCGCCCGATGAATATCGAGGTGAAGTGTGCCAGATCCATGGAATAGGTGAAATGAGTGTTCGCCGTGCCGCGCAGACGGTAGTTGATCGTGTACGTATAGCGACTTTTCGCTGACAGGCCGTCCCAATGCGACTGCGTCGAGATCAGCTCGAAGCGATCTGACAGGTACACAGTGACGTGGCTACCGGTAACCAAATTATCGCCAGCCTTCTTAGGACTGACGACGCGGATCGCGACGTCATGATGTTGGACCGTAAAGGTCGCGGTCTTGATGGCGTCTTCGGACACGGTGTTTTCAAGCGACACCACCTTACCAACAAATTTGTTTGGCATTGGCGCAGCAGCGTTGACAGTTGAATTGATGGACGAAGCGGTAATTACTGCCAGGAGGGCAAGGATTTTTTTCATATTCTATTTACTGTTGATTTGGTTTTTGTTGAGGCCAAATTGTTGGCCGTATCTCTCAAAGCACATTAATGCTCTCAGAGATACGGTCAACTTCAACAGATATGTCAAAAAACTGCTACGTAAATATGATAGCATATATTTTATATAAAGTCAAATAGAGGCTCCACAGATTACATCTTTGCCGAACTGTATAGGATATATCCTTTGGTGAAAATAAGTATGGAAAGGGTGGGGGAGCTTGTTTAAAATAAACAAAAACCCGCCTACGGTTAGAACGTAGTGCGGGCTCAACGATGATGCTCATTGGGTCTACTAGGAAATGGTCGGGATCTCGTCTTTGAAGCGCTCCTTAATTGCTTCCATGATGTGCCTTGCGGCCACATTAGGGTCGTCAATAGAGATATTGGCGTCGCGGAACGCGTGCACCGCTCCCATTACCCATCCTTGTGGATTTTCACCAGTACCCATTCTTTGCATTTGTTGACGAGCAAACTCAAGAAATAGGTCTGGTCTTTTGGTAATTTCCTCAAGCATCAGTTGACGAATGCCTTGGCCACCAAGATCATACTTGTCTTGTCCACCTAGGACGAACTCTGTGACGTACTCGGTGATTTTTTGGAGAGAGTCTTTATTGTCCATACTTCAATGTTTCGGTGAATTGATTCGGAACACCTTGGCTTCCTTTCTAAAAGCCGATTAGCAAAAAACTGCTATTTTTATAATAGCATACTTGTTATAAAAAGTCAAATAGATGCCCCACGCTGTAAACGAAATTATAACCTATTTTCAGACGACAGAGCAGATGCACTACATCCCAAATATGACGGATTGTTTGTATCCGTTGGTTCGACCACAGACCATTTGACTAATCTAGCTAAGTATGTTATTTTGTGGTCTGAAACCTAAGCCAATGCTTGGGTGGCTGCACACTCCAAACCAAAGAAAAGGAAACACTTATGGCAACTGACGGACCAACTCCGCCACCCTGCAACCCCGACATTTTCAAGAAAGGCAGAGGTGTCTGCGTTCTTGACGGCAGCTCCAACGCTGTCGAAACCTGGGTCCAGGCAGTGGCAAAGAAAGCAAACGCTCAGGTCGACTGGCATTATAGCGGCGGCCGAGCAAACGTTCTGCACCTCGGTGACGATGAGAGTCGTCAACGTGTCCTGAACGCGATCAGCGAACTCGAAGGCGAACTGAAAGGCACGATCCTCAGCGTGGACGGCCCCGCCCTTTACCGGAACGGAGTCGAAGACCCTGAAGCGACCGGCGCGGTCGTCCGTGAAGTAAACGGACAACTTGTCCTCGATGATCCGGTGGCTGTTGGCGTGATAACTGCGGTGAGCAAGGTCAATTGCAAGAATACGCTGGAGCTGAACGCAGATCGGGTCACGCATTTCAAGACTCGGCTCTCGGAGCGCGGTATGACTGCCCAACAGGCGGTGATCGTGCTCCTCAATGTGGACGACCCTCATGGTGGTCCGCTCGCCGATGTCCTCATGCCAGGACACAACTGGCAGGAAATCCGCGACAAGGGAGAAGTCCCTTTTGCTCGAGGCCTCGCCATGCGTGGCGGCATTCAGGAAGCTCTCGGTGCTTTCGACAAAGATGCGGCAACGAAGTTGCAAAGCATGACCGATGTGGCTGTCGTGGTCGTTGATCACGGAGTCGCTGAGGTCTTTGTGGCTTAGTTCGGAATCTTCAAGATGACACAAAACAAACTGGCGCACGACCCTCGGGTACGACGCCTTTTTTCTTTTAGATTAAGTTTATCTGAATGTTTCTAGCTTAAAAAATTAAAAGCAGTAAAAATAGAAAATTTTATCCTTGATACATTAGAAGATTTAGAGTTACCTTCAATGTTAGATCCGATATTAACTGCTACAATTTTTATACCTCCTCCAACCTTTCCTGATATATTTTCTTCTACCGAAACAGCAATATCAAAATCAATTTTACTTTTCATATCTCCAAGAGTAAAAGGCCCCTCACCTCCGAGTTCCTTAATTATTTCTTTGTTTCCTTCTCGAATCCCAGTTCTAATATCAAGAAGACTCTTTTTTATAAACTCTTTAAGCTCCATGCTCCGGCGGCAGGGATCGAACCTGCGACCAATCGCTTAACAGGCGACTGCTCTACCGCTGAGCTACACCGGAATCCTGCTATAATAGCAAATATGTATGTAAAAGTGAAGATAAAACCTGATTCGAAGAAGGAAACCGTGATTAAGGTTTCAGATGACCACTACGAAATTTCAGTCAGAGAGAAGGCGGAAAACAACAACGCCAACTCCCGATTGCTCGAAATCATGCGCAACGAACATCCGGACTCGATAATCCGCATCATTTCAGGCCACCACTCGCCAAGCAAGATAGTGAGTATAGATAAAAAGGAATAACTTCTGTATAATTGACGCATGAATATAAACATCAAAACAACGACGATCAGTTTGACGCCGGCGATTTCAGAGTATGTCGAGAAGAGATTGCGTTCCATCGAAGGCTTCCTGCAAGGAGACACGACAGCTCAATGCGACATCGAGCTTGCCAGGACGACGAACCATCACAAGCAAGGGGATATCTTCAAGGCCGAAGTCCATATCGTCGCGATGGATACTAATATCTACGCGAGTGTGGAAAAGGAGGATCTTTATGCAGCTATTGATATCGTGAAAGACGAGGTCATCAGGAAGCTCAAGTCATCGAAGGATAAGAAGCAATCTCTTGTGCGTCGCGGAGGGGCACAAGTAAAAAATATTCTCAAGGGATTCTGGCCTGGCAAATCAAACTAGATCCATGCCGACATTTTTCAAGCAGAAAGTGAATCAATGGCTCTGCATCGCTCTCATCGGGCTCATGTGCTTCTGGACGGTCTTGTATTATTTGACCAACAAGGCAGAGGCGATAGGGAATTCTCTCGTGGCCGATAGCCACAGCGTCTTAGGAAACAATTAAATTCGCATAATCCGTCTCCGATTTTCCTTCAGGAATTACTTTTTCTAGTATAAGTTTTCCATTTACGAAGGAAGCCTGAGTGATTTTCACTCTGATTTTCTTGCCTTCTTTTTCGATGAAGAAAAAAGCCGAGGGCCAGCCGTGATAAGCTTGGATCTTCAGGTAATTCTTGTAGGGGTCATCGTTGAGATCGATTAAGCCGTCACCTTTCTCTATTTTTTTTGTGAAGGTAGCTTGCGAATGATCCTGTTCGATTTCAGGGAGCTTGCCGGAAACCCAGTCAGGCAGAGTGGAAATAAGCAGCTCATTTCCAGCTCGCACTATTGCATTGCCCAGAATTTCCGCGTGGGGTGGCCATGGTTCAACAATGACATTCTTCATCGCAATGATCGGTCCGTGATCCATTTCGCTGTCCATGCGTATGATGGTAACGCCGGTATTTTTTTGATCTTCCAAAAGGGCGGTCTCGATAGGGCATGATCCCCGGTATTTCGGTAGAAGCGAGCCATGAATGTTGAGCGACTTTGATTTTGGAATATTTAAAATCTCATCAGGGATTATTTTTCCATAGGCGATGACGACGAAAATATCGCACTCGAATTTCTTAAGCGAACCGATGAAAGCGGGATCACGCAGCTTTTCTGGTTGAAGGACAGGTACCTTATGTTGTTCTGACCAAACTTTTGTAGGAGGGGGAGTCATGAGCATTTTTCTGCCTTGAGGACGATCAGGCATAGTCACGACAAAGGCAATGTCAAAACCAGCTTGATGCAGCGCATCAAGCGTCATAACGGCATAGTCCGGTGTTCCAAAAAATCCTATTTTAATTTTTTTCATTTTCTAATTCTTCTGGCGGGATGTCTTGAATATCAAACGCCTTATCAATAAAAAGAGTGCCATCGAGATGATCGGTCTCGTGCTGGAACACCTGGGCAAGAAGCCCGCTTGCTCCCCGCACGACTTTTTCTCCGAGTTCGTTATATCCGCTGACCGTAGCCTTGATTGATCTTTTAACTTTGCCGTATTTCCAGCGCACTGAAAGGCAGCCCTCTTCGACTTCGTGCTTGCCGCGAGAAAGCTTGGCTATTTCCGGATTGATGAAGACGAGGTCGCGCCCGATGCTTTTGTATTCCTTGTCAGCTTCTTTCATAATTGCATCGGAAACGACAAATATCCTGAGAGGTTCACCGATCTGCGGAGCGGCGATTGCCACGCCGTCTTTCTGCGATGCCATGGCTTTTTTCATATCAGAAACGACCTTCTGGATTCTGGCAGAAGAAATGTCTTTGAGAGGCACGGTCTGAGCGCATTCCCGCAGTACAGGATCGCCGTCTTGGACTATGTTTGGCGTTGCATTCATTGGTTAAAATGTACTACAAAAGCGTCTCTGGGTCTACTTTCACGACAATAGAGGGGGAAAGAGACCGAAGCTTTTCCAGGATATCGCGGTCGGGCCACTTTTCACGAGGCAATCTCAAAAGGCCATGCAAAACGAAATTTTCTCGGACCGTGTGTGTAAAAGCAGGAAACACTTCAACCTCATAAGGATCAAGGACGTTCTGTGCCTCTTCCATTTCCTTTACTATCTTCTCTTTTTTGCCTTCGAGTGTCAGCTTGATGAGTGTAGTGAAGGGGGGATATTTAAATTTTTCTCGTTCGGAGATGGCGCCTCTATAGAAGTCACTCATGTTTCCTTTGAGTCCGTATTCGAAAACCTTTTCATCTGATTTTCGGGTCTGCACGATGAATTGCTTCGTTGTCAGCGTCCTGACGCGGATGAGCATGTAAAGTATTTTTTCCTGTATGCGGAAATCGGGAAGAGCAAAGAGGGAATCGAGGGAAATGATCGCCGAATTCTCAACTTTCTCGTGGAGGTATTGGAGCATCATCTCGGTGCCGATGAGGATGCTTCCCGGCTTGGCTTTGAATTTCTGAACCACACCCGCGATATCCTTGTCCTCCTTTGCAGAATCAGAATCAATCTTGAATATCGTGATCTCGGGAAATTTGCTCTTTATCTTCTCGATGACAAGGTCGATGCCGATGCCGACTACGCCGAGCTTCCAGCTTCCGCAGACCTTGCAGTATTCCTCTGTTGACCTGCGTTCACCGCATCGATGGCAGAGGAAGTAGCTTTTTTCAGAGTTGCCAGCACTCTTGTGGAGCACGACAGGAGAGCTGCACTTGTTGCACGTCACGATGTTCTGGCAATCGCCGCAGACGGTCGTGGGAGCAACGCCGCGCCTCGTGGCGAGGATGATCATCTGTTCGCTTTCATTTTTCGTCCTATTGATCAGCCTCTCCGCCTCGTCAGAAAGGATCTTGAAGCTGGCATTCGGGCTTTTGTAGGCTTTCATGTCGACAAGCGTATCTCCGGCGGTGCTTAGGGATCTGAATTTGAAAGGGGAAGCCTGCACGAGTTCGCCCTCATGCTCGCGCCAGAGCGTTTCTACCCGGAGGAAATTATCGGCATAAAATATCTTGATTCCTCTTTTGTCTGCGAGGACTTCGGCGATATAGCGGACATCAAGAAATGGCCGGCGAGGAACCTTGTAGGTCTTGCTGCTCTCGCGTTCGACAACAATAGTTTCGATATCGTCACGGGGGAAGGAAAGAAATCCTCCTGTTGCGATCACGACGATCGGATGTTCTTCATTTAGTGCCTTGTTCCATTTCTCTATGATGACTTTCGGCGTCATCGAGCCATGCAAAAGCATGGCGTATCCCTCGATGCCTTTTTCGAGAAGCTCGAATGCTCGTTCAGCATCTTCTATCGTCGGCACAAGGAAGAAGACAGAACGCTTCTTTGCAAATTCCTGACGGATAAGGCTCTTCCATGTTCCATAGCGCTCATCGTCATCGCCTTGCACGACATACTTTTCTTTGATTGTTTTTAATTCAACATCTTTGCCATCTTTTTTCTTTTCCGTTTTCAATTTTCCTATATTCTTTAAAATATATTCAGGAACAAGCACGTCGAGAATAGCCCCGACGCTCGTCGCATAATAGTCAGCGGCTTCCTGTACCATGTCCATGAAGGGCTTCGAGAAGAATTCAGAGCTTTTGATCTTATCGATTTTCTTCAAGGCGTATCCTGCGCTTTTTATTTCTCCCTTCATATCCTCGGCTTTTCGCGAAGAGATCACGATCCCATGGATTTTTTTTGAACGCAAAGGAACATCGACAAGGGCGCCGATAGGCAGCTCAAGGGAGGTGAAGTATGAAAGGGTATCGGTGCCGATTCCGCGGCTTATCGGGATAACCTCGATGATGTTCATAGCACTATACTACACCCAAAAGTCTCTTTACTTAATATCCTGTTTTGTTGTAAAATGCTTAAGTCGCAAAACGACTGGTGGAGTAGCAAGATCACATCTTGATCCCAATCAGACAACACAGAGGCCCCTTCGGGGGCTTTTGTGTTTTTATATTATATTTTACAAATCCCTGAACGTCTCAATCTTTGCACCGATTGCGTTCAATCGTTCTGCGAGATCCTCGTATCCGCGGTTGATGTTGTAGACATTCTTTAGGACAGAAGTCCCGGGTGCAGCAAGCATGGCAAGCATGATGATGACGGAAGGGCGGAGTGCGGGCGGGGCAATGATATCGGCAGCTCTCCATTTTGTTGGACCTTTTATATAGAAGCGATGAGGATCGGCGAGGATGGTATCCGCGCCAAGCTTTTCCAGCTCTTTATAATAAGAAGCCCTTTCTTCATATACCCAATCATGAATGAAAGTTTGTCCTTCCGCCACGGCTCCTACAATGACGAAGAATGGAAGATTATCCATATTGAGTCCTGGATATGGCTGGGCGTGGATCTTTTCTTCGAGAGCAACGAGCTTCGAAGGAAATGTCTTTATGTCGACAAGATTTACTTTTCCATTCTCGCCTTTATATCTTTTTTTGATCTCATATTTGAATCCCATCTTTTCAAGCTTTAGAAGTTCGAGCTCTAGGAAGTCGATTGGAGACCGTTCGATCGTGATGGATGAATTGGTCACAATCGCTGCTGTAATGAGCGACATGGCTTCTATTGGATCTTCGCCAACAGTGTATTCTGCTTTAGTATTTATATCCTTTTTTCCATGAACAGTAAGAGTGGAAGTTCCTATTCCTTCTATTTTCACTCCAAGAAGCTCAAGATAGAAGCAGACATCTTGAACCTGATAATTAGCTGAGGCGAATTTGATGACCGTCGTTTCGGGAATTCTTGCTGCTGCCATGAGAACGGTTTCTGTAACAGTATCGCCGGCTTCATAGAGAATTATTTCACGGCCAGTAAGGCCGTTATGCGAAATCTCATAATGATCCGATTTCGTTTCGATTTTTACTCCGAGATTTTCAAATGAATAGAAATAAGGCTTTACAGTACGAGAACCAAGTCGGCAACCACCACCTTGCGGGAGATTAAACGAATTAAATTCGTGAATCAAAGGACCCATGAGCATGATACCCCCTCGAGTTTTTGCCATTTGCTCTGCAATCTTTTCATCAATCTTATCGATACCAACTTTCTTTGGCGGAGTGATGATGAGGTCGCTGCCGCTTCTATTTTCTTTCCATTCGACTTTCACTCCAATGCTTTCAAGGACTTCTGCAATGCGATGGACCTCCTCGATCTTTGGAGCATTCTTTATGACTGTAACTCCTTTATTCAAAAGGGAAGCGCACATGACACCTACTGCACCGTTCTTCGAAGTTCTTACTTTTATAGTTCCAGAAAGCTTATGGCCGCCTTCAATGCGGAAATTTACCGTGCCTTTCGGAGCAATGGTGATTATTTCATGATTGAGTGCCTTGCTGATTTTTGAGAGAGTTTCAGTGCTCAAGTTTTGTTCACCTTTTTCAATACGTGCGATGACGCTTTGTGTGGTGCCAGTTTTTTCTGCAAGCTCCTGTTGCGTCATACGTGCATCTTCACGCAGTTGGCTAATCATAGTTCCGATATGGGATAAAGGGTCTTTTTTGTTTGAATCTTTCATATGAGATATATTATAGCATATACGCTATATGAATCAATAGATTGAAAATGTGGACAAATAGAGTATGATTGTCCATACAATATCACCAGAAAATGAACTTCTTCTCCCAAAAGCTCGGAATAGACCTCGGTACGGCGAATACGTTGGTTTTTGTGCCGGGAAAGGGAATCGTTCTCAATGAGCCGTCTGTTGTGGCAGTGTCTGAACAGGACAAGAAAGTTCTTGCGGTAGGGTTCGAGGCGAAGGAAATGATCGGAAGGACTCCGGACAATATTATTGCCTATCGTCCTGTGCGCGATGGAGTGATCGCTGACTATCGCGTGACTGAAGCAATGCTTCGCTACTTCATCGACAAGGCTCTCGGAAAGTGGAATATCTTCAAGCCTGAAGTGATGGTTTCTGTGCCAGCCGGGATTACTTCTACAGAACGACGTGCAGTGGTAGAAGCTGCCATTCGTGCCGGAGCTCGAAATGCTTTCGTTGTGAAAGAACCGATCCTTGCTGCCATAGGCGCAGGAATTCCGATTCAGGAAGCGTGCGGACACATGATCGTGGATATCGGAGGAGGAACGACTGATGTGGCCGTGATTTCTCTCGGAGGTATCGTCGCGTCGACTTCGGTGAAGTGCGCAGGGAATCGCATCGATGGGGCGATTGCAGACTATATAAAGAAGACATTCAATCTCGCGATCGGGGACAAGATGGCTGAGGATATAAAAATTAAAATAGGATCGGCGATTCCTCTCGATGATGAGCTTGTGATGCAGGTACGCGGCCGGGATTTCATTTCTGGACTTCCTCGCTCAACAGAAGTGAAGACGAATGAAGTGGTGAAGGCTATCAACAAAGAACTTAGGGATATGATCAAGGCCATTAAGGATGTCTTGCAGGAGACACCTCCGGAATTGGCGGCGGACATTATTGATCAAGGCATCACGATGACCGGAGGATCATCAATGCTCCGCAATTTTCCAGAACTTGTTTTTCGTCGTACCGGCGTGAAGGCTCGACTTGCGGACGATGCGCTCTACTGTGTAGCGAAGGGGACAGGTATCGCTCTTGAGCATTTGGATACGTATAAGAAGAGTATTATCTCGAAGCGGTAGGGCTAAGGACTGGAAAATAAAAAAGGATAATTAAGGAACGGCTCAACAGAGCCTTTTTTCGTATTTATATACCATAAATTATAGAAGTGCTTGACAAATATTTCTAGCATGATATACTATCCAATGAAAGTTCGTTGTTGGATTTATGTCAAGACTGGTTGACCTATCACATGGACCAGCCAAAGTTGGGCGTTAGTTGTGGGGAAATGGTTTGCGATTCTCCATTGCCTTACTTTAGTCATTCGAGCAGACTAGCACTTCTTCATTTTTGACATTAGAAAGAAGATGGCCTCTCAATAGAGTTGGCGAGCTAAGTGTTGGAAAGTGTCTATATGTGATTATGGAAGTGAATATCTGAAAGCGATACCACTAAAGTAATCATATGAAGCAATCATTAGGATTGCATTTGTTTCGCAAGCTTTCTGCCTAGGGTGAGGGGGTAGCTGGTGAGTGTCAGATCAACACTTTCCAAATTCAAAATCCTCGAGAACGCCAGGTTCTCATAGCCCACTTGTTTGTCAGTCGTCGGTTGGAGGGCTCACACAGTCGTGAGTCCTCCTTTTTCTTTATCTAAACAAAAGTTGTACAATAAGCCTATGAGTCTCTTTGCCTACATCCACACCCTCTCTCACCACGCCTATTTCATTCACTCCTTCAAAGATAGTGCCCAGAAGCTTAAGGAACATCTTTTGAATACATTTCACATCCATCACACGCAAAATCCAGATTTTTTTCATGAAAAATTCGAGACGCTCGGCATAGACGAGAGCAGAAAGATAAAGGAAATGCATCTTTCGAAGAGCTTTGTGGAGGGAAATAAGAAAATTTTCATAATCGAAGCTTCGGGAATGACTCATGAGGCTCAGAATTCCTTGCTCAAGATTTTTGAGGAACCGCATGAGCACAGCCATTTCTTCTTGATGATGCCTTCGGCTGATGTTCTTCTTCCGACATTGCGATCGCGCCTTCTGATTCTGGATAAGCAGGAAAATGAAGGATCCTCTCCTGAAGTTGAAAAGTTTCTTAAATTATCTAAGAAAGATAAAGTAGCTTTCGTCGATGATTTGGCAAAAAGAATAAGCGATGAGGAAGCAACAAAATCAGACGCTCTTACATTTCTCGCTAACCTGGAATCAGCCTTGCATGCAAAGGGAATCGAAAAGAATTCAAACGCCTTGAAGGCAATATTAAAAGCACGTGATTACATGAACGACCGCTCGCCTTCAGTAAAGCAGCTTTTGGAATATGTTGCGCTCATGTGCTAAGCTATTCTGTGCGATCTTGGATCAAGGAGGCAAAAAAACGATACTGCTTGTTTGGCCTCACAACTGCGCCGGCACTGCATCTATCAGACAACCCAAATCGCGACGACAGGCCGAGTCTCTAACCTCAACGTGTGGGAGGGGACTCGGCCTTATTTTATTGTGCACAGCATCTTTTTGCATGCAAGATGAATACCTGATATTCTAAATCCAGATCCGCTTTTCATATGTTGCGTCGCGTTTACGCATCTCATGCGTCGATGGCAATGTTGAAGCGGTGCCGAAACAAAAAGCAGAGACAACTGTTATGAAAAACAACACGTTAGGAAACGGCGTTCGAGGTTCTCCCTACAGCTCTACAGCCAGCGATTGGGCCTTGGCTAAAAAGAAAGGCGGCGGAATTCAGAAAAACCCAACATGCGGGAAAGGAGCGTGATCTTTCATCTAGCAAGAAGTCGAAGTCGGCTGTCTTGCGCCAGGACGTCGGGTCCTGGTTTTTTTATTTTCAAAATCAAATATGGTATACTACCCTTATGTCATACGATTTCACTAAATTCAAAAAATCATTATCAGGCACTGAGGAATGGGTAAAGAAGGAGTTTACAGGCATACGAACAGGCCAGGCTAGCCCATCTTTGCTTGATAGCGTCAAAGTAGAGTCATACGGGGCTCTTGTGCCTCTTTCACAGGTCGGAAGCGTAATGACCGAAGGTGCCAGATCGCTTCGTATAACCCCTTGGGACCTTTCTCAGTCAAAAGACGTGGAGAAGGCCATCACTGTAGCCAATCTAGGCGTGTCAGTATCCGTCGATGACAAGGGACTTCGGGTCAATTTTCCTGAATTGACGGCTGAACGAAGAACTCAGATCGTAAAGCTCGCCAAGGAAAAGCTTGAAGAAGGACGGAAGCAGATTCGCATTCATCGCGACGAAGCTATGAAGGATCTCAAGACCAAGGTAAAAGAAGGAGGCATCGGGGAGGACGAAATGTTCAGACATGAGAAGGAAATCCAGAAATTCGTCGATGAGACGAACAAGAGGCTTGATGAGCTTTATTCAAAGAAGGAAAAGGAAATAACAGCCTGATGACAGTCATACTTTTTTTAGTCGTACTAGCTATTCTTATTTTTGTCCATGAACTTGGGCACTTTCTTGTTGCAAAAGCTTGCGGCATACGCGTTGATGCATTTGCAGTCGGTTTTGGCCCGAAACTTGTATCAAAAACCGTCGGAGAGGTGACATATTCTATCAATCTCGTGCCTTTCGGCGGTTATGTCAGGATCTTCGGAGAGAATCCTGACGATGAATCAATCAATGGCCCAGACAGTTCCCGTAGTTTCATCAACAAGCCCAAATGGCAGCAAGTCTCGGTGCTTTTTGCCGGAATATTCTTCAACTTCGTCTTTGCGTGGCTTCTCATAGTGATAGCATTTTCTTCAGGCGTTCCGGCTTCTGTCAGCAGCTATCCGGAATACCGCGATCAAATGAAGAATGAGCGAATCGTCGTTACATTCGTGAACAAAGGCTCTCCAGCTGAAAAAGCAGGACTCAAAGCTGGAGATGCTCTTGTGACAACTTCAGTCGAGGATTTTCAAAACGTCATAAATCAAAGCGAAGGAAAAGATATCGAAGTCATTTACAGGAGGAATGATATTGAATCAAAAGCCAACATTGTCGCTGAAAAAGGAATCATCGAAGGAAAGTATGCGATCGGGATTGCCATGGATGATGTGGCAACACTTCGACTTCCAGTCCATGTCTCAGTGCTTGAAAGCGTAAAGCTCACTACCTACATGATCGGTGCCACATTCACCGGTCTTTATGATCTAGCGGCAGGCGTTTTCAAAGGAACTTCAAGCCTTGAGTCAGTTACTGGCCCGATCGGAATAGCCGGCCTTATCGGCGATGCTGCAAAGCTCGGCTTTACTTATCTCATCATGTTCACAGCCATTATTTCCATAAACCTCGGCGTTCTCAATCTCATGCCGTTTCCAGCACTTGATGGAGGACGAATCCTTTTTGTAATTATTGAGGCAACGATACGTCGTCCTATTAGACCGGTTATTGCGAACTCATTGAATGCAGCAGGCTTCAGCCTCCTCATTTTGCTGATGATTGTGATTACCTATCGCGACATCGCTAAATTGTTTGTGAAATAAGGCGTTTTCCTGTATCATAGGCCTGTATTTAAACTCATATCTATGCGCCAATCGCTACTTTTTACCAAAACCCGAAAAGACGCCCCAAAGGACGAAGTATCAAGGAATGCCCAGCTTCTTATTCGAGCAGGCTTTATCCACAAGGAGATGGCCGGAGTGTACTCATACCTTCCACTCGGTTTGCGAGTGATGAACAAAATAGTCCAGGTTATCAGGGATGAAATGAATGCACTCGGCGGTCAGGAGCTCTTTCTCACCTCGCTTCAGGACAAGAAAGTTTGGGAAACTTCTGGACGATGGGATGATGCGGTCGTAGACAATTGGTTCAAGACAAAATTGAAGAACGACAGCGAGCTTGGTCTCGGATTCACTCATGAAGAGCCTTTGACGAATCTTATGACCGAATACTTGAGATCATTCAGGGATCTTCCGGTTTTCGTCTACCAGTTCCAGACGAAGTTCAGGAATGAGGCTCGCGCAAAGAGCGGAATCATGCGCGGTCGCGAATTTCTCATGAAGGATCTATATTCCTTTACGCGGACAGAAAAGGAACACGCTGATTTTTATGAAAAAGCGAAGCAGGGCTATATCAATATTTTCAAAAAAATAGGGCTTGGCGACAAGACCTACGTGACATTCGCTTCAGGAGGATCCTTTTCAAAGTATTCGCATGAATTCCAGACTCTGACGGACGCTGGTGAAGATTCAATTTTTGTGGACGAGAAGAAAAAGATCGCCATTAACAAGGAAGTTTTGAACGATGAGGTGCTTGCAGATCTCGGCGTGAAGCGAGATGAGCTAGTTGAAAAGAAAGCAGTCGAAGTCGGAAACATTTTTTCTCTAGGCACGAAGTTTTCGGATGCATTCGAACTCAAATACGTCGACGAAAAAGGAGAAAAGAAGCTTGTCATCATGGGAAGCTATGGCATCGGCCCCGGACGAGTCATGGGAACGGTCGCAGAAGTCCTTTCAGATGATAAGGGCCTTGTGTGGCCAGCGTCTATTGCTCCTTTTGCAATTCATCTCATTTCAATTGAGGATAAGAATGGAAAAGTAAAGGCAGAGGCTGACAAGCTTTATGAGCGTTTGACCAAAAAGGGCATTGAAGTCCTTTATGATGACCGTGACGCGCGTCCAGGAGAAAAATTCGCAGACAGCGATCTTATCGGAATTCCTACGCGCATCGTCATAAGCGAAAAGACCTTGGAATCAGATTCTGTTGAAGCTAAAGATAGAATGACCGGCACGGTTGAAATGAAGAAACATGAACGAATTTAAGAAAAAAATTTATGCATATTTGTCGAATGATATTGGTATAGATCTCGGAACAGCCAATACGCTTGTTTATCTGCGCGGACACGGAATTGTCGTGAACGAGCCTTCTGTTGTAGCAGTAAACCAAAAAACTGGTCGCGTGGTTGCTGTGGGAACTGTTGCAAAGGACATGCTTGGCCGAACCCCGCCGCATATTATCGCTGTTCGGCCCCTCGTCGACGGAGTCATCTCGGATTTCGAAGTCACCGAAGAGCTAATTTCATACCTTGTAAAGAAAGCGGAGCAATATTCCAAGAAAATTCTAGGACCGCGTGTCGTTGTCGGGGTTCCTTCAGGTGTGACAAACGTGGAGATTCGTGCAGTGCGTGATGCTACGAAAAATGCAGGCGCTCGCGAAGTCTTCATCGTCGAAGAGCCGATGGCTGGGGCGATCGGAATTCGCTTGCCTATCCATGAGCCGGTCGGAAGCATGATCATTGATATCGGAGGAGGAACGACGGATATTGCCGTCATATCCCTCGGGGGAATAGTCCGTTCGAAGAATCTCAAAGTTGCCGGAGACAAGCTCAACAGCGATATCATGTCGTACATCCGCAATGAATTCAAGATTCTCATCGGCGAGAAGACCGCCGAATATATAAAGATTGCTGTGGGAGCGGTCGTGCCAGGCGAATCTCTTGAGACGACCATTCGGGGTCGGGATCTCATCACCGGCCTTCCTCGCGAAGTAGTCATCACTGATTCCGATATCCGTGAAGCGATGTCCTCTTCCGTAGATATGCTCATCGAGTCGGCGAAGGAAGTCCTTGAGACCACGCCGCCAGAAATCCTTTCTGATGTCATGAATCGCGGCATACATCTTGTCGGCGGCGGGGCGCTAATCAAGGGTCTTGCTGGGCTTCTGACATCTTCACTTAAGCTCCCAGTCTATATCGCCGAAGATCCTTTGACAGCTATCGCCCGAGGGACAGGAATCATACTTGAGAATCTGGAAAAATATAACGATGTATTAATACAAAACGAAGATGAGCTACGAGCACAAAAGTAATGTCAAGCCGAAAAGGATAGGCGTGCCCATAAAGATCGTAAGCACGATCATACTTGTCCTCGTTGTCTTGAACATGTTCGTGCCGACACTCCTTTCCTCCTTCTTCGCTTGGATTGCGCGCCCATTCTGGAGCATCGAGAAGGGCATCACTGATAGTGCGGCCTTTATTTCTCCTGAACTGCAGAATGCCACAATCATTGAACTGCAGAAAGAGAATGCCGATTTGAAAAAGCTTTTTGATGCGAGAGTGTCTTCAAGCTCTGTTGTCGCATATATTCTCAAGAAGCCGCCATTCTCAGCTTATGATACGTTCATAATCGACGCCGGCTTGGACGCGGGCATCAAGAACGGCGCAAAGGTATATGTCATGGGAGGGGTCATTATCGGGGAAATCATCGATGCAGCCTCGATGATATCGAAAGTCAAGCTCTATTCTTCATACGGAGAAAAGTACGAAGTGTACATCGGCAGTGACAACATACAGGCTACCGCTACAGGAAGAGGAGGAGGATCATTCGAAGCCGTGCTTCCCCGCGATGTCAAAATCCAGGAAGGCGATACTGTCACGATCCCACATCTCACAACCACAGTCTTCGGCATTGTGAAAAAGGTCATCGCCGATCCTGCACGCGCCTTTTCTACCATACTTTTTTCCCAGCCGATAAACATATACGAACAGAAGTGGGTAGAGATCGATATTTAATATGAAAAAAAACGCCGTAAAAAAAATATTCATTCGCCTCGGAGCCGGAATCCTGATGTTCTGCTTCATCATGTGGGGCTACTGGTGGATGGCGTGGTGCGCTGCTATCGTTCTGCTTTTCTATTTTCCTGCATATTACGAAATCATCCTGTGGGGAGTGATGTACGATGCGCTCTACGGAATGCCCTTGCCGGAATTTTGGAATATCAGGTATATTTTTACCATTGCGAGTATCGTGCTATTTCTGATATCCTTTTTCCTGAGGAAAAGACTTACGATTTATGAAGATAGGAATTAAAATAAGGAAAAAATCGCACAGGGAAATAGCTCCTGATGAAATTTTCATAGATTCGCACAACCTTCCCCAGTTCGATACGCAGCAATTCGAAGGAAGGCTAGAACGCCCGATATCTAGAACCACTCTGTCGGTGATTGTGGCTTTTTTCGTTCTCGTTCTCATAACGTTCGGATCAAAAGTCTGGGCGCTTCAGATCAAGGATGGAGACATCTATCGGGATCGCAGTGAAAACAATCGCTTGAGACATACGCCCATATTCGCTGCGCGCGGCGTTATCTATGATAGGAACGGGGTTGAACTGGCATGGAATGCGCCAAGCGACGATCCTGACATAGCGCTTAGGAAATACAAGGGGGACCCTGGCTTGGCCCATGTTGTCGGGTATGTACAGTATCCTTCGAAGGACAGCGCCGGATTCTACTATCGTGAAGACTTTGAGGGCGCCGATGGCGCAGAGAAGCACTTCAATTCGAATCTTCAGGGTGCGAATGGCATAAAGCTCGTGGAAGTCGATGCTCGTGGCAAAGTCCAATCACAAAATACGATGCAGCCGCCGAAAGAAGGATCTAACCTGAGTCTTTCGATCGATTCTCGAATTCAGTCGGAAATGTATCGTGCAATCAGGGATATTGCAGGCAAGGTGGGATTTTCAGGGGGTGCCGGCGTCATGATGGATGTGACGAACGGCGAAATCATAGCCATGACGAGCTATCCTGAATACGATTCCGAAACCATGTCGTCGAAGACCGATACTGCCAAAGTGAAATCCTACCTAACGAGTCCCGACAAGCCTTTTCTTGATAGGGCTGTCGATGGACTTTACACCCCCGGTTCTATCATCAAGCCGTATATGGCGCTTGCAGCTCTCAATGAAAAAGTCATAAATGCATCGCAGGAGATACTAAGTACCGGATCAATTGCCGTCCAAAACCAATACTACCCTGATTTGCAGACCATTTTCAAAGATTGGAAGGCTCACGGCTATGTGGATATGAGACATGCCATTGCTGTTTCTTCGGATGTCTATTTCTATGAAATCGGAGGAGGGTACAAGGATCAAAAAGGCCTCGGCATTGCTCGAATCGAGAAGTATATGAAGCAGTTCGGTTTCGGCGAGAAAATTAGCGACTCATTCTTTACCGGGGCAGCCGGTACGGTTCCAAATCCCGAATGGAAGAAAGAACATTTTGACGGCGAAGCGTGGAATCTCGGAAATACGTACCATACTTCGATAGGTCAGTACGGATTCCAGACATCGCCGATACAGATCGTACGTGCGCTTGCCTCGATAGTTAATGACGGATTGCTTAGGAACCCAAGCATCATTAAGGGCGAGCTTGGTCCTATTGTCCGTCAAATTGATATTCCAGCTGATTACTTTACGGTAATAAAGGAAGGAATGAGGCTTGGAGTTCAGCAGGGAACCGGAACATCCCTCAATGTGCCCTATGTTGAGATTGCCAGCAAGTCAGGTACTGCAGAACTTGGAGCTTCCAAGGACAAGGTGAACTCATGGATGACTGGTTATTTCCCCTATAAAGCTCCTAGGTATGCTTTCGCTGTCCTTATGGAAAAGGGTTCAGTCCACAATCTCATAGGAGCCGGAGCGGCTATGAGGGAAGTGCTGGATTGGATGAATATCAACACGCCGGAGTATTTTAAATAATATGAAAAATCCAGTTTAGGTCGAATTTAACACTTATACACACAGCGAATATTTCAAAATTGGGGTCGTGATAGAATATTAACAATGAAATTTACAAACAAGATTTCTGTTCAAGTAGTTTTTCTCTCATTACTTTTTGTGTCCGTTCTATTTTTTCCTCAGGGAGCATCAGCTGCGCCATGTGACATGATTTCTTCCTACGGTCTTTGGGATAACACTGTTAGTACACCTCAGGGTCAGTATGAAAATAGTCCTTTCACAGTACAAAGACCATTCTCAATGATAGAGTCGGGTTATTACAATGAACACAATACTGGAGCTGGTGTAACAAAGCTCACTTGGGATGCTAATTATTTAGGTGGGTGGCAAGGCATGGAACCAGCAATAGTGACCTATGAATTGCCAAATTCATACCATTGTTCTGGAACGCCGACAACAACCCCACTATCCTTTGTTCTTCCAGGTGGGATTGTCCAATCCAAGAATTTGGACAACAAAGTTACATTCTCAACAGGCAAACACTATCCAATTAGCGCACTCGCCGATCAACTGTTCTACAATGCAAATTTATTTATTTTACCATGCGCAGAGCCTGGAACTCCTTGGGATGGACACTTGGGTAGAGGACCAAATACATCGAGTCTCTGCAATCAAGTCGATGAATTTGTAGCAGCAAATCCGTCGATTGATACGACAGGAGTAGGTGTCAGCTTGAAATCTCCATGGGGGCTCAGCGTACAACAGGAAGATGAAGCAATCGAGCAGATTGCTAAGACTGGGAAAATACGAGTCCAAGGTGCTGGTGTCACTAGAGATATACCCGCCACCAACTGTGTGCGCATCGCAGGTCCTGATCCAGTCGAATATGCTAAGACGCATGGAGGGAAGCAGCCAATCAAGGTGGTGTTTATGCGAGAGAATTCACATTATTCAAATGTATCAGATTTTAAGGATGCTGTTAGTTCGGTGATTGATAGTGGATTCAGATCCACGTATCCACTCAGTATTTATCAGAACGATTTTTCATTTTATATTGATCTAAGGAAACAGGAATTACCAATGACTGGGATAAATTTTGATCATCTACCAAATTCACATATTCAGTCTAGTTGCCAGGTTTCAGAAAAAGACAAACAAATTGTTTTATATAGTTCACTTGGATCTGCTAATATTGGAGGATATACTATCCAGTTCGGTAAAGTAGTTTTTATCAATACCTCAAGTGGAAGCGGCCTGGAATATAAGGTTGTACATGAAATTGGTCATGCTATCGGAGGACTTAACGATGAGTATATAGTTGCTACAACAGGCAATGTTAATGTTAATGTTGGCGATCTTGGAAATGTAGCAACAACATGCAGTCTGGTTCCAAGCTGGGATTACAGAGGTTTAGATAATAAGGTTTACGGTTCCGTTACTGCTCGAGGTTGTAGTTTCCTTAAGACGAAAGAATTGAAAAATGCGTCAGATTATTTTAGACCAAGTAGCAAAAGTATTATGAATAGATACTACGATGTACCATATAGTTTGTATGGTGAAGACCCGGGTCCAGATAATCGTTTTAATGTAGTGGGTTGTGGGTATATGATTGCAGGAATTAAAGGTGAATCAATATCACAGGGGAGCGCCCAAAAATATTGGCCTGAATGTTTGAAAGCAGCTCAAGAGGGAAAAGTCGTCAAAGACGGCATTCCACCAGCCGCTCCAGCTCCTACCATTGGCCCACCAAAGACATCATTTCTTTTTCGGGAATCATCTTTTGCAAATGTGATTGATAGCATACGATCTCTGTTCAAGAGTTCAATAAGCATCCCTACTGCATTCGGCGCTGGTGTATACAGCACCAGCCCTGGATTTACAGTGAAAGTCAATGGATCAGGATTTTCGGCGATTGACAATGCTGTTCAGCTCAGAAATATATCTACGGGGCAGATTATTGAGATTCTTGAAATATCAAATAAGGCAGGATATCCGCTTGAATTCATTGTGCCGACTACCACCCCTGTCGGTGAGTATGGTATGAAGGTAGGAGCTTTCAACAGCCCATGGTCGAATGAGCTTTCGTTTAGCGTCTTGGCTTCCAAAATTCCTGTAGTAGTCATCGCCGCAAATCCAGTAACCGTCAAATCCGGCCAATCAACGATTGTAAAGTGGGGTTCTGGCGGAGCAGATAAATGTATTGGAACTGCCAATAATACAGTTCCTTCGGTATGGTCAAATCCTGGGCTAAATGGATCGATGACATTCTTCCCAGTAGGAAACACGACACTTACTCTTACTTGCAATGGCGTGGGTGGTAGTAAGACTTCTGCAGTTACGATTTTGAGTGACACAACCTCGAAGCCAACAGTAACATTCAATGTTACGCCGGCAACCATCAGTACCGGTAATGGAACAACGATCTCATGGACTGCATACAACGCAACTTCTTGTACGGGGAATTCGACCACTGCTGTTCCAGAATGGAACAAGATATTGCCATCGTCAGGTACACTCTATGTCAAGCCGACCCAAACAACCATATTTACATTGTCGTGTAGCGGTGCAACTGGAAGTACAAATATCGAAAAGAAAGTTACAGTCAATAATACCAACAACCTATCAGCATCGTGCACATACAATCCTTCTACATCGGTTGGCAAGCATCAGCTCGTTACAAGAACTGCTACGGCTACTGGTGGTACTGGTTCGTATACCTATTCATGGACAGGAGTTGATGGATTAAAGGGAAATAACAGATCAATTTCGACATACTATTCATCTTCAGGAAGCAAATCCGCATCGGTGACAGTTGCATCCGGTGGTCAGTCTGTAACGACGCAATGCCCGGTAAATGTAAGCACATCTTTTGGTCCAACATATGAAACATATTTTCCAAGTATTTCATCTATTAACCCAATTTCAGGTCCAGCAAACACAAATATTACGCTAAGTGGAGTTGGGTTTAAGGAAGGAGTAACATTTGTTGCGATAAAGAAGGGAACTGAGGTGACATATATACGGCCTGAAACCATTTCTGGAAGTGCTAATTTTAGCTCAATGACATTTAATTTTGACCATTTGTCGCTCACATCAAGTGCGAAAGTTGGCGATAAATTCTCTATAGTTGTCATCAATCCATTTGATGCCATTAAGGCAAGAGCACCACAATACCTCGGAATACGCCAACTCGAAAGCAACGCCATTAACTTCACATTAACTTCAGCTACAGAGTCTATACCAGCACCAGTTATAACCAGTATCAACCCAACTTCAGGAATAACAAATAGCCCAATCACTATCACTGGTACTGGCTTCACTTCTCAAAGCACCGTTACAGTTCAGCAGGCAGAATATGCTGAAATCATTACACCCACATCCGTTACCTCAACCTCTATTCAATTCGCATTTCATACAGGAATCACTAGAAGAGGAGAATATCAAATCAAAGTTAACAATGGTGGTGTGTCAAGTAATATAACCACTTTCAACCTCACAGGGTTGCTTCCTCCTCCTCGCACACCAACTCCAATCACACCAACTCCAGTAACAACGGATCCAGTGGCTACATCTCAACCAATCACCGTCCTTCCGTGGACTGGACCAGAAACCGTATCAGCGGGATCTACACTAAACTACACCCTTAATTGGTCGGGAGGTCCTCTTATACCTGATGATGGAAACGAATGGATCATTTTCACCTTTTTCGAAAAGGACGGTAAGGTTGTATTTTCCAAAGATTTTTATCCCACGCCGTATATGTCAAAATGGACCGGACGACGCACTGTCGGAAGCAGCGCTTCAGTATCTGTTCCAGTTGACGCTCCAGCCGGAACCTATGATGTATACACAGGTATATATCGTGGCACACCGCGTCAGGAGCTAATTCCTGGTCCTGGAGTGACGCCTGCAAATGCTACTTCTAGAAAGTACAAGGTTGGTACGGTTTTTGTGACAACTCCCATCAAGACTCCAAATAATTCTAGCAATTCTTATTCTGCATCGCATTCTTTCAATGCGATTACTGAAACAAAAACAAGCTCTGTCTGGAACGCAATAAAATCATGGTTTGGTTTTGAATAGAAATAATATTTACTTTTACCTATAAATAAGGTATTATATAGGTCTTATAACTAATGTAACCCTATGAGCGACGCACAACAATATCTTACTAGTGAGAAAATGCAGGAATTTACCAAGGAACTTACAGTGCTGAAGACGGAAAAAAGAAAGCAGGTTGCAGAAAATCTTGAATATGCAAAGAAGCTCGGAGACCTTTCGGAGAATGCCGAATACCACGAAGCCAGACAGGAACAGGCAGAAGTGGAGGATCGCATAAACCATCTCGAAAATCTCATCAAGACAGCGATGATCGTAGATGAGAAGCATGGAGATGTAGTCTCAATCGGTTCGACCGTCAAAGTTCAGAAGGAAGGGGAGAAGGATGTAAGAGAATACAAGATCGTGGGATCAGAGGAGGCAGACATGGTTCACGGGAAGGTATCAAACCTTTCCCCGCTCGGCTCCGCGCTTCTTGGAAAAAAGAAGGGAGAAAAGGTTTCTTTTATCACGCCGAAAGGCAAAGCTGTTTACACACTCATCTCTATTTAAACTTTGATGGATGAATTAAAAGCTATTCGTCTCGAAAAACTCAATAAGCTGAAGGCGGCAGGGATGAATCCATTCCCGAGCAAGGTTCCGCGTACATTCTGTCTCGCAGATGCTAAGGCAAGCTTTGAAGAGTATGAAAAAGCCGGCAAAGAAGTCTCTCTTGCTGGTCGTATCATGGCTATCCGAGGACAGGGGGCGATTCTTTTCGCTGTCCTCTATGACGGCAAGGGGAAATTTCAGGCCGTCTTCAAGAAAGACGAGCTCGATGAGAAGCTTTTTCAGCTTTTTACTGACGCAGTAGATATCGGCGATTTCATTTCTGTCACAGGGACTTTCTTTACGACGCAAAGAGGCGAGCAGAGCATCATGGTGAAGTCATGGACGATCGCTACAAAATCGCTTCTGCCATTGCCGGAAAAGTGGCATGGCATCAAGGATGATGATGAGCGATACCGAAAACGCTACCTCGACATTCTCATGAATGAGGAGCTTCGGGATCTTTTCATGAAGAAAACCAAATTCTGGGATGTCACTCGAAATTTCCTAAAGGAGAATGGATTTTTGGAAGTTGAAACGCCAGTCCTTGAACTTACGACGGGGGGCGCAGAAGCTACTCCATTCAAGACCCATCATAATGATTATGATCTTGATGTATATTTGCGCATTTCAGTCGGTGAACTTTGGCAAAAGCGTCTCATGGCGGCCGGGTTCCCAAAGACCTTCGAAATAGGAAAGGTATTTCGAAATGAGGGAACAAGTCCAGAGCATGCACAAGAATTCACCAATATGGAATTTTACTGGTCATTCGCGGACTACGAGGATGGAATGAAGCTGGTCCGGGAAATGTATATAAAGATCGGGCAGGATGTTTTCGGTACGACGAAATTCACGACTCGAGGGCATTCATTTGACCTTGCTGACACATGGGCGAAGATAGATTTTACAGAAGAAATACTCAAGCAGACGGGAGTTGATATTTCAAAGGCTTCAGAAAAAGAAATGATGAAGAAGCTCCAAGAACTCAAGGTTACCTATGAGGGAGAGAACAAAGAGCGATTGATAGATACGCTTTGGAAATATTGCAGAAAAAATATTGCAGGTCCAGCATTCCTTACCAATCATCCTTTGATTGTTTCTCCTTTGGCAAAGAGCGTAGATGGCAAACAGCTTGCGCAGATGTTCCAACCGATCATCGCTGGAAGCGAAGTGGGCAGGGGGTATTCAGAGCTCAATGACCCCATTGACCAGAAGGAGCGATTCGATGCGCAGCAGAAGCTCGTCGATGGCGGAGATACGGAAGCAATGATGGCTGATCATGAATTCGTCGAGATGCTTGAGCATGGAATGCCGCCGACATGCGGATTCGGATTCGGAGAGCGGCTCTTCGCTTTTCTTGCCGACAAGCCGCTTCGGGAACTTCAGATGTTTCCGCTCATGAGGCCTAAGAAGGAAGGAAAATAATTAAATATACAAAAGAAATCGCGCCGACTTGAAGTCAGCGCGGTTTTGTAATTTTCATTCGGTCATAGCATTCAATGCCCAACAACCGATTTGATCCACGCACTGCGAGGAGCGACTGCCGTGTGAAATGATTCACTTGGCTGAGGCCTTCCGCAGGGCGCGTAGTAGTAGGCGAAGGGGAAGTAGTACCACCAGAGACCTGTCTGATCGACAAGCGCAGCTGGGAAGGTGTTGAACCCTCCATCCTGCGACCATGGTGTGTAGAAACTGCCATAGTTGATTGCTGCAAGTTTCCATTTCCCGTCCGTGTCTTTAACGAACACTGGTCCGCCGGAATCTCCGGGGGTAATCAAGCATCCGTCCAAAGTGAAGGAAGAAATGATGTTCTCGCCTTCGGTTCGAGTGAATTTCCCGAAAGCCCAGCGTTTTTTGCCGTCTGAACTTGGGACTATCCAACCGTTTGTGATGGTTGTTGTCAGCGACCTGATTCTGAAGAACGCTTGGTCGCAGTCAGGCTTACTGATGCTGACGCTTGTGAATGATTCTGGACCAGAGAAGGTAAACGTGTTTGTGAGCGTCACCCATGACTGCAGGTTCGTGCTGATTTCGACTGCGAAGCTTGTTTCGCTGTCGCCGCCGAATACCTCAAACAGGGCATTGCTGTCCGTTACGTAGAGGTTGGTGATGTAATGGAAGGAAGTATTCACGATTTCAGTCGTGATCATTTCCGTCCCACGACCCGCACCGTAACCCGCTGTTACGAACTGCATCCCGTCGAGACTGCCTTGCTTAACATAGGGCGGAATCCAGGTTGAGGAGTTCCCTAGGGGTTTTTTAACTTGGCAGAGCAGTATTTGTGAATTCGTATCCGCAACAACATTTGTTACCACGTTCGCGACACCATTATAGATGAACGTTGTGTTCGAAACAATGTTCAAGTGTATTGTCGTGATGAGCCAGAATTTATCGTAGACAGCAGCTGTGCCGCCGTTGATCGATACTACTTGCGCCGCGTATGGCAATCCCACCGGAGCATTCGTATTGTCTGCCGTGATGGAAACTGTCACACCGTATCCCTGAATCATGCCCATGAGCATGATGAGTGCCGACACGAGATTCGTTTTCATGATTTCTCTCTTTCGTTTTGGGTTGAATTGTTGACCGTTTGAAATTCTCAAAAAGCTTACTTAAGCCTCTACCATTATACTACTTTAAAGCATGAATGTCAAGTAAGGCAGGGGATAAGTCACAGAGCCACAGATTAGAGAACCGACACATGTAAAAAAGTGGATAACTGTGTTTGCTACTATATGATAAGTGGGATAAAATAGTAGACAAGTGGGAAGAAGTAGGAAATCTGTTTCCTGGAGGTATCGACTCTCAAGAAACATTTCCAAATTTCGGATCGCTTAACATGCCATGCTGATCGGAGAACATCTGCACACGATTGATGACAAAAGCAGAGTCTCTCTTCCTTCGAAGTTTCGAAAGGAGATGGGCTCTACGGTGGTCATAGCTCCCGGGATAGATAGCTGTCTCTTCATCTTTACGTTGAAGGGATGGAAAGAATTTGCCGAGAGATTGTCGCGTCCAGATTCATCTTCGGTTTTGCAGGCAGACAATCGAAATTTCAACCGAATCATTTTCGGTCGTGCGACCGAGGTTGAAGTCGATTCGATCGGAAGAATTCTCATCCCAGATCATCTTTGTGAGCACGCTGGTATCAAGACGCGAGTTGCGATCATTGGCGTTCTGAACAGAGTAGAGGTATGGGATGAGAAGCTCTGGTCATCATATCGCACCGCAGTAGAAAAGAAGACCGATGCCCTTGCAGAAAAGCTTGGCTCGGCAGGGATCTTTTAAATCATGAAACCAGACCTGATTCACACCACAGTGCTTATGCATGAGTCCATTGATGGACTCGACATCCATCCCAGTGACGTTTATTTGGATGGGACGCTTGGCAGTGCCGGACATACGGCGTGTGCACTAGAAAAAATGCACGGTGACATAACGATTGTGGGTTTGGATAGGGATATAGAGGCTCTTGAGAGGTCAGAACAGCGCTTGAGTTCGTACAAAAGCATGGCGAACGGCAAAGTGCATGTTCCGAAGATCTTTCTAAGGGAAGCGAGCTACGGAGACATGGACAAGGTTCTCAATGAGCTGGGAATCCAGTCGGTCAACCGCATCATGCTGGATCTCGGACTATCATCAGATCAGTTCGAGACCTCGAAGAGGGGATTTACCTTCAAGAACGATGAGCCGCTGATCATGACGTTCAAGAAGAATCCTCAGGAAGGCGATTTGACGGCACAGCAGATCGTCAATACGTGGGAGGAAGCCAATATAGCCGACATTATTTACGGTTATGGCGAGGAAAAGTATTCGAGAAGAATCGCGCGGGCAATCGTCAATTATCGGGAGAAGAAATCAATAGAGACGACTGGAGAGCTCGTGGAGATCATCAGCCATTCAGTGCCAGGATTTTACAGGAAAGGAAGGTTGCATCCCGCGACTAGGACGTTCCAGGCTTTGCGCATCGCAGTGAATGACGAACTCAATACTTTGAAGAAGGGATTGGTCAAGGGATTCGAACGGCTTGAGAACGGCGGAAGGATTGCGGTGATTTCGTTCCATAGCCTTGAGGACCGCATCGTAAAGAATTTCAATAAGGAAAAAGCAGATGCGGGAGAAGCCTTGATTATCACGAAAAAGCCGATTGTTCCGACAGAGAAGGAGATTTTCGATAATCCAAGGTCACGTAGCGCAAAATTGAGGATTTTAGAAAAAAAATAATCATAAAATTGAAAATGACGCAGGCAATCGCACACAATATAAGCAGCATGATGAGATACAAGGAAAGGATATTCATCTTTCTCGTGGCTGGAATCGTCGTTCTTGCGTCATCATACGCGTATCTTTTGCATGATGCCATTACGAATGTCGTTGAGAGGGAAAGCGTCGTCAGGGAGAATCGCATCGTTTCGACATCGGTCAGCGAACTAGAAGCGAAGTATTTCAGCGTAAAGAATTCCATCACGATCGAGCTGGCACATGCCAAAGGCTTCAAGGATTCTGAAGTAAGCTCATTCATTTCAAAAAAATCTTTGACAGCGATGGCAAATCATAATGAACTCTAATTCGGTATTACGAATCAGACTTGTCGCTATAGGCATATTCTGCTGTGCACTCATCATTATCGGCAAGCTTTATTGGATTCAGGTTGCCCAAGGCGAAGTCTATAGCGAAAAGGCTGATCGGCAATACGCTAGGCCGGCAGTTTCTAATTTTGATCGAGGCTCGATCTTTTTCACTTCCAAGGATGGCATCAAGGTGGCAGCTGCAACCGTCAAAGACGGCTATGTTCTTTCCATCAGCCCAAAGCTCATGAAGGATCCTATGAATGTTTATGAAGCTTTGTCACAGTACCTAAAGCTTGATAAAGATTCATTCATTGACAAGGCCTCGAAAGCAGGTGATTCATATGAGGAAATCCAGAAAAAGTTGGACCTAGCTGTCGGACAATCGATCGCTGCGCTTAAAATCACCGGCGTTGATGCCCAAAAAGAAAGCTGGAGGATATATCCTGGCGATTCCCTCGCTGTGCAGACCATTGGGATCATCGGGCTTGATAAGCAGAATAAATCAGCGGGACGGTACGGACTCGAAAGATACTATGAAGGCGTCCTGACAAGGACGGCGCTCTCATCTGATGTGAATTTTTTTGCGGAGCTTTTTTCTGGCATCAAAAAAAGCGTTTTTGATGATCTGAAAAAGGAGGGCGATGTTCAGACGACGATCGAGCCGACCGTCGAATCATATCTTGAGGATACGCTTGTCGATACGAGAAAGAAATGGAATTCGGATTCCATCGGGGGAATCATTATGGATCCTAAGACTGGGGAAATCTATGCCATGGCGCAGCTGCCGACATTCAACCCGAATGATCTTTCGAACATCAAAGACGTCGGGATCTTTTCGAATGCTCTCGTCGAGAATTCCTATGAGATGGGATCCATCATCAAGCCCTTGACTATGGCCGCCGGCATCGATAGCGGGGCGATAACCGCGAAATCAACCTATAAGGATGACGGATTTTTGACTTTGAGCGGAAGGAAGATCTCGAACTATGACGGCAAGGCTCGAGGAGTGATTCCGATGCAGGAAATATTGAGCCAATCGCTCAATGTCGGAGTCGCGTACATAGTCTCGAAAATGGGCTCTGAAAATTTTTCTGAGTACTTCCTCAAGTTCGGCTTTGGCGAAAAAACCGGCATTGATCAGCCGAACGAGCAGAAGGGACTTGTAAAAAACCTGGTGACACAGAGAGATGTCGAGGTCGCGACAGCTTCATACGGGCAGGGAATTGCCATGACGCCGATACAGACCATCCGCGGACTTTCTGTGCTCGCCAATGGCGGCATGCTTGTCACTCCGCACATAGCCAAGGCTATCGAATATGCAGACGGCATTTCAGAGGAGGCCAAGTTTGCCGAACCAGCACGCATTCTTAAGAAAGAGACAGTTGATGACGTAACCAATATGCTCATAAAGGTTGTTGATACGGCACTTAAGAAAGGAGAGGTCAAGATGGAGCACTACAGTATCGCGGCCAAGACAGGTACGGCCCAGATTGCGGATCCGGTAAATGGAGGGTATTATGATGACCGGTATCTTCACTCGTTCTTTGGCTATTTTCCGGCCTATAGCCCGAAATTCATCGTTTTCCTTTACCATGTATACCCGAAGGGAGCTGAATTCGCCTCTGAAACGCTGACTGACCCATTTATCCAGCTTGCCAAGCTTCTTATTAATTATTATGAAATTCCGCCTGACAGATAACCTACCATTATGAAAAATTTTCTTAAAAAAATAATCTCATCGATACTCATCTGGGAGTCCAAGATGGTATTGAAGAAATACAAGCCGTCCATCATTGCTGTCACAGGCAGCGTCGGCAAGACATCCACCAAGGATGCGATTTTTACCGTTCTATCCTCGACGGGCTATGTTCGACGAAGCGATAAAAGCTTCAATAGCGAAATTGGCGTTCCTTTGACCATCCTTGGTTGTCAGAACGGCTGGAATGATCCATTTTTGTGGATGAGAAATATTTTGGAGGGCCTTGAGCTTATTTTTTTCAAATCAGACTATCCTTCGACGCTTGTTCTCGAAGTCGGCGCAGATCATCCTGGAGATATCGAATCAGTTTCAAAATGGCTACAAGCCGATGCCATCGTTATTACGAAGATAGGAGATGTTCCAGTACACGTTGAATTCTTTCCATCGATTGATGATCTTGTAAAAGAGAAATCATATCTAATCAAAGCGCTCAAGAAAGACGGGACACTCATACTTCTCGCCGATGACCCGAAGGTAAGCGCAATGGCGGCTGGAGTCGCGCAGAAAGTCATGACGTTTGGCATGATATCTCTTGCAACAGTTACTGCTTCTGACAGCTCGATCACTTATGACGGACAGTCATTGCCAGATGGCATGTCATTCAAGCTCAATCTTCAGGGTAATAGCGTTCCAATCAAGCTAAAAGGGATTCTTGGCAGCCAGCAAGTATATCCTTTGATTGCAGGAGCAGCTGTCGGGCTTGCTCGAAACATGTCTGTCTCTAGGATCGTGGATTCATTTGAACACCATGTCGCTCCTCGGGGACGAATGAATATCCTTAAGGGCCTGAATGGCAGTGTCATTATTGATGATACTTATAACTCTTCACCGATTGCGCTTCAGGAAGGCCTGACTGTGCTTGCTTCGCTGCAAGTTTCTGGAAAAAGGATTGCCGTACTCGGCGACATGATGGAGCTCGGAAGCTTCTCTCCAGATGAACATCGCAAAGCCGGCATTCAGGCAATGCAGTCATGCGATGTTCTAGTAACAGTTGGTCCGCGGGCGAAACAGATGAGCGATAAGGCGGTTTCTTTTGATTCTTCTGAGGATGCAGCCGAATATCTGAAGGGAATCGTGGGGACAGGAGATATTATTTTCATAAAAGGCTCGCAGTCAGTCCGCATGGAACGAATTTCCGCAGTTTTGCTTGTGGATCCGTCAAAAGCGGGTGAACTGCTTGTCAGACAGGAGGAAGAGTGGCTTTCTAAGAAGTAGAAGTTTTTTCAAAACAAAATCCGCACACGTTATGCGGACTTGTCGGTTTACCTTGTGGCCGTTACCCCTCCTTATCAGTGCAATAATTTTAGCAAATTAAGAGTCTTCGTCAAGCAGCAGATCATCCTTCATCCTTGTGGACCGGAGGGGAGTGAATTTTTCAAAAAACAGATATTATGGTAAGGTAAAACCCATATGGCCCTATCGTCTATCGGCTAGGACGGAGCCTTCTCAAGGCTCAAAGCAGGGTTCGACTCCCTGTAGGGTCACAGAAATGAAAAAGGACAGCTTCTGCTGTCTTTTTTCGTTTCCTAGTGATCGCTGGCAGCGAGAATCGAAAGACGGAGCGAGCGTAGGCGAGCGAGTCGGGGTCGCAGGCCGAGCCAGCAGGCGAGGACCTGTGACCGACTCCCTGTAGGGTCACAATTGAGCTTTTCCTACTATATTGATATAATTACATTATTAATTTTAATTAAATAATAATGGAAGGCGCACCAAAACCAGAAGGAATGGAAATCAAATACATAGGGAAATTTACTTATAAGATTAAGAAGGAATACTTAGTTCCTGTACTTGAAAGGATTTCTAAGGAGACGGGAGTGCAGGTTAACTATATTTTAAATACGTTAAGAGGAGCCCCAGTAAATATTGATTTTATTGTTGATTCTGCTTGCAGCGATGATGATGTTGAGAAAGTAGAACAAGCGATTGAAGCACACAAAGATGAGCTAAGAGAACTTGCTCGTAAAAGCGAATTGGAAGTTGAGGGCCAGGGTGAGGTGTAGTTTTTGTACTCGGCACCATGAAACTCCTTCTCACCTCATCAGGCCTTACTAACAAGTCAATCTCGAACGCCTTATTCGACCTAGTCGGCAGGAAGCCCGAAGAAACCTCTATCGCTTTCATTCCGACTGCGTCAAATATTGAAACTGGAGACAAGAGCTGGTTTATAGATGATTTGGTCAATATTCAGAAACAAGGTTTCAAATCCATCAGCATCGTAGATATTTCAGCGGTTTCAGAGGATATATGGCGACCGCAGCTTGAGGAGGCGGATGTCCTCTTTTTCAATGGAGGAAACAGCTATCATCTCATGAACTGGATAAATAAGTCTGGACTTGCAAAGCTGCTTCCTGAAATGCTCAAAACGAAAGTATAC
The DNA here is from genome assembly GCA_038061795.1 of Patescibacteria group bacterium. Taxonomy (GTDB): domain Bacteria; phylum Patescibacteriota; class Minisyncoccia; order Phycocordibacterales; family PALSA-1337; genus CAIOGI01. Next base: position 85,427 of record JBBTYL010000001.1, read on the forward strand.
GCAGGTTCAAGCGCGGGAAGCGTGGTTACTACGCCGGATCTTGTATTGAGGCTTTCTAAAATCATATACGGAGACGATATTGAAAAAGAGAATATGAACGGCTTGAACTATGTCGATTTCTATTTCCTCCCACATCTTAATTCACCCGATTTTCCTAATCGAATGGAGGAGAAGATTAAGGAAGCTGCAAGAGATTTGCCAAAGAAGATTTATTCTCTTGACGATCAGACGGCACTTAAGGTCGTGGATGGAAAGGTGGAGGTTGTCAGTGAGGGGAAGTGTCTTGAGTTTAATTAATCTAAATTCCCAAAAAACTTAATTAAATTAGCAATATGCTCACCCACTCCAACCCCAAGCGATTCACAACCTCGAGTGATAACAGTTCGATCTATTTTTGATGCAAAAGATTTCTCATTGAACCTTTTCTTTATTGAGCTCGATTTCATGTCTTTGAATGGGATCGGATTGAGTTTCTTGTACGCATAGAAGATTCCGCAAAGCTCGTCGCAAGCCATGAGCGCTGAAGCCAGTTTGGTCTTGGGCAGGGTAGTGAAGCCGTTGTAATTGTAGGCATGGGCTTCTACGGCATGGATCAGTTCTTCAGGATAGTTCCATTCCTTAAACCATTTTAATGATTCAGTAGGATGGGTATCAGGATGTTCTCCAAAATCAATATCATGAAGGAGTCCAGTGATGTACCAGAGGTCTTTGTTTTCATTAAATATGCTTGCGTATCCTTCTAGAGCAGTGGCTGTCATTTTCGCATGATAGCGTTGATATTCATCAGCAACATGCAGTTCAAGAAGTTTGTAAGCTTCGTCTCGGGCGGGGATGATCATAAGAGTATTATAGCAAACATGCCTAGTTTGACATCACTATGCTTATTGGATACCATTCGCATCAGTAACAACAATTGTTTTTGTGCGCGATAAGCGGACACGAACAGCAACCCGGAGAAACTGTCCCATGAAAACAAGCAGAAAGCCCCTTGAGGTCTTCTATGCGATTACAATGACCTCTCTGTATCTTGCCGAAATCGGCAACCAGAAAAAAGCGCCTAAGCTGACTAAGCTTGAATGCAAGAAGCCGGCCAAAAACAAAACCGCAATCGGGCGCGTCGTCGAAAACGGAAGCATGCTGGCTGTCGGCGATCAGCTCGTACTTTTTGTACCTGAAGGCGCCGGCGGGCAGAATACAAGGGTGGAACGTGAGCTGACGATGGTTAATACCAGTTATTGGGGAGGTCGGACATCGCGAGTCGTTGCCCTTTTCTTGGATAAGAACGAAGCTCGCTTGGCGTATGGAAAAAGCAATCATGCTTCTTGCGATAAGCGATGGCTTCCTCAGACTATTGCAACGCTCAAAGCCATCGGCTTGGATCATCCCAAATGCTCTGTTTTGACGCTTGGGGAGCCGGGTTCAATGTATGGACCTTTGCTTATCCCTGACGTTTGGCAGAAATAATTCCTTCTTTTGTGTTTTCACAAAACCGCCGGGTCGCAAGCTGGCGGTTTTTCTCTGCTTAAATTTGTTATACTTTACCCCATGAAGCCATTCTTCGGAACCCTTTCAGTAATCATCGCCATTATATCTTTCGTCCCATATATAAAAGACGTTCTTGCCAGAAAAACTACCCCGCATATCTACTCATGGCTCGTTTGGACTATTCTCCAGGCCCTCGCAACGATAGCGATTCTTAAAGAAAACCCCTGGTGGAGCGGATTGGGAGTAGGCAGTGTCGGCCTTGTTTCACTTGTTGTCTTTCTTTTCTCTTTCAAATATGGAACAAAAAATATAACTATTTTTGATACCGTCTGTCTGATCGGGGCACTGGCTGCAATCTCGGTTTGGATTTTTATCCACGACATAACCCTTTCAGTAATACTTGTCACCATCATTGATTTTGTGGCTTTTCTGCCCACATTCAGAAAAGCTTATCAGGAACCTCATAGCGAGACGATTATCTTATATGTATGCAGCGGTCTTTCAAATATATTCTCACTTCTTTCTATTTCCCATCACTCAGTCTCCTCAACCCTTTACGTTGCAAGTCTCATCGTCACCAATTTTCTCTTTGTCGGGCTTGTACTTATGAGAAGGAAGAAATGATAAATAAAACACACGCGCCGTTGCCGACGCGTGGTTGTGTAACATTTTTACCATGAGGAGTAGCGGTTAGTTGATCTCCAGGTTTTCTTCTTTTTCTTTTTTCTCTTGACTGATGGCTGCAACCCCATTTGTTTGGCTGCTCCACGGCTGATGTGAGGTCCTGCGTACATGATGATGCCTTGGTTGACGTTATACCGACTGAACTGACGCTCCAGCAATGGTCGCTGATTCGCATCTTTTTGTCAAATCAATTTGACAAAGCCACTAAAGTATAATATGTTTTTTAGAAGATGACCGTACGTGCGTTTATCTACGAGCCGACGTATTTCGGAGTTTGAAAACGGAATTGAAACTATGACTTCAACACTTACCCCGATCAAGATGCGTTTCCCCGAACAGAGGTATTCCATAAGCAACCCGCCCATTGATAGAGATGAGGGCGAGCGAAGGATTGATGAACTCGAACAAAGTATCATCCTTACCGAAGCCGATTTGCGAACGAAAGACGTAAGCGATTTTGGGACTCCTGATGCGCTTCATGAATGGAGGATCAGGGCGAGAAGGTCAATCGGACACCGCAATCATGAGCTTAGGACTCTTCGAAAATGGCTTCGGTCGCAAGATCCGTCAGGGCCGACGAATCCTGAAGTCCTGGCGGAGTTTAATGCGGCAATATCGGAATTCATCGCTGAACACCCCTATATAGCGAAACGTTGGAAGAGCGAAAGTTCAGAATCCCTAGTTGCCGAAACGATAAAGCGCAGGGAGGAGCTATTGTCACTCAGGGGGAGGTATGAAAGATTCATGTCACACCTTGAAACAGAAAGAAGGCGTCTCCAGTGCTCTTTTTTCGACCTTAAGGAAGCAAAAGCTCGTGTTCATCGAGTAATCAAGAACATGGAGCCTGAGCTGCTTGAGTTGAAGGCGACGCGCAGGACTATCGGATCAGGACCCATACCAACAGGTGACCCTCGTTTGAAAATTATCGAGGAGCAGCTTTCAGGACTCAAGAGGGAACTTAAAATGGAAAGCGCCCAGATGACTGGCTGGCTTTTCAGCCTCATTGCGCCTCGCAGCCTGGAGCTCGGGTTGAAGCCTGACGAGCTGGAGCTTCTTACTAGGATTGGTGAGTTCGTCCGTCTAACCTCAGAGAGACGCGCAATCCAGTTTCCGCACTCAAAGTAACCCCCAAATTCAAAACTCCGCCGATGCGTTTGCTCGGCGGTTTTTCTTTTGCATGCCATTGCTACTTATCCTCATATGTAGTACGCTTGTACGTACAAGGAAAATAGTCGCGCTTCTTTTAAATTTAATTCAATCACATGACAGGAACAATCAAGACAGTCACTGATAAGGGATTCGGTTTCATTGCTCGCGAAGGCGAGACAAAGGACCTTTTCTTCCATTCAAATGACCTCTCTGGCGTTTCATTCAATGAGCTCAAAGCAGGCGATGTCGTCTCTTTTGAAGTAGTTGATGGACCAAAGGGACCTAGTGCAAAGAACGTAGCACGAGCGTAATCGCTAGGTGTCTAAAGTAAGAGCCCGCTTCACAGCGGGTTTTTGCTTGCTTGAATGTATTTGACAATATTAAATAAGTATTGTAAGTTGTATGTAGTAGTAGCTGGGTCGTACCTAGCTTCAAACCTGTTCATTTTTATGAAAACATTGCTTCTTGCAGCACTTGCACTGATGTTGTTCGTGGCAGATGCTCAAGCTAGTCGGCAAGCACCATGCTTCTTATACTTCAGCTTCGAGACGTGGCAACTTGAGCCGTATTATCCTCCGATTGCAGAAAGCACGAACGCGGCAGCTTTCATCCCGCACGAGAAGACGGCAGAACAGGAATTCTGGGCATCGGTCTATTTCATAGATGACTTTGATTCCCATCGCATCATCCGCATTTTCATCCTTTTCTGTCTCGTACTCGTATGCGACAAAATCAAACTCGGAAGGAAGCAGCTTGAAAAATAGCGAATTGATCGGTTCACTTTCAAACCCGGCGTGGAAACATGCCGGTGTTCTTTATATATAAAAAAACCGCCTCACACTATGGGGATAGCATGAGGGGTCTGAAAAAGCGACTTCGTAGTCATTGTAGGGGCACATCAAGGACTGCGTGGATGTCGGCGGTGACAAATGGCTTGTTGAGTGATACATCGCAGCCACGGCTCCGCTGTTCTTGCTGGAGATCTCCGCTCATCGCGATCATCTTGCAGTTTGGAAACATTATTCGTGCTACCTCGAGAAGCTGAAGCGTATTACCGCCTTCGATCTTGCCGTCCCAAAAGATGTAATCAAAGAGTTCCTGGGGATGAAGGTAAGCATGAACTCGGAATGTACTTTTCGCGACATGGATTTCGGCATTCGGCAGTTTTGCCTCAATGGCCTGACAAAGCAATCTGCTGATAGCCTCGTCGTCTTCTACAATCAGTGTCTTCATATTTGAGTGGGGTGTGCTGGGTTTGTTACCTGAAAATACTATATCACACAATCCTAGAAAAGCAAATAAAAAAACAGCGCTACGATCCTTTGCAGGAGGTAGCGCGTTTGTGTAAATGACCCTAAGGTCGAAGAGCTCAATTTGCCCAGGAAATGATTCGACGGAATACCTCTTCACGAACCACGGGCTGAAGCTGGATCATGTGGCATGCATTCTGCACAACTTCGCAGTGCGCTCTGTGCTTGCGAGCGATTGCCTGCTGAATCGAGGGCGGAGTAAGTCTGTCTTCGCTGCCGCCGATGACGAGTGTGTTGCATCGCCTGACAGGTTTCACCCACGCATTCCATAAGAAGAACGAAATGTCGCGGGCTGCCTTGCCAGACTCATACACAAGCTGTGACATGTATTGATCCTGATCGTCGCGCGTGAAGCCTTGGTTAAAGGCCAAATCACGAAGATCATTTACCGTCAGCACAAATGGTTGTTTGCCGAGAATGCTCGGAACATATTTCCAGATCTTCAACAGAATGGGACCGCGAAGCGGAATGCCGGCTGGTGGTGCGCTCGTAACAAGTATGAGTTTTTCAACCCACGCGTGTCTATATGCCACGATCTGTGAAATGAGCGCGCCCATTGAGTGACCGACAAGCGTACAGAGTCCAATGTAACTGATCGCATCCATAACGTCCCGGACATATTCTGCAATTCCTGCTTCGGCAAGCTTGAAGGAGGTTGAGTTTCCATGCCCGCGCAAATCAATTGCGTAAGCGGGGATGCCCATATCTTCTGCTTGCTGAAGCCAGTGTTGGAAGACCGCTGCGTCCGACCACATTCCGTGGACGAATAGCAGGGGCCGTTGTGCTAGTGGCTGACCGGTGGACTCATTTGGAACCCACCTGTTTGCGTAAAGGTAGATGCCATTTGGCAACACGATTTTCCGAAAAGGGAAGTTTTGTTTCATAACTGGAGTTTTCTTGGGACAAATTGTCGATGTTGTTTAGCTGACCTGCAAATATTATGTCATAAATTAATAATAAAAGCAAATCAATTCAGGCAAGAAAAAACGCACCATTCCTCAAAGGATACTGGTGCGTGCGGTTCTTTTGGAACCGCGCTTCGTTCGGGGTTTGTTGCTGAAGAGCTTACGCTGCAAGCAGTGCTTGATTCAGACCGCGCCGATCGAGCATTCCAACACGAGTGACCGGATGACGGAGTTCGCGCTTGGATTCGCTCAGAAACACGACTTGGTGCCGAACCACTTCGAAAGGATTGTTGAGTTTCAAACTGAACTGAACATCCTTCTCAAAGAGCACTACGATCGCTTGCGATTCGTGCGGGCTTGGGACGAATGTTACTCCGTCTTCGCCCATGGCGTTCATGACCACCCGTTCGATTGCTGTCCGAAGACTAGGGGAACGAGTGGCAATGTGGACCGCGACTGACTTGTTATGTGCATTGGATTTCATACTCGGTATTCTTTCTCCTTGGCAGCTGGCGAAGATTTGCCTGCTGTTTCTGTGGCGGGTTGTGCCACAGTGGTTTACCGTAACCCTCTACCTTGATATAGTATAGCACCAAAAAGGCTCAAAGTCAAGCATCCCGTAAATTAGCCAAAAAGGGCCTATTTCTGCTATGATTTAAGCCAATCTACTCACATGAACGAAAAGTTCCTAAAACCCTACAATTCGGCTGAAACCGAGGATTCCATCTACAAAGCGTGGCTTGAAAGCGGATATTTCAATCCTGACAAGCTGCCCGATCGACACAAAACTCCATACACCATAGTCCTGCCTCCGCCGAACGTGACGGGAACTTTGCATATGGGGCACGCCGCCATGCTTGCTATCGAGGATATTTTTATTCGTTACAAGAGGATGAAAGGATACAAAACGCTCTGGGTTCCAGGTACAGACCATGCTGCGATTGCGACACAGTCAAAAGTTGAAAAAGATCTTGAAAAGAAGGAAGGCAAGAGGCGTCATGATCTCGGTCGTGAGGAATTTCTCAAGCGTGTTAATGATTTCGCGCTTGCAAGCCATGATACGATCGTAAATCAGGTGAAGAAAATGGGATCATCGATCGACTGGTCCCGAGAAGCCTTTACTCTTGATGAGAAAAGGACTGTCGCAGTGAGGACTGCATTCAAGACTATGTATGATCTCGGCCTTATCTATCGGGGACATCGCATTGTGAACTGGGATCCGAAAGGCCAGACGACTATCTCTGATGACGAAATCGTTTATGAAGAACGAAAGTCAAAGATCTATACTTTCAAATACGCAAAGAATTTTCCCATTTCAATTGCTACGACCAGGCCGGAAACAAAAGTGGGGGATACTGCAGTCGCTGTCCATCCTGAAGATGCTCGTTACAAGCGGTTTATTGGAAAAAACTTCGATGTAGATTTTGCCGGAGCGAGGCTTTCCATAAAAATAGTAGGAGATACAGCTGTTGATCCAGAATACGGAACTGGAGCGGTGGGAGTTACACCTGCACATAGTTCTATAGATGCTGAAATTGCTGCACGCCATAACTTACCTACGATTCAGGTCATCAATGAATATGCAAAAATGATGCCGAAGACAGGAATTGTCGAAGGACTCAAGGTAGCTGAGGCACGAGAGAAGATAGTTGCATGGCTCAATGAAAATGGTCTCATGGAAAAAGAAGAAGAGACGACTCAGAATATCTCGACTGCAGAACGAACAGGCGCGGTCATCGAGCCTTTGCCGAAACTCCAGTGGTTTATTGCAGTAAATAAAAAATTCGCGAAGAATGGAAAAGAGAGAACGCTTAAAGAAATCATGATAGAGGCAGTCGAGAGCAAGCAGATTAAAATAATGCCTGAGCAGTTTGAACGAGTTTACTTCAATTGGATCAATAATCTTCGCGACTGGTGCATTTCACGACAGATTTGGTACGGGCACAGGATTCCTGTGTGGTACAAAGGAGACGAAGTACATGTTGGGTTGGAAGCCCCAAAGGGCGAGGATTGGAAGCAAGATGAAGACACTCTCGATACTTGGTTTTCTTCGGGCCTTTGGACATTTTCGACTCTTGGTTGGCCAGAGCAGACTCCTGATCTCTCAACATTCCATCCGACTGATGTTCTCGAAACAGGTTACGACATCCTTTTCTTCTGGGTTGCCCGAATGATCCTTATGACAGGCTGTCTGCTCGATACGATTCCATTTAAGAATGTGTATCTCCACGGACTTGTGCTTGATAAGAAGGGAAAGAAGATGTCGAAATCGAAGCCGGAATCAAATATCGACCCTCTCGATATGATTGCAAAATATGGTGCGGATGCTACACGACTTTCGCTCATCATTGGAAACGCAGCAGGGAATGATCTCAAGCTTTCAGAAGACAAGATCAAGGGCTATCGAAATTTTTCAAATAAGCTTTGGAATATCACGCGATTCGTTTTGACTTCAGCCGAAGGAGAAACTTTAGAAGAAGGAACCGAAGTAAGTAAAGAATTAAAAGATACTCTCGCAGATGTTACGACAGATATTGAAAATTATCGGCTCTATCTTGCAGCAGAAAAGCTTTATCACTATGCATGGCATGAATTCGCAGACAAGATACTAGAAGAAAGCAAACCGATACTTGCAAATGGCAGCGATGCGGAAAAGAAAGCACGAAAGCAATTCCTCCTCGTCACGCTTGTTACGCTTCTGAAAGCCCTCCACCCGTTTATTCCGTATGTTACCGAAGAAATCTGGAAAGACATGCCGATCTCGGACAAGAAGATGTTGATTATAGAAGAATGGCCAGTCTAGGAAACAAAAAACCGCACTCTCGTGCGGATTCCTGCAGGATTTACCTTCGTGGCTCGTGACCCCTCCCCTCATCAATACATAAAGTTTATACAATCTTTATATCCAAGTCAAGTAAGATAATCACTTTCTCCTGTGGCGATGGCGGGAGTCGAACCCGCAGAATTAGTTATGAAAAAAGAATGAAATGCGCCCGTCGTAAAGGCGTGATATTATTAAAACCCTGAACTTTATGAAAGAAAAAGAACACGAAAGTACATATCCAAAAGTCACAACTTGGGATGTGGTGAAGGAATATTGGAAATCGGCGAAATTTCATTGGCTGTTGGGCGCGTCTGTCCTCGTAGGAGTGGTGGTTTCAAACTTAGCGCAGAACATCATTGCACCGCTCTACTATAAGGAATTTTTCGATGCCCTTGCGGGCAGCGACCCATCTCTGGTGCTGACAGGCACTGTCCTTGTTTCAATACTTTTTTCGATTCTCGGGCTTAATATCATAAGCTGGGTCGGCTATCGTCTGAGTGGCTTCAGTCAGAATTTTTTCTTTGTGCGTGTCGGGCATCGTCTCGTGGAACATGCTTTTACCAGGCTTGTCGACCACTCTCACTCCTTCTTTTCGAATAACTTTTCCGGCTCGCTAGTTCAAAAAGTGAATCGCTATAACAGATCCTTCGGCCGGCTTTTTGACAGGCTGAGCGGGGATATTGTCCCGCTTTTCATAAAAATAACTGCAGCTACCATTGTCCTCTATTATGTGAAGCCGGTAATTGCAGGCGTCGTGCTTATATGGATCGTAGTATTCGTCATGCTTTCTTATTCTTTGGCTAGAGTGAAATTGAAATACGATATTCTTGCCGCAAGGGCCGATTCAAAACTGACCGGAACCATTGCTGATTCTATTTCAAACCATAATTCAATCCAGCAATTCACAGGGACCGCAGAAGAGATGAGGCTTCTTGATATCTCGAGCAGGCATTATTATCGGACTATGCTGAAACGATGGAATATCGGCTCAACTATAGATTCAGTCCAGGCTGTCCTAGCTTTAGCCATAGAATTTTTTATCTTTTATTTCGGGATTAAATATTGGCAGGCAGGTGCGCTTTCACTTGGAACCTTCGTCCTCATTCAGGCATACGTAATAAGCATAGGGGGAAGCCTTTGGAATTTCAGTCGCGTCGTGCGTGACCTCTATGAGGCGACTGCAGATGCAAAAGAAATGGTGGAAATCATCAAGTTACCTCATGATATTAGGGATTTTCCTCGAGCAATAAAATTGAAGGTGCCTCATGGGAAAATCGAATTCAAGAACGTCTCCTTCACCTTCGGGAAAAATGAACAAAACAAGCCTGTTTTCACCAATCTTTCTATCTCAATTAAGGCAGGAGAAAAAGTCGCGCTAATAGGCTCATCAGGAGCAGGAAAATCCACCTTCGTTAAATTGCTTTTGAGGCTTCATGATATAAAGGACGGAGAGATACTCATCGATGGTCAGAATATTGCCGATGTGACACAGGAGAGCCTTAGAGAAAATATCAGCCTGGTTCCGCAGGATCCTGCGCTTTTTCATCGATCACTCATGGAAAATATTCGTTATGGGAAAAGGGATGCGACTGATGACGAAGTTATCGAGGTTTCAAAGCTTGCACATTGCGACATTTTTATAAGGGATTTCCCGCAGAAATATGAGACTTTTGTCGGGGAAAGAGGCATCAAGCTTTCCGGAGGAGAGCGACAAAGAGTCGCCATTGCGCGCGCACTTCTCAAGAATGCGCCGATACTTATCCTTGACGAGGCGACCTCAAGCCTTGATTCGCATTCCGAATCATTGATTCAGGACGCGCTTAATACGCTCATGAAAGGGAAGACGACTCTTGTCATCGCTCATCGCCTTTCGACTATTCGGAAAATGGACAGGATCATCGTGCTTGGAAAAGACGGCGTGCTTGAAGAAGGAAGCCATGATGAGCTTATTAGGGCCCACGGCACCTATGCACGCCTATGGAATTTGCAGGCAGGAGGATTCGCAGATAAGAGCATTGAGGATATGCTAGAGGAGGAATAATCAGAAAACATAGTATAATAACCGTTATGCACTGGATACTAATAGCGCTCATTCCACCTCTTCTTTGGAGTCTTCTAAATCATGTAGATAAATATCTGATTTCTAAATATGCCGGTCACACAGGAATTGGTGGGCTTGCAATATTCTCGTCTGCTTTCGCTGTCGTAGCTTTACCAATAGTTTATATAATTGATAACACAATTTTCAGTATAAGCGTCCCTGATGCCTTTTTTCTTTCAGTGACTGGTATCCTTACCGCCTTCGGGATTTTGTTTTATCTTTATGCTTTAGACAGAGATGATGCCTCTCATGTCGTGCCATTCTGGTTCCTTATTCCTATTTTCAGTTATGTTCTCGGAGTCATTGTCCTTGGGGAGTATATCGTATTTGATAAAATACTTGGCTCGCTGATCACGCTTATCGGCGCTTTGATATTGTCGCTTGAATTTGATCAGGGTTTTCGAGTTAAAAAGGCTGCAGCGTTTTTCATGATTGCTTCAAGCCTAGTCTTTGCTGTGAATTATGTTCTTTTTAAGGATATCGCCCTTGGAGTGTCATTCTGGCAGTCGATTTTCTGGAATCAGGTAGGAATGTTTATTTTTGGTGCGGCAGCCGTGCTTTTCGTAAAATCTTATCGACAGGATTTTATAAGGATGATAAAGGCAAATACGAAGCAACTTGTGATATTGAACACTATCGGTGAGTCGGTGCAGATGATCGCTGTGTTTGTTAATTACTATGTCCTGCTTATTGCTCCTATCGCCCTCGTATCGCTTATTGAATATACTTTCCAGCCGCTTTTCGTGTTTATCGAGGGCATTCTTTTGACAATTTTTTTGCCTCACATTTCGAAGGAAAAGATCAGCTATGGACACATCCTTCAAAAACTCCTCTCCATCATAGTTATGGCTCTAGGAGTCTATTTGATTATGATATAATTACGCCATGGATCACTCAGCAGACAACAAGAAATCATCCATTTTTTTCGGAATAATCTTTTTCCTGCTCATATCTGTTCTCGCAGCTTCGTATTACATATTTTATGTGTCAAAAAACTACGATTTTACTTTCAATGGCGACTGCGACTCATCTACACAGACTTGTTATGTAGCAGAAGACAAATCGAATTATCGGGTTTTCCATCTACCTGCTCGTGATTTCTATGCTTGTTCTACAGATGGCAGCTGCGTAATACAGTGTGAAAATGATAGCATTGCTTGTGAGGAGACGATGTGTAGTGTTGATGACGGAGATGTCTGCAGCGTTCGGGAAGAAAACTAGCCATGGCACATGACATAGAAACATTGATATCCGACCGCAGCATTTTCAATGCTTTTGTCTATACTTCGCTTCATGATGCGATGAAGGAACTCGAAGCTCGTCAGGATGATCCAAGGCTTCTCGAATATCTGGAAAAGACGCTGCCTGCAGGAGTTCCAGAAATACTGAAGGGGAGGAAGCACACGTTCCTTTCTCGGGACGTTGCCACGACGAACTATGAGGCCCGCAGGTTCATTTATATCAATGACGCGATGGATGATTTCACTCCTGTTTTTTGGGAATATGCCCAGGATAAATTTACTCCGGAAGTAAATGAAGCGAAACATGCCCTTGGCAAAATGACATTCTATGCAGGAAGGGCAAAGAACGGTTCAGAGATAATCCAGAAGATGAATATCATCGACTTCAATATTTCAACAGGCAAGAAGATTTCTGAAGTCATAACGAAGTGGGGACAGCCACTTATTGATTTTCATCATGAGCTTTTCAGCCATACTGGACAGAAGACTAGTGACATTATTTTTTATGATGCTTCCGAGTGGTATGCAAAGTCAGGTTTAACAGTCGATAAGTACTATAAGCATCTTTTCAAATTGTTTCTCGTGAATGGTATTAACTTTGAGAATTTCCTGCTGGAGAATGCCGATGAGAAGCAATTCATCCGCGATATCTTCCTTCCCGCATTTATTTCCATCGTTGAGGATACAGGCAAGAAGCCGCTTATCGTCGCATTGGAACCAACAGAACTAGAAAGCAATAGTTTCTGGCATTACTATCCATTCGAATCCATGGACTATGTCAAAAAAAAGCAATCATCTGGTATAATTAATGGCAAATGATAAATAGCTGTACAGGAGCCGCAGAGTACGGGGAAATAATCTACTATTCGCACCTTATTCCCGTTGCCATAGCATTGGTTCTCATCTATTTCGTTCTTACGAGATCGAAGTTCTCATTTCTCTCATACGTATTTTCCTTCTTTGTAATGAGTTTCAGCCTCTGGCTGCTCGGAGATATCATCACTTGGATATCGACTAATTATTTTCTCATTACGGTTTTTTGGGCGCCGCTTGATTTCATTAATATCTTGTTTTATGTATTTGGTGCATATTTCTTCGCAGTCCTTATTACGGGCAAGGATGTGTCCTGGAAATGGAAACTATTGGCGCTTGCAGCAATATTGCCCGCATGGCTTGTTACGGTTTCCGGGAATTCTATCATAGGTTTCGATCAGCCGAATTGCGAGGCGCTTAATAGCGATTTTCTCGGGCAATACAAGATCGTTATAGAGGTTATCGTGTGCCTCTATATCATTGTTCATGGAGTATACACATTCCTGAAGGGGAGCAAGGCTCTGAAGCACCAGGTCGCCACCGTGGCCCCAGCGATGATCCTTTTCTTTCTTACATTTTCCGTAACTGAGTACATTTCAAGCATTACAGGATTCTACGAGCTTAATCTCTATTCGCTCTTCGTGCTACCGGTATTCCTTGCGCTCATCATCTATTCAATAACCAATTTCCGGATCTTCAATTTCAAATCGTTCGGTACCCAGCTTCTCGTCTACGTTCTTATTATCTTCGTCGGTTCGCAATTCTTTTTCCTCGAAAACACGACTTCAAAGATCTTGACCATTATTACTTTCATTCTCTCACTATCATTCGGAATCATCCTTCTTCATGTCCTTAGGAAAGAGGAGAAATATGTAAAAGAAATAGAAAAGCTCGCTGGCGACCTCAAAAAGGCCAATACACGCCTGCTTGAGCTCGATAAGCAAAAATCCGAATTCGTTTCTTTCGCAACGCACCAGCTCCGGGCGCCTTTGACGGCAATGAAGGGCTACGCATCTCTCATCATGGAGGGCGAGATGGGCGCAATTACCAAAGAAGTCCGCGAGTCTGTTAGCCGCATCTATGATTCGTCAAAAACTCTTGCAAATATCGTCGATGACTATCTCAATATTTCCCGCATCGAGCTCGGCACAATGAAATACTCGTTTGAAATACTGAATCTCAAGGATTTGGTCGAGAACGTCATCGGAGAGATCAAGCCGAATATCGACCGCAGCGGCCTTGCCTTCGCTTTTTCTCAGGTTCCGGCCGATCCGAAGGAGCGATTCATGGTTCATGCCGACAAAGACAAGCTCAAGCAGGTAGTCGCGAACCTGATCGACAACTCAGTGAAGTATACGCCGAAGGGAAGCCTGGAAGTCGGGCTTCTCAAGAGTTCATCAGATAGGAAAATCGTATTTTCAGTGAAGGATACCGGAGTCGGCATCGCACCGGCTGTCATGCCAAAGCTTTTCCAGAAATTCATCCGTGCGGAAAATGCAAATAAGCAGAATATTTATGGGACTGGACTTGGGCTTTTCGTCGCAAAGGAAATCGTTTCCGCGCATAAGGGGCGCATCTGGGCCGAATCGGACGGGGAGGGCAAGGGTTCTACTTTCTATCTTGAATTAGAGATGGTTGTTTAAAAGAGTTTTTAAACCCCCGTCGCGCGTAGCGCCGGGGGTTTGTGATCGAGAATTTCACTCAATCTTGTTCTTCGGGGGGGTCATTGGGGTGCTCGACATTTTCAGGACGAGCCACACACCTTCTTTGTGGAGCATCAGGAGGAGCAACTCTGCGGATTTTCGATTTTGGCGGAGGTAAAACCTCTACGCATAAACCATCTTTCCACAGTGTCAGAGCTTCCGATGCACGACCGACCCAATGAGTCATTTTTGCAATTCTCATAGGCACAACAGTTTGGGGTTTTTGTTTACGACAAAACTAACTGCTAAGTATTATACACCCATTTAACATGAATGTCAATCCCTATAAAAACCCTTATTCTAAAACGTTTTTTTGGCGCTTTATCTTATAGACTTTTTTGAATGTCCAGGCTGTGACGGCTAGAAAAAGGAACAGAAAAATGAAAGTCCACGGAATTGCTGTAACAAACATTGATCGCGGATCGAGAGGAAACATTACTCCATTAAACAGATCGATCCCCATAAAAATAATCCCTCCGATGAAAAGGAGAAGGAATATGGTAAGTAGGAATACATTCTTCCACCCACCCTTGTCGTGGACGACGAAGAATAACCCGAACGGAATAAGCCAGAGTTCCATCGAATATTCAGTTTACTTTGCGAGTTCTTCTACTACGGCTTTCACGTCTGCACCGTCGGCTTTGCCCTTGAGTTCCTTCATGAGCATTCCCATGAATTGTCCAAGTTTCTTTGCATCAGGCTTTCCGTCTTTTGCAATTTTCGCTTCAGCGATTTTCTTGATATCCTTTCGGCTCATGGTTTCTGGAAGGAAAACTTCAAGGATGGCGAGCTCGGCTTTTTCCTTTTTTACCAAATCCTTCCTGCCGCCTTTCTCGAATTGCTCTATGGAATCCTTGTGCTGCTTGACGCTCTTTTTGATCAAAGCTAGCGCGGTGTCATCATCTACAAAGCCTGCCGGACTTTTTTGGGCAATCAATTCATATGAAAAAGATGAAACAAGGCCTCTTAATGTTTCAAGTCTTATAGTGTCGTGTGCACGGAGCGCTTCGGTTATCTGCGTCTTTATATTCTCATGCAATGTTATATTTTTAGTCATACATCGGGTATAATACCACATATGAACACCCTTATCATCATCCTGATTATCCTTGTCGTCATCGCCATTGTCCTTATGATCCTCTTTTTACTCCGTAAACCGAAAAATATCGAGGCTTCTCGTGATGATGTAGGTCTTAAGCTCATTCTCGAGCAAATTAATGAGCTCAACAGGACAGTTGATAGCAAAATAGGCGAAAGCGCGCGTCATATGCGGGAATCTATGCAGACCCAGCTCTCAGAATCAACGAAGATGATCCGCGATGTGACTGCCGGCCTTACGAAGCTGGATGAGACGAACCGTCAGGTGGTTTCTTTTGCCGATCAACTTCAATCTTTACAAGATATTCTGAAGAATCCGAAACATCGAGGAATCCTTGGTGAATACTATCTCGAAACCTTGCTTCATAACGTTCTCGCACCAACTCAATACAAGATGCAATATGCTTTTGCCAATGGAGAAATCGTAGACGCAGCTGTTTTCGTTAAGGAAAAAATCATCCCGATTGATTCGAAGTTTTCTCTTGAGAACTACAATAAGCTTGCTGAAGAGAGAAATCCTGTTGAAAAGGAGAAGTTGGAAAAAGCCTTCGTGAATGACCTCAAGCTCCGCATTCAGGAGACAGCAAAGTATGTCCGCCCATCAGAAGGCACGATGGATTTTGCTTTCATGTTCATTCCACATGAAGCTATTTACTATGATCTTTTGGTTAATAAGATTGGTGCGGTTACTGAAGAGACTGATAATCTCATCCAAAGAGCGGCCCAGAAGTACAAAGTCATCATTGTCTCACCGACCTCCTTTTTGGCCTATCTGCAGACGGTATTACAGGGTTTGAAGGCTCTCCAGATTGAAGAAACGGCTAAGGATATCATCAAAAGGGTTGAAGACCTCGGAAATCACCTCAAGAAGTATGAGGATTATCATATGAAGCTTGGTGCTTCGCTTTCGACCGTTGTGAATCACTACAACAACTCCGGAAAGGAGCTCAAGAAGGTAGATAAGGACATTTTGAGGATTACTGGAGAGAATCCAGGGCTAGAGACGGGGGTTATTGACCATCCAGAAGAGATAGTGTAATATGACCTGACTATGACAGAATTCGCAGTTATACAAACAGGAGGCAAGCAATACAAGGTCAAGGCAGGGGATGAGATCAAGATTGAGAAAATCCTCGGCGACCGCGGCTCCACTTTTAAAGAAGGCGACAAGATCGTCTTCGACAAGGTTTTGCTTGTAGATAACGGTTCTGACACTACTATCGGCACGCCTTTCATCGCTTCTGCGAAGGTCACTGCAACTATTACGAAGATCGGACGACTTCCAAAGATCGACGTTATCAAGTACAAGCAGAAGAGCAAGTACTTCAAGAAAAACGGGCATCGACAGCCATACTTCCAGGTAAAGATTGAGGGATTGAAATAATTCTCTACATAAAAGCAATTTTGCTATTCAGCTTGAATAGTTTTCTTGCTATAATCATACACAAATGACCATATTCAATTTTCTAAAATTTAAAAATAAGAAGGTAGATATTTCAAAAGTAATTGAGAAGCAGCTTCAAGAGAATATTGAGGTAATAAAGTCATTGCGCGATTATGACGAAGGAAAAAAAGACATTTCAACCGCTGACCTCGAACGACGTCTGCCAAATATACGAGTATCTCCTCGAGCGTAATTTTCTATCATTCCCTTTAACGCAGGCCGGAAAGAATAAAGTAGAGTCACTGGTTTCGAGCATAACGGAATCACATTTCGGAGAGGAAATATATAAGACAGCTGAAGAAAAGGCTTTGGCGCATTTATATTTTATTATCAAAAGAAAGTCATACGAACGCTTGTTGATATAGTATTCTCAAAAGCCTGATTTTGTTGTACTATGATGGAATTATGAATCCAGTCAGAAAACCAGATTTAGCTGACAAATACCTTAAGATAATCGGCAAAAGGAAGCTGTATCCGCCCTTGAATGGGTATTCGGCTTTTATACAGGGATCGGAATACAACATAAAGAAATATGTTGGTGAGTGGTACAAGAATGAAGTGAGGCCAGATAGCTTTATTCATATAAAGGACGGCTACTCGCAAGTTTGGCTGCCGGAAGATGACATCAAAGCAGCATCGAAATTCGGTTTTCTTGAGTATCTGAATGATCGCAAAGCATTTGAGTACAGGATGAAGTATTTTTCAGATAGCTCGATATGGATGGATAAGCTTTATGAGCAGTCGACATATGAAAAAATTAATTTGAGTGATTGGGATGCCCTAGTCTTGCTTTTAAATGAAGTGCGTGACGTTGTGTGGGATACGAACGGTGCTTCCTGGTTTACTATATCGCTCGATAAGCAATTTTGTATTGATATCCTCAAGGAGGAAAAATACCCACTTACGGAAGAAAATTTGAATGCCATGTGGGAAAAGGCTGTCGAGCCTGCATTCGAATCTTTTGACAAGGTTCAATTCAAGCATTTTCTTTTGCTGGTTAAAGAAGGTGAAAATTGGAATAAGATTGTTGAGAAGTGCCAGTATTTCTTTGCGGATTATCATTCTGTCCGGACGTTGTCAGAAGCTGAAAAAATTCTTAAGGAAAGATTTTCCGGCTTTATCGGTAATCCGCAGGCAGCAGAGAAGGCTTTGGAATCAGAGGACGACCATCTTGAGATGATTCTGGAAGAACATGAAAAATGGATTGCTGGACTGCCTGACAATCAGAAAAACATTGCGCATTATCTGCAGACAGCGATGAAAATCAGGGATCGTCGGAAAAACTTCATTGCAAAGGCGATAACGTTGCTGTACCGCGTAGCAGAAAAGCAATTCAAGGAAGCGGGAATCGACAGGGATCTTATCCCGTATTATACGTTTCGTGAACTCCTCAAGGGCACGGAATATATGCAATCAGTGAAAGAGGAACTATCTGAAAGGAAAAGGGGCTTCCAGTGGCTGATTCCCTATAATGGGGAGCCTGAAAAACTGAATATTGATATTGACTCTGGCGTTGAAAAAATAAATACATATTTCAAAGAGTGCCATTCTGATGGCAAGAATTCTGATATTATAAAAGGGCAGTCAGCATTTAAAGGAAAAGTAAAAGGCAAAGTCAGGATAGTGACTAATGTAAATTCAAATCACGGATTCAGCGATGGTGAAATACTCGTTGCGGGAATGACTCGCCCTGAATATGTCCCTCTTATGAAAATGGCTGCCGGTATCATAACTGATGAAGGAGGTATTACATGTCATGCAGCTATCGTTTCCCGAGAGCTGAAGATTCCGTGTGTGATCGGAACAAAGATTGCAACGAAACTTCTTAAAGATGGGGATGTAGTTGAAGTTGATGCGGATAATGGTATTGTTAGAATACTCAAATGACTTTTAAACAAGAAAATATTTCCGATTCTGCCATTCATCAAATAATGTCTAAAGACTGGAATTTTGGCATTGACAGAAGAATGACTTACCAGATGATGTATTTGGTTTATTTTGGATATAGGACGCAACTTAACCGTTTTTTCGGTTTGGATTTTAGAGATTACATCTTTAGGATTAAAGATGGAAACAATGCTCAATACTCCTGGGGTTCGAATCAAAAAACTAATCTAGATTTGATCAAGAAAAGGCTTGAGACATGTGATAATAAGTTTATTGATTTAATATTGAAGACAATAAATAGCGGCAATAAGAAAGGTAATAGGTATGTCTCCAGGATGCCGACCAGTTACAGTGGTTGTGATAATAAGAGTCTGTTTGATAAATACGAAGAATTTAAGGAGTATCAGGAAATGATATCGCTCCCGATCTGGCTAACGTTCGTTCCATTCGAGAATATTTTAACCCAAATTATTACCGACAAACTATATCAGCATGGTTTTTCGAGCGAAGAGGCTATAAAATTTTTTGATATAATTTCAAAACCAGTCAGTGTTATACCTTTGGATAACTATCTGTGCCAGATCAACAAAGCTGCACTACTATCTGTTAAGAAAAAAACACGGATTATTAACGAAATTACCGAAGATTTCTCCTGTTTAGGCATGTTTGATTTTAACTATGAACTTACCCCAAGAATTACTCATGAGGAAAGAATTTCCAGCGTTACCCCAGAAATCGCTAAGGATTTTTTAAGATCGATCAAAAACAAATATAGAGGCAGAAAAAGAAGCACAAATAATGCTATTAAGAAATTTAAGAATGATAAACACTTTTTTTCACTATTGAAATTCTATACTCTTTATGCGGATTTTAAGGAGTGGAAAAATTTTTATAGAGAACAGTCTTCGCTTAAGGCTAGGTATTTATTTGCTGAAATTTCAAGTAGGCTGAATATATCATTGGATGAAGTCGGCTTCATAACTTACGACGAGATTAAGTCAGCGCTGCTTGATAATGTAACTCAAGACAGATCATTGCTTCAAAAAAGGATTTCTAATAGCGCTTTAATTTTCATTGAAGACACTTTGTCTATCATTACTGATGATAAGATGCTTAAAATTGTTGATGAAAAATTGGCCAATAAAATTCAAGATAAAATTACTGGGACTGTGGCGTATCCTGGTATTGTGAGAGGAAAAGTGAGGATAGTTATAAGTAATAACGATTTTGATAAGATTTCAGAAGGAGACATTCTTGTGACGAGCACTACTCGCCCAGACTATATCAGGGTTATGGAGAAGTCTGCTGCATTTATAACGAACGAAGGAGGGATGCTTTCACATGCCGCAATCCTTGCCCGGGAAATGAAGAAGCCTTGTATCATTGGAACAAAAATTGCCACCAGAGTATTAAAGGACGGCGACACAGTCGAAGTGGATGCAGATAATGGTATTGTTAGGATATTAAAATGACGACAAAGGAAAAGCTCGAAAAACTAGATATTTTCAATACAAACGTCTGGCTTGAGGACGGTCGCTGGATACAAGCTCCGTTGCAATGGATGCTTTTTACTTATTGGCATACAAGTGACATATTAAAGCGTGCGATGCCGGGGGTTGAAATAACGACAATCTTTAGCATAGACGGCTATGCCTTTCACAGTACGCACAGTAGAAAAGCAATCTATGATTATTTAAAGAATTCTTATGAAGCAGGCACGCTTCTTGATTATGTAAGCAGAATTGATGCGGAGGGAGATGCAGTCTTTAAGAAAGTAGAACAAAATTTTTTGCTTGACGATGAAACATTTATCAAGAATTTCGATTCAGTCATTAAGACCTACAAGGAATTTATTGGTTTGTGGACTATTGCAACCTTTGCTGGAGATGAGATGACAAAGATAGCCAAAGATACTGGCTATGTTACAGCTGACGCTGATCTGTTCGGCAGGGTTCAGCCTTTTCTGCGAGACACCTGGATAGAGGAGGAAGTGCATGCCATACGAGACATTGCAGAAAAATATATTAAGAGATATCCCAATCAAGAAAACTCGATAGCCGCTGCGGTTGAAAATGACAAGGAATTATCTGGATTAGTTGATTCCTATATACAACACTATATTTGGTCTCGCATCAGCAAATGGGTGGGAGAACCTGTCGACCGAGCACATGCGTATAAGCGATTGTCAGAAGAGATTACGAATATTCTCAAAGGAAATAATGTCAAAGCTCATAGAAAAGCTATATCTGATCCGGGGTATGATGGAGTGGTAGCGCTTTGTTCATCTTCTGCGTATTGGAGGGCACAAGCAGCAATGTTGGATATGAAGATGGCTCATCGCATGAGGCCAATCCTCGATGATATTGGTTCAAAGAACGGCGTGGGATATAAGCTGGTGCTCATGCTGACTCCGAACGAACTATTTGTGGTGCTTCGGGATTCCAAAAGGGAAATTAAAAATAAGGAGACCGTCTTTTCCCGCGAGAAAGTGTTTTTCAATGCACTTTCGCTTGATGGAGAAGAAATCGTCTTGACCCCGAATGATCCGCTCTATGCCGAAATTGATAACCTCTATTTGAAGAGACATTATGAACAGACAGGAAGGCTGGATGTATTGAAAGGAATCGGTGCTTCAAAGGGCTATGTAAAAGGAATAGTAAGGGTCATAGAATCGCAAAAACAATTTGCTGATTTCAAAGATGGAGAGATTTTGGTTGCTGCAGAGACCTCTCCAACATTCGTGCCTCTTATGCGAGCGTCTTCTGCGATTTTGACCGGTAAGGGTGGAATCACAAGTCATGCCGCCATCGTTTCTCGTGAGCTCGGTAAGCCTTGTATAATAGCAATCAAGGATGTAACGAGGATACTCCAGACTGGTGATAGGGTGGAGGTGGATGCAAATGCTGGTATAGTAAGAATCATCTAAATGATTGTGAATACAAAAAAACCAAAATGGACAATGTTAGTAGCACGCAATCAGGAAGTGCTACATTTTGACGCCGTAATGAGTATGCGGAGGGAAGGAATTCATGTTGGAGAATATTATTGGAATTCTTTTAACGAGTTTGCATTTAAACATAATACTCCTCTCGTTGAATTTTATTCAGATTTGGAAAGAACTAACTCAACACTTGTAAATTTTAACGAAGCTTTGAATAAGGAGTCTGACTCACTCGAACAGGCTCTTGATAAGATCATTCAAAGCATTGAATCTGACCTAAAGCTTGAGCCGGGTGCCACCAGACTTGATATGAAGAATATTTATTTGCGATTTAGATTGAATATGGGTTACATGATGTTGGGGTACACGTGGGTGTCAGTCTTGACTGAAAAAATAAGGAATGAAATTGGTGATCCTGCATGGATGAGCATTGAGAAATTGGTTCTTATGCCTTACAAAGCGACTCTTCTCGCCAGAGAGCACAAAGATATTGCAGCTGTCCAAGTAAATCAAAATAATCAATCCGAGGAAAAGCTTAGAATCGAAGCTGAAAAACTGGCTCATTCCTACGGATTCATTCATTCTGAATATCTTTCAGCAAGCTGGACGGCTGCTGACTATTTTGCTGTTCTTAAGGATTTAGCTCCGGACGTTGGTGGTAAAGAAGTCCTTGATGTTGAAAAATTTTCTTCTTATGTGCGTTGGCTTATACAAATAACACAAAAGATTGTTTATATTTATGATGAGGGGAAAATGTCGCTTGTACGTGCAAACTGGGCATTACGTCTGACATTTGAAAAATTAGGACATGATTCACGAACCGTACTTAGGCTTACAGAAAAGGAATTTTTTCGTTGGATTGAGACCGAAGAAATACCCGCGAGCGATGTTATTGATCAAAGGAGGCACTTTGCCATACTCTCACTTAATGAAAGGTACGAGCATTTTTTTGGCGAAAAAGATGTAATTGAGATTATTAAAGAGCAAGGAATCAAGGAAGAAGTGACTTTGGAAAATATTACAGAGTTAAAAGGCACAGTCGCTTCTAAAGGATTTTCAAGGGGGAAAGTCAGAGTTGTGTTTAATCAAGAGGATAGTAATAAATTTGAGGATGGCGAAATCCTTGTTGCTAGCATGACAACACCGGAACTTATAAACGCCATGAGGCGCGCTGCTGCTTACATAACTGATGAGGGAGGTACAACTTGTCATGCGGCAATAATTGCACGAGAGTTTCATAAGCCGTGCATCATCGCTACGAAGATTGCTACAAAAGTTTTAAAAGATGGCGATATGGTCGAAGTGGATGCTAATGCTGGGGTTGTTAGGATATTAAAATAACATGAAGCCCTACGTCGCGATCGGATCAAGAAACAGAACTCTTCTCACCGGTTTTGGCGTCCTTCATTCATATATGCGAAAAGTACCTGGCACGGAATGTCAGATTGAAAAAGTTCTCGATGCTGCAAATGGCTATGAGGTCAATCTTTGTCATCATACTGAAGACAGAAAAAGAATACGTATCCTTATGGAAAAAGAGGTCAGGGAAGGGAAGTACACTCAAAATTTTTTTGATGTAATTGATAAGGAATATAAAGACGATCTCAAGGGTATCAAGGCTTTTTCTAAAGAGGACTTTTCAAAGCTTGATAATAAGAAACTCATAGAATATTTTAATATATTTTACGAAATCTATATCTCTACGATTCATCCGATGGTGCTTGGCATCTACGCTTCCGACTTACAGGATGTTTTTGAAAATGAACTGAAGAATATCCTAAAGGATGAAGCGACTCTAGAAAACATGATCAAATACACAGCTCTTTTCCTGACGCCCACCAGGCTGACGACTGTGCAGAAGGAAGAGCAAGCCCTCTTCGAACTGCAGAGTGATCCTGAAAATGATAAAGCCTTGGATGATTTGGTTGAATCATTCGGCTGGTTCCATATGGAGTACATTGGCGAGCCACGCACGAAAGAGGAATATCAGAGGCAGTTGCAGGAACGAATTGAGTCACCGAAGCAAAGACTGCAAGATATCATCAAGGAACAGCGGGATTTTCTTGAAAAAAATAAAGACTATCAAAATTTGGATTTCTTCAAGAAGCTGGTATTCATGATGCAGGAATATCAGATCGTCCTTGATTTTTCAAAAGCTGACTTGATCGAAGGCATTTATTACGCACGGCCATTGCTTTTGGAAATCGGCGAACGAGTCGGTCTTCCGTCTTGGATAGATGTGCGTTTCCTTGCCCCTGACGAGATAAGGGAATTTTTGAGAAGTAATACAAAAGTGAATTTTGAATACATACAGGAAAGGAAAAAGCATTGGGCCTGCCTGCTGGAGGATGGAAAAATCACAGCATATTATGGGGATGATGCGGTGAAAATAATGGATAGATTGATAGAGAAGCCAGACACGACATTGGTGAAGGAATTCAAAGGCCTTACTGCTTATCCTGGGATAGTAAGAGGTACAGCCTGCATTATAAAAGGAGCGGGTGACAGGAATAAATTCAAACAGGGGCAGATTATGGTTACCTATGATACAACTACCGAACTTACTTCAATCATAAAAATAGCAAGCGCCATCGTTGCTGACTATGGCAGCCTGCTTTCACATACGGCGATTGTCTCCCGAGAATTCAAGATTCCATGCATTGTCAGCACTAAGGTCGGGACTAAACTGGTAAAAGATGGAGATCTATTAGAGGTCGATGCTGCAAAGGGAATTGTAAAAATCCTAAACTGACATAAAAAAACCGGTAGCACATTGACTGGCAGTGCTACCGGCAGTTTGGACTAGCTAGGCATTCCATGAAGGAGCCATCTTTCGTTTACGATTATTCGGGCAAACTTTCTGACTTCAGCAGCTGTAAGCTGGTAAGTTTTTGCATATCTTTCCTTGAGTCTATTTTCTGCCATGTCCATGGATGGAGTTAATGGATCCCATGACAAAAAGATACCGTCACTTTTAGTGAATCCCTTGGCTTTGAGCTGTTGTAGAAACTTCACAAGACCCTTCCTTTTTGACTTTAGGAGTGTTTTTTCGACTAGACCACGACCTGGCTCTCGCTGACTAAAGCTGCGCTTGATGAAATCACCGACTGTTATCTGTAATTCGCGATTGTAATTGCTACACATATAATCATAGAGATCTCCATACAAACCTGCAACCACTTCACGAAGTGGGACGTTTTCTATTTTTGCTTTTGAGAGCTTCGACAGTAACTCGTTGTGCCGCACAAGCGCCGGCCAATCATCAGGTGTAAGGCCAAATTGAGCTAGCTTGGTCTTAATTGCTTTGATTGCTTTCCAACTTAACCCAACATTGGTGTAGAGTGACCCTGAAGCCTCAGTCCTCATACTGACAACAAAGCGATAATGATACGCGGAAACAAGGTCGCCAATTGTGACAAGCTGCTTTTCTTTCGCCCAGCGATTCAATGAGCTCATGTTGAGATGTGACAACGGTAATGCAAAAATTGCACGTTCAGACATCTTAGTTTTCATTTTTTCCTTTCGAACCGTAGAATACCCGCGACTTAGACGGTGGGTTGTTGGTGTTTAATTAGAGAGACGCTAGCACCATATAATCATATTTAGAATATTAGTCAAGTAAACATAAAAATAAAGGCCAACCCTTTCAGGTTGGCGCTTTTTGAAATGGAACATGAATTACCGATTGATTTGTGACTCGGAGCTCGTCACATTCATTGAGGTGTGGAAAGAAGGCTTCTTTCGGCTCTGGGAATCCTGCGATTGCCCAAGCGATGAAACAATTCCAGACTCCATGGCCGAAGACGAAGACCTCGCCGGACGTAATGTGGTGTCTATTGATTGCAACCTGCATTTCATTCTTTATTCTTTGCCCGTATGCCTTATAGAGTGCAAGTGCTTCTGGGTCTTGCAGGTATGCTTCCGTATCGAACTGGTAACGGCAAGCGAAGGCCCACATTCTGCCGAAGAATTCCTTGTCACTTGGCCAGAATTCTCTGAGGGGTACGATGGGAATCGATGCCATTTCAGTTCCATTACAAGCCAGATGCGCAGTAACGATTGCACGAGGGGATTCCGAATGAAGGATAATGGCTGGCTTGTAATGGAGTCTTTTTAAACGGAGATTGAGGGAGTATCCTTGCAGGATCCCGTTTCCGCTTACCAGCCGGCGAAAATCATACTCAGGATCATCCTGGAGTTCAGGCTTTTTCGGGGCATGTATGTGCCGCCAAAGACTGTAGGTTAGTGACATAAGCAGTGCTCTTTTGGGGTTGAGGGTTGGTTTCGAGGATCAAAATACTTTGTATCTATAGCATATTATTTTAAATAAGTCAATAAAAACGACGCCTTTAAATATGGGGGAAATGTGGTATTGTTTGATTACAAAATAGTTGCATGCAAAAAGACTCCACAAACTTCAATATTAAGCCTGACGAATGGGAATTCGAATTTCAGCAAAGGGAAATGCATCCTGCCATAATGACTGATCTTTGGCTCCGAGCAATCAGGGATCATATGTCTATAGAATTGGATTTTTCAGTGAAAAGTCCTGATTATCTTTTCACTGATGCATATAAGGGGTATGTAAAAGTTAACGATAAGAAACTAATTCTCAAGAAACTTAGAGAAAAGATAGAGAGTCCTGATTACTTGCAGTATCTCTTTGATAAGACTATGGCAATGCCAAAGAAGATTGATTCTGTCATGGAAAAATGCACTCAGAATCTTTCTGAAAACCTTTCAAAAAAAGAGTTGGCAGAGCGCTGGAGGACTGTTGAAGAAAGTTATCTTGAGACGATTCCATGGTTCTATATTCCTTGGTATGTTACAGAGGAAAATATGCTTTCTGATAGGGTCAAGTCAGGTCTTGAAAAATACAGGAAGGAAATAGAAAAGCTTATAGATTTCAATACAGCACTGGGAATACTCCTTTTTCCTGCCAAGGAAGCGATTTTTCAGAAAGAGCAAAGGGATTTCTTTAGGCTTGTAAAAAAGTTGCAGAATAATGAATCTATTGATTCAAATATCGAAAAACACCTCGCTGATTATTCATGGATAAAGACTTTCTTCTTGCTACCTGTTGAACCATTAACCAAAGACGAATTACTCAAAAGAATTGACGTGGCTGTGCAGGAGAACCAGCTGGATCAATATGAATTGCAAGAAAAGAAAAAAGCGGAATATGATGGAATTTCAAAGAAATTATTTGCGCTATTGAAAAACAACAAGGAACTTCTTACCTCAATCGAAAAAGCGAGGGAGTTGGGATGGATACTTACCGCGAGTGTTGAAGAAGGAACTCGTGCGGCATCAAAGTTGCTTCCATTCTGTAGGATCCTCGCAAAAGCTTTGGACATGCCTTATGAATCTTGGGTACATCTGACATCTAAAGAGATTTACGATTGCCTGCTTGAGGATAAGAAGGTCTCCTTGGAGGAAATTAGCAACCGAGGTGCTGCTACTGCTGCCATCATGCAAAATGGCGTTATAAAATGGATGTGGGGCGATGAAGCAAAAGGATTCAGTGAGCATGTTGAATCTGGGGTCGGAAAAATTGATATGAATGTAAGAGAATTTAGGGGTCAACCTGCCTTCAAAGGGAAAACCACAGGCGAGGTAAGGATTGCCCTAACGCCCAAAGATTCGAATGATCTTGTTGCAGGAGAAATACTTGTTACTTCAATGACGAGTCCTGATTATGTACCAGCAATGAGAAGGTCGGCTGCCATTATAACGAATGAAGGTGGTCTATTATCTCACGCGGCTATTATGTCGCGGGAATTCGGCAAACCATGCATAGTTGGAACCAAAGTTGCCACCAAACTGCTGAAGAATGGCGTCACAGTTGAGGTAGATGCAGATAACGGTATAATTAGGATACTAAAAACATAGAACAATATGATCATCCTAGAAAGAATATTTTCACGCGAAAAAAGCTTCTTCTATTTCCAACTGTGGAATGACAGCGACCGTCTCGGTTATTCACGATTTCTTGACTATCAAGTAAAGAACAGTGCTTTCACTATTCTTCCGCCAGGGCAAAAGGGTTCCGTCTGGTATGACCCAGCTGAAATGAAACAGATTATTGAACAGATAAAGAAATACCTAATTCCAAATGAAGTGGTTATTTCTGATCTCAAGAGTACGCTTGATGAGCATTGGCCATTTCTTCTGCCGTATCTGAAGAAGGAAAAAGAAGTTGAAAGTGGAGAAGAGCTTTCTGAATACTATGAACATTTGCTTGGATGGTGGTCAGCTTTTACCGCCGTTTTCTTTTTACCTGATTTACCAGAAGCTCCGAAAGAATTCAATGAGTACCTTTTAGCATATCGAGCAGAATCTGAGAAATATACAGAACAAATGAATAAGGTTTTTGTTAATGCATGGAATAAGCTTATGCCGAAGCATGCTGATTTGACCCATTTTATCTCTCCTTACGAGGCAGTGAAAGTGCTTTGCAATGATTCCGATAGCGAGAAAATCACTTCTGATGTCAGGCGAAGAATCAATGGCTTCGGCATGCTTAATGAAAAGATCTATGCAAATCTTGATGAATTTAATGTCGCTCTTTCAAAGGCAGGACTCTCAATCGATGATGGTGATGCAAAAGGTATTAAAGAGGTGAAGGGAACTGTTTCATATAGGAATAAGGAGAAGATGAAGATTCAAGGAAAGGTAAGGGTGATTGTAAGTTTTGCTGACATGCCATCATTTCAGGATGGAGAAATACTTGTTACAGAAATGACAAACCCGGATTATGTGCCTATTATGAAAAAGGCTGGAGCTGTGATTACAGACGAGGGAGGAATGACTTGTCATGCATCGATTGCTTCACGTGAACTTCAGGTTTCTTGTATTGTGGGAACAAAGATAGCGAGTAAGGCGTTTAAAACTGGCGATATGCTTGAAATTGATATGGAAAAGGGCGTCGCTAGAATACTGAAATAACATGCAACACGACCTTGTACAATTTGCAGAACGGAAGATGCCTCTGTTCAATCTAGTCATATCCCTATGGCAGCACAATTTGGTTTTGATAGAAACTATTGGAATTGGTTTTACGAAGTCTGTCTTCGTCCACAAGCATGGCATGTGCGAGCTCAATGTCTCTCAGAAAGAAATGGATGCGATAGCAGAACGAGTGCAGAAGCTCATCAAGAATGGCGAGCCGTCATTCAAAGTATGGTATGAGAAGGCTAAAGGCTTGAATAAGGAAGCTGATAAGCTCCTTGATCAATACAAGGGAAAGAGCTTCAATATAGATAGAAAGTCGTACGGACCGGTACTCAAACATTTTAAGGAAAATTTTGGTTATTGCACCATACTGCCATACTGGATACTTTATGGTATAGAGAAAGCTTTAGAAAAAGGCGAGTCAGAGGAAATATTTGCTGAGGTGCTTTCTATGTACGAAGAATTGAAGGGTCAGACCCGCTACCCGCAGCTCGGCCAGATGGTCATAGATAGGTATTTCGAAGAAGCAGCAGAGATCATGGATGTAGATGATGAGCAGGCGTCATATCTTCATCCTGATGAGCTCAAGAGAATCCTTGAAGGAGAGGAGGATCCTGTGCCTCCTGTCGAATTGGTCAAAAGGATGAGTTGGTGTGCACTTACGCTTGGCAAAAAGCCATATGAGGTGAAATTCAGCTACGAGCAAAAGGAATTTTCGAACATGGAGTCTTCTCATGATTTAAATGTTAAAGAAGTGAAGGGAACAGTAGCCTACAAAGGGGTTGTGCGAGGTACAGTAAAAATCGTGAATACAATGGATGATCTAAAGAAGTTTAACGAAGGGGATGTACTTATTTCTATCCAATCAAGCCCCTCGCTTATGTCAGGAATTTTGCGTTGCTCAGCTCTGGTCACGGATGAAGGCGGTCTCGCTTGTCATGCCTCGATTATTTCTCGAGAACTCAAGAAGCCGTGCGTCATCGGTACGAAAATCGCAACCAAGGTATTTAAGGATGGGGATATAGTGGAAGTTGATGCAGAAAAAGGAATTGTGAGTATAATTGGATAAATGAAACCAGAGTTTAAATATTCGGAATATCAGCAGCTTTTTTCAACAAATGGGATGTCATATCTCACCTCGGATATTTTCATGGGTTACTACAAAGCTCTTGGAGGTATGACCATTTTCCTGAATGATAAATGGACAAGCTTTTTGCCAAAAGAGACAATCACAAGAACTTTGCAGGAAGGTGTCAGAATTCTTAGTGATGAAGAGCTTTTTGGAAGTCTGAAGAAGGATTTGGATGATTATTACAAGGACGCGAATGTTTTCTTTGAAAAAACTCTAGCCAATGAAAAATTATCGCTTGAGCAATGCCAAGCGATTCTAGATACGCTTACTAAGAATTACAATTCTTATTCCAAGACCGAATTCTTTTATGTAGATGAAGCATATCGACTTAAAGATCAGAATCCTATCATCGCAAAAAATCTAAAGGAATTCGAATCAATAAAGAATAGCAGCCGCGCAAGGACTAACGCTATCTTTTTTATGCCTGGTTCGCACAGAAAAACATTTCTAAAAAAAATATCAGTCCAATTTGATATATCGCTTGAACATATTTCTTCATATGGGAAATCTGATATTTTGAATCTGTTTTCTGGCATCAAGTTGTCAGAAGAAGATATAAAAGAGCGAGAAAGTTCATATTTAATGTGCGGTAAAACAGGAGAGGTAGTGTATCTTCAAGGAGAAGAAGCCAAAGAAGTGATAACAGGATTTATGTCAGGTGAAAAGAAAGAAGATGTGTTGAAGGGGATAATTGTCTCTAAGGGTAAAGTGACTGCTCCGGTAACAGTCATAAGGTTTGGTAATAATGCTTTCAGTAGATTGTCAGAAACTATTGCCAAAATGCCGCAAGGGAACATTCTTGTTGCAGACACAACAGGACCAGAATTGCTGTTAGCTTGCAAGAAGGCTTCTGCCATCCTCACGAATCAGGGAGGAATGATGTCCCATGCGGCAATAGTCAGTAGGGAATTGAACATACCTTGTATTGTTGGATTGAAAACAGCAACAGACTTGTTAAAGGACGGTGATGTGGTCGAAGTGGATGCTGAGAAGGGGGAAGTTAAACTTTTGAAGTAAATCT
Organism: Patescibacteria group bacterium; assembly: GCA_038061795.1. Classification (GTDB taxonomy): domain Bacteria; phylum Patescibacteriota; class Minisyncoccia; order Phycocordibacterales; family PALSA-1337; genus CAIOGI01. The sequence goes on from JBBTYL010000001.1 coordinate 116,119, forward strand.
ATGAATTTAAATGTAAAAGATTACGCTCGAGCATTTCAATTTAAGATGCACCCGCCTTTCTTGATTGTGGATTTATTTGCTAAAGGATATAGGAACGTCGATCATGTAATGATTAGCCAGGATGGTTGGTTTACAACTTATATTTCGAAGGAATCAATCAAGCAGACATCAAAAATTGGAATTGAAATTTATAGTAACAAGTCAAATTTCCAGAAGCTTATTGATGAGTCAAATACGTATGAAAAAGGCTCGGAGGAATATTTTAAATACCTGCTGACCAAAAAATCATTAAATTTAGATGAAACCAAGCGTTTTTTTGATGTTATTGTTGAATTTTGGACACATTTTCAAAAAACCGAATTCATTTATTTGGACAGTGCTTTTGAATTTTCAAAAAATGATGCAATTACAGCTGAGAATTTAAAGAGTTTCGGCGAATTTAAGTATCATGCAAGAGGCTATATGAACCTTGTTCTATATTCAGGACCAAAGTATTTTGAATCGGTGCTTCGTATCCTTAGCGAGCAATTCAAGATTGATTATGAAACTATTTCAAATTACTCGCAGAAGGAGATTATAGATCTGTATTCCCAAAAAATAACAGGTAAAGACAAGATTCAAAGTATAAAAAACTCGTATTCAATTATTTATCTTAATCAAAAGGATTCCTTTTTGTTTGGAATTGATTCCCGATCATTCGTATCAGCGTTTATCTCCAATTTTGAGTCTGGTATAGAATTGAAAGGTAGGACAGCTTGCAAGGGCAAGGTACGTGGAAAAGTGCGTATAATTATCATTGACGGTTTTGATAAATTTAATGATCTTTTGATTCAGATTGAAAAAATGAAAAAAGGAGAAATCTTAGTGACAGAGACAACAACTCCAGAATTCACTCCTGCGTGTTCGAAGGCTACAGCTATATTGACTGCACAGGGAGGAATGATGTCTCACGCTGCTATCATTAGCCGAGAGCTAAAAATACCATGTATAGTTGGTATTCATAATATACTTAAAGTACTAAAGACCGGGGACATGGTTGAAGTAGATGCAGAAAAGGGAATAGTGAGGAAAATATAAAAAAATAAAACCCAGCGACTACTCTGGGTTTTGGTGATTGTTTGTTTACAGCCGTAGTCGGCTGGATCCGGGTTACAGATGTGGAGGGCGGTCTGCGGGATGTACAGGCGGCGGGAAGTAACGCGCGACGACGCGATACATGGAACCCATAATCGCCATCATGGTTTCCTCATAGTCCTGGGCGAAATGCACAGGCCACGGATTGCTGATCCGCGCGTTGCAGATCTTGCTGAGGGGAACACCCATGCTCATCACCTCGCCGGCGAGGGTATCGGTCGCACAGACGATGAGATCGTAATTGGCGAAATCACCTTGTACCGTTACCCGCCGCCGATTGTGGCAGGAAATGTCCAGCCCGATCAGTTTCGCGGCTGCAACACCGAATTCGGCTGCCGGGCCGCCTTTCGCAGCACTTTCGCCGACGCCGGCGCTTTCGACAATGACTTGGTGCCCTGCATTTTCGAGGAGCATACCGAGGACGGCGGCCATAACTGGTGACCGATCACTGTTTCCGATGCAAACGCAAAGGACTTTCTGGATTTTTTTCATGATGGAATATCCGTAGTTGTTGTTTCTTGTTGTGAAGGACGATTGTGCTAACTTTTACATAATAGCACAGTTAATGAATAAAGTCAATAATACGTAATAAAACAAGGCCTCGCAGATGAACTGCGGGGCCTGTTGTGAAAACCGAACCGATCAATCAATATAAATGTACTTTCGTCGAGACGACGGAATCGTCTTCGAAGACAAACTCAATCGCTTGGCAGTACTCGACATGAGTACGAAGCGTAGTGCCCGTCGCACACCATTCTGCGAGTGGGATGAGCGGAATGTGACTAATCGCGGCCGCGTTTTGCTTGTTCGGAAGCTGCGTCGCGATTGTCTTCACTGCTTGAAACGTACGAAGGGCTTGGGTTCTTATGAGGTCTGGCATGATTTTGAGGAACCCTGGAGCGTCCAGCAACGGTGGCTTGGCTGGATCAGCCTGCGCCAACCGCCACCGTTCATATCCCGCCTCCCATTCTCCGATCCTGCTCGGGCCAAGCATGAGGTTATCGCTCATGGGGGCAAGGTCTGGACTTGATTTTGTTGTAAGTTCCCAAAGGATCTCACATGTCTGCACTGCTCGTGTAAGTGCCGAATGCCAGTAGCGGTGGAAAACGATGCCTTCCTTGGCGAAGTAGTCCGCTGCAACCTGTATTCTTTGGCTTGAGCCGGGCTTAAGTGGCGCCTTAGGTTGCCAGATGCCCGCACCCGGGCTTTCATCTTTTTCCTGTTCAGCGTGTCGAATGAGGAATACCGATCTCTTCATACTTTTCACTTTCGATTTGGTTGTTTGTCGACGTTAATGTTTATGTAAACCAGTGATAATCATATCATTATAAATTAGTTATGTCAATTAACCTCAAAACCTAGCCAATTGTAGGCAAAAGAGGCATAATTTGGTCACACATGATTTACCCAGACTTGAGGCCGCAGAATTATCAGAGGGCTTTTTTCTTTAAAAAGTTGGGCTATTTGCTTAATGATGGTTTGGTTCTTCCGCACTATAAAAAGAGAGATTTCATCGCGCTTTACTCACATGAGGCACTTGGCACATATATTGGAAATTCTGCAGCTGAGTGGGCTGGTCAAAACGGAAAGGATATATTCTCTAGTGAAAGGAATTTTAAAGAATTCGAAGCAGGTTTCAGAGTAACTACCGATGAAGCTGAGAATTATATTTCCAAAGCTCAAAAGCTTACAACTGTTACATTCAACGATTTTGTAGATCTGCAATCTATTGTATGCAAGCTCTACTATTATTTTGAAAAAACTGAATTCTTTTTTACCGATGCAAGTTATAAAGGCGAGATGTCTGAGATATTAAAGAAAAACCTACTTGTTCTCGGAGATGATTTAAAAATGAGAAGTCGACCAATTCTAGTCGAACTTATGACTTCTGTTCTCTATCATTTCGTTAGTTTAAGCTCAGTATGGTTCGGAGTAGACGAAGAAGATTTAAAGTTCTACAGCTTTGACGAAATACGAGCATTGTTTGAGCTGGAACAAAGAGTTTCTCCTGAGACGATTAAGGATAGGCAAGAATCATTTGTTCTGTATTGTGAGGATGGAAAAATAATCTCCATTGAAGGTAAAGATAAGCGAGAAGTTCTTGAGAGATTCGAGGAAGAGGATCATTCCAATAAAAAAGAATTTAAGGGGACGGTTGCTAACAAGGGTAAGGTTACAGCTCGAGTTAGGGTTGTTTTGCCTGAATTAAACATTCCGTATCAAGAATTCGTTAAAAAACTTTATTCTATGGAAATGAATCAGGGAGATATTCTTGTCACAGAAACAACATCACCTGATTTCGTTCCTCTTATGAAAAAAGCCGGAGGGATTATTGCTAATCAAGGAGGGCTCAATTCTCACGCAGCAATCATGTCCCGTGAGCTCGGTATTCCGTGTCTTGTTGCGACTTATCATGCGACCGATATCCTAAAGACAGGGGATATGATTGAGCTGGATGCAGAAAAGGGGATTGTCACAATTCTAAAAAATAAGCTATAATTGTGTCAAAATGAAACAATTAGCATTGCAAATATGACACAATTAACTAACAGACAAAAGAAAATCGTCGACTTCATTGCATCAAGGGATGCAGTTCAGAATCAAGATGTGGTCATCTTCCTGGAGGTGGATACTGATTCTGCATCGAGAGAGACCGTTGTCAGAGAACTCGCCGTGCTTGTCGATGCAGGAATAATCGAAAAAAGCGGGAAAGGACGCGCAGTGTCGTACAGGATCAGGGGAGTTCATCCGCTGCTCAAAGCATTGGACCATGAAGAATATATTTCCAAGGAGCCGGATGTGAGATCTAAAGATGCGATCCTATTCAATCAGGAGATATTCCATAAATTAGACGGAATATTCAGCGAAGCTGAGATTTTTGAGCTAAATAGGAAAAATGATGCATATCGGGGACGTGAGAAAAATCTAACTCCAGCCATTCTAAGAAAAGAGCTTGAGAGGATTACGATAGAATTGTCCTGGAAATCATCAAAGATCGAAGGCAATACGTATTCTTTGATAGACACTGAAATTCTTATCAAAGATAACAAGAAAGCGTATGGACATGATGCAGATGAGGCAACGATGATTCTCAATCACAAGAAAGCCATTGATTACATATTTGACAACAGGGAAAAATTCAAGATTCTTTCCCTGAGGAATGTCGAAGATGTGCACCGAATGCTTGTGGAGGGGCTGGAAGTGAATCATGGCATACGATCAAAAGCCGTAGGCATAACCGGCACTCAATATCGTCCGCTTGATAATCAACATCAAGTCAAGGAGGCCCTTGAAAATACAATCATTGAAATAAATAGGATGAAAGATCCCTGGAGCAAAGCCCTCATTGCTCTTATCATGATCGCCTATATCCAGCCATTTGAGGATGGAAACAAAAGGACCTCGCGCATCGTTGCAAACGCATGTCTGATCGCTCATGATGTTTGTCCGCTTTCGCTTCGCAGCATTGATGAAACCGAATACAAGAAAGCGATTACTGTATTCTACGAGCTTCAGAATGCGGCCTATATGAAAAAGCTATTCTTGGAGCAGTTTGATTTTGCAATCAAGAATTACTTTCTTTAAGCCATGTCGTATCAACTCGTTAAAGATTTTAAAGAAGTACTTGGTGCACATGAATGCTTCACCATACGCGGGGGAATGTCACCCCTTTTGCTCTCATTTCCATGGCAGGGAGAAAATCTTCCCCTTGTGCTTTTTACCATCAGCAAAGGCAGGGACTGCTTCATGGCCCTTGATGAGGAGAACTATTTTGAAATTGCCAGATTGAGATTTGAGAAGTACCACAAGGGAGAGCTTTCACTAAAATGGCTTCAAGATGAATATTATTCTTTTGCTGCACAGATGCAGGATTTTTATGATAAGTCGATTGCACAAGATTTTTCAAAAGCTTTAGATGAAGAGTTAAGTCAAACACTGAAAGGTTTGCTCGATCAGTTTCTTGTTTCGCTCCAGAACACTATTTATTTAGAATGTATTGATTATGACAAGATATTGAATGTCATTGGTACAGATAAGAAAGAAGAACTAGATGTTATCTGGGAAACTGCTACGCACCCCACATTCATATCTTTTGAAGGACGTCGATTGAAGCTCCTTATCGATCTTGTTTCGAGCAGACAAAATAACCTTATCCGTAAGGCGAAGTTCATTTTCACTGATTATGTCTGGACGAAAAGCGATGCAGAAATTGAAACAGCGCTAGCTGATATTCGAAAGAATATGAAAGAGAAGAGCGGGGAATATGACAATCTTGAAAAAAGCGTTGCTGCCAAAAAAGCAGAATATGATACATGGAAGGTTAGTCTTAATAAGGATATGCAGGAAGTCGTCGAGTACATGCAGATGGTTATGCTTTTCCGTGATTTAAGAAAGGATGTTATCGCACAGATGCAAGCTGTAATGGTAGAAGTTGCTGTCGAAATGCTCAAGCGAATTGAGGTTGACGCAAAGCATGCGACAAACATACTTATCTTTGAGTGTGTTAAAGGTATCGAGTATCTTAAAAGTATTAAGGATGAACTTGTAAGGCGTGAGAGTGGTTTCATTTCTGTTGTGTACACAGATTTCAGTTACAAGATTGAATTATGTGATTTCGACAAAGCTCTCGATGAATTTGAGAAAACAGTAGTTAAGCATGTTCATACAGATACGATAAAAGGATTTGTTGCGAACAAAGGCAAACTAACAGGAACAGTTCGCGTCGTACTCGATCCACATGGCTACAAAGGATTTAATAAAGGGGATATTCTAGTGACATCCATGACCCGTCCAGAATTTGTGCCTCTGATGAAGCAGGCTGGAGCAGTTGTGACCAATGAAGGAGGCATTACCTGCCATGCCGCCATCGTTTCTCGTGAGCTTGGGATCCCTTGTGTTATCGGTACCAAGATTGCTACAAGGGTGCTAAAGGATGGAGATAGGGTTGAGGTTGATGCAGACAATGGAGTGGTTACAATATTAAAAAAAAATGAATAGCAAAAAACGCCGGCAATGTTACAGTCGGCGTTGCGTGAGTAAGGTGATGCTTTGCTACTGTCCCACCACCACTTCCTTTGTGATGTTGGTTGAGTGCCCCTTGGGGAAAAGCCTGCTGATTCCCGTACTGATGTTGTAAAGCGTAATGCCCTCATCGTCATCAATTGTGGCTACGCCTCGATAACTATTGTGAATGATTGTTCCAGTTTTGCTGGCAATTTTCACCCAACGATTATCCCGCCATTCTGCAACCCAATCCAGTTTAATTTTCAGACCAGATGCCGTCAATTCAATCGCTCCAATCTGTGCACGATGCCAATGCTGAACGCCACGCAATTGTTCGTCGTTGAATTGTCCACTTGCAAAATCTGGGTTCAGGACAATTTCTTCCCAAGCTATATGTCTTACAGTTGCACTTCTCATAATTTTTAACAGGTTTTGGTTTGAGGTTCAAGCCACTATGGCTGTGCTCGAGTTGAGCGATAAAGCGAATCACTGTAAATACTATGTACTATTAATACATAGACGTCAATAGTATATAAAGCACTGTCTTATTTATGGTTTACGTTTTCTCATTTTTATAGTACTATATTGACCATTATGGAACTTGTTCGGAATTTCAAGAAACTGTCAAAAAGTGACGCCCACCTTGCAGGAGGTAAGGGTGCATCCCTTGGGGAAATGACCCAAGCCGGTATTCCGGTGCCCCCTGGCTTCGTCGTACTTTCCGAGTCTTTTGAGCAATTTCTCAAAGAAACTGAACTCCATGCCGAAATCGATGCAGTGCTCCATACAGTCGATCATAAGGAGATTCACCTTGTCGAGGCGGCTTCCGAGAAAATTCGTGCCCTTATCCTTTCGCGTGAGATGCCGAAGGATATCGCGGATGCTATCAACAAGTCATTTAAGGATCTTGATGCAAAGCATGTGGCTGTCCGTTCGTCTGCAACAGCCGAAGATGGCATGGACCATGCGTGGGCAGGACAGCTTGAATCATATTTGAATACTACTGAAGATCAGGTGCTTACTAAAGTGAAGCTTTGCTGGTCATCCCTTTTTACCCCACGAGCGATCTTTTACCGATTCGAGAAAATGCTACACAGCACGAAGATTTCAGTTGCGGTTGTTGTGCAGAAGATGGTCGAATCAGAAGTTTCTGGAATCGCTTTTTCAGTGCATCCTGTAACAGAAGACTACAATCAGCTCATTATTGAAGCCGGCTTCGGTCTCGGTGAAGCCATTGTCTCTGGTTCAGTAACTCCTGATAGCTATGTAGTTGAGAAGAATCCGCGCAATATCCTTGATATAAATGTGTCGACGCAGGAAAGAGGTCTCTATAGGTCTGAAAAGCACTCTGCAGAGCATGGAAATAACGAATGGATAGATATTCCTGAGCCGAAGGCCTCTTCTCAGGTTCTTACTGGTAAACAGATCCTTGAGCTTTCAGAAATCATCCTAGGCATCGAGAAGCACTATGGCTTCCCATGCGATATAGAATGGGCATTCGAGAAAGGGAAGTTCTACATTGTCCAAAGCAGGCCGATTACGACGCTTGCTCGAAAGGAGGTAAAGAATGAAGTATCTGGTTTCGCTACTCCCGAATTAAAAGATTTCAAGACGGAATAATGGGATTACTACGGTTTCTGGAAGCAAGATCTTTTTCCAAGTTATTTTTGGAGCGCGTGCTGGGTGCCGGAACTTGCCGTCAAAATGGGGATCAAGACCGATGGGGTTTGGGCGATAACGATGAATGGTGGGCAGTATTTGGTAAAAGGTTCAGAAAGAAAAAAAATCAAAGAACATATTTCAAAGAAAATCCTAAGCAAAGATACTGCTTTTTTTGAAAATATGATCAAAGTCGCCGATGAAACTTATTTATTGGCAAAAAAGAGCGGAGAAGCATTGCAGGATTTAAAGCCGACCGCTGAAAATTTTCAGAAATTCCTTGATGCTGCGAAAAGAATAAATTTCCTCTGGCTGCTCGGAGCTAGCCATTTCCATGAAGCCGCAGAGAAGGAGCTCCAGGATGCTGTCGTCACCGAATCTTTTCCAGCAGAAAAGGTCATGGATATAATTCCTCCAATCGTAAGCCCATTGTTTGAACGGCATAAGGAATTGGTTGAGCTTAAAAAGGAAGCAGGTTCCAAATCCTTGGATGAAATAAAGAAAGACAAAAAACTCTATGCTAAATTCCAAAATCAAGTAGAAAAATATCCATGGATTGAAATCTTCAATTTCATTGGCGAGCCTCTTACGGTTGAAAGGCTCTATGAGCAAGTCACTCATATAGAAACTCATGATGCAAAGCATGCCAAAATTTCCATTTCCCCAGAACTGGAATGGCGCGCTGACTGCATGAATAAGTGCGGTTACGTAAAGCAAGCCGGTGCCGAATATTTTTCCATTTTTTCTGAACGGGCACTTCCATTCCTTGCTAATGTAGCTAAGGAACTTGGTTTAACCTACAGGGAATTTATGATGTTTAGCGTTACTGAGGTGAAGCAGGCCTTGAAAGGTGAAATAACTCATGATGAGCTGAAATCCAAAATTTCCACTCGCAAAAACGGTTATAGTTATGCCTTTATTGCTCTTGAAGGTGAAAAGGTTGTATTTACAGAGAATCCAGGCGACATGGCCATTCTCAAAAAAATGATCCCAATAACCGATAAAGATACCCGGGAGCTCAAAGGCGCAGTCGGTAATCCTGGAAAATACTTGGGTCCAGCACGGGTCATCATGAATACTGACGATTTTCATAAAATGCAGACGGGTGATGTGCTTGTGACTACCATGACCACGCCAGATTTCGTTATTTTGATGCAAAAGGCCGGCGCTATCGTTACCGACATCGGCGGCTTGCTCTGCCACGCTGCAATCATTTCTCGTGAAATAAACAAGCCCTGCGTGATCGGCACTCGATTTGCAACGCAGGTTTTCAAAGATGGAGATACTCTCGAGGTGGATGCAGAAAAGGGGATAGTAAGGATTATCAAATAGTCTATGAATGATAGCAAATGGGTAAGTAATTACATAATACCTAGAGTGGGTTATCATCTACCGTTCGTTTGGTCGTCTTGGGGTTTAAGTTATGTTCAGAAGATTTTCTTTGGAAAACAAATCATAAAAGAGCACTTTAACCATATGGTTGGAGTTGATCTCCTCGGTGCATATTTCAGAAAAAATGAATTGCGTGAATTGATCGAAACTGCCATTAAGAAAGTATTCGATGACCCCGATTTCATCGAAAATAATCACCGAGAAGCTTATAGATTTAATGATGATTATTTTAAATACGCACAAAAAGTTTTGAATTTTGATTTAACCAAAAAGAGTGATAAAGAACTCGCAGAAATTGTTACATTAATGATAGATGGGCTGGCTCACGCACAAGCTCATGCCGTCATTACGACCTGGTTTGTTGACAGCGATGGTCAGGACCTCACAAATAAATTGTTAGCTATTATCGATGAGTATGTCAAAAAAGGTAATCAAGATGTAAAAGTTTCTGAAGTTTTCAGCCTTCTTACAACACCCTCGAAAACGAGCCTTCTTATTCGAGAAGAGATCGAATCCTTGGAGATTTTACAGATTATCTTAAAAAATAGTAGCGCAGAGGAAGCTATTAAGAATCTTGCAAATTCTGATGCTATTCCTGCAAATATTGATGTACACCTTTCTCAAAAAATTAACGAACATCTCAAGAAATGGTGTTGGACGCCATTTGCATACCTCGGTCCATCATACAAGATTGGGGACTACCTTAAACTTTGGCATGACCAGATTTTAAATAATATTAATCCTGAAGCAGAGATCGCCGAACGGATTGAAAAACCTAAATTAATTGAATCAAAACGTGCCGCACTAAAGGCGAGTCTTGATTTGACTGAAAATCAAGCTCGAATATTCGATATCACCGCTGATATTATTTTTCTTAAGAATTACCGGAAGGATGTCTCATTCCATGGGTATTATGTTTTAAATAAAGTCTTTCAGGAAATCGGAAAAAGGAAATTCCTTTCGATTAATCAGCTTCAGGTCATGAGTCACATCGAAATAATAGAAATGCTTAATTCTGGGAAAAGTGCTAATCTCATGACGATCAATAAAAGAAAATCAGACACAATAATCCTAATTAGGGATGGAAAATCACAAATTCTTTCTGGAATTGATGCATCTAGTTTTATTAGGAAGGAAGAATCTTATATTGAAAAAGATACAATTGATGTAAGCGCGAAGGAATTTAAAGGTGTATGCGCCTGCAGTGGACATGCAAAGGGGCCAATAAAGATCATAAATACCCCAGAGGAAATGGGGAAAATGGATGAGGGTGATATAATGTTGTCCCATACAACTTTTCCCTCACTGGTTCCTGCTATGAAAAAAGCAGCTGCAATTATCACTGAAGACGGCGGAGTGACATGCCATGCCGCAATAGTTGCAAGAGAACTCAATACGCCCTGTGTGACGGGAATTAAGTTACTTACTAGTATTCTAAAAGATGGAGACATGGTTGAAGTTGATGCAAATAGTGGAATTGTTAAGATTTTGAATAAATAAAATGCTTAAAAGAGACGAATACATAATAACCGTTCGAAGATTCTATTACCCGCTTTTTTGCGGTCTCGTATTTGACGGTTACGGCAATAAGAAAAACTTCGAAGGAATTTTAAAAACCCCCTTCAGCCTTAAAAATATCGTATACATAGATACAGCATGGCATTACTCTATTGAAGATATAGATACCGCTGCAAAGCTGTTTTTGTCTGCTTTGAAGGCGCCTGGGCATTTGGATTATGTAATCAATGAATTCAAAAGAAGGGAAGACAATCTCATTGCTTCGTCTACGAAAAGCATAGAAGCCTATTTCAGAGCATATGAGGAGTTCATGCCTGCCCTCAACTTGGTCTTTTCAATAGATAAGTCGGCAAATCTGCTTTTGAAGGAAGCTCTGGGCAAGAAGCTGCCGGATGATGAGCTTGAGGCCTTGATGAATAGGTTGAACATTCCAATGATGGTTAATTTTCACAAACAAGAGGAGTATGACCTCGTAATGAGCAGTGACCTGCAGAAGCATGTAGAAAATTATGCATGGATGCATTCCCGTTATGGGCAAGTGAGTGAATACACGGTTAAAGATGCCCAGGAAAAACTTGCTGAAATCAACAAGGATGAATTCCTGAAAAAATGGAAAGAAGATAAGGAAAATCTATCCAAAACAATTGCATACGCCAAGGATCTCTTGAAAGAAGAATCCTACCTTGTCGATATTTTTCAATACATAATCTATTACAGGACACAAAGAACGGATATCATGTCGAAGAGTTCATTCTTAGCTGCTTCTATTCTGAAGCAAGAGGCCGAGTCAAAAAAGCTGACGTACGACCAGTTTCTGCGATGTCTGCCGGAGGAGATTCTTAATAATAAAATTCCATCCATTGAAGTGCTCAATGAACGTATTAAAAATTGCGCAGTTCTGCTTGATGAGGGGAAAACTAGAGCAGCTTCAGGTTCGGAATTCGATCAGCTGATGAAGTTTTTTGATGAAACAATCGAGGCTGTCAGTGAATTTAAAGGAAATGTTGCCTGCAAGGGAATTGTTAAAGGAATAGCACGAATCATAAAGACCAATGAAGATTTTTCAAGAGTTATGGATGGTGACATTCTCGTTGCGAGCATGACAACTCCCAATATGGTGCCGATCATGAAGAAAGCTTCTGCGTTCGTTACGGACGAAGGTGGCGTGACCTGCCACGCCGCCATCATTTCAAGAGAAATGAACAAACCTTGTATTATTGGAACAAAGATCGCGACGAAGGCCTTGAAGGATGGGGATATGGTGGAAGTGGATGCAAATACCGGAGTTGTTAAAATTTTAAAATAACATGCGAAAGATTGAAACGATAATTAAAAGGGATAACTCCTTGATCGATGCAAAAGCTTGGAGGCAAGGCTATACATCAGGACTGAAGAAATGGCTTGGTTGGTCTTATTCTGACACGCTTTTTTACATACACGACGGATATACAGAAATCATGCGCCCACCACAGGAGCATACGGTTGAGTTCAAGGAATTCCTTCTGAAAAAGATAGATGATGACCCTAACTGGCTTAAAAAAGAAACTGGTGCATTTGATAGCTTAGTCCAAGAAATCAATTTTTTCTATAAAGACTCAGTTAAAATGATTGAAAGGGGAGTCGATAATGAATCACTTGTTGAGATATATGAAAAGTATCTTGAGTACATTACCAAAGCAATGGGACCGTTCATAACGATGTACTGGATTCCGAATTGGCTTGAGAATGACTCTGTTAGGAAGGAAAAATATAAGAACGAAATACAAATAGCGCTTCAATACCGAAAGAAGACTGAAAACCTTTTTCCTGACGGTGCAGTCCTTACTGATAAAATTCTTATGAAAGTTTCAGAGTTGACTCAAATCGAACAAAAATTAATGAGGGTTTTATCAGGAGAAGAGCTCATTGATTACCTGCGAAATGATAAGGAGATAAACCTATCAGAATTGGAAAAAAGGGTCATTGGTTTTATATACTCGAAAGATGGAATAATTTTGACTGATAATACCGAACAGTCATTGAAAAGCGCATTTGAAAGTTTGGGATACGAGTATGTTCCCAAAGTTTCGATTGAGACGAAAGAAATACGTGGTCAATCAGCATGCAAGGGAATCGCAAAAGGAAGGGTGCGGATCATAATGAGTAAGAAAGATATTGGTCTGCTGGAACAAGGAGAAATCCTCGTAACCTCGATGACGACTCCAGAGTATCTTCCTGCAATGCAGAAGTCATCAGCATTTGTTACCGATGAGGGCGGCATTACCTGCCATGCTGCAATTGTTGCCAGGGAACTTGGCAAGCCCTGTATAATTGGTACCAAGAATGCAACGCAAATATTGAAGAATGGAGATATGGTCGAGGTCGATGCGAACGCTGGAATTATTAGGATTCTAAAATAACATGCCAAGTAACGACAAGTGGCTTATAACAAGGACACGCTATATTCCCTCGACATACCCATTACTTTCATTTTTTGACTGGAATTTCAGTGAATATTTTGGCATGAGCGATACAGGACATGTTATCAATGTATGGGACAAGGGCAATTATTTCGCTATTTGGGAAAAGGAAAAGTATGCAGAATTTGGCGAACATGCGCTTGCAATGCTTCAGAAGGTTGACGACCTCAATGCTTTGAGAAAGAAAAGTACTGCTTCGGGACAAAAGCTTGTTGATTTTTGTAAGGATTACGCCCTTTCATCTGAACCAGTTACGCATCAAAACTATCTAAATTTTATTGAGAATCTTTCGATTAAGTACTCACACTTAATGAGAGACAACATGTGTTACTGGCTGTTTGCGCCAAATATAATTGAAAAAAGAATACAAGCATTGCTCAGTAAGTACCCTGAAGATCAAAAGAAAGACATCATCCAGGCTCATTCCCACCCAGCAGAACTGTCATACAGCCAAAGGATTGAGAAGGAATTTTCAAAGCTTGTTGCAAGCGCTAGGGAGGAAGGACTTGAAAGCGTTAGTCTTCGTAAAAAAATTGAGGCATTTTCTTCAAATTATTTTTGGTTTCCCTATGAATACGTAGGACCAAACATATGGGATGCAGCATCAATAACCGAAAGGATAAAAACAGAACTTCAAAAACCAGCGGAGGTTGCTAAGCCGAATGAGATCAGTAAGAAATACAAAATTAGCGAAGAAGTAGAATCTTTATTTGAAATTTTAAAAACACTGACCTTGCTGCAGGATGACAGAAAGATGTTTAATGCACAGGTTTCGTATTATATAAATTTTGTACTAGCAAAAAAGATTAGCGCCGCTTTTTCAATTACTTTTGAGGAAGCACGATATCTGGACAAGGATGCCATTCACATGCACAGCTCGGATTTAGCATTATTTGATAAAATGATGAAGGAAAGGATGGACTTTTTTACCGTTGAACAGACGGATGGGAAATATATTCCGCATTCGGGCGATAATGCCAGAGCCTACCTTGACTCGTTAGGAATCAAGCTGAATAGCGCAACAAGCGAAGCGAAAGAAATCAAAGGCCAGGTTGCCTACAGAGGTAAAGTGACTGGAAGGGTACGCGTTCTGAAGACATCACACGTTTCTGATTTTGCGGATGGTGACATAATTGTAACAGGCATGACAACCCCTGATTTTGCGCAACTCATAAAGAAAGCATCTGCGATCATAACGAACGAAGGCGGTATCACATGTCACGCTGCTATAATCTCTCGAGAGCTTAAGAAACCATGTATCATTGGGACGAAAATTGCTACACAAGTCCTGAAGGATGGAGATATAGTGGAAGTAGACGCAGAAAAAGGTATAATAACCATACTTACTCCAAATGGAAAATGATAATGTAATTAAGGGCACTCCAGCATCTCCTGGCATCATCAAAGGAACTGTTTCTATTCTCAAGAACAAAGAGGATGAAATGAATTTTACGGAAGGTTCTATTGCTGTGGTCGAACGTTCAAACGCAAACCTTGTCCATGTAATAGGAAAGGCACTAGGTGTCATTATAGATGAAGGGGGAATGATGTCACATGCAGCAGTGTTATCGAGGGAACTTCATAAGCCCTGTGTTATTGGGACCAAGGTTGCTACGGCTACCCTTAAGAATGGGGATATTGTTGAAATCGATGGTGAAAAGGGGACTGTGAAAATAATCAAATAGGACGGCTCAACCAAGCCACGTTACGAGTCCTTAGGGCTTGCTTTTTATTTATATCTGTGCTATAATATATATGTTACGGTAAAGGAAAGCAAATCGACAATTTCATATAGAAAAACAAACAATCAACTCCAGAAATACTGATTATGACTGAAACGAACACAGCGGCTCTCATTGCTACCGCTCAAGAAACACAGCAATACGTGGTTGGCATTCGCCAGCATCTCCATCAGTATCCGGAAGTGCGGTGGGAGGAAGAAAAAACTCTCATCTACATCCGGCATCAGATTGGTCAATTACTGGCGGATATCGCCGGCTTCGATGCGAAAGCTCACGTTGTGGAACTGAAAGGTGGTCTGGTAGTGGACGTGAATATCAATCCATCATTCGACCGTATTCTCCTTCGTTCCGACGTTGATGCACTTCCCGGAATTCAAGAAGCGACCGGCTTGCCGTTTGCTTCCAAGATTTCTGGAAAAATGCACGCTTGTGGGCATGATACCCACGCAGCCATGCTTCTCGGTGCGCTCAAGGCGATTGCTGAAGGCAAGGTTCAACCCAAGCACAATCTTCGGTTCGTTTTTCAACGGGCCGAAGAGAATCCTCTCACTGAATCCGGCGGCGCCTCTCTCGTAAAAGAAGGAGTGCTCAATGGGATCAGCGAAGCACACGCGCTTCACATCTGGGCGGACGGAAAGGCTGGAAGTTTTATCGGAAAGGCCGGTAACTTCACTGCCAACTCTGATCGCGTCAAGGTGACGATTAAATGCAATGGTGGCCATGTTGCGTTTCCTGAAAATGGAACAAGCGCTGTGGATATCGGAGCAGACATCGTGGTTGCAATGCGTGGACTTGCTGTGAGAACTATCGGACCCAATCGTCCGGTTTCGCTCGCTCCAGCAGTGTTCCAGTCAGGCGAGGGCAGCAATGTTCTCCCGGCCGGTGCGGAACTCTGGTTTGCCTGCAGGAATTACCTCTTGCCGGCCGAACGCTCGAAGTTCCATGCGACGGTGAAGAAGCACATCGAAACAGTCGCCACGCAGTATGCCGATGCAGTCGTTACCGTCGAAGTGATCAATGGTCACCCGGTGATGGCGAATTCACAAGGCGCATACGACGAAACCCTGCAGCTCTTACAGGCAGCAGGGCAGACGACTGAAACGATGGAGCCTTCCCTCGGCGGCGAGGACTTCGCGTGGTACTCACAATCGCAAGGCGGTGTTCCGAGCTCCATGTGGATGCTTGGTGCGAATCAGCCCGGTTGCGGCGGCCATCATAAGTCAACATTCAATCCAGATGAATCAGTGTTCTGGAAAGGAGTCCTCTTTTGGCTCCTCATCGCAACCAAGTAGTTGCGATCGCTCTTCGTTCAATTCAATGAATCACCAAGGACAGCAAACTTGGTGATTTTCTTTTGCCTAAATCTTTATATTCAAGAAATGAGTAATGAGCGCAGCTGCAAATTCAACAAACGGTTCCTCTTTTGCATATGCAGCGCGTGGGTCACTATCAACATCTGTTTCAATCTCAAAAATACGTGGTTTGAGCATATAGAGCACAGCATCTTTTTTCATTTTTTTCATATGCTCCTTGTTGATCGGAACATAGCTCTTAAGGATAAGCTCCTCCTTTTCCTTTGGAAATTTATCTGCCGGAATAATACCTTTTTGTAACCCTCGCGTGAGCATGAGGATATCTACATCGCCGATGAAGTTGTCGAGCTTATCGTATCGGATACCTTTGATTCCATTTGCCCGAGCCTTGTCCTCGACTTCCTTAGGAAGAGGAAAATGTCCCAAATCATCAATCACGAGATCAACGCCGAACATACCCATAATTGGGACCATGGCTTTTGTCACCCTATTTATTTCCGGAGTCCCGTAGATGCCGATTTTAAGGCCTTTGAGAGGTTTTTTTACATGATACTGAAGGGCCATAAGTATCCATCCAGAAGCTACAGCATGTTCTCGAGACCCACTTCCACAATTTAACAAAGGTACGAAGGAGTTTTTTGCAGCACGTTCAGCAGAATCATCGTCAGGGTGACGTAGGGCGATAAGGTCAACAAAAGAACTGTATTCACGAATCGTATCTTCAAAAGATTCTCCTTTTCCCATAGAAATCCCGTCAGCACTAGTCACCCCAACCCATCCGCCTCCGAGTCGTATCATTGCGGCTTGAAATGCAGTCATGGTGCGCGTTGAAGGCTGAAAGAAAAGGGTTGCTGCAACCTTGCCTCTACATAGGTTGTTTGGAATGCCTTTTTTGACGAATTTATCAAAGCGCTTGAGCATATCCACGTAATCGGCTTTTGTGAGATCTGATGAACTAACAAGGTGTTTTACAGCCATAAATTTTAATTATTAACTCTGATAATTGATGGCGATATTCTAGCATATATTCATTGAATTTTCGAGAAAATGCTGTATAGTTATTGCACTCTATGAAAACCCTTGAGGAGCTCGAAGAGAAGCTAAAAGAAGCCCATTTCAGCCCCGAAGGAGGTCGGGCAGCGTACTATTTGTACCATCACCTTATTATCGAACAATATTCCGAGGAGCATCCTGAATGGAAACTTCTTTCTTATTTCAAAGGCGGTGCTGCGATAATAAAGAACCATATTGTAAAGTGGTTTTTTCTCGTGGCTGATGAGAATGAATTCATAAATGCCGCTACACTATTTTCAGATGATAAAGGACGAATCAAAAAATTAGAGGAATTCCTGTATTCAATTCGAGATGAGCTTCTCGGAAAGCTTTCGATTGCTGACGTGAAAGCACTTTCCGACAAGGAACTGGGCGTCCTCGCTTTTGAGTATTGCAGTCTTATCAGACTTATGTTCAAGATGTCTGGAACTATACGCGTGATTGATAGAGGTATTATAGCCCTCATCAAAAAGGATTTTCCTAAGGAAAAAGTCGATGAGATCTTAAGAAAGTTTTCCACAAACGACATTCCAAGCATTGCAGTTGAAGAAGAACTAGAACTTCTGAAGCTTGCAGCCGAATCAGACAATATAGAAGAACAACAGGTTAGTGAAAGACTCTCGAAAATTTATGAAAAATTCTGTTTTACAGCGCTAGGCTACTATAATGAGAAGGCAAAGAGCCTGAAGTATTATAAAGAGAAATTGCTTGAACTTAAATCTGGAAACCCCAAGGAAGGGATTGAAGATATCACTAAGAGACAGCAAGAAGAGGCAAAAGGAAGAAATGAGTTCATAAAGACTTTTCCTATAAAATACCAGGAGGTAGCTGAAATTTCTGGATTCTCGACGTGGCTTAAGGACTATTTTAAGTACTCGATAAATCAAGTTGAACACAAGGCGACAGCCATGTTTGCTGAGATTGCAGAGCGTGCAGCAGTTTCAATTGATGATGTGATGGACTGTAGCCCGCAAGAATTCATCGCTTGTGCGGAAGGAAAACCTGTGGATTTTGATCGCGTAAGGGAAAGAAGGACGGCAAGCGTGATTATTTTTGCTCCTCCGATCCTAGCGACTTTCGACGGCAAGGATGCTGAATATATTGAAGAAAAATATTTGATATCTAAAAATCTTCGCGACACTGAATTCAAGGGCAGGATCGCATCGCCCGGTCACGCAAAGGCTGCTGCATGTATCGTTTTGGGCCCAAAGGATTTTCACAAGATGAAGAAGGGGAATGTTCTCGTGGTTATCAATACCAGTCCGGATTTTGTACCTATTATGCATCTCGCTAGCGCGATTGTTTCTGAGGAGGGTGGCTTAACCTCGCACGTATCAGTGGTCAGCAGGGAATTCGGCATCCCGAGTGTTGTGGGAATTAGAAGTATCACTGAAGTAATAAAGGATGGGGATATGGTTGAGGTGGATGCAGAGAAGGGGACTGTTAAAATCCTAAGATGAAATTCAGCGACTATTACAATTTCGAATTTCAAATGCTCCCATATTTTAATGAAGCATATGGCAATCACTCGCCCCAGACGAAATACCGCGGGGAATATATAAACGGCAATTGGTATTTGAAATATGTCTTGAACGGCAATTCTCCTGCTCTTGTGCCAAAGGATTCGTGGGTTGTACCTGGTAGAAGGTTCCTTGGTTGGTTGCTTGAAAATGATTCAGAATTCACTGACCACATATATTCTCTCTCCCAGAATCTGATCGTTTTTACAGAGAAGCTCGAAAAAATGAACTATGAAGATATGAAATCAGGCAGGATAAGACCTCAGCCCGAATTCTATTATGAATACATAAAATCATGGAGCCTTATTATTGGATTCGGCTATCCTCTGGATATGGCTTTGGATGAATACCTTAAAGCTCATCCGATCGATGTCCATGTGATTCCATCATACGGTAATTCATTCATTCGTGAAGAAGAGAAGGATTTGAAAAAGATTGCATTTGAGAAGGATCCTAAAAAGGCTGAAGATATGCTCCTCGAACACTCATACAAGTATTCATATGTTCTTTCAAATTATGCAGGTTATCACCCTGCATCGCTGGAATATTTCAGGAACCGGCTTGCCGAGATACGAGGCAAGAATATCCCAATCGAAATAATTGTTCCCATGAAGAAACCTGATAGCCTGGAAGGCTGGGTGGGCTTGATGACCTATATCAGGGATGTACGCAAGAAGTGTAATATGATTTACAATGCCATGGCAGACAGATATCTTCGTGAAGAATGCAAGAAATTAAATTTGAATTATGAAGATGCTGTATTCCTCCAACCGGCGGAATTTGAGGCTCAAAAGAATACCGGAATCAGGAAGTTCAATGGAATCCGATATATGGAAGTGACAAATCATGGACAGGTTGATCTTGATGAAAAAGTCTGGGATAGCCTCATCACGGAAGGGGAAGGTTCAGAAGTTACAGGGGTTTCTGCATCGAAAGGGAGGGTAAAAGGAACAGTTAAGATCGTGCTTGGAAGGGCAGATTTTCACAAGATGCAGCGAGGCGACATACTTGTCACCTCAATGACTAGACCGGATTTTGTTCCTGTTCTCAATAAATGTGGAGCTATTGTGACGAATGAAGGCGGGGTGACCTGTCACGCGGCTATCATTTCGCGAGAGATGAATATTCCTTGTATAATTGGAACGAAGAATGCGACGAAGATACTGAAGGATGGGGATATGGTCGAGGTAGATGCAGAGAAGGGGATAGTAAAAATAATAAAATGAACCTCGAAGCCCTAGCCGACAAGCTTTCTAAAACTAAATATAAATATGTCCACAAGCGGGTACGATCGCCCCTTTACCAGCACTTCATCATTGAGGGTATTTCGAAGCACCACAACAAGGCCATAAAGTTCCCATATCCAGTTTCAATAATCCATATCGACGGCGAGTTGGCATTCGTTGATGCTGATTTTCAAAACCTAAAGAAGCTGACAATTGAAGCTTTGAAAGGTAATGGACGGTTCATGTTAGATCTTCTTCATGATGCATATGCTATTAACGAGGAGGTTGAAAAATTCTGCAAGGAATTAGAAAATATTGATTACACGAAAGTTTCGAAGGAAAAAATACTCGAATATTGGTCTTCCTATGTAGAAAAGCTTTATCGATTCGGAGCATATGTGGTCTTTCCGCTTTTTATTGAAGAATATATGGAGAGCAGCCTAAAAAAGGAGGTCAAGAAAGTATTTCCAGCAGAGGAGTGCGATAAAGTATTTCAAGTACTTACTACACCAATAAAAGCTGGCGTCATCCAAGCAGAAGAGGGGAGTCTTTTGAAACTTGCACAGCAGAAGAAATCCGGTGCAGATATTTCCGAATTGCTCAAACATCATTTGATTGATTTTTCATGGATCAAGAATAATAAGTTTACAGGAAGTTTTTATACAAAAGAAGAAATTCTGGAGAGGCTTGAGAAGCTGGTCAATGAAAATCCGGAAGAAAAGCTGAAAGAATATCAGAATAAAATAAAGGCGTTCCAGGATCAGTTCAATGCGTATAAATCAACTTTTCAATCAAAAGAAACACAAGAACTTATTGATACCCTGCAGGAATCAATCTATTTCCGAAGCTGGAGGACAGAGCGATACTACAGGAATGCATATTTTCTTCAAGATTTTTTCAGAAGAACCAGCGAGGTTCTCAATTTACAAAAAGTTGATGACGTTTTTTACTTGACGTCTGAGGAGATCCTAACTGGCTTGAGAAGCGGCCAATTGCCATCTAATGAAAAGATTGAAAAAAGGAGAATCGGATATTTTTCATATGCGGATACAAAAGATATAATTTTATTATCTGGTGCTGATGCTGATATATTCAGAAAAGCTGTTGTCGTCAATCCAATTGAATCAAAAACAGAAATTAAGGGGCAGGTTGCCTTTCCGGGGAAAGCGACAGGGCCTGCGCGTATTGTGACCTCCATGGCCCAGCTTCATCTCGTTCAAGAAGGGGATATTCTAATAACCACTTCCACTACCCCTGATTATGTTCCAGTGCTCAAGAAAGTAAAGGCAATAGTCACTGAAGAGGGCGGAGTTTTAAGCCACGCATCGGTCATATCCCGCGAGCTTCATATTCCTTGTATAATTGGGACAAAAGTGGCGACTAAGGTGCTTAAAGATGGGGATATGATTGAGGTTGACGCAAATACAGGAATTGTTAGGATTCTTAAATAAAACCATGTCCAAGGATATTAGAAAATTCGAGTTATTCGGCCACCGGGATTTCACTATGGCCACCATGCAGATCGGCGCTGAAGGCGAGACAGGCCCTTTGCCGTGGCTCGATGATATGACCCTGAAAAAGCCTTACTGGGCTATTGAGAGGATGGACAACAGGTCAAGCATCTTTCTTGATCCTGCACAGGTGGAATGGCAGAAGCAGGAGATCATGAGGAGAATTAAGACCGACGCGCGCTATACTTCAGGCATTGTTGTTGGTGCTAACAAATCATATGACACGATCAAGTCAATAATAAAAAATCCTCGTGCACTTACTCGAAAGGAATTCGAAGTATTCGTAAAGGACTTTATTCGGACTTGGAACTGGCTTGCTGGAATCTGGTGGGCTGTCGAAGTGCTTGAAGACAAACCTGATTATAAAAAACTGGTGGATGAAATGATGGTCTTTCGCAAAGATAACGATATCTTTGTTCCTAATGGAGATGAGGTTCTTCGATTAAGTATTACGAAATTTTACCCGAATCTTATTCCGTACATTGGTTCAATACTTCTCGAGGAAATTCTGACAGATACTATTCCGAGTGAGGAGGAACTCAAGGAACGCGAGAAACACTCATTAGTACTCGAGGGCAAGATATATACTGGTGAAGCTATAAAGAAGATTCAAAAAGAATTAGCTATCGATGTTGCGCTTCCGCGTCCAGATGATCACCAACAGCAAGCCGGAATCATCAAAGGACAGGTAGGCTATAAAGGAAAATACAAAGGGATAGTTTCTATTGTCTTAAACAAAGCCCAAGCAAATGCCTTTCAAGAAGGTCGAGTCCTCGTAGCCAGCCAAACTACTCCTGATTTCATTGTCGCAATCAAGAAGTCTGGGGCCATGATAACCGATGAAGGAGGTATCATTTCCCATGCTGCCATCACCTCACGCGAATTGAAGATTCCATGCATAATTGGCACGAAGGTTGCGACGCAGATGCTCAAGGATGGTGATATGGTTGAGGTTGACGCAAACACAGGAATTGTTAGGATTATCAAATAATGAACGAATCCAACGACCCTCAATTCGACGAAATCTACCGAAGACTAAAGACCAACAAGGCTTGGTATAACAAAAGCTATAGCGGACGTCCAATCGGCATTCACGAACAGGGCCTAGCTATCGCCACGGAAGGAACTATTAATCCTTATGCATTGAAATATGGTATGGCTTTCCAGAATCATTCGATCAAAGACCACTTCGATTGGTTCTGGGATGTGAACGAGATGAAGGAAAAGAGAGCCGTCATTCTTGCAAAAGTGAAATCAGATCCCGGATTTGCAGACGAAGTGCTCAAGGTTTCGCAGGCCAACCATAAGAAATTCTACGACTACAATGCAGAAATAGACGATCTTGATCTCGGAGCGCTTTCGAACGAGAAAATCAGAGAAACTTTTGAAAAGCTCCATAAGCTGCTTATAGGGGTTTCAGTCTGGTCATACGCCGTAGATGCCTTTCTTTCCGATGGGGAAGAGGATTGGCTTGTTGCATTGATCAAGGAAGAGCTCAAGGACAAGGCAACTGGAGAGGTTATTGAAACCCTTACTTTACCTGCTTTTGATTCTTTCGTAAACGAAGCTGAAGTCCTTTTTCTTAGAATAGCTAACGAATTGAATTCAAAGAATAATACGAAGGCAGAGAATCTTACGAAAGAGTATGAGAAGGAATATTTTTGGATACGATCTAACTACAAAGAATATAGACGAGTTAGTGCAGAGAAAGTTCTGTCAGAAGCAAAAGAGTGGCTTGCAACGAATGCTGAAAAGAATATTACCGAACTCATTTCAGAAGAAATTGGCAGGATTTCCCATAACATGGCAAAAAAAGCTGAACTCTGCAAACAGTCGAATATTTCCAAAAATCTCCAGCAGATCATACGATTTTCTGAAGTGTTTACACATCTGCAGGACAAGAGAAAAGAACGCGTCTTGAGAATGAATACGCTCTTCTATGAATTTGTTGCGGAGACGCAGAAGCGATTTCTAATTCCTGATCCGCTTGGGTTCTATATGACCGATGTGGAGATTTTCGGACTTTACGATGGAAAGAAAGTCGATGTCGCTATACTGCAGGATCGATTTGATAACGGGTTCCTAACCATTTTTTACAACCATACGTTCAGGATCATTACTGCTGCTGAATTCAAAAAGGATGGCATAGAGGGGAATTGTTTTGAAAAGCATGATGACATCAAGGAATTCAAAGGGACAACAGCTTATAAGGGCATTGTTACAGGAAAGGCCCGTGTATTGAGGAGCGTACAGGAAATAGCTACTTTCAATCAAGGTGAGATCCTTGTCGCGAACCAAACGACACCTGAATATGTGCCAGCAATGAAAAAGGCAGCCGCTATTGTTACTGACCAAGGAGGCATCACCTGTCATGCTGCTATCGTTGCCCGTGAGCTCAAGATTCCTGCGGTGATTGGTACAAAGATAGCCACGAAAGTTTTGAAGGATAGAGATATGATAGAGGTGGATGCGGAGAAGGGGATAGTGAGGATACTTAAAAAATAATCGCATGCTTGATACTACGCTCCTGAATAAAATAAAGAAAGTTGATTGGGACGTTCAGCGTTTCAATGCCTACCCACTTTTCATAAGTAGCGTTGCAACCTTATCCGGATTCAAGCTGGCTTGGGGTTTGGCTTATACGCATTTCCTTTGCATATCACACAGCAAGAACGTCGAGTGGCATTATGACAAGGCCGATTATGAGAAGATCGGCGGAGTATTTTGGGAAAAAATCAAAACAGTAGCGGATCTCAATGTGCTTATAAAAGAATATCGGACTGCATATGAACTGGCTTGTACCAAGGCGGAGTATGATGAAGAGATACTTCCTTCGCTGGGTGTTGATGAGCTTAAAGAACTGTTGAAACTGCAAATCATGCGGTTGTATGCAAGCGCTGGCATTGCGCATATACTTGAATGTGCAACCTACGTGTGCGAGCACAAGCTTCTTAAGAAATATTCCATCGATCCTCATACTATTAAGCCTTCAGACTTATCTTTTCTACGAAAGGCAGAAATATATGCCCATGAATTATGTGACAAACTAAATGACGAGTCAGTCATCCTTTCCGAATTCAAGAAAAAATATGCCTGGGTACAGAACTCATATCTGGGCCGTCATGAGGTGACCATTGATTCCATCCGCAAGCTTGCACGAGCAGCTGAAGGCAAAGAAAATGGTTCTTCACTCGGACCTGCAGCAGAATCCGACTTCGTTAAGATTGTATCCCACTTATTCTCTTGGCAAGATGAGAGGAAAGCCCATATTCTAGAAAGCATTCATGTGAATCAGCCTGTGCTCGATGAGCTTGCTCGCAGGCTTGGAATCCAGCCTGAAATTGCTCGATTCATGCTGCCGGAGGAGGCTGATAGGATAACAGATCCAGCTTTCCAGTCTGAACTTATAGAGCGCTCAAAGCTTTTTGTTGACTATGCTCCACAAAGTCTTAAGCGGACATTGTGTGTTGGCGACGAAGCTAAGGAATTCATAGAGGCATTTTCTACTTCATCTTTCCATGAGGGCCCAACGCTCCAGGGCGCGACAGCATTCAGTGGTAAGGTGCAGGGAATAGTGAGGGTTTGCCTTACTATGCCAAGCATCGAGAGTTTCAAGGAAGGCGAAATCCTTGTGGCTTCCATGACCCGCCCAGAATATGTTTCGGCCATGAAAAAAGCCGCCGCATTTGTTACCGATGAGGGTGGCATAACCTGCCACGCGGCAATCATTGCCCGAGAAATGAAAAAGCCCTGCATTATCGGGACAAAAATCGCAACGAAAGTTTTGAAAGACGGTGACCTAGTCGATGTGGATGCGGAAAAAGGAATAGTCACGATAATCAAAAGGGTCGAATAATTTTTACAAAAGAAAAAGGCCCGATGATTTCCCATCAGGCCCTTTATTGTTTTTGATTGTGAGCTGTAGCTGGTTGCCGTTCAATGCAGCGCCGGAGAGCTTAAGACTTAATGGCGATTGCTGGAGCAATGAATCCTACGGTTACTGCGCCTGCACCCTGATGCAGAACGACTGACAGTCCTTCGGCTTCACCAAGGTTGTAATGAGTTACCACCTTCGGCATCTGCTCATCTTTGATGCCAAGCCGCTCAAGGAGCGCCCAGATGAAGGCATTTTGGCAAACCGCATGCCCGCCGATGGCGACTCTGATCGGGTAGCCATGTTTGGCTTTTTTGATCTTGCCGACCACTTCATCAACGGCTTGCCGCGCCCATTTCTTCAGGTACCGGCCGAGCTTGTGTTGGAAGTAGCCGTAGGCTTTTTTTGTCGGCTTGTCAACAAGAAGCGGACTGTATGCGAGGGCAGAAAACATCACGTTGAGTGAGTGCTTCGGGTTTTTGGGGACGCCGAACGCCGGCAACAATCTTGGCTGGGTACAAGTCGCAATGGAGGTAGTGTCTCGCGCGCGATCCAACGGAGATGAAAGGGACAGATCGAAGCTGATGCCCGCGAGACTCCGCTTCAAGCCAGCAGCCTGCGTTTTTCCCAACTCATTGAGCTGGCGGTCATCATCATGATCGGTTTCATTGACCTTGACTGCTTTGCCGTGCCGGAAGGCCAGCGCCTGACTGATGGTAGCACGGATGTCGGCGGAGGAGACTTTTTTGGTTTTCATTCGTATACTGTAGTTTCTGACTTTTTTCGGTTTAAGATCCCAAAAAGCAACAAAAAGAGGCGGATAAGCCGCATTTTTAGCTACATGCTTTCAAAGATCTACTATGAGTACAGTATAGCACGTTTGATGCCATATGTCAACTTTATTTTGTCTTACAAAAGCGTGTTAATATATAGCTATATATGAAGATTCTAAAGGGAATAGGAGCCAGTTCTGGCGTCGCTGAAGGTATCGTAAGGGTCGTGCATGGCGTTAAGGATATTGAGCGTTTCAATGAAGGCGATGTGCTTGTTTCAGAAATGACAGAGC
>JBBTYL010000001.1:142689-144656 GCA_038061795.1 Patescibacteria group bacterium
AAGGATATTGAGCGTTTCAATGAAGGCGATGTGCTTGTTTCAGAAATGACAGAGCCCTCCATGGTAATCATGATGAATAAGGCTGCGGCTATAGTGACAGATGGCGGAGGAATTACATCTCATCCTGCCATAGTTTCTCGCGAACTCGGTGTTCCATGTGTCGTGAACACCAAGACAGCCACACTCGAATTGAGGGATGGAATGAGAGTAAGGGTCGATGGAACTGCAGGTGAAGTTGGTCTGCTTTAGATTTATGAAAAAAAATTATCCTGAATGGATTAATCAATATGCACGTTCCGCACATCAGGCCTTTTCACACATGGTACCATCAAGGTGGTCCTCACTTGATGGGTTTTCCGTATTCAGAAGCTTGAACGGCACATTCATTGATCACATCTACAATCTTTTAAGCGCACTCAAGAAAAGTGGTGTCTCAGACAGGCAGATGTGGAATATGTTTTCTAACCCTTCATCATTGCGTTGCGCAATCACGTTCCTTATCGTTGAATATCAATTCATCACCGATAAGAGAAGATTTAGAGATAAGACACAATTCGTATTTTCTGCCCTGAACAGTATACTTGCTGCTGGAATGCTAGAGGATGCTTGGGTTGAAAATAAAAACTGTGTGCATACGCAGGCTGAAATTAACATAATCATCAAAAATAGCTTGTGGCATGGATCGAAAATGGCAAAAGATGCGGCTCGCTTATACATGTCTCTTGCCTCCATGGGCTTTTCCCTTTACAGAGACTTCTTTCCACAGGAATCACATGAAATTTTTGGCGTTTATGATGCCTCATCTTTCCAGAAGGACTCGAAAATGATTATAAAGTATTTCCCAAGGCTACGGCCGCTTGAGATTTGGTCAGAGACCGATTCTTTTCCTTGGAGTGAATTTAAAATTTATCACATAACAAATGACATTGGATTCAGATGCGAGCTTATCGGAATGCACTCGATATACGGAAAGGCCGTTCTTCCCAATACGCTTGCTATTGCCGTCGAAGCTGATGGCAAATTCCTTAATTCAGAAGAAATTAAAGAAGCCTCAGAAAGGATTGCGAGGTTTGCGACTGATTATTCATCGCTTTCCGAAAGACTTTCTATCGATGAATTCAAGTTGAAGTTTTTGGATTGGGAATGTCATCAATTCATTGAGCTTTTTAGGGCAGCTAAAATGGATTGGAGGCCGAGCAAAGAAATGAAACGAGCTGTTCTTGATGCAAATATACCGATGGGTCTGGCTATCGACAGTTTCCCTGAGTTTGCAGAATATGAAAAAAGTCAGGAGTACGAGGTTTATTGGCTCAAAGAGCTTTATTCAAATTTAAATTAGGATATAAAAGGCAAACCCTGACAAAGCGTGAAGCTCTGTCAGGGTCGTTTGCTAAGCCAACTGTCTCTGGAAGCGATCAGCGAGGATGTTCTCGACATGATACGCGATCTCCATCAGGCAGGTATCGTAGTCATCGCGCTCAAGCGAGGGATGCGGGCAGCTGATGCCGTCTAGGGCCTCGTCATCGTGAGGATTTAGGACGGCAATCCGATCTTTGGGGGCGCCGTATTTCTCATGTATTACCTGCGCCTTTTTCGAATCGGCACAGATGATGAGGTCGAAGGCGTTCAGGTTGCAGCCTTCCGGGAGCTTACCAATGCTGCAGGAAAGGTGCTGAAAGGCGCCGAAGCCGAGCTCACTCAGCATTTCGATTACGGGGTCTACGGCAGGCTGATCATTGATGAGTTCGGACGCGCCGCCCTCAATATATTTTTCATTGATGGTGACTTGGATCATTGCTGCGGACTGAACATTGACACTCATGCCACTTTTTGCAAAGTAGCGTTCGACTGCGAATTTCATCAAAGGGCCCCTGCACGTATCGGTATGCGATACACAGAGGATACTGAAAACTTTTTCCATTTTTGGTTCCTCCGGGTTGTTTGGTTGATACGACGATGAACTGAAA
>JBBTYL010000002.1:0-196703 GCA_038061795.1 Patescibacteria group bacterium
GTTTAAATAGTGCGTTTCTTACCATATTTCTGTGTAAGGGATAGTCTATACGAAGCACCAAATAAAGTCAATAGATATAGTAGAAAAGCACCCGAATGGGTGCTTTTCTAAAAAAGTAACCTTAGGAAATCGACTTATTCCTTATCAGATACGGTGTGAATTGTCTTCTCAAGCATTCGAGCTGCAACTTCTTTTCCTCCAAGTCCGAAAGCGAGTCCGACTGCGATAGCAGCTGCAACTACGATTCCCATGAAAAGAGTCTGGATAAGTCCTGGAGCGATGCCGAGATGGAAGAGCGCTGTAAGAATTGCAAAGATCCAAATAGCCCACTTTGCGATTGCACCGAGAAGAGAAGCTGATCGCACATGAGCTGCCCGTGCAGATGCGATGACGATCTTCTGAACCGCATCAGCAATCATGACTGCGACCATAAGCACAAGCACGGCCACGATGACCTGAGGAAGATATGATAGGACGACATCCTTGAGGAATGAGTTGACCTGGCTCAAGCCGAGTATGTCGAATGATGCGATGAGGAAAACTACGACGACAAACCACTTGACGAGAGAACCGACAAATCGTCCTGAATTTAGTTTATAGCCTGATCGTTCAACGACATCCTCAAAGCCTGCGCTCTTGAGGGCCGTATCAACCTTGAAAGTTTTGAAGAGGCCTTCAACGAGCTTCTCGATAAGGGCAGCAAGCACCCATCCTATTGCAAAGATGATGACTGCGATTACCAATGTCGGCACGAAGCTTGCAATGCCGAACCAAATCCCCTGCAATGATTGAGTGAACACCTCACCCCAATTTTCTACGAACATCATATATTTAATTGAAAATTAATGAGCCACTAATAATTACTAATGTACATATTATATCACCCTTACTTCTCATCTATGCCAAGCTTATCCACAAGGGTTGTATGCGGGAAATCGAGAATATCGCGTATAAGTCGGTCGTGGATGCCGTAACGGTACTCGAAATCAGCCGTCTCAAAAGCCGAATAGGTTATCTCCTTTCCGACCTCGGCTTCAATGGATCTTATGACGGAGTCAAGCTTGTTGAGATTGATATCATCGCCGGCAATGAGAAGGTCGACACGCGTATCCCATTCCTGTATGAAGAGGCCGGAAGCAACAAAAAATTTGATCCTGCCCACGCTGTTGAATTTTCTTACAAGGGAATCATCGGCATGCAGGCTTACTGTTATAAGAAGGTTCTTGAGAGCTTGAAGGTAAGGGAATTTCTGATCGAGGAAATAGCCTGTATCATTCACCTTTCTTACAAGGATCTTCTTTTTCTTTTTGGTGTGTATTTCACGGACGATTGCCTTCTTCCTGACTATCCCGACATTCATTAGGCCGGCAAGTTCTTTCCTGACCTCCTTTGATGATGTTTTGCTGCGTTCAGCTATCTCCGATGAAGAGTAGGCGTTATCCGGGTTGAATAGGAACAATCTCATCAACTTAACCTTGGCTGCGTTTCCGAATAGTTTCGTAAGGATTTCCATAGCTATGTATACTATCAAAAAACCGCCCTTTTGTCAGGGGCGGCCTTTTGTTGCATGCTTTCAGTCTAATTTATTTATATTCAACCTTTCCTCCAGCCTCTTCAATCTTCTTCTTGAGAGCATCTGCATCTTCCTTCTTCATGCCGTCTTTGACGAGGATAGGAGCGCCGTCAACCATGTCCTTTGCCTCCTTGAGTCCAAGGGCAAGAGCCTCCTTGATGACCTTAATGACTGCAATCTTCTGCTCGCCTGCTGCTGCAAGGTGAAGAGCAACCGTGCTTTTCTCTTCTGCTGCACCTGTTGCTGCTGGGGCTGCAACTGCAACCGCTGCTGCTGATACTCCGAATTTCTTCTCAAGGAGCTTCACGAGCTCGTTGAGGTCGAGAACTGACATTGTCTCGATTGTCTCCACTACTGACTTGAACTTTGCTGGGATTTCTACTGTTTCCATTTTGATAAATTATTAAGTGTTAATTATAAGTGATAACTAAGCTGTCTTTTTCTTTGCGATTTGGTCGAGTGCCATGACAAATCCTTGTATAGGAGAATTGATGACATTGACGAACATCGCATGAAGGGTCTTCTGGGAAGGAATCTGAGCGATGCCCATCATTTCTTCCTTTGACATGAACCTACCTTCGAATACTCCGCCGAGGATGGATATGCTTCCTTTGTGCTTCTTCTGAAATTCATATATCTCTCGAGCTGGGGCGATAAGATCTGTTCCGTATGCAAGACCGACTTCTCCCGTAAGTTCGGGAAGGATTCCTTCGATCTTCTTTCCATCGAGCGCCCGTCGCGTAAGGGATTTCTTCGAAACGAAGAATCCGACATTTTCGCTCTTGAGCTTTCGGCGAACCTGTGTGGTATCGCCTACATTCAATCCGTGAAAATTCACAAAGACCATTGACTGAGCATCCTTCACGATGCCTTCAAGCTTTTCCAGTATCTCTTTCTTTTCTGCTTTTGTGCGTGCCATTTTGGTTTTCAAAATTTAATAAAAAAACGACCTTTAATAAGGTTGATAGAGTACCTCGGAAGGTCTTATGGACGCCTTCTGTCTCTGGCCTTATGCACCTCACACTACCAAAGGTCGCCTCTTGAGTCAATGATTGAAACTTATTTGAGTTTTTAAGTCTTATTCTTTACTGGCATTTCATCTCCTATTTCTTTTAGTGACATACTGTAAAGCCCTTTGTACCCAGCATCATTGAATTTTCCAAAGTTTGAAACGCCAACAAGATGAGCGGTGCTGAACAGTTTTTTATTTTTATCTGCTACCTCGTTGCGAATAGCTATTCTTCTCTGATCTTCGGAAAGCTCCTGGAAGATTTCCTGTCTGCGTGTCTGAACTGCAAAATACGTCTGAGCTTTTGCCACTTCTGATTTTGACGAGTCAGAGTTTTGGGCGATGAGATAGCATGCATACCGGCTCAATTTATAATCCTTGATTTCTCTTACAGTTGATGAACCTATACCGACCATTTTGTTAGTATCAACAAAATGGTTTTGTGTATCTTGTAAGCTTAATATGCATGCCTTTTTAGCTTTCTTAACAATAAGATTAAAATTCCTCCACTCATTATACTGGAGAATCTCCATCAATTCCCTCGCCCGCCAGAATTCAATGCCATTCTCGTCAAGCTCCTTGATTTCCTCGAACCTCTTATTTATCGAATTTATAGTTATTTCTTTTGTCATATCTGTGCTTCATTATTCTCTTAATGACTTTTTTGAATTTTTTGAAATGCTTCCTATCCTTGCGTTCAGCCTTCAAGACCTGATCGGAATTGTGCAGGGTTTCGGAAGTCCCATCGCCGTCAGCATCCACGTGCATCACTGTCGAGCTGGCAAAGGTTGCGGTCGAAGTAGCAACGGCGAAACCGATATTCATTACAGGAGTCACCGGCATCTCGCTGAAAGACGCCGACGCAATGACCTCGTCAGCCTGCACAACCTCTGCTCGCACTGTGAATGTGCCGCTGCCAGTGCCGTTAAGGACAATTTCATACTCCTGATCATAAGGAAGTATCACCTGTTTCGTACTGCCCCAGCCATCATAGACGCTTGACGGTATGGCGTCCTCGTAATTTTCAAGATTGACTCCCGCGACGGGATTCTCGAGCAATCCCGTATGATTTCCATTCTTATCATACACATGTATGTCTACAGGAGAATACACGCGAACATAAAGCCACTTGTCATTATCAATCGGTTCTGTCGTTGTAAAATATTTTCCATAAGCACCAGGATCATCCTCGGTTATCGTGTCTTCCAAAAAGCTCTGGAGCTCCGGAATTTCCAGGATGTCAGCATGTTCCGCCTCCATTTTCGTATCCTCCTTTATCTTTTTGAGATTGAGGAAGAAAGTTTCATCTGCAGTATCGGAACGGGCGGCAGTCAATACCGTGCCGTCCCCTGATTTCGTAATGCTTCTGAATGTTGAAATTTCGCAGCTTCTTGCATTCGTTGCACAATGCGGATCCCTTTCATAATTGACCGCCTTCGCAGTCGGCATTCCCCAGCCGAAAATAGACATCGTCTTGGTCGTACTTGCCGGCTTCCATATGTCCATCCTTGTGTGGAAAGCATCGGCAAGAGAGAAAAGGTAGGAATTAAGCGTCAATGGTATGTCTGTATCAGTCGAAGAAGCCTTTGAAAAGGAGTTGTTTGTGAGGAATCTTCCCATTGATGCATATGATGAAGCGGATTGCCCTGACTTTTTCGAGAAGAAATCTGAAATAACCGAGATAATATTCTTCTCAAAGAACCTCCTCGAGGGAAGCAACCCGTATGCGCCTGGAAGATTCTGCGAGAAGCTTCTTGAGGTATTCTCTGAGAGAATCAATCCTCCAGCAATTGATTGATTGTCGCCATGAAGCATCGATAGTATGGCTTGCGGCGTACCGAGCTCCGGAACGGCCACAAAAATGCTCTTATCAACAATTTCCGATAATCCTTTTTCCTCAAGGGTTTTCATGAGCGCTTTTGCCACCAAGCCGCCATTGCTATGAGCAATTATGGTTATCTTTCCAGTCTTTGAGGTTGAAGCCAGCGCGTATGCTTTCTCAAGCAACCCAGCATCGACGACATCATACGCCCCCATTCTCCAATCATACGCGGCAGGCAGCCATTCGTTGACCAGGCCATCATCAACCAGTCCGTCCATTGAGCTTATGAAGGATGCATAAATATCCTTTATCCCGAAAGCCGAATCGATTATATCAAGTGTGGTGATTCCAGGATCAATACTCCTTCCCTGAGAATCCGTAAATAGCTTGCGGACGTCGTCATTCCTGTTTGGTTCCCAGAGCATGTTTGAACCCTTGTAGAGCCTGCTTGCCTGAATCCCAGGAAGAAACAGCACGTTCGAACAGCATGATGCTAGAAACGGATCCTTCTTCGTCCATGGATCTATCAGAACCGGACCAGAAACCGTATCTCCTGGGCCATCAGCGTTTCCCCACCAATTATTTGTCGCATCCAAAGTATTTGATGCCTGATTGAGTATCCCGAAATTCTCATTGTCGGCAATCTTTGAATCATGAATCTCTATGATGTTCTGTCTCATATCGACAGGAACATCCTTGGAAGCCTTTGGCTGAACCAGCATTGGGAAGATTGGATCGATAAAGTATGAACTGATTCCGTAAGAATTTTTCTCAAGAATGGAGTTCGAGACGCTTACTCTGCTTCCCTGTGCTGTAATCGCATTGAAGCTTCCTCTGATAGTCGTATCTTTGATTACAGCTTCGCTCTCAAAGAAATCTAGGCCGGTTCCTTGTAATAGCGCATTGGAAATGGAAGAACGAGCGCCTACAAAATATAGCGAGTAGAGGTCGGTAAGTCTAATGGGGCTGTCCTTGGATCCAATCGCTCTTAATTCACCTCCGATTGTCAGCGAATGCGGACCCTCCCCGTCTGCGACGTAAGCAGACACGACCTCAACTCCTTCCGACATGGTAAGGGTATGACCTTCAGGGATATAGATAGGCTCTTCTAGGATATACGGGCTTTCCTCTTTCTTCCAATTCCATTCCATTTGAATGTCTTTGGAATATATGTGGGTCTCAGCGAAAGAGACGAGCGGTGCGAATAAAAAAGATGCAAGCGCGAGAATTTTTATTATTTTTATTTTCATATGATGATGCATTACTTGGTAATGGAATCATCATACAAAACCGAAATGAAGAAAAAGTGAATTTTTTACTTTTCCTGGAAAACAGTCACTTCCTGTTCGCTAAGTCCGGTACTATAGCGCCCAACGAAGAAGAGTACAGCGAAGCTTGCCGTCAGAATGAAGCTGAATCCGAGAAGGAATTTGAAGAAGGTCTGGTCGAAGGGGTTTTTCATTGTTTCATTGTAACAAAATTTAATCAAACAAAAAACCACCCGTTTCCGAGTGGTTTCTTGTTCAACATTTTAACCCGTTGAGAGGAGTACACCTTCTTCGAAACATCATCTATGAGATGAGGCTACCTGAGTTAAATTTAGTTAACTGAGATAAGCTTTCCTCCTTCTGATGTGTTTGAAGTATCGTAATCTTCTAGATCAAAGTCATAGACCTGGAACGTAGAAGCACTGTCGTCGCTATTCCACAAGATTGCCTTAAGAAGAACCTTCATAAGACCACCGTTTGCATAAACAGCTGTGTTTGTTCGAGAAACAGTTAGAGTAATATCTGTTGACTCACCATCGGCAAGTTCAATATTACCATTAGCTGAATCATCAGCTCCACCACTCTTTGAGAATGAAACTCCTGTGCTCAAAGCAGATGTAGAAGCTGTACCACCGATATCAAGCAAGAACCTGTTACCACCTGATGCAAGCGTTGCATCTGGAATGGTTTCAGATGTTGTAGCTGTTCCTGTATCAGACAAGTACACCGTATCTCCGAATGAAGATACTGAGTATGTGATTGTGAATGTTCCTGTATCGTTGTAAGTATTTGTACCGTCAGCATCAACTGCTGCGCTTACAGACTTTAGAACAACATTGATACCTTCTGAGTAGAGAGCAAGAGCATCTCCAAGAGCTGTTCCTGTCTTCTCAGTGTTATCAGCAAGCTGATCACCCTCCTCATTTTCAGCATCGATATAGTCTACGTTTGTAGCTGTAACTTCTGCCTGGATAGTATCACCCTCATCAAGAGTACCTGTATCGACATTATTGATGTCGGCAGTAACTGTAAATGTATATGTCTTTCCTGCAGAAAGCGTAAGATCAAGGTTGTTGAAGGTTGTCGTACCTGTAGTTGCGGCTGTGCTTACAGTCTCTGAAAACTCTTCACCATCAATCTTAAGATTGATTGAGCCAGTAACAGCTGCGACTGTTGAACCTCCAACTGTCGTCAATGTAACTGGAATCTCATCGATAAGAACATCAGATGTTCCCTTTACTTGGAATTTACCAACCAAGAGCGTTACATCATCTGTATTATCTGTCTCATCAATAACAACAACCTCTGTTGGGCTTGTTGATGAATCCTTAGAAATCTTCAATTCTGTATCAGCTGATGTTGAGAATGAAACGAAGTCCATTTGCTGTGCAGTAATTGCTACTGCTTCTGTCGTGACAACGCCTGATCCATCCTCGAATCGGATGCTCGTAACATCAATAGTATGAGCATCGTCGTTGATATCAGCAGAATCAAAACTATTTACAGCATCAACTGTAATATAGAACTTTTCTGTCTCATCTGCTCGAACAACTGAATTGCTAACTGTAACTGTCTTTGACCAAGTGTCGTTGCTTGCCTGTGAGAAGTCATCTACATTTGCAGAACCAATCTTTGTTGTTCCTTGCCAGATAGTAACTCCATCAATGTAATCGTCAAGATGATCTGAGTTCGTTCCATCTGGAACAACCTCAACCTTGACCGACTTCAATGCAATATCTCCGTCATTTGAAGCTTCAACTTCAAATCCAAAGACCTTAACATCGCTCTCCCCCTCTCCAACCTCTTCATCAGAGTACTGTGAGAGAAGATCGACTGTCTGGATATTTCCATCCGTTCCTGCTAGAGAACCTGTTGATGGAGTTGTAGGAGTTGTTCCAGGGTTAGCTGTACAAGTGTATCCTACTGGGCAAGCTGTTGAAGGAGTCGTCCCTACAACTGGTGCTCCGTTAAGGATACCTCGTGTAAGAGGACCTACGAAACCTGTTGATGGAAGTCCTACTGAAGCCTGGTAAGCGACAACTGCTGCCTTTGTCTGCTGTCCAAAGTAGCCTGGCTGTGCTGCACCTGAGCTAATAGAAGGAATCGCGAAACCTTTGCTGATCAACCATGACTGAAGCGCTGAAACATCTGCACCAGTTGCACCTACTGAAAGGTTTGCATCAAATGCTGCGTTTGCAGTCGCTGCGCCTGTAGCTACTATTGCCAAGGCAACGATAGCTATTTTGAAAATTTTCTTCATAATAATATTTATAATTTAAATAATCCCTCCTCCGGTTATTGATAAATGTGGAAGAAAAACTATTTATACTTAACTGATAAACTAATGCTAATTTCACCATTTCCCCCTGACTTGTTATCGACACAAGCCAAAGGGATGAGGCTATAAGGGTAGAGGTCCGAATTTCAAGAATTAACTGACCGAATCCGAATAAGAATATCTGGAATATTTAACCATTTAAATTGTCAAAGACCGTTGCAGAGTATTATATCCCTTTGGGTACGGGATCTGCAAAGATATGTGTGGATAACTAAGCTTTTAAGCCCCAGAATCCACGCTCCCATACTACACAAGACGGAACTCAAAGTCAATGATTACATGAGAGAATAAGTACTCCACCTTCTCTCTCCAACGCGCTTTACAATGCCTTTTTCCACAAGAAGGATAAGTTCGCGCTGTATGGTCTTTTCACTGCAGTCCTTGATGACCTTAGTAAAGTCCTTGATGGTAAGATTCGAGTCCTTTTTGAGGAGACCAAGGATGCTTTCTTGTCGATTATTTTTCTTGTCCTTTAGCATTAGGGCCTTATCCCTAGCGGTGTTGCTAGTCCTTAATATATTTTCATGTCCTTTATTGCTGGTGGCGGACGAATGGGCCAAGGGTGGCTGTACGTCCGTCGCAAAAAAACTGTCTGATAGGATGTAGCCTGCCGAATGCACTTCTTTCGGAACATTCTTGTTAAGGAATTCGATCAGCATCTCAAGCTCTCGAATGATGATTGTAGAATTCATCTTTGAAATAAGTCCCGAAATCATCGAGATGTTCAAAAAGGAAATCAGAATGTCGGCTGAGGCAGAGAAAGATTCTAGTGCATGGTCCTTTTCAAGCGGCGACGTGGCCTTGAAGAGCAGAGCCGTCGAGATAAAAGACATTACCTCCTCTCTCATTCGCCATTTCATTGAATCATCGTCCTTGATGACGCTCGTCACAAGATATATTGCTGAAGCTATTTTTTCTGCTTTTTTGGTAAGATATCTTTCCATGAGTCTTTTATTAGAGAAATGTCCTTTATGCGTTTTCCAAGCTATGTCCTTTTGTGTCCTATATATGAAATTGCATGTCTATTATATAAAAGACTTTGTCCTTATGTAAAGGGTTTTCCACGCTATGACACGCTGTGAATATAATTACAATAGTGTGATATTATATAACCTATATCTCTATGGCAAAGAAATCTAAGAAGGAATCCAGAAGCAAATTCGATAGCGGCATCGGGCAGGAAACAATGCAGGCAGTGTTTGCTATATTATCCTTTGTTCTTGCACTGCTATCGATACTCGCGGCATTTGATAAGGCTGGATTCGTCGGCGAGTATTTTTTCAAGATGCTAAAATGGCTCCTCGGTCTTGGATATTTCTTGCTGCCGGTAATGCTGATCATGCTGGGCATAGCCTTTCTCAAAGGAATAAAGCGCAAATTCGAAATGTCGAAGCTAATAGGCGCACTCCTATTCTTTTTTTCTGGATTAGGCCTTGTTGAGCTTCTCGTCGCGCGGGAAGGCGGTGTGCTGGGCTATTATATTGCACATCCCCTTATTTCCCTCATCGAGGTATACGCCACTGCGGCAGTACTCATCGCTTGCGTGGCCATATCGATACTTATCACTTTTGAAATGTATTTCACTCTTGAGCATCTCATGTTCTGGAACTGGTTTAAAAAGGATGTCGGAGACGAAAAGGCGCTGAAAGACCAGGGTTCCGAGGAAAAGATAGACAAGGCAGTCAACGATGTGGAAAACAAGCTCCAAAGAGAGCAGCTGAAAATCGCCGAGCAGGTTCAAAACAAAAGGCCTGAGAAAATCAACAAGGACGAGGTTCAGGATATTGTGATGAATCGAGCCTACAACCTGAGGGCCTTCACGCCGCCGCCCCTTTCCCTTCTTGAAAAAGACAAGGGCAAGCCGGAAACCGGAGACATCAAAGCGAATGCTAACATCATCAAGCGAACGCTTCAGAATTTCGGCATCAGCGTCGAAATGGATGAGATTTCAATCGGTCCGTCAGTAACGCGCTACGCTCTTAAGCCGGCAGAAGGTGTAAAACTATCGAAGATAGTCGGTTTGAACAACGACCTCGCGCTCGCGCTTGCCGCCCACCCTATCCGCATAGAAGCACCTATTCCAGGAAAATCGCTCGTCGGCATCGAGATTCCGAACACTACGAAGACCACGGTCGGCCTGGCTACTCTCCTCGGTTCCGATGAATATCAGGAATCAGAAAAACCGCTTCTCGTCTCACTTGGGAAAGGAATCTCTGGAAAATCATATTTTGCGAACCTCGCGAAGGCTCCTCACATGCTCATCGCTGGAGCAACCGGTTCTGGAAAATCAGTGACCATTCACGCAATCATCACTTCCCTCCTTTTCCGCAATTCTCCAGAAAACCTAAAATTCATCATGATTGACCCGAAGCGCGTTGAGCTCACTCTGTATAACAAGATTCCGCACCTCCTCACCCCCGTAATCACTGACGCAAAGAAAGCCATTCTTGCCTTGAAATGGGCGGCGAAGGAAATGAGCCGTCGATACGACACGCTTGAAAAATGCGCAGTACGGGACATAGATTCATATCATAAGGGCATACTCGGATCGGCAATTGAAAGAAAAGACGAAAAAATGCCTGAATCGATGCCATATATAATCATCGTCCTCGATGAGCTTGCCGACATCATGCAGGCATACCCCCGAGAACTGGAGTCCGCCATAGTCCGCCTTGCTCAAATGAGCCGCGCTGTCGGTATCCACTTGATTCTCTCTACGCAGAGGCCGAGCGTCAACGTCATTACCGGCCTCATCAAGGCGAACATCCCGACCCGTGTCGCGCTTCAAGTATCTGCGCAGATAGATTCACGAACCATTCTAGATACTGGCGGCGCTGAAAAGCTTCTTGGCGCTGGAGACATGCTTTACCTCGGGGGCGAAATGTCGAAGCCGCAGCGATTGCAATCCGCATATATAACGGAGACTGAGGTGAAGAAAGTAGTAAAATACCTCGCCGATGCATACAAGGACGAAATAATGGGTGAAATAAGCCTTGCAGTTCCTGAAGCAGGCAAAGACTCGATTTTTTCAGCCGAGTTCGATGCCGATAGCGCAGACGTCGGAGACGAAGATGAGCTGCTCGGACAAGCAAGGGGGATTGTCATATCAAGCGGCAAGGCTTCTACATCATGGCTTCAGCGAAAGCTGGGCATCGGATATTCTAGGGCAGCAAAGCTTATCGACCTACTAGAAACTAAAGGCGTTGTGGGGCCAGCAAACGGATCAAAGGCCCGCGAAGTTTATGGGGTTGCTGATGTACCTGCTCCAAGTAATGAATCGCCTGAAGAATCCGTTCAATGATCAATCGCGAAGGGACAAAGAAGCTGGTCAGATCGGCGGTCATCACCATTATCGTCTGCATCATCATAGGCTATGCCTATTTTGCTACGCAAGACTACATACTTGGGCCGCAAATAACCATTTCCGAGCCTGCAAATGGCAGCACGATTTCTACCTCTACCGTACTCCTCAAAGGCCGAGCGCTTCTGATACAGAACATTACCCTGAATAACCGGCCAATACTGATTGATGAGCAGGGCAACTTCAGTGAAATGCTCTTGCTATTCCCTGGTTACAACGTATCGCTCATATCAGCAAGGGATAAATTCGATAGAACTATTGAATATAAATTGGAACTTGTCTATCAAGACAAGCCTTAAAATAATAGTACAATAGAGTCAGTACCCACTCATTATTATTTTAATCGATTACCAGCCATGGCAAAAACGACAAAAAAACAAGCAAAAACGAGGGAGGAAATTGAAGAAGCAGAAATGCGAAACGAAGACGAAGCAAAAGCAAAAGCAAAAGAAGAACAGGAACCAAAGAAGGAGGAGAGCAAGAATTCAAAGAAAGAAATTCAAACAGGAAACATCAACGACACGCTTGATGCTATAAGATCCAAGTTCGGCGATGAATCCATCATGAAACTCGGCGAGAAGCCGAAGGTCAATGTGAATGCCATTCCCACGGGCTCAATCGGTCTCGATGCCGCTCTCGGCATCGGCGGCATGCCTCGCGGAAGAATCATAGAGATATTCGGTCCTGAATCATCCGGAAAGACTACCCTTTCCCTTCATGTAATCGCCGAGGCGCAAAAGCTCGGCGGAATCTGCGCATTCATCGATGCGGAGCATGCGATGGATCCAGAATATTCTAAGAGACTCGGAGTTAAGACTGATGAGCTCCTTATCTCGCAACCAGAGTCCGGAGAACAGGCTCTTGGAATCGTTGAAAGTCTCGTGCATTCAGGAAAGATGGATGTGATCGTCATCGATTCCGTTGCCGCCCTCACGCCGAAGGACGAGATCGAGGGAGATATGGGATCACACCATGTCGGAAAGCAGGCTCGACTCATGTCCCAAGCGCTCAGAAAGCTCACGGCTATTGTCGCAAAGTCAAAGACCGTGGTCATTTTTATCAACCAGATCCGTATGCAAATAGGTGTAATGTTCGGCAATCCGGAAACGACTCCAGGGGGAAAGGCTCTCAAATTCTATACTTCAGTCCGCCTCGATATCCGACGAATCGCCCAGATTAAAAAAGGTGAGGAAGTCATGGGTGGGCGCGTGCGAGTCAAAGTCGTAAAGAACAAGGTCGCTGCCCCATTCAGACAAACAGAATTCGATCTCATGTACAACGAAGGCATCTCGCAGGAAGGAGAGATTATAGCTTTGGGAGAAAAGATGGAAATAATCTCAAAATCAGGAACATCATACGCCTATGGAGAAGTTAAGCTTGGCAGAGGATATGATGCGACTCGACAATTCCTTAAGGAAAACACCCCAATCAAAAAAGAGATTCTCGGCAAGATCCGAGCAAAGCTTGCAGAAGTCAAATAATCGTGTAGGATGGAGAAACTAACGAAAGAACAATATGTCAATGCTTGAATACAATGAAGTAGTGGAGCGGAAGTATATCGTGCTCGACGGACAACCGTATGAAGTCGTCACTTCGCATGTCTTCCGAAAACAGCAGCGAAAGCCGGTCAATGCTACGAAGCTCAAGAACCTTATCAGCGGAAAGGTGACGGAATATTCATTCCATGTGTCTGAGAAAGTCGAGGAAGCTGAGATCGATGAGCGTGAGATCAAGTATCTCTATGCAAACGAAGGCAAAGGAGAATACTGGTTCTGCCTCCCAGCCGATCCAAGCAAGCGCTTCAGCTTCACTGAGGACCAGATCGGGCACCAGATCAGGCTCATGAAGCCTAATACTATAGTCACTCAGCTCATGTGGGGCGACAAAACGACAGGATTCAAGTTCCCTCCCATGGTTGAATTGAAAGTCACTGAAGCTCCGCCGAACATCAAAGGCGACAGCGCGACAGGCGGCAACAAAGTAATTACCGTGGAAACCGGCGCAAACATCAACGCTCCCCTTTTCATTAACGAGGGAGACATCATCAGGATAAATACCGAGACAGGAGAATATCGAGAACGGGTAGGAAAGTAATTTAGACAAAAGAAAAAAGTAAGTACGGGGTTCAGGGTACGCACTATTTGCCTTCTGGCAAATGTGCTCGTTCTCGCTCGCCTACGCGAGCTCCGAAGGTCCCCTCACCACATACTTACTTTTTTCTATTCCTATTTTTACAAAGAGAAAACGGTATTTGTGAAGAGCCTTTCGCAGGTCACGAAGGTGACCGAGAAGAGCAATTCGTCAACAGACGAATATGCGAGCTCTGAGTAGATACCGTTTTCTCTTTACCTAATTATCGAGCAACAAATGGAAGAAGTCCCATGAATCGGGCTCGCTTCACCGCCACCGCGAGCTGTCGCTGGCTTCGTGCGGATACCGCAGACTTCTTTCGGCTGATCATTCGGCCGTGAGGATTAAGAAATTTCTTAAGAATTTCCGTATCCTTGTAGTCGATCTGTCGGATATTGTTCTGTGAAAAGTAACACTGTTTATTCATTTTATTATGATTAATCTTTTAATTTAGAATGGGATATCGTCGGGATTTATCTCTTCTTCCGGATAGTCTATCGTGTCTGTTGGAGCAGCATCTTTTGGAGAAGCATCATCTGCCGGCGCGTCCTTCGGAGCAGCTGATCCGCCGCCTGTCCCTGATGAGCGAGGACCGAACTGGACTCGATCCGCTACGACCTCCGTCCTGTATTTCTTCTGGCCATCGGCACCATCCCATGATCTGGTCTG
Organism: Patescibacteria group bacterium; assembly: GCA_038061795.1. Lineage (GTDB taxonomy): Bacteria > Patescibacteriota > Minisyncoccia > Phycocordibacterales > PALSA-1337 > CAIOGI01. The sequence goes on from JBBTYL010000002.1 coordinate 14,171, forward strand.
CATTCTTCCTTCCACAAGAACGCTTGAACCCTTCTTGAGATATTGCCCAGCTGTTTCCGCCTGTCGTCCAAATACCACGATATTGTGATAATCCGCCGCTTCCTGCTTCGCGCCATTCTTGTCCTTCCAAACCCTGTTCGTCGCTACGCTGAATGAACATACCTTCGCCCCTGATGGAAGTGCCTTGACTTCAGGGTCCCTAGTGAGATTCCCGATTATCATTGCTTTGTTTAAATACATATTTTTCAGTATTAAACTAATAATGCAAACCTAAGCCTCTTTCACCATTGCATCGATGCTTTTGTCCATTTCCTCGATAGAAGCCGGGGCTACGGGAGCAACTTCCTTGACAGGTTCTGCTGCCACCTCAGGAGAGACCGCTGGGGATTTCTTGCCGAGATATGTATTTTCTCTGACAGTAGTGATCACAAGCATTCTGAGCATGTGAGGATTCTCCTCAAATGATTTCTTAATGCTCTCGATCTCCTTTACCGGCATCTCGAACTTGAACCAGCCGAAATATCCTCGATCGAATCTCTGGTTTGATGTCCCGATCTTCTTGGTCATGGTATACGCCAAAGTCCTGAGTTCTGGAGTCTCCTCTCCTATAAACTCTGCACCTTTCTTTGAAAGGGCCTCCTTGAGAGAAGCAACCTCAGAAACCACTTTTTCCTCAGGAATCGAAGAAACGAGGAGGTATCCTATTTCATATACGTCCGATCGGTCTTCCTTGATATTCTTATCCATTTTTCTTTATGCCTTTTCGGCAATAGTGACAGTAATCCACCCTGGTGACGCGAGTGCGTCATTTAGTGGAGCATGGCCCGTGCGAGCCAGGACTGTTCACGTATTTAATTGATAAATTGCACGTACTCGCAGACTATCACAGCCATGGTGAAATGGCAACTTTACTCTAGCAAAGATTGATGAAGGAACTATTAAGAAAAATTAAAGCTCTGATGAAATTCTAAATGCCAAACAATTTGCAAGTATTGTCAACGAGATGCGACAAAACCGTATCCAGAGATTCACCTCTTATCTCAGCTATCTTATGCGCTGCCTCAATGACATAAGAAGGCTCATTCCTTTGCCCTCGGTACGGTGCAGGCGTCACATAAGGCGCATCTGTTTCGCTCATGATCATATTCAATGGAATGTTTCTTATGATTTCGTCATAATTTCGAGCAAATGTAATGACGCCAGTGAAAGAGAGCCTGAAGCCAAGCTTGATAAACTCATGAGCTTCCTCAAGTGAGCCGGCATAAAAATGAACATCGCCAGGAACCTTTGCATGCTTCTTTACTATTTCCAAAGCATCCTTATAGGCATTCTGATCAGGACTTGCTCCGCTTCGCAAATGGAGCATCAGCGGCTTCTTCACTTCATTCGCCAAAGAGATCTGCTGTTCAAAAACTTCCTGCTGCAAAGCCTTCGAGGCATGCTCGGCCCGATAATAATCGAGCCCGCATTCCCCTATCCCGACAGTCCTCGGATGTTCTGCAAGCTTCTTGTATGCCTCGTAATCTAATTTCTCATTCTGTACGTCAGTCGGATGCAAACCGATAATGGCCCAGATATCAGGATTCTCTTCAGCCAGCTTCACGGCTTTTTTTGATTCATTTAAATTCGTACCGACAACAATCATTCCAACGTCTTTCTCTCGGCATCTTGCTATAGCCTCATTCCTATCTAGGTCAAAATCATCGAAGTTGAGGTGGCAATGGATGTCTATGTATTTCATGCTTTAAAGATAACATATTTCATTGCGTAATTAAAAAATTAATTCTGATTTTAACCTTTCTTAGGTTTTTCCTCATTTCACTTTGATAAAGTATTCCCTATGCCGGCGGCATGGTGCTAGAAGGGACTTAGTATTCCCAATCTTGAGGGTTCGATTCCCTCCGTCGGCTTAGATTAATTTGAAAAATATTTGACAGATTTTTTGGGTTTGCTATCATTGAAAATGTACTAAGTCCCATTCTTGCTCAAATTGGAGCCGAAAGATTGGAATGAAAGTCACCTTGAGTTAAAAGCTCGGGTGATTTTCTTTTTATTTCCTCATGAACAAGGGTTTCTCTGGCATCTTTCCGCTTTTGATTCCCTCGAGGATTATCTTCGAAGTTTCTGGCAAAATTGGCTCAAGCGCTTTTGCAATATGATAAATGGAAGCTAAACAGAAGCTGATTTGCTGCTTGCCCTTCTCCATATCAGTCTTCACTGTCTTGAATGGCTGGTATTCCTGGATGAACTTGTCCGTTTCCTGGATGCGTAACCAGATGTCGTCGCAGACCTTGTTTATTTCAAATGAAGCGAAAAGTTCTGCGTGCTTTTGCACATCAAGAGCTGGTGCGGCCTTCTCATCAATAGACACCCCATTGCTTTCCACCATCTTCATGACGCGGCTGACGAGATTCCCAAGCCCGTTAGCTAGATGCGCATTATAAGCCTCCTTGAATTTCTCCATAGTAAAAGGACTATCCTCAAAGGGGTGCACTTCTTTCAGAAGATACAGGCGCAATGCATCAGTGCCATATTCCTTTACAATATCGACTGGATTAATGACATTACCAAGCGATTTGCTCATCTTGATGCCTCCCTCGCCTGTTATGAAGCCGTTTATGACTATCTGGCGCGAGTTGGGAAGGCCTACCGACATAAGCATCGCCTGCCACATTGCTGACTGCTGGCGGAGATTGTCCTTGCCACAGTACTGCACCACATTTTCAGCATCAACCCAATATTTTTTGAAAGAAGCTTGGTTATCCGGCCATCCAAGAGTCGAAATATAATCCACAAGCGCGTCGAACCACACATACATGACATGATCCTTATCGTCTGGAACCTCCACCCCCCATGGCATTTTTGTCTTCAGTCTTGAAATGCTAAAATCCTGCAATCCTCTTTCGACAAAAGCTCTTATCTCATTGAAACGAAAATCTGGAATCACTAATGTAGGATTCTTGGCATAAAAATCAAGAAGCGGCTTCTGGAATTCAGAGAATTTAAAGAAGTAATTTTCTTCTTCTATTTCTTCGATCGTCATCAGGGAATGTATCGAGCATTTCCCATCCACGAGCTCTGATTCAGTCTTCTCAAGCTCACAACCTATGCAGTATTTGATCTTGTAATTCTTCTTATAGATGAATCCTTTTTCTTTGCAGAGCTTCCAGAATGCCTGCGCTGCAAGCTTGTGTCCAGCGTCCGTCGTGCGGATGAAATGTATGTCGGAAGAAATTCCTAAAAGCGGAATCAAGTTTTTGAATTTTAAAGACAGCTCGTCGACGTACTTCTGCGAATCGACTCCTGCGGCAAGTGCATTGCGATGAACCTTGATGCCGTGCTCATCCGTTCCGGTATTGAAAAAGACATCATAGCCCTGTAGCTTCTTTGAACGAGCGATGACATCTGCTCGGATGATTTCCATAGCGAACCCAACATGCGGTTCAGCATTCACATATGGAAGCGTAGTTGTAATATAAAAGCTTTTCATTTATTTAAATGTAAGAAGTTTGGCGAATCGCTCTGTTTCCTTCTCCGTATCCTTATAAGGACCTATTATAGCCATATTCAGCTTTTCATCAACAAAAATCTTCTGCGCAATCGCCCTTACCTCTTCTGCCGTGACTTTCTGAATCCTTGCAATCTCTTCTGTCGGATTCTCAATCTTCCCTTTCAATATCTGATGCACTGCGCAATACTCGGCTTGCGAATCAGATGTCTCGAGTCCGAGGACGAACGAGCCTGAGATATAATCCTTGACCTTCTTCAGCTCTGCTTCGTCAATCGGCTCATCAATCACTTTCTTGCATTCGTTTATTAGCGTCGTGATTACTTCATCTATCCTCTTCGTATCGATTCCGGCAGAAATGGTGAATAATCCATGGTCAGTGTATGCGTCATGATTCGCGCGTATGTAATATCCGACGCCCATTTCCTCGCGAAGCTTCTGGAACAACCGGGAGCTCATGCCGCCGCCGAGCAAAGTCGAGAGAACCGTAAGCGCATGGTCGTGCTCGCTCTTGGCATCGTATGAGCGCATTCCAAGGATGATATGGGATTGGTCTGTATCCTTGTACTTCACGAGCAGCTGCGGCTTCGATTGCTGATCTTCAACCTTTAATTTCGGAGAATTCTTCGTGGTCGAAATATTCAAGAAAGCTTTCTCAACCTTAGCCAGAGTCTCTTTTTCATCAAAAGAACCGGCGACAATGACAATCGTCGATCCGGCGACATAATGATCTGCAAGATATTTCTTGAAATCATCCTTGGTGAATCCTCTCACCGTCTGTTCATTGCCAACAATCTTCCATCCGGCTGGTTGGTCTCCATAGACTAGTTCCATGAAGATATCATGGATATCTCGGTGCGGCATATCCTGATACATCCTCATTTCTTCAACGATAACTCCTTTTTCTTTTTCAATTTCTCCTGCATCGAGCAGTGGGTGGAGATAAATATCAGAAACGACATCGAGTGCCGTATCAATATGCTGTGGACTCACCTTTGCGTAATAGCCAGTGTATTCCTGTGATGTAAAAGCATTATATTGCGCACCGAGGGACTCGAGTTCACGAGCGATATCGATGGCTTTCGGACGCTTCGGTGTTCCCTTGAAGACCATATGCTCAAGGAAATGAGAAAGTCCGCTTGTCTCTTTCTTTTCGTATTTAGAACCGGTTTCTACCATAACAAGCACCGTCACTGCAGGATTATCCTGCATCGGTACGGTAATGACCTTGAGGCCGTTTGTAAGCGTAGTCGTATTGAATTTCATCAGACGATAGTATTAAGAAATCTTTTCTTCGAGGTATGGGATCAATTTTTCGATTTCCATCCTTTCCTGCTTTCCAGAATCACGATCGCGAACGGTGACTCCGCTGCCCTTCTCGACAGTCTCGAAATCGACTGTGATGCAGAATGGCGTTCCGATCTCATCTTGTCGGCGATAGCGCTTGCCGATATTGCCGTTGTCATCGAACATCACTCCAGGAATCTCCTTTCGAAGCATCATATAAATCTCCCGGGCCTTTTCTACGAGCTGCGGCTTGTTCTTGAGCAATGGGAATACTGCGACTTTGACAGGGGCAACCTTCGGAGAAAACTTGAGATAGACTCTTTTTTCTCCATCTATCTCATCTTCAGTATAAGCATCTGAAAGCACGGCAAGAAGAAGCCTGTCGAGCCCGAATGTCGGCTCGATGCAATGAGGAATGAATCTTTCCTTCGTCTCTTCATCAAAATATGAGAGGTCTACCTTGCTTGAATCGTTGTGAGCCTTGAGATCAAAATCCGTCCTGTATGCGATTCCGAGAAGCTCTTTCTGTCCGAAGGGGAAATCGAATTCCGTATCAACGCTTCTCTTTGAATAGTGAGCACGATCAGCGTCAGGAACTTCTATCTTATGGATCTTTGAAGCATTAAGGCCAAGCTCTTTGAGGAAATTGATCTGCTCGCCATAAAGTTCTTCAAATGTCTCTTGAACTTTCTTTGGATCTCGAGGATCGACGAAATATTCGATTTCCATTTGCTCGAATTCGCGCGATCGAAAGACGAAGTCGCGAGGAGCGATCTCATTCCTGAAAGCCTTCCCAATCTGCGCAAGTCCGAATGGCAACCTAGGATGAAGACTGTCGACTATATTCTTGAAATTCACGAACATTCCCTGCGCAGTTTCAGGGCGAAGATAGGAAATAGAAGAAGCATCTTCTGCTGCACCGATGTTCGTCTTGAACATCATATTGAACTGGCGCGCTTCGCCAAGCTGTCCACCGCAATCAGGACATTTCTTTGCGTCATCAAGCTGATCAGCGCGAAACCGGTGCTTGCACTTCTTGCACTCGACGAGAGGATCAGAGAATCCCACGACATGCCCGCTGGCTTTCCAAACTTCCTGGTTCATGAGGATTGCCGCATCAACGCCGTACATGTCTTCTCTGTCAGTGACAAATTTCTTCCACCACAGGCCTTTTATATTATTTCGCAACGCGACGCCATAAGGTCCGAAATCCCATGTTCCAGCGAGACCGCCATAGATTTCTGAACCCTGAAAGACGAAACCTCTGCGTTTCGCTAAGGAAATTATCTTGTCCATCTTTGTCTCTTCTGTTTTTGCCATAATTTGGGATTAATTCGTTACTTTCTCATTGCCTTCGTTGAAAGTCTGGTCAGCGCTGAATCGAGTATTGAGTGTCCCTAGATTACTCTTTAATGTTTCGCCTGTAAAGTCATCCTGAGCCGTGAATGTCGACTGGTTTACGATGACGGGAGTCTGTCCTACCTGCGTCACGCTCGGCACAAGCCCCACCTGGAAGGAGACCTGCTTTCGTCGTGACGTGCCATTGGTATATGTGCTCAAGCTTCCAACATTCCAAACTATCGTACCGTCGACTTTATTGTAAGTTATATCTTCGGATGAAGGGTCGGTCTTGCCGAGCCATTTCATATATGGAGGAAGGCTTGATTGGACCTGTCCGTTGGCTATGGTGCTTGAGGTGTTATCCACAGTCCAAATGACCGTGTATGTCGTTTGCTGTTCTGCCCGAGGAGGAATAGGTCCGCTATTCTCAAAGGGGCCTGTTGAACGAACGACTTGGCCTCCAAGGGAAATGTTGGAAGTTATCTTGATACGGCGGGCTGCGCTTGAAGTAATGCTTTCTGGCACGGAACTCTCTGAATTCCTTTTGCCCTTAACGCTGATATCGAGCTTGAGATCAGGGTTAGTGATCGGCCTCAATGATGTGCTCAAATCGCGCGGAGTCACGGTAAAGCTGACTCGTCCGCTCTCCCCTGCACCGATATCCTTGAGCGCTCTGGTCGTGATTGCATTCCAGACGATCTCATTGTCAGCTGACTTATAAAGCCCCTGGTCAGGAGCGACCGAAACCTTGTCAAAAGACGTTCCGGAAAGCTTTACGTGTATCTCCCCGTCTATGATGGATGTAGGGAGATTATTGAAATATGAAATCTCAACTTTGACCGGATTATTGAATGAACCGACATATTCCTGAACCTCTGAATCACCGTCTAGGGAAACGCCGACGCTCATGAACGGCTTGCGGATGCTGATTTCCTGCGAACTCGAAATGTATTCCGTACCGATAAACTTGTCATTGCGAACGCTCTGGGCTCCAGTGGTGAATTTGAAAACACGAGCCTCATCATCCTGGCCTTCAAGCTTCCCCTTGATCTTTATCGTCTTTTTGCCTCCCGGAGGTATATCTCCGATTCTCCAGGTCGTCGTATCGGCTACAGGCTTCAAATCAGAGGACGTGTAAGTGAATCCGAACGGATAGACTGCCTTGAGAAGAAGGCTCTTAATGACTTCTTTCGAATTCGAATTCATTGTCACCGCCATCTCGAATTCCTGTCCGGAGTTCACCTCCTTGAAGGAAGAAACTGTCAGCGTGATCGGGGATGAGCTTACAAGCAGATCAAAAGTCTTTTCTTTTTGGAAAATAGCATTCGAGCCCTTAACGCGGTATTCGATTGAAACCTTGATCTCTTTCTTGCTGTTTTCTTCTCCATAGACGATGGCCCTTATCGTCTTCTGCCCTACTCCTCCGGATTCGATATCAGGAATGAGTTCCCGGAAATTCTTGAGTTCCTTCAGGCTGTCATCGGCATCCGTCGTGCCAGCAGGAAAATCGACAGAAAGATCGACCGTCTGAAGCTTGATATTATTTTGATTAGATATCTGAACTTCGAAAGAAACCGGTTCGCCGCCAGCTACGGATACTGGGCCGTTAATCGTGATGTCAACATTATTCGCAGAGACGATGTTAGAGCCGTTGAAAACAAGATAGGCTCCGATGCCAAGCGCAGCAAGGAAAAAAAATATTGAGCCGATTAGTATTTTCGTAAAAAATGACATGGATGTATCCTTATAGCGCTTATTGAGCTCGATATCTTCCTCTATTTCCTGAGGATGTTCCCAATCAGTGATGATATTGGACTCCTGCTTCTGGAAGCGAAGGCGACGATGCGTGCGAATGTCGGGCGTATTCCTAGAATAAAGCGATTTTTTAAGCTCTTCAATCTTACTTTTATCCTCTTGATTCATCAGGATATTATATCACAAGGCAAACTAGAGATGGCTCTCTTTCAAGGCTTGGTTTATGGCCTTCAGCATATCTGACTTGAACTTCCTGGAGACACCGATAATGTCCCGATCAATTGAATTGCCATTTAAAAACACTGCAAGCCGATCGATTGGCCTGATATACCCAAGCACATTAAGGATTCTCAGCACTGTCAGGCATTCTATGCATTCGAAATCCTCTTCTTTCACATCCGTCCGATACAATTCTTTCAAAATCTCGAAAAGTCTCTCGTTTTTATCCTCTCCCTGCAGGAGCCGCTTCAACAATTTAAGTATTTTCAAATGAACGAGCGTGCTTGGGGCATGTTCAAGCTCGTGTGCGCCAGTAACTCTCCAGACCTCCTTTCCGCGCACGACGGAAACATTCGAAAAATTAAAATCCTGCATGTGGTAGCGGAGCTTCGACGTTCCGAGCCGTATTCCCTGCGCAGTAGCGCCGATCATCCCGAAATCCTTGGTAAAAAGCAACAAGAATTTCCCCGCTTCCCCATGCGGAGAGCTGTGAATGATGAAAGCGGGTGTTGTGTAGATGTGGTGCATGGAAAACGCTTTATTTAAGCCTTCTTATTGTAAGTCATTTGAAGTAATTAAGGGATGCTTGACAAATAGATTTAAGAATGTTACCATATGGCCTGGTGCGGTTGGACAGTTACAATCCGCTTACGACGCAGTGTGTCCTCAGCAGTGCGTTGTACGGTAGAAAATGAGGAATTTTGACAACAATCGGCGCGCGGCGGACATTTCAACGCGCCGACCGAAAATGGCTACTAAGGATGAGGGTGGACTTTGCCGGACTTCGGTCCAACCACGCTCATAGCCCGTTTCCCTTCTATGCAACGGCGCAGGGAGGATTGAAACGCATCACGTCTGCAGCGATGATGAGGCGACCACCAATATATTTGCTCGAGGTGGATTGTTCGACCGGTTTGTGGGCGTGTCGTTGACTTCAAGTCGACGCACGCCCCTTTTTTATTTCTCAATATCCAACTTCGCAGAGAATTCCCCTATAGCAGTTGACTCTCCTTCAATCGATTTTAAAACAATATCCTTCAACCCCGTTGCGCTTGAGAGAGCGCTTTTATTTTTTTCAATTATATCTGCGAGCACAGCGTCCGTATCGACAGTCAAAATCGCCCGATCTTGTATTGTAAGGCCTTTTTCTTTTCTCAAATCCTGAATAGCTCGGATAAGCTCCCGCACAGTTCCCTCCTCTTTCAATTCTGGCGTAAGTGCGACGTCGAGAATCACCTCTTCGTTAAGCGAAGGATTCTGAAGAATTTCTTTTACGTTAACTTCGTCCTTGACTAGATCTGCAAGCGCTGTCGGCAACGTCGCCTTTATCGCAAGCTTTGTAAGCGGCTGCCGGACATTTATTTTCTCCTTCATGCGTGCCTCAAGGCCAAGCGATGCAAACGTGCGAACTTTCTGCATATTTGCGATGACTGATTCATCAACCTTAGGATATGATGGCCATGATTCGAGATGTACGCTCTCTTCAGGACCTTTCAATCGCAAATAGACATCCTCTGCAGTAAACGGCATGAGCGGCGCGATAAGTTTTGCGAAATCAATCAGGACATTTCGAGTCGTATAAAGCGCCATCTCCTTGTCTGCGACATTTTCACCCTTGAAGCGATCTCGCGAACGGCGGAGATACCATGTAGAAAGGTCATCGATAAACTGCGCAAATGGCCTTGCCGCTCGATCGATCTCATATTTTTCAAGCGCATCAGTGACTTCTTTTGCAAGTTCTGCGAGCCTCGTCATGATCCAGATATCGAGAACGTGCGTACTCTTTGTTTCAGAAAGCTTTCCATCTGCTGGTGCATACATCTCATAGAAAGAGACTACGTTATTGAGGCGTCCGATGTGCTTCTTTACGACTTCATCCACCCCCTTTTCTGAGAAAGCGAAATCCTGCCCCTTCACGATTGGCGATGACATAAGGAAATAGCGGAGCGCATCTGCGCCGTATTTGTTCACGATAAGCATAAGATCGGGATAATTCTTCTCGCGCTTCGACATCTTTCGTCCGTCTTCCGCAAGTACAAGTCCATTCACGACCACCCTCTTGTAAGGAGATTTTCCAAACAGCGCGACTCCGAGCACGATCATAGAATAGAACCATCCTCGTGTCTGATCTAGTCCTTCTGCGATAAAATCTGCTGGGTAGCCTTTTGTCTTTCCAAGAATCTTGCTGAACGGTCCTGGTTTAGGATTAAAATCGTCTTTGCTAAAAGGATAATGAGCCTCGCCAAATGGCATTGCTCCAGACTCGAACCAACAATCAAATACCTCTGGGATGCGTGTCATCTTGTTCCCCTTTTCAGAAACAAGTTCTATATCATCGATGAACGGCCTGTGAAGCTCAACTTCATATTCGTCATTGTGTGGTAATGGAGAAAAATCAAGCTTACGAGGCTTTGCGTTTATATTGAAATGGTCGCTGGTGCCTCGAAGCGCAATCGACTGCTCCCTATCGAGTCCCTGCGCTGCGGCATCAAGAAGAAAGAGCGGCGTATCATGAGAAACGATAAGAATATTCTTGCCTTCATATTTCTTTTCAAGGCTGTAAAGAAAATCCCCCACGCGCTTCTTTATGTCAGCGTAGTTTTCTCCGCCTTCGGGAGTCTCCGTAAAACGGCTCTCGTGTCCAAAACTCGAAATAAAATCATTGAAACCTTTTCCATTCCATATTCCGGTATTAATCTCGCAGATCTTCGGCTCAGAAATTATCTTTTTCTTATCGATTCCGATCTTCTTTGCGATTATCTCCGCGGTCTCTCGCGTCCTGACAAAAGGAGACGTGAAAATAAGATCGATTTTTTTGCTTGTAAGCCATTTCCCAGCATCCTCAGCTTGTTTCTTTCCCTTGTCAGTGAGGTGATGCGGATTTTCTGCCAACGAACTGATAATCATCTTGGCATTATTTTCCGCCTCCCCATGGCGGCAAACATAGTATGTATTCTTTGCCTTGCTATGTTTCTTGAGGTCCTCAACTGAACCAAGAACTTTGCACTCCCCTGTCTTGTCATCTTTCCAGACCGGAAGAGGGGCACCCCAGAAGCGTGAACGTGAAATCGCCCAGTCCCGCGCGCCAAGCAGCCAATTTCCAAATCTACCTTCTCCGATTTCAGCAGGAACCCATTCAACTTTCTTGTTTTCATTTACAAGCTTGTCTCGCAATGCTGTAACTTTTACGAACCATGATGAAGAGGCGTAATTCAGAAGCGGAGTATCGCATCTCCAACAGTGTGGATATGAGTGGATTAATTTTTCTTTAGCAAAAAGCCTCTCTTTCTTTGCAAGATACTTTATGATTTCGACATCAGCTTTCTGGTGGGCATCTTTTTCTTCCAGAGTGTCTTTTGGCTTTACGAGCTGTCCGGCAAAATCGGTGACTTCGGGCCTGAATACACCACTTGTCGTGACATGCTGAACGAATGGGAGATTGTGCTTCAATGAAAGCTCATAGTCGTCAGCACCGAATGCCGGAGCGATATGCACGATTCCGGATCCGTCCTCTGTAGTCACGAATTCAGCGCCATAGACTTTCCAGCCGTTCTCAGCGTTTTTGAGCTTCTTGTCTTTCGAATAATAATCAAAAACTGGTTCATACGATTTTCCAACGAGTTCAGAGCCCTTAACTGTTTCCACAATCTTATATTTTGTATCTTTAAGCACTGACAATCTAGACTTTGCTAAAATATATTCTTCCTTAATTAATTCAAGTTCTGTTGGAAAAGATTTATTTGCCTCAAAAGATTCTTCAAATGTTTTACCTTGTGCATCAACTCCTTTGAATATTTTTATTTTTACATATTCAATTTCTGGATTTATCGCAAGCGCGACATTTCCTGGAAGCGTCCAAGGCGTCGTCGTCCATGCGAGAAAAAAAGTATCCGGCGCATCAGATAACTTGAACTTAACATACACGGAAATATCTGTGATGTCCTTGTAGCCCTGGCTGACCTCGAAGTTTGAGAGCGTCGTCTCGCATCGAGGACAGAGATTCATTGACTTGAAACCTTCGTAGATCAAGCCTTTCTTGTGGAGCTGAGAAAATGCCCACCAGACAGACTCGGTGTATGTCGCATCCATCGTACGGTAATCGTCCTCCATATCAACCCATCGTCCAAGTCGAGGAATGATTTTTCTCCAATCATCCGCATAGCGCATGACGCTTCCCTTCGCCATCGCATTGAACTTTCCAACACCGTAGTCAACAATATCTTTTTTTGAAGCAAGACCAAGTTCTTTTTCAATAATATTTTCTACTGGCAATCCGTGGCAGTCCCATCCCCATCGTCGACGGACCTTATAGCCCTGCATGGTCTTGTAGCGTGGAATGATGTCCTTTATGGTTCCGGGTACGACGTGTCCATAGTGCGGCTCGCCAGTAGCGAACGGAGGCCCGTCATAGAATACAAAATCGCCCCGGTATTCTCTATCGGGTGCTTCTTGCGCAAGGGTTTTCTTGAAAATGCTATTCTTTTCCCAGAAAGCTAGTATCTTTTCTTCCGTTTCTGCTACTTTGCTCTTAGGGGGTTTCTCTAAAGGTTTTTCTTCAGACATGAGACCATGTTATCACTTTCTAACCTTTTTTTCATCTCTACATCCTTTTCGGAATTTGTATGCCAAGAACCCAAAGCCCATTCGTCATGACATCTGAAAAAACTTTTGTAAGTGCGACACGGTATGTAGATACTGCGTCGCTCTCGCTGATGATCTGGTTGTTCGCATAGTATGAATTAAAGGCGGAAGAAAGCTCGATCAAATACGTCACAATATGATGCGGAGCATACTCTGTCCGCGCTCTTTCGACAACTTCTGGGAATCTCAAGACAAGCTTCTCAAGTGTCTCTACTTTTTCTGGTAATGTTGTAACCTCCTTCACGCCGCCAGCTTTTGCGAGAACCGCTCGAGCACGGACGACAGCGTATTGGAGGTAGGGACCGGAATCACCCTCGAACGAAAGGGCTTTGGTCGGATCATAAATTACATCGCCGCCAATAGCTTGACGGAGGATAGTGTATTTGAGTCCAGCGACGGCAACTTCCTTGCGAATTTCCATTTTTTCCGCATCGGTAAATTCCCTATCGCTTATCTTCTCATCGACGAGTGATTCGAATTCTCCAATAAGCGTTTCTGCAGCCACGATGTTTCCTTTACGTGAAGACATTTTTCCAGTCGATGGGCGAAGAATTCCATGGCTGAGATGCTTCATTTTTTCAGCTTTTTCAGGAAAAATCGCCTTTATCGTAACGAGAAGGACTTTGAAATATGCATTCTGCTCATTTGCGGTAATAACGATTGATTCTGTCATATCAGGATACTTTTTAAACTTCAAATCCGTAAGCCCGAGCTCCTTTGCCTCGTACGTCGGCAAGCCTTGAGAATTGATGAAGACTCGCGTATGTTCCCCGTATTTTTCTCCAGGAAAAACGACTGCGCCCTCGCTCTCCTCAAAGACTCCCTCCTTGAGGAATTCCCTTACGATTTTTATTCCATCATCAGCGACCTGGCTTTCAAAAAAGAATTCATCGAACCTGGTTCCGAGCCTCTTGTAGACAGAATCGAAATATTCAAGGCTTAATTTCCTCCCGGCATCGTATATCTTGTTGATTTCAGGATCTGATTTTTCAAAAACTTTCTTGTTCACGTCGGCAATCTCTTTTTTTGCAATCTCATCAGATTCATATTGGGCGGAACCGAAGACATATCTGTCTCCAAGATATTTAATATCGTCCTTATAGCTGCCGTCCTTCTGAATCGCCCAGATAGTCTTTGCAACATGAAGCCCGACATCGCCCTGATAGCAGGCACGGATGACTTTCGCCCCTGAAAATTCGACAAGACGCGAGATCGATTCTCCGATCGTATTTGCCATGAGGTGACCGATATGGAAAATCTTGAAAGGATTCGGGTCGGTGTGTTCGACCATGATCTCCTTCCCCTTGTCAATTGAAAGCTTCCCAAAATTTTCGGCATCTTTTGAAATCCTAAGTATTTCTTTTGAAAAATACGAATCCACGACTTTGAAATTAATGAAACCTTGACCGGCAATCTCTATCGAGGCTATGTCTGCAGGAAGATTCTTTTTGCACTCATCAACGATCTTTTCTGCAAGAATCTTGGGTGAGATCTTCAGGGATTTCGAATGCATCATGGCAACATTCGATGAAAAATCGCCGTGAGACATGTCTTCTGGGTGTTCAAGACGAATGGATGGGTCAGCAATGCCAATCTTTTGAGCCGCTTTTGCTAGCAATTCGATAATAACCTTATTCATGGCTCAATTCTAGCACTAAAAGGCTGCTTCTAGCGAGAAAGTTGACTTTTTCTATATATCTGTTATATTCAACACGGGGTGGAAACGCGCAAGTTCCTCAACCGTGCGTTTGGGCTCGTAGTCTGTAGCTGTGGGGGCAGCACAGGGTACGAGCCTTTTCTATTTCCTCAAAATCGCATCGATCCGTTCAGCGATTTTTTTCATGTCTTTTTCCTTCTTGCCTCGAGTCGTTTCTGCTGCGGTTCCGAGCCTGATACCTGAAGGATCAGCGGGCGGTCGGGTATCAAAAGGTATCGCATTCTTATTCACGATTATCCCCTCTTTCTCAAGCCTATCACTTGCATCCTTTCCAGAAATTCCTTTTCCTTCCATCCATGTATCGACAAGAACAAGATGACTGTCAGTACCTCCTGAAATTATTTTCCAGCCTTTCTTGTCGAGCTCATTTGCAAGCGTCTTTGCATTTTTCTTTATCTGAGAAGCATATTTTTTAAAAGCGGGGGCGGCTGCTTCTTTTAGAGCGACTGCCACAGCGGCAATTTGGTTTTCATGCGGACCTCCCTGAAGTCCAGGAAAAACAGCGCGATCTATTTTCTTTCCGAGTTCTCTGGTATCTGCCTTTGAAAAAATAATAGCGCTTCGTGGGCCACGGAGAGTCTTGTGAACGGTCGTAGTGACAATATCCGCATACTCAAATGGCGAAGGATATTCCCTTCCCGCAATAAGTCCTGCAATATGAGACATATCTATCATAAGCAATGCCCCACTCACATCGGCCGCTTCTCGCAATTTCTTGAAATCAATCTGTCGCGGATATGCAGTATATCCTCCAACTATAATCGCTGGTTTTTCTCGTATCGCGATTTCTTTTAACTCATTATAATCAAGGACTTCGGTAAGCTTGTTCACTCCATACGGTACTTGAGTCCAAAATTTTCCTGTAGCTGAGACTTTGTGGCCATGCGTGAGATGTCCTCCCTGATCAAGAGACATGCCCATGATTTTTCCTCCTTGCGGTACGAGGGCGACATATACTGCCAAGTTTGCTGGGGACCCAGAAAGCGCCTGCACATTCACATTCCATTCGGTTTCTTTTAGGCCAAAAAGCTTCAAAGCTCTCTCAATTGCAAGAGATTCTACTTTATCGACAACTTCGTTTCCACCATAGTAGCGCTTGCCTGGGTAGCCTTCAGCGTATTTGTTCGTGAGCTCGGAGCCGAGCGCCTCAAGGACGTCCTTCGATACGTAGTTTTCTGAGGCGATAAGATTGATGACTTTCTTCTGCCTCTTCTTTTCAGCATCTAGTAGCTTCTTGATCTGTATGTCTTTCATGGGCTTATCTTATTCCACAAGCGGTTCAATTGCAAAGTCCTTCCTTAATGAGTCATCATTATTGAATGCAAAGTGGCATCGGACTTTTTCGCCAGCCAAAACCTTCGGCAGCCAATGCACATCATCAGGCCACATCTTGTCGAAAGGCAAAGCGTCTTTAGAGCACCATTCTGGCCTCATCTCTTCTGTTTCTGTCGGCTCTCCTTCCCATTCGGATGTGAGATAGACATGGCATTCCTGATTCCACTCCGGCTTCGTATCAAAACTGAAATGCAAGATGGCAACTTTCTCGAGCTTGTCTTCTTCAAGGGTCACTTCGATTTCCTCAAATGCCTCCCTGACAATAGCTTGCTCTGGAGTTTCATCTCCCTGTACTTTGCCTCCAACCCCATTCATCCTTCCCTCGCCAAATCCCCTCTTTTTCATGGCGAGCAGTAGATCCGTCTCAGTTTGCAGGAAACAAAGCGTTGTTATTTTCATATGATTGAATTAATTAAATCTGCAAAATCCTTTTCGACTTTTTCAAAAGACTGGTTTGCATCTATGATCTTATGCGGCACTTTCTGAAAAAATTTAAGATATCCCTCGCGTACCAACGTATGAAAATCTATTTCACGGTCATCAAAATGATCATATTGCTTTCCTTGAAGCAACGATTGGTTTCTCGAATTTGCCCTTCTCACCCCTTCTTTCGGCTCAACATCAAAAAATATATAGAGGTCTGGTTTGACTGACAGATGATCTCTGAGATCCCAGAAAAGCTTTTCTAGCTTGCCTTTCGACTGTGCATGAACCTGATAAGCGTACGAAGACGCATCAAATCTATCAGTAATGATTGTGGTGCCTTTTTTCAAGGCTGGCCTGATCATATTTTCGCTGTTATCATAACGGGCTGCGAACATAAGGCAGAGCGTCGTCTCGACAGGAGCGGTCTTTGCCAAAGGATTCTTGAGCGTCGCTTCACGAATGACCTCTGCGTAGGGGGTTCCTCCAGGTTCTCGCGTTGTCATGATTGAATCACCAAGCCTTTCCTTGAGTCGCATCAGCATGCTGGATTTTCCAGATCCTTCTCCTCCTTCGATCACTATGAATTTCGGCTTGAGGTTTTGCATCATTGAAGTAATTGTATAACTTTTTGAAACACCTCATCAAATGAGTCGTATCTTACGAATTTAAAATTCTTATGATTTACTCCAGTAATAAGCTTGCTGACCATGCTGTTTTTATGCGCAACAGCAAGTACAGGTATGCCTCTTTTTTCTATAGCGGTTGCCATTTCGTAGCCAAGACCAAGAGAAGGATAGTCACAAATTGCCAACATGCAGTCTGCCACCATGACGCACTCCTCGATATCTACCCTATAAACTTCTTCAGGCGTTGCTTTTGATGGGTCCATTCTTACCCAAAAAAATTCAAGAATTTCAAAAGAATCCTTTATCTTTTCCTTAAGCTTAGAGATATTTTCAAGAAGATTAGTTCTGTCTTCTAAGGATAAACTGCTGAGCGCACAGCCGATATAGATTTTTTTCTTTTTCATATTTATTTTCCTGTACTTCCAAATCCTCCAGAACCACGATCAGTCTGGTTCAGTTCACCAACCTCTTCAAATTGAACACTCTCCACTTTCTGAATAAGTAGCTGGGCAACCTTGTGACCTTTCTCAAATTTAAAACTTTCATTAGCAAGATTCATAAGTCCAACATGAAGCTCGCCCCTATACCCAGAATCGATAACGCCTCCAAAAGTTTTTATTCCGTATTTATGTGAAAGACCGCTCTTATCCCAAATCAAACCGACATAGCCGTCTGGAATCTCTATAGCGATTCCTATTGAAATTGATTTTCTTTCATTCGGAGCCATTTCAAATGCATCAATCGCAAACAAATCCATTCCCGCGTCTGTTGCATGAGCATGCTTTGGAATTATTGCATCTGGATGAATTTTTTTAATCTTAAGTTTCATGCTATTTCTTAAATAATTGCTCAGCAGTATCAACAAGATACACATCTCGAATTCCAGCTGCGATCATTTCGTCCCAGCAAGGCTTACAGCACCACCAGTGGCCATAAAGATAAAGATCTGCTCCTTTTGCGTTTCCGTTTTTGCTGACGGCATCTTTTGCCGCTCTCGTCTCGGCATGGTGTCGGCATGATGAACAGCCAGGACAGAGCCAGTATTTTTGGCCAGAAGGAATTTTTAAAAGTCTTCTAACACAAAAGCCTCTCTTATGAATCTCTATTAGTTTCTTATTTTTAAGTGCTGACTGATTCGCCCCCCTTCCAATGATCTTGCCGTCAAATACCGCAACCGCTCCCGTTGGGTGATAAAAATCAGTAGAAAAATTCTGCCTCATTTTCATAGCCTCAATCATAAAAGGATCTGAAATTGTAACGTATTTTATAGTCCTTCTTTCTGGCAGATAGGGGTAACGATTGTTCATTGGAGTATTGTAACAACATTATATATAATAAGCTCACAATGACAAAGTTCGACCAAATATACCAAAATCTTGTACGCCAGATAATGACCAGAGGAGAAGAAGAGCTCAATAAAAGCAAGCAAGCTGACAGCGCACGACCAACCTACACAACAAAAGCAATTCCTGGAATGCATTTTTCTATTGATATAGAAAAAGACGGTTTCCCCCTTCTAACATT
This sequence comes from Patescibacteria group bacterium, assembly GCA_038061795.1. Taxonomy (GTDB): domain Bacteria; phylum Patescibacteriota; class Minisyncoccia; order Phycocordibacterales; family PALSA-1337; genus CAIOGI01. The sequence goes on from JBBTYL010000002.1 coordinate 32,550, forward strand.
AAGAAAAATACCAATCAAACTTTTTGTCTCAGAGCAGATTTGGTTTATCTCAGGTGCGCGAAAACCGGAAATATTTTTGCGCGACTATACGAAAATATGGGATTATTTTACGAATCCTGGCGATGTAGTAACCGTTGCTTACGGATACAGATGGAGAAAGCATTTTGGTAGAGACCAACTTGCACTCCTGATTGATCTCCTACAAAAAGAACCGAGCTCAAGACATGGCGTTGTCGTAACTTGGGATCCTGCGCAAGACGGTCTCTCACTAGTAAAAAGGAAAAATGTCCCTTGTCCTTACACCTTTACGGTCAACATAATCAACGGCAGGCTTCACCTGCATAACATTGTAAGATCAAATGATATAATACTAGGCATGCCAGCGGACGTTGCTGGATTTGCTCTTCTCCAGTGTATTCTTGCTCAGAAGCTCAGAGTGAAACCTGGGATCTATTCTCACTCAATTTCAAACGCACACATCTATGACAATCATTACGATGGTGCAAAGGAAATCTTAAGCAGGAATAATGAACATCCTACCATCAGGCTCGAACTTCCAGAAAATGCTTTCGAACGAGCAGAGAAAATGGATAAGGATCTTGCTGATGCAATCATTGATAATCTTGCAAAGCAATATGATCCGCTTGAAGCAATATCAGGACTTAAAATAACTGTATAACCATGGCCGTCATAACAAAAAAACAAATACTCGAAAAGATAGCGTCTGGAGATATCTCATTCAAACCGCAGATAGACAAATTCCAATTACAAGAGCATTCCGTTGACCTTCGTCTGGGATTCACTTTCATGATTCCAAAAATGTGGCATCTTACCCCTCGTGGACGAGAATCGCTCGACATTACCCATTTTGACAAGAAAAATAATGAATTCTTTGAGGTTATTGAGTTGGAGCAGGGACAGTATTTTGATCTTCTACCAAACGAATATATCCTTGTCGCTACATTTGAAAGCATTAAACTTCCAACCGACATCATGGCAGTCCTTTACCCTAGATCATCAACAAACAGAAAAGGGATGTCGTTAGACCTTACAGGAATAATAGACGCTGGGTATGAGGGCCAATTGATCTTGCCAATAAGAAATAATACCCATTCCCAGACGGTGCGCCTATACCCTGGCGAGAGGCTTTGTCAGATTGTGTTTGAAGAGCTTACAGAAAAAGTTTCACCTGAGCGTACGAGCAAGTACCATAGCAAAGACATCATCGATGGCGTCGGATTGGAAAAAAAAGAAGAGGCTGAACTTATTCTAAATGGGCAAATAAAAGAATTAAAAGAAAAGTATAAAGTACTATGATAAAAGCCTTCATCATCGCCGCGGTTACTGCCGACGGATTCATCGCAAAAGACGCCCAGCACAGCCCTTTCAACTGGACCAGCAAGGCTGACAAGAAGCGCTTTATCGAACTCACAAAACGTGCAGGAGTCGTCGTGATGGGTTCTGCTACCTACAAAACCATCGGTACCCCTCTCAAGGAACGCACCAACATCGTCTATTCAAAAAGTCAGAAATTCGAGGGTGTCGAAGTCACGCAGGACAAGCCTCTTGATCTTCTCAAAAAACTCGAGGAGCGAGGCTTCAAGGAAGTCGCCATCTGCGGCGGATCGCAGATTTATGGAATGTTCATGAAGGCCGGAGTCGTAGATACGATTTACCTGACCATCGAGCCGCTTGTCTTCGGAAAAGGCATCAATCTCTTCAGCGAAGATTTGAGATATACGCTGAAATTGAAAAGCGCCCAGACTTCTGAAAGTACTGGTGCGCTTCTCTTGGAATATTCTGTTGATTATTCTGGAACTCCGAAACTTACGGATTAGGATTTACTTCACATCAACCCCCATCGATCGGCAGGAGCCTTCGATGATCTTGATTGCCGCTTCGATAGTGCCTGCATTCAAGTCAGGCATTTTTCGTTCTGCAATCTCTCGAACTTGAGCCTTTGTGATGGTACCAGCTCGCTTTACAGCGTGCTTGCCTGCTCCCTTCTCGATTCCTACCGCCTTCAGGATAAGCGAGCTTGCAGGAGGAGTCTTGAGCACGAAATCGTATGTTCGGTCATCATATACTGTGATAACGACTGGGATCATGTCTCCGATCATAGTCTTCGTGGCGTCGTTGAATTTCTTAGTAAAATCACCGATATTGACGCCAGCCTGACCTAGAGTTGGACCTAGCGGTGGCGCAGGAGTCGCCTTCCCAGCTGGAGCGATAACTTTTACTTTCTTGATTACTTTTTTAGCCATTGTTTTTAGTGTTATTGGATGTTACCTTAAATCTTCTTAACTTGCAAGAAATCGAGCTCTACGGGCGTTTCTCGGCCGAACATAGAGACAAGCACCTTAATCTTGCCTCGGCTATCATCGACTTCGCTCACCTTTCCTTCAAGATCCTTGAACGGTCCGTCGACAATCTTCACATTCTCATCCTTTACAAGATCGATTGTGTGCTTGACCTCATCCTTATTCATTCGGGAGAATAGAGAATCAACCTCCTTCTTTTCCAATGGAACAGGAAACACTCCTGATCCGACGAATCCAGTGACTCGAGGCGTATTTCGAACGACATACCATGAATCGTCGGTAACCGTCATGTCAACGAGAACATAACCTGGGTAAATCTTCTCCTCTTCCTCCACTCTCTTCCCTCCCTTGATCTTAATCTTCTTTTCAGTCGGGACGAGAACATTGAAAATCCTGTCCTCCATTCCAAGTGATTCTATTCTCTGCTTGAGATTTCGAGCTACGGCATTCTCGTACCCAGCGTAGGTATGTATCGCGTACCAATTCCTTTCACCGCCGACTTGCTGTTTTGACATAGTAATATTTTAGATAAATTTATTAAACGAAAAGCGTAAGAAGTCGTGAGAAGATATAATCGAAAAAACCAAGAAAGGCGGCGGTCGCGACAGAGACGATTACTACCGCGGCTGAAAACAGGACGGCCTGCTTTCTGCTCGGCCACGTCACATGAGACATTTCTGTCTTCGTATCCTTGATGTATTCTGTGATTTTCATAGTCTTTTGATTAGTTTCTGTATTAAAAAACCCCGAAGGGGGTAGTGGTTGAATACTACCTCTTTCGGAGTTTTTCGTCAAGCCGCTGACTATCTGATCTCGTAAGTGATAGACACCGTAGCCGTAACCTTCTGTTCGCCCTTTGGAATCTCTGGTGCTACTGAAGCCTTTACAGACATCATGTCGCCGCCCATCGCACCCTCGCGAGCGTAAGGATAATAGCCATCATCGCTTGAATCGTAGAAGCTTGTGATCTTAACAAGCTTTACGCCAAGATCCTTTGCGATCTTTTCAGCCTTTTCCTTTGCGTTCGCAATAGCTTCAGCGCGAGCTTCGGCTTTTACAGAATCAATATCGTCAATTGCGAATGAGAGGCCGTCGACTGTCTTTATTCCTGTCGCTCCAAGGGTATCGAACAACTCTCCTGCCTTTGCAAGGTCTCTGACCTTGACCTGAATAGCTTGATTCACATCATATCCATCAAGTACGGGCTTCCCAGACGGGCAACCGTACTGCGTACAGACGCCTTGAGGATAATCATAGTGAGGAGCAATGGAATATGAAAGGGTCTTGATATCCTTCTCTGCAACCCCTCCTGTTCGTACAGCCGCAAGCGCCGCATTGATCTTATCTGCCGCCTTCGTCTGCGCCTCTTTAACCGTCTTCGCATTCTCGCTCACGCCAAATGAGAATGTCGCGATATCAGGAATCGAAACGGCTTCGCCTTTTCCGTTCACTGAAATGCTGTTATAGATCGGGGTTTCCTTTCCGACATATTTTATTGAAATAAACTGCTTCACGATAAGCACAGCAAGGAAAATTGCGAGCAATGTTCCTACCCACGCGCCGACTTTCCAAACCCTTTCTTGATAATTCATATTTTAAATTATTAAACTGTTAATCATTTTTATTACTATAACACGCGTCAATGAGGTTTTCAAAAAGAGCCAGAACCGTCATCTGCCCTACTCCGCCCGGAACCGGAGTGATCATTTGGACGGTATCCTTTACTTCATTAAAATCAACATCGCCAACCAATTTACCATCACTATGACGTGTGATTCCGACATCTATTACAACCTGCCCTACTTTGATGCATTCCTTCCCGATAAAGTTCGGCTCGCCTATAGCGACAATCAAAACGTCGGCATTTCTGCATTTTTCGGGAATATTCTCTGTCTTGCTGTGGCAAACCGTCACGATTGCGCCTTCTTCCTGACACATCTTTGCGACAGGCTCGCCGACAAGCTTAGAACGGCCAAGCACAGTGACTTTTTTTCCAGTAAGACTGATTTTGTAAAATTCAATGAGCTCTTTGATGCCACGGGCAGTTGCTGGAAGAAATTTCGTATCGCAGTTCAGCCCGTCAATATCCTTTTTGGGATCAATCAAATTAAGTACGGTTTCAGAATTAATTTGTGGCGGCAACGGGAGTTGAACAATAATTCCATGCACACTCTTATCTTCATTATATTTCTTTATTACTTCAATGAGTTCTTCCTGACCTATTTTCTCATCAAAATTTACATGTATTTCTTTCACGCCAATCTTCTGCGCAAACAATTTCTTCGCTTTAATATATGAATCAGAATCCGTCCTGTTACCGACCTGCAGTATTACTAGGCATGGGACAAAAGAAAGTTCCTTGATTCTTTTTTCAAGAAGAGATGAATAGTGTGCGCGAGCTGTCTTACCATCGAGAAGTATCATAGTAGGCAAAGACTACCACGATTTTTCAGGAATTTCTAGGGCAACTGTCTTCTGTTCCCTGGTCGTCGCGGTCTCAAAAGAAAGTTCTGTGGCAGTCAGTGCAATCTTCTGGTCCAACAAGCGCACTGTCGATCCGTATTTGCTGTCCCCCACTATAGGATGACCCGTATGCGAAAGCTGCGCCCGAATCTGATGATGCCGTCCAGTTTTCAGAATTATTTTCAAGAGAGAAAAATCTCCTTCGGTTTTGATCAGCTCATATGAAAGTTCTGCACGGTCAGCTCCTTTTGTCTCTGTATCAAAAACCCCAGCAAAATTCTGATTCTCATCATGCTTAAGGAAATTCACCAGAGTTCCGGCTTTTTCCTTTACGATTCCATGAACCCAGGCGTGGTAAACCTTTTTAATCGTGTGATTGTGAAATTGTTCAGAAACGCGGGATGCGCCTTTGGAAGTCTTTGCGAAAAGTACTACGCCATCGACATTTCTATCAAGGCGATGAATGAGTCCAAGAAAAACATTCCCAGGCTTCTGGTATTTGTTCTTGATGAAAGCTTTCACTTCATCAAGCAATGAACTATCTCCCGACTTATCGCCTTGCACGAGAATTCCCGCAGGCTTGTAGACTGCTATGAGGTGATTGTCTTCGTAGAGGACTTTTGGAGGTTGCATATTATTTTATCAACTTACCATAGATTTTTCATAACTTCTATTCTGTGTTGAGGTGATTGATTTCATCTTTTTTGCAAAAAATTCATCGTTCCTTCATTTCGCTTTGTTAGGATAGTTAATGGATGATTATTTTTTCCTGTGGGCCTGCTAAGTGGTTTAGAACCTCCTTTCGTCAGGGAAGGTTTGCGGGTTCGACTCCCGTCAGGTCCACAGGGGTAAATAATTATCTCGGATAAAACTTGACTCAGAAAAATGAATTTGGTAGACTTACCTTACTGACGAAGGGAGGTAACCACGATGGTAAACTTTGCAAGAACCCGCATGAGAGTGCGGTTTTTTGTTTTTAAATAATTTTATTCGATTTTTAACTTTTTTTTGAGTTTATGAGTATTTCCATATTTTAAAAGTCCTTTATATGAACTTACTTGGCAATTATCGATAGCTATTTTAAAGCTTTTAACTATCCACCTTTTGGTAGACGTTCGCAGGACTCGATGATTTGGAAAGTGCAAATATATTTTACATTATTTTTTTATAGAAAACACCCGCAACATTGTGTTGCGGGTGGGTGTCAAAGAGACACAGTTTCCAAGTTTCAGTTGCGAAGGAAGAGCTGGCGGTCAGCAAACCACTCACGGTCGTATGCGAACCTGCTGACGTAGACGCGCCACCGACTGTCACCCCAGTGGACGCCGAGGACAAACACATTTCCCTTGTCGTCATGGGTGAAGAACAGATTGGCATAGCCATTGTCCAGTAAACCAACAGACTTGTCGCCCTTGTGGAACCGCAGGACAAGCTCCTCAACTTGCTTAGGGTTGTACGTCCTGCCAGTTTCGATGAGCTTCTTGCCAAGCACAGATAGGTCGTCTGAGGTTTCGTTCAGCACGCCCTGTGCCATGTGTCTAAACATCATATTTGCTCTCACGAGCTTCATGACTTTCGTTTCACCGCCTTCAGTTGCCGGAAGACTTTTGGTCAGCCAGCGATCCAGATCGCCATCGCGATTGAAGACGTTCGCATCAGTGAAGCAGTCAGCGGTGTTGCATGCGACTACGGCAGGAGTTGCGATATTGATCGCTACGCAAGCCATAATGACAGCGACGATGCTGTGAACTTCCAACGCCAGGGCTTTCGCGTTCTTCGTCGGCTTTTCCCAGCAGGTTTCCCTGCGATTGAATCTGTTGAGTTCGCGGAGAACTTCTTCGCCGTTTTCACCGCAGATGATATTTGTTTCCAGTTGAGTGATCGGTCCGCGAATTTTGCGGAGCGCTTGTTTGAGCATGGCATTCATGGTCAATTTTCTTTCATTCGGTAAGTAGAGAAACATCAAAGTAGCAATAGGCTAGGTTGAGGGTATTGTGTGCCCTTGTTTCAAATAGCTGTACCTGGGTTGTATTATACACCTTTTATGAGGGTATGTCAATACCAAAATTTTACCTCCTCCACCTCGCGAAAATTCCGCATGGCAGAAGTCTTTTTGTTACTGTTTCCTCAAGAGTCAGTTCCCCTATCTCGATAGACCCTCCGAATTTTTCGACGAGAACCTGAAGCACGTTCCTATAAGCAATCGCAGAGTAGCCTGCGGAATATCCATTTATGATAAAAAATAACGGCTTGTCTTTCAAAAGTTTTATGCAATCCTCAACTAACGGCAAAAAATCCTCTTCAATTTTCCAAACTTCCTTATTCGCCCCGTGGCCGAAAGCCGGAGGGTCCATGATAATTCCATCATATTTGTTTCCTCGCTTCACTTCCCGTCCAACAAATATTCGCGCATCCTCGAGAATCCAACGAATGGGCTTATCGACAAGACCAGACAATTCTGCATTTTCTCTCGCCCAAGCGATAGCTGATTTCGAACCGTCGATATGAACGACTTTTGCTCCTACTTGTGCGCAGGCAAGCGATGCACCTCCCGTATACCCAAAGAGATTGAGAACATCGGCCCCCTCATTTCCTTTCAGAACATCTCTCATCCAATCCCAATTCACCGCCTGTTCCGGAAAGATTCCTGTATGCTTGAATGCCGTCGGCTTTATCCAGAATTTCAGTCCGCCATGCTCGATCTGCCACTTATCAGGCTTTTCCTTCTTGTATTTCCAATCTCCTCCTGCCTCTGTACGCGTAAAGTAACCATCGGCGGCTTTCCACTGACTTTCAGGTAGATGTTTCCTCCATAGGGCTTGCGGATCAGGACGTGCAAGCACCGTCGAGCCGAATCTCTCAAGCTTTTCGCCGTCGCCAGAATCTATCAATTTATAGCCTTTCATAGTGCTTCAAATCGTAGCACATATATTGTTATTTATACACGTTTGGGCTATAGTTTCCATACGAATATGGCATTTTACTCCTCAACCATACTTTACATAGCGCTTTTTTTCGGCCTGTATTACCAAATCTTTCTTTTGGTGACCTTTTTTGAAAAAGAAGAAGAAAATAGCCCTCTCGGAAAAAAGAAATACGAACCGACAGTCACGATAATTGTTCCATGTTTCAACGAAGCAAAGACCGTGACAAAGACCGTTCTCTCCCTGCTGGCCCTTGATTATCCAAAAGAAAAGCTTTTCATCACCATCGTTGACGACGGCAGCACTGACTCAACCTACCAGGAAGCATCGAAAATAGCTCATCTCGGCAACATACACATCATCAGACAGGAAAACTCTGGGAAGTATGTCGCGCTGAATAAGGGCATAGGAGCGTCCGAGTCGGAAATAGTCGGTTGCCTCGACGCCGACTCTGCCGTAGCCCCAGGAACTCTCTTAAAAATGCTTCCTTATTTCTTGCAAGATAAAGTGGTTGCTGTGACTCCGGCAATGAAAGTTCATGACCCCAAAACGCTGCTTCAGAAGATCCAGAATGCAGAATACAACATCGGCATCCTGCTCAAGAAGATCATGGGCAAGCTTGACGCGATACACGTGACGCCTGGACCATTTTCGCTCTTCAAAAAATCCGTCTTCAAGGAAATCGGGTACTTCCGGCACGCGCATAACACCGAAGACATGGAGATAGCCTTCAGAATACAGAACCATCATTACAGGATCGCCAACTGCCCCCAAGGGTTCGTCTACACCATTACTCCGCCGACATTCAGGAAGCTCTATAAGCAAAGGGTGCGCTGGACATACGGCTTCTTGAAGAATGCCATAGATTACAAACATATGTTCTTCAACAAGAAATATGGAAATATAGGAACACTCACCCTACCCTTCGCCATCATCTCGGTAATCACCGCCTTCCTGATCATCGGAAACAGCCTTTATCACTTTTCGTCCTATGTTGTTGAAAATATCCAGAGGTATATGGTTGCGGGAGTGACATTCGATTGGTTTTCCTTCGATGTTTTCTTCCTTAACACAAGCTCGATCGCTTTATTGACCTTTATCATGTTATGCAGTAGCTTTAGCATCATTCTCTTGGCTTGGAGGATGGCTGAAGGTAAAACGAAAATCACTCGAGACATCGTATACTTCATCACGCTATACGGCTTCATCGCGCCATTATGGCTCGCAAAGGCTTCATGGAATACGATTGCCTCGAAAGCCGTCTCCTGGAGGTAACGCAAAACCTAGAACCTTATGGTTTCAAAGAAAAAATACATCATCGTCTTCCTGATTACTGCTGGAATATTCGCAGTAGCTTTTATCGTGAGCAATTATCTAAATGATAAGAGATATGAGGTCATAAAGACGACTGCGGACAAGATTTCCATAGACATCCTGTCTCTCGAGACCCAATTCGAGCTTTTTCAGGAATCCTCATGCGCCTCCCTCGCCAACCCAGTGCTGTCCGACGAGATCAATGCGCTTGCCGACAGGCTCTCATACGCTGAAAATCAGCGCGGTATAGATGATGATGACGTGATAACGCTCAAGAAATATTATTCCCTCCTTGAGATAAAGGACTACCTCGTCATGAAGAAAGTCGACAAAAGGTGTGATGTCAATCCGATTTCGATACTTTATTTTTACACCAACGACGAAGGCTGCGAAGACTGTGCGAAGCAGGGTTATGTGCTCACGAAACTGCGAAGCGACTATCCCCTTCTAAGGATATACAGCTTCGACTACGACCTCGATTTGAATGCGATCAGGACGCTTACTACTATCAGCAAAATACCGAAGGATCAGCTGCCAGCTATAGTCATAGAGGGAAAAACTTATACGAAATTCCAAAGCGTTGAGGATATAAGGAAAATCATTCCTGAGTTGACTGCAACAAGTTCTGCGACCTCAACACAAGCCACAACGACACAGAAAAAATAGAAAGTGAGATCACCGCAGAAACGACGCAATACTGACAGAACGCTTTGATGGCAAAAACCATGATATACATGAAAGCGAGCGAGGCTAGAGCGCCAAAAACCGACAGAAGCGCCGGTATCCTCAGGAAAATCTCCTTTTTTGTGTCAAGGTAAAGCATAAGCAAGACAACAAAGACGAGGTAGTTCAAAGACCCGATTAACGAAACGGGAATGCCAAATATTTGCGCATACTGACTTGTCAAAACGGACTCGCATCCCCCGATAGTGCACGGCGGGATTTCGTTTTTGTAGTGCTCGATAGTCAGATATGTCGCATCGGCAAAGCCGATAAGCGCTAGCACAAGCAAAGCTATCGGAATCCACTTAGGAATTCGTTGCGGCTGCAGCGGCGTCGTCAATAATTTTCTTAAATTCTTCATATCCTTGAGGATTGCTTATTTTTTTACCGTTAACATAAAATGTCGGCGTGCTGTTAATCCCTGCCTTTAGTCCGCTTTTGATATCGGCATCAATTGCATCACTAACTTCCTTTGAGTCAACATCCTCAGCGTATTTTGCCATATCAAGACCAAGCTTCTTGGCATATCCAGAAAAGACCGGTTTTATGTCAGTCACTGATTCCCACTCTGTCTGCGTCTCAAAAATCATTCCGTACATCTCCCAGAACTTGCCCTGATTTCCTGCAGCTTCAGCAGCCTCTGAAGCTGGTATCGCATTGCCGTGCTGCGGCAGCGGAAAATGTCGGTATACGAAACGCACGAAGGGATTTTCAGCGACAAGCTTTTCCATGACGGGAAAATATGCGGCACATGCTGGGCACTGGAAGTCGCTGTATTCGATTATGGTTACAAGAGACGATGTTGCTGCACCCTTTACCCAATCAGTATCAGTTACCTGATCGACTGCGGCGACTCCTGCGCTTTCCCTCTCAGCCTTATTGGAGGCCGCAACCATTCCCCAGACGATAAGTCCTATGACAACAATAAATCCTCCCCATGTGAATATTCGTTTCATGTTCATTTGATTAGTTACTGGAGCATTATAGCAGATGCGAGAATTCAATCAAAAGATAGATGCCAAGCATGTTCATCGCTAAAGCGACCGGGATTAGTACGATAAGGCGGACCTTCGACATTCCCAAGAGGGTTATGCCAAACTCATCAGGCAGCGGCGAGGCAATAATCAGCGCACCCAGAAGCGGCGAGAGCCATCTTAGGAAACCAAAATGAAGGGATTTGAGAATATGCCTTACTGTCGACGGCTTCACAGCTCTCATTAGATCACTAGCGAAACGATCCCTGATAAAGAAAAAAAGGATTAGGTCTCCACACATCGCTCCGAGCCCTCCCCATAGTGCGACTCCGTGAATCGGGGAATTCTGCGCGATATGAACAAGGGCAACCGACGATGGGGCGAGCGTAAAAGCCGAGGTAAAGAATATTCCTGCGATGAAACTCGCGAAAATGTAGTAATCCTCGAGAGCATAGACAGCGAAATCAATCGCCCCAACCCTAGAAAGAATGACAGCGATCGCTATTCCGAAAGCGATCATGACCACATCGCGCAAAAGCGCGCTACCGTCCCTTTTTCCGTCTTTTTTTCTTTTACTCATGATGATATCTTTCGCCCCTTAGTATGCTAAAACCCCTGTATATCTGCTCAGCAAGAATGCTTCTGACGAGTTCGTGCGGAAACACGAGGGAGGATAGCGACCAGGAGAATTGAGCTTTTTCTTTTATCGGATCACTAATTCCATATGCTCCACCAATCACAAAGACTAGATTTTTTATGCTTTCATTAAGTCTCTTGCCAAGAAAATCTGAAAATCCCAGCGATGTAAGCTGCTTGCCTTTTTCATCAAGAACGACGACGTACGATTTTTCTGGAATTGCTTTGAGTATTTTTTCGCCTTCGTTCTTAATATCCGAAACAGGTATGAACTTCCATTCTATCGGCGAGTAATGCGATATTCTCGATGCATATTCCAATGCGACATCCTCACCAAGATATCCTTTGGATTTTCCTGGAGAAATGATGGTTATATTCATATTAGAGAGCGTCACTTGCCTCTTCCGCCAAATCTCGTGCTTCATTGGCCAAATCTTCAGCTTCAGCATAGTCTTCGTCGTCAAACGCTGAACGCGCATCGTCATATTTTTCCCTTGCTTCATCATAAAAATCCTGCGCTTCGTCGATATCGTCCCCATCGTCGTCCGCATCGGATATGTCGGCTCGCGAATCAGAAATCGCTTCCTTGGCATCAGCGATCGCGTCCTCCGCGTCCCCTTTGCTTCCGCTGCTCAAATCTTCAGTGGAGTCCTCAGCGTATTTTTTCGCCCTGTTCGCAAGCACGGTCGCTTCTTCATAATCCTCGTCTATGAATGCGTAGAGTGCATCGAGAAGCTTGTCTTCTGCTTTCTTGACTGTTTCTTCAGCATCATCTATCAGACTTTGATCGTCATCAGCATCATCGATATCGTCTTTGGCGGTTTCTATGGCCTTCTTCACTGCCTTAAGTGCATCGAGAGTCTTCTTTTCTGTAGAAGAAACTGAGACGATCGGCTTCTCAACTATCGTGGTCGTTGTCGTAACTGCCCCAATCGGAGTCGCTGTTATCCCTGCTGCTTCTGTATCATATAGCGAACGAGAAAGTGGTCCGAAATACCCCTTTCCGGATGTGACGCTCTTGGATGTCTGCCACTTCGCAAGGGCCTCTTTTGTCTTTTCGCCGAACATATTCGTTTCGCTGCCTGACGATCCTATTCCGCTTGACGCGACCGTATAACCCTTTTTATTCAAAAATTTTTGAAGGCATCGCACATCTTCGCCGATGATTCCGACTTCGAGATCGCGTGTAAAGACGCACTTATCATCGGCGTTTGTAATAGATGGGATAATAATGATTGTAAATGCCACAAAAGCACCAGCGAATATGTTTATCTTTTTCATGCGATTATTATATCACAGTGAAAAAACGAAGGAATGTCGCTGGATCAATCGATATCCCATTAATTTTAATGCTTATATGAAGATGTGCGGCCTCTGCATAGCCGGTTTTCCCGCTCAAGCCAAGTATCTGACCAGTCTTAACGATATCGCCCTCTTTGATATCAAGCTTTGACATATGCATATAGAAGCTTTGAATACCAAATCCGTGATCGATAACGACTGTATTTCCATATACCGTAAACATTCGAGCTATCCTGACCACACCATTATTTAAGGCCTTCACCTCAGTACCCTCCTCCGCCCTGAAATCGGTTCCCTTGTGCACGATCGTTGAGTTAACCGTCTTCCTATCATAACCGTAATCATCAGTGATGAAAATTGATTGCAACGGCAATCCGAACTTTTCTGTCCACAATTGTTTTTGCTCGGATTTAACACTATTTAGGATTGCATTTTCTTTTGCTAAATTATTTATAAGGGCTTTCTCTGCAGCTGGTGTGTTTCCTCCAAGTTTCTCTGGGATGCCGAGCGGCCGCTCTATCTTTTCCCTCAAAGTAAAGGTGACCGGTTCTACGATGACCATTCCGTTCGACAAGGTAACCTCGACTTCATGCTCTAGATCCTTTTCGTTGAAATCAATCGGAACAAAAACACTAGATTTTCCTTCGAAGGATAGAATCGGCAGGTCTCTGCCATCAAAAGAAATACGATTAGGAGAGGAGGTCGCAGTAACAGTTATCATGATCGGGTCACCTGGAAGAATGATCTCTGGCGAAACCATTACGGATTTAATGGACGTCGGTTTTGTAGTAGCTTCTTGGATAAGAATACTGTTCTCTGATTTGGTCATTAGAAAAAGGATAAAAATTATGATTGAGAGGATTATGATTTTCATAAGGAGGTTTTTCATGGTCTTATTCTAGCATCTAATCGCTTTCGTTATGCCATGATTGTCTCTATAAGTCCACGAAAGAAATGCCTGCGAGAGCCGTCAGTTATCGCGGGGGTCTAATGCACTCCACCATTATCAGCTTATTTATCAGCCTAATTACATATAAACAAAATTATGAGAAATAACATTTTTTCAGCTGTCATTTTGACAGCCCTTGTGGCGTCGATAGCCCTGTCTCCTGCAGGAGCATCAGCCCAAACAAAAAAGAACCGGCCGCCGGTCATCAATGGCATAAGTTCTCCGACAGTGCTCAATGTGGACGCTGAAGGAACTTGGACCATAAAAGCCTACGACCCAGAAAACAGCAGCCTGAGCTACTCCGTGGACTGGGGAGATGAAGAAAATAACTTCCGAACAACAATGCTTGGAAGGAAAGCAGAATTTTCCCAAAGTGCCTCATTCAGCCACTCATACGCTGACGCTGGGACATACAATGTCAAATTTGCCGTCAAGGATGATTCCGGGGCCACGGCAAAGTCATCTGTGACTGTCCGTGTAGGAAAAAAATCAAGCAGTTCGCTAAAAATAAGCGATGTTTCAGCAACCTCAACCAAGCCGAATCGTGCTACGGTAACTTGGAATACAGATATAAAATCAAATTCCGTCCTCTGGTTAAGCACGAAGCCATCGATTGATACCTCGAAAAAGCCTTCGATTTACAGGCCGGAACATAGGACCAAGCATAAGATAGAGCTCACCCGCCTCAATCCCGACACCACTTACTACGTTGTCGTGAAGTCATCGACAAAGAAAAATAGCGCTATATCATCTGAGTTCTCATTCAAGACTCCTCCTCTCGCAAACTTGGCCCCAGTCATAAAAAGCATTGACGGGCCTAAATCCCTCGAAGTCGAGCAAGAGGGCACATGGACCCTAAACGCATACGATCCCAAGAATAGTCCTCTCTCATACTCCGTCGATTGGGGGGATGAAGGAGTAAGCGTAATGGCCCGCTTCTTCACAAAAGAGGATCCGTTCGTCCAGACTTCTACCTTCACCCATAGTTACGCGGAAGCTGGAACGTATGCCATAAAGTTCACAGCCAAGAACGAAGCCGGCAAGACTACAGAATCGACTGTAAAAGTCGAAGTGACCAAAGCAACTGATACGGTTGCTCCAGTCTTGAGCGCAATCACTACGCAATCAGTCGGTTCTGATCAGGCCACCATAACCTGGAACACTGATGAAGCTTCCGATTCAGCAATCTATTACTCTACGACGTCTCCCGTCATCCTTGATGATGAGGATACTGCGTCCGTGACAGATTCAAGCCTCGTCACAAGCCATTCCCTATCAGCCACCGACCTCGTCGCAAGCACGACGTATCACTTCCTTGTCCAATCAAAGGACTCTGCTGGAAACGCGGCAACTTCGAGCGAGTTCTCGCTGACGACAACTGGAATCTAGGAGGCCCCCGCAGGAGTGCATCATAGGAATCAATGAAATCCCCGATTGCAGGTGCAGGCGGGGATTTCTATTTATCTACCCCGGCTTTATTTCTTAATTCGTGGAAGTTTTTGTCTAAATTATATTAACTGGGTATAGGAAGTCACTCTTCTCAATTTGAATTTTCTTAACAAACTTGGTTCCTTTTCCATCTTGATCTTTTTTTGAATATTGCCAGTTGCTATTAGCATCTTTTTCAAACTCTTCGGAATTTTCAATTAAATATACGTAACCCGTATCCCCAATAGTATCTTCTTCTGGGCCTTCTATCGTCAAAACAAGATTTGATCTATTATCAATCACATTCATTGGGTAGCTTAAATTTTTTGCATTATTAAGATATATAGCCTTGAGTATGGCTATTGCGGGGTCACTGGAAGCAAATAACACGCCCCTCCCCTGTGAAGTTATTTGTTCAGAAAAAGATAAGTTATTTCTTGATCCATGGAAAAGAAAGTTATATTTTTCAGATAAATAATCTAAAAAGTTTTCAGTTGTTATTCCTTGTTCTTTAAGCTTAGACAAATCTTCGAGGGTTATTTCTTCTTTATCCGAAAATAACATGTAGAATCTTTCTAAAATTTGCCGACTATCAATCTTTTCGTCAAATTTTTCCATAATATCTAAAGTATACCAGAATTCTTCTCTATTTCTTTCAAAATAACCTGCATATCGGCCATTTTTTCAAAATCAATGTTCGTCCTGTCCAAAACTATTAATTTTCCAGGGATTTTATCCTTTGAAAAAGCTTTGTTATGCATTTCTTGGTTCAGGACGATGTATTCATCCGAATAGATCTTGCCTGAATCAAAGTCCCTTTTGCCAAACCTAAGAAAATTCCTGGTATTTTCGGGACTGTTCTGAAGCAAAATAACCAGATCAGGCAAGCCCAATGATTGAGCGTCTATTTCAAAAATATCCTGGCAGATTTCTCTTTCAAAACCTTCGGTGAGGATAGGGATGTATGGCTCCAAACTCATCCAGAAAGTATCCATAACGACAATCCTCCCTTCTTTCTTGAGTGTTTCAGCTCTCATGTGATCTTTCACCATCTTGTTCCTAAACCATAGCATCCTCTCAAGCGGCCTTATGTTTTCTTTAATATCTTCCTTGAGGCGTGGTGGGAAATCCGCCTCTTCCCCCTCCAAGAGGACTTCGGCGCCGTAGTGCTGCGCCAATTTTTTAGCAAGAAAAGACTTACCTGCGCGTGGCGCGCCGACGATTGCAATAATTTTACCCTGGAGGTTTTTCATAACGAAATCTCATTAATATATTTATATCAACATTAGTCATCAAGATAATGCATCATAATGTCGTACCCCTTCATCACATAATTATCCTTTTCAAGACCAAAGGTATTTTTTGCAAATTCGAACATTTTTTTCTGCATCTTTTCTCCATCCCCATCTTCGACCACTTGCTCTATTTCAATGAAGCTTCCCAGCCTTTCAACTTCATCAAGCGTAATTGTGTAATTCTTATACTTGGTCATCCGTCGCTTCTTCTTTACCGTAACTCCAGGCAAATAATTGAACATCTTCATGATTGGAGCAATTTCTTCCGGATTATCTATCTGAATATTGTGCTCGATGCAATCCAATTCATTCTTAACTGGCTTCTTAACAGTAAAAGTATACTCGCCATTTTGAATCCTTAAGCGAGGATAAACCCATTCACCTATTTCTGGTTCGAACCATTTCACATCGTCCTTATGAATGAAATTCCTGTCTTCTTGAGTTTTCTGTTCAGAAATGACGCAACCCAATTCTTTCAGCTTGTTTTCAATTTGATCTAAATCAGGTGCCTTGAGTTTTATTTCGATTTCTCTCATGTTATTTCTTCCAAAGCTTTAGATCTGTCGGTGTCGGTCGGGAGCCTTTCGGTGCGGCGGATCGATCTGTTTCTGACCTCGACTGCTTGCCAACAGTCCCATCGGGCCATATGTGATAACCCGGCATGCAAGCCATCACATCATGATGATCATCATCGCTCACACTACTTTTCATTGGTCCTGAATAAAATGATAGTCTAGCTCTTGTGTAATAAACCAAATCGAACTCTTTAGTGTATGCTTTTATCTTTTCAAGAAGTTCGGTCCATTTCGGATCCTGTGTATTGTCGAATAGAATCACTTGTAGACCAAGTTTTGCAAGTGTACGAATTGAATTTTTTATATCTTCGAGATAAGTCACGGAATCTTTTCTTACTCGAGCCTCATATTGATTAATACTCAACCTGATATCTGAAATGCAGTCTCTATTCATTTCAGCAATTTTCTCAGCGGCGATTTGTGCTATTTTATCCATAGCCGACCATCCTGCTGTTGTGATATGTAGAGGCCTTACTGGTGTAGCTAATAATCTCGCCACATCCCCGAAATCAGCAGGAGACCCGTCCTCATGGAGAAAATTTCTATCCTTATAATCAAAGGGGTCGCTATCATAATAATTGGTGATTCTATCGAAAATTGATCCAAAATGTATGTCTTTATAGTCAACAGGCACGGCATCTATAAAACCGGCAGTTGATGGCTGTCCGAAATCTTTTACTGTTTTCTCGAAAAACGCAACTGCCTGTGGCTTTAACTTTCGGTATATTTCAAGGAAAGGATGTTTAGCAAATATTTCAGCAGCCTTTTTACTGATGAGATTTGTTTCATCAGAGAAACCCGCTTTCCCATTTTTTATATTTCTTATTTCTTCAATACTGCATCCTGTACCCTCTTCAAGATCTTTAAAATAATTTTCAACCAACTGCCTCATTTTCTCCTCTGCCTTATGTTTTTGTTCGGCACTTTTCACGATTGCTGGATATGGCATGGTCTGAACCGTTTCAGCCGCGCCAGCGGCGCAGAAAGTACACTTGTGACGACACCCTTTTGTCACTTGAATATTAGAAAGCTCCTCACCGAATATTTCCGCGAGTTTTTCTTCCGAAAGCTCTAGCCCCTTGAATAATTCAGGTCTTGGATTTTCAACGGTTGGAATGTCCTCCGTTCTTGCTGTACCGGTCTCAACCTCTTTTCTAAAAGCCTCTCCTTCTTCTGACAACGGATAAGGAATCTTTAAAAACTTTTCTCTTATTAAGCCTTCATTTCTTAATTCTTCAGGTGGGGATGTAAACTCAAATTTTTCCATACCAGAAGTATAGCAAATAAGAGAAACTTCGTCGGTGTGCCGTCTTAGAGGAAATTAGAACGATATTTGAGAAAAGGAATGATGCGACGATCTACATTCCAACATTTTACCCTGCATTTGAACACACTATTCCAAATCAGAAAAAATAGGGTGTGCATCATTATCATCTATAGGTAGACTGCCTCTCAAATAGCCTTTCGTTTTACTGATGATTTCTTCTGCCGCCGACTTTTGCTCGGTGGTTATATTTTGTGGCAACGGTGTGTCGAGTATTTGCTGAATAATTTCTCGCGCTCGAGTAAATTCTTTACCATATTTTCTTTCGACAGAGACCATGTGTCTATATAACCAAAGAACAACATTGCAGAGTGCTACCTTCCCGTCACGGATATAAAAGTCAGTGTCAACCAAATATATGTGCGGGACTTCATCACCCTTCTTTTTTCCATATACATATTGAGAGGCACTGTTTATGTCAGCAAGATATAAACCACCTTCTTCTGGTAACTTATCTAAATAGTATTGAGCAATGCTTGCGTATAATTTTTCCACCTCTTCCGTTAGTTCAGGGGTAACTTCAATTTTATCCAGATCTGTACCATCAATTTTATCAACAATTGCATATATAACATCTTTGTCTTCGTCGCCTTTACCAATTATAAAATCGACTGGCGCATTGATGCCATATCTATCTTTCAATTCACTATATAATTTTTGTCCCAATTCCCCTATTACAACAGGGTCTACTTGACCTTTGTATCTTTCTTCCAAATCCTCGAAACTCTCCATACGTACAATTTTGTCAGGATTATCTTTTATTTCAAAAATCTTGCCCCTGCCTTTATGGATTGGTGATATTTCACTTTCAATCAAATGGTCACTGAAATTTATTTCCTTATCGTGTTTTGGTTCTTGGTTTTCCACACCAAAAGTCTATCAGGTTAAAGCTGAAATTACTAACTGAAGTAAGGTTGTCTCGCTAAAAAATATCTGTGGGTGGCTAGAGAGAATCGGACTCTCGATACCGGTTCCACAAACCGGAGTTTTACCACTAAACTATAGCCACCATATAATTAAAGGGTCTTGCCGTCATGTGCCAAATAATGGCAATTTCTGCATAACCACCTTAGATTATCTATCTTATTATTTTTTCTGTTTTGGTCAATATGATGAACCACCAAAACCTTGACGTTAGTTATATCACATTTTGAACAAATTGGCCTAATATTGTTCCTTAGCATGATCTTTCTATACGCATTTTCTCCTCCCTTCCAATTGCCATGATCCTCACCCGAAAGAATATGGGCATTCTTCCAAACAGCAAAACATGACTTATTGCAAAAGAATCTTCCACTTTTTGACCTTTTAATTTCAAGCTTGGTTCTATAAAAAGACTTTTTGCAAATTTCACACAAACGTAACTCCCCAGTCTTCATTCTTTCCGAGGAGCAAGCTTGGGAACAATACTTACCCCAGCCAATTTTAATATGGCTAGGTTTTGCATAAAAATCTTTTGTACAATTTACACAGTTTATCCAAGGCATTCAACCATTATAATTTAATTTATAAGTATTGACAATGTAATTACAAATGCATTATACTGTCTGCATGAATATACAAACAACACTGCAAATTAGGGTTGATGACTCTCTCAAAGAAAAAGCCTCTCAAGCCCTGAAGAGAATGGGGCTGGATCTCTCTTCTGGAATCAAGCTTTTTCTCAATGAAGTGGCCATGACCGAAACCATTCCCTTCTTACCATCAACTGAAAAAGGCAAAAAACTTCGGGGTTACGAAACATATAAAAAAGAAGCTGAATTTCTAAAAAAACATGGTAAAAGATTTACTTCTGGAAAAGAATTGATAGATGATATTTTAAAATAAAAAAATTCATTAATTCTTCATCTCTGTATGTTACGGTAAAGGAATGTACAGCATACTTTATTCAAGCAAATTCAGAAAACAATCAAAGAAAATAGTGGGGTCAGGCAAATATCCTCGAGAGAAGATCGAGTACATTATTAATATTCTTGCTTCTGGAATTCCTCTGGAACCTCACCTTAAAAACCACAAGTTGCATGGCAAATATAATGGCATGATGGAGTGTCATGTTATACCAAATATGCTTTTGGTTTATGAAAAGGATGAAGAAAAAAGATTAATAATCCTCATGGCCCTCGGAAGCCATTCCGAATTATTCAAATAACTGTGCGGAGGGCTGGACGATGTTCGGGCCTATCGCTACAAAGCTGAACATGCAGCCGCACTCATATACGCCCACTTCAGAAAGGAGTTCGGGATTCCGATCAGGAAACGAATTGTGAGACCAGCTAAGAATAGCAGGCGGAAAAATTCGCTGAAGGGGTAAAGGTTTGCCGAAAGCGGCAAGATTATTGAGATAAAGCTAAATCACTAAATAACAAAAGCGACACTATACCTTGCCCTAGTCACCGCTACATACAATTTAGAGCGATCTCCAACGTGATCAAGATTCCTAGATTTTAGATACGCTTTCATTGGGCCAGTAGGGAAAATCAAAACTCTGTCGTAATTTCTTCCCTTGGATGCTCCAATATTAAATGCTGGCAAATTCATCGTATCACTCTGCTTATTCCATCTCAGCACTACTGGCTTGTAACTCTCAAAATATGTCGGCACTTCAGGTTTTTTGATCATAAAAATGCCGTCATGCCCTGTCGTGGTCCCATTCATCGACTTCGTCTTATTAAAATCTGGGAACAACACATCCGCAAAATCACAAATTACCTGATTACACCTGAATGAATCATTTTTTTCTTCCATAGTGATCAGGCCTGAGCCGCTATGCTGAAGAACCCAATCAAATATACCGCTTCTCTTAAATTTCTTATTTTTTCCAGAATTATTCGTACTAAAAGTCCCTTGCCGGGGATCACCCACCGCTGTGATTGGAAGTGCGGACTGAAAAAGCTTCTCAAGGAAAGTGAGGTCATATCCCGCCAAGTCTTGCACCTCATCAATGAAGATATGATCGTAAGCTTTTTCAAGTCTCCTAACAATCAACCCGCCGGAGCGCTCATCGCATGTACAGACAAAATCAGAAACTCGATCCCGGTAAATATCTCCACTATTTGCTAGGTAATAGCGGTCAAGATTGTTCTTGGGAGCATATTTGGTCCCACTAGGCATATCCTTAAAAAGGATGGATGCGATCCGAGATTTTTCCGTCACGAAGCTTTGGTAAGGCCGGATGCCTTCCTGTAATAAAAAGCTGAACCATGATAACAGCACGATGTGTTTTGGGACATGCCCGCACTTTTCAATTAGATAAGACCTGATCTGGTCCAAGTTCTCATGGGTGTATGTTGTTATCAGAATCCGCTTCCCGACCAACGCAATAGCCTCCTCGACAATCATGGTTGTCTTCCTTGATCCAGCGCTCGCCACGACCACCTTGTTTTTAGCTGACGGCATCTTTGACATACGCGGGAAATTCTATCTTCTCGTTGGTCTCGAACAACGCGAGCGCGCATTCCGTCTTATTGGCGGTCATATAATCAACAAGTTCTGGTTTATCTTTGAAAGCCTTGCCAAAAACTTTATTTAACACGTCTAGCCCATTAACCTCTGCGATGTGAGGCTCCAGTGTTGTAAGGGCATTGTTCTTATCGGCGCACACTTTGATTGAGCCGAAAGCAGAATATGGTGTGTATTTTTTCTCAACCTTATTCTCATAATCGCCATCATTATCAGTTACAACTGCGACGGTGTTTGAAAGCTCTTTTGCAATATCAAGGAACCGGGCAAAAGAAAGTCCCCGAACGCTTATGACATCAACACCTGCTTCAATCGGCAACTTTCCGTGTTTCACCAGGAAAGCTTTTTGAACAATCAATTCGTCAGACGGCCCTTCAACTAAAATGGCCTTCTTTGCCAAAATGAGGCGCAGGGTATCATATCCAGAAAGTTTTTTGAAGTAATCCTGCGTATCTGGAGGCAGTTTGCTCAAATTTGAATGCTTCGCTTCATGAAGGAAAATCACCTTGTCGATACCAAGCTTATTTAAAACGTATGCGCTGTGTGTCACGATCACGATCTGTTTCCCAGCACATTTTTCCCGTATCTTTTTAATGAGTGTACTCATCGAGGAAAACGAGAGATGGTTCTCAGGCTCTTCAATAAGAATGACATTCGACTCCTTTGCTTGCCGCTCAAGTGCGAGCATGATTTTGAGGGCGCTCTGTTCTCCCTTACCAATGAACTGGAATGGCAATTCATCTAAATGAGGAATCAGGGAGTTTTCCCAATTTGTCTTTTGCGAAGTGTCGATGGAAATTGCGAGCTTCTTGGTCGTTATCGCGCCCTGGTTTTGGGTCAGTTTTGCATTGATACCAACAATTGCGTCCTCAGCTGAAAACTGCTCTTTCAGTTTTCTGTAAGCAATCGCCAGCGAAACCTTCTCTTTTGCATCAAGGCTGCCGTTGATTATTTCTTGAAGGAAATAATCAGTCCCACTTTGTAGACGGATTGTGGTCGCATCGATATTGGAAATGGCAACCGGCAGACTACGAGGTGTTATCGCGTTATTTGCAAATGAATACCAGTGAACCTTGTAGTACTCGGTTGGAATGGTTTTTATTTGCTCCCTTGCTTCAAGCAGCTTGGAATATTCATCCGCATACTCGTCATCAAACGAGATCACCAATTTCAATCCAACGTAGTCCGTCTTCTGTGAATTATTGTTTCCTCGCAAGTATTGCAACTCTGCCAATTCCTCAAGATACAGTTCAATTACTATCTCCGGCGGAACTGGATTGCCTCCACCAGCTACCTCTTTCAAATACGCGTCGATAGAGGCCTTGTTGAACAAGTGGGAAGAGAGCTCATATTCAATCGCTTTGCCGTTGAGTCTTTTGGTCAGCACTAATGCTATTGCTTCAAGGATGGTTGACTTACCTGCCTCGTTGTTTCCAACGATAATGTTCAAATCCTTATTAAGGGATAGGGTAAAAGCTTGGAACAGCTTGAAGTTTTTAATGTAAATTTGATTTATCATAATTGGGGGAGTGTTCGCTCTTCGGCAAAAAGTTAAGTCTTCTGAAGTGACATATTATTTGAATCACTACCCAGATGCTTCTGTGGGAATGAGTCAATCGTACGCCGATAGCAACTTCGAGTCAACGCACGCGCGTTGTTATGATTTAGTTGGTCCTTTATCAACCAATAAAATCATCATGAAATCATATTTCGCATACATCCGCGTCTCAACAGCGCGACAAGGAGAGGAAGACCATTTGGATTTCTCTTCACCTTGGATCTTTACGACTGTAAAGCGGGTGTTTGTGACGACATCGCCCTTTGCTACGACTTTCTGGAAAAGTTGGTGGATGAGCTTCAGATGCAAAAACAATCGCCGCCGTTTATTTTCCGTAGCGACGGGAACAAGTATCCCGAAAAGGCGGGCCTTAGTGGATGGGTTCCGCTGATTGAAAGCGGCATTCAGATCCACACACTTTCAGCTAAAAACTTTATTTCGATCGACATCTATTCCTGCGGCCCGTTCCGTACAGAACGGCTGGCGGAATTTGTGCGCACTTTTTTTGAGCCCGGGGATATTGAGACCAATCTTATTCCGCGCGGGAAAAAATACCATTGTCGGATGACTGATGCGAAATAAGCCTAAGCAGAGCTTGCTAATCTCTATTCGCGGCCCCGTTGAAGCGATTGTGGTCGCAAAAGGGGCCGCTGACATTGCGGATGTTAAATATGCTGCCTCTACCCATGGGGATCCCTATTGCTGTCACCTGTTTCTTAGGCATGATTTCGCGGATTTGAGGTAATGGCTCAGTTTGAAGATTCACCCACTTGTAAGCGGTATTCCAAGTGGGTGTTCCCATCCGAGGATGAGGCTGCCATATTTCAGGCATCGTTTGCCACATCGTTCCGGTTTCCCCTATTTACTTTCCCGCTAGGGCACGGCTCGGTGTGGTTATCTTCTGCGTAGCTACTGGCATCATTTTAATCACGCTCTTGCGAGGGTGAACCGGCGCTCGGACCAGAAGTTTTTCCGTGAGTTCAAAAATTTGGCTAACATATCATCAGCCTCCTTTCTGGCCATCACGGCCATTTGTATGGCATCAGTAAATGGATTGTTCTTCAAGAAGATTAATAATCTCTTCCAAGCTCCAAACGTGATCTGTGAGTCCGGCGGCCATTGCGGGGGTTATGCGCAACGATTGATGAATGCGCCCGAAGTTGTAGAACATATAACGTAATGAACTGCGATGGAATGCTCGTGGTCTCAACCTTCTTGGAGAATCCGTTTGTGAGCCGCGTGAACCGGCGCATTGACATACGCTCACAAGTTCGCCAGTGACATTTCAAACTGAGCCACTACCGGATTTGAGCGTGCATTGCGGTAAGGCGTGATACGTGGTAAGATTTGCTTACTCGTCAATAATGCTTCTGGGTACGTTGACGAATTAATTGTCGTGGAGGCATACAATAACGCGCAAAAACCATTTGGATTTCTCTTCACCTTGGATCTTTACGACTGTAAAGCGGGTGTTTGTGACGACATCGCCCTTTGCTACGACTTTCTGGAAAAGTTGGTGGATGAGCTTCAGATGCAAAAACAATCGCCGCCGTTTAT
Organism: Patescibacteria group bacterium; assembly: GCA_038061795.1. Classification (GTDB taxonomy): domain Bacteria; phylum Patescibacteriota; class Minisyncoccia; order Phycocordibacterales; family PALSA-1337; genus CAIOGI01. The sequence goes on from JBBTYL010000002.1 coordinate 57,352, forward strand.
TTTCCGTAGCGACGGGAACAAGTATCCCGAAAAGGCGGGCCTTAGTGGATGGGTTCCGCTGATTGAAAGCGGCATTCAGATCCACACACTTTCAGCTAAAAACTTTATTTCGATCGACATCTATTCCTGCGGCCCGTTCCGTACAGAACGGCTGGCGGAATTTGTGCGCACTTTTTTTGAGCCCGGGGATATTGAGACCAATCTTATTCCGCGCGGAACTAAATATCACCACTCTTTTGCCGCAGATGAGCCCATAATTTAGGAAATGCGGGGGAACAACGAATTCTGTTCCGATTGTCATTTCGCGGGTTAAAATCCCCACCTCTGAGACGTTGGGTTCAAAACATTTTTGCTTCTTCGATCAAAAAAAGCCCCTCGCGATAAATCGAGAGGGGTTGTGCTGATGTCAGCCGAACGACAACTCCTGTTGTCCAAGCGAAACTTTGATGCGTTCCACCTCGGTAGGCTTGGGCGGTTCGCCTTGTTCCAAAGCCTCGGGTGATTGGATGCGGAGTGCGAGCGGCAGCCACGGTGCGATGTAATGGATATTTGACCATGCGGCCCAATACTCATTGGACAACGCATTGCCGTGCATGACCCGGGTGGGGATGCCCCACAGGGTCGTGTTGATGAACGCCATGTCACAGGCCGTGCGGCTAATATCAATGGCGGTGACGCGCAGGCGTCTGCGGATTTCAGGCGGACACGCTTCCGCCACTGACAGAATCATCGCCCCTGCGCCGCAGGCAGGCTCACAGATGAGTATAGGCCCTTCGGCGGGCCATGATTCCGTGTCTCCCATGAGCATTTGTGCCATCATATCGCAGATGTTCTTCGGCGTGTGGAACTCGCCGTTCCATTGTTGTCCCTTCTGAGACAGAGCGGATTCCATATAGTATCCGCCAATCAAGTCCTCAAAGGGATGTATTTCCATTTCGGCATCCCTGCCACGGTTGGCGCCAGGAAGCGCAGTTCCGGCCCCCCTGCTGATAAAGGCCACCTCCCATTGCTCGCGCAGAAGGCACAGGGACTGTTGCAGGTCTTGGAGTACGGGTGACGCCCCATCAACAAACCGGAATTGTGTATGGTCCTGAATGGAAGATGGCGTGCGAGCAATCCATTCTAAGAAATTCGAGTCGTCTTGGCGGGGGGCGCTCCTTGATGATCAAGGTCGCCAAGGCGACCCGAATTCCTTTACCCACAGCAAAAAACTGCCCAGCCCTCCCTGGCTGGGATGATGGATGGTTGGCGTATCGAACCAAATCGGCAGTGCAGTGCAATTGCAGTTTGCCCAAGATATTCTTGCGGTGTGTTTCCACCGTGCCGAGGCTGATTCCCAAAGTTTCGGCGGTTTCCTTGTTCGTTTTTCCTTCGGCGAGCAATTGTACTATCTGACGTTCGCGTGGCGTTAATCTAAAACGCTGCATGCCGCCGATTGGGAGCGCTGTTGTCGCGCGGAGGTTTTGCCCGTTTACGTTGTTTGAGATTTTGGGCGTGAGGAAGTTTTTGCCGGAAGCCAAAGCTTCAATTGCTATGGGGAGCAGTTCCGCGGCGTCACTCTTGAGCAAATAACCGCACGCGCCAGCTTTCAGGACTTCATCAGCAAGGGATTCCGAGTCGTGCATGGTGAGAATCAACACTTTGGTCCGGGGCGATTCCGCTTTCAGGATGCGGGTGGCGTCCAGGCCATTCAATTCAGGCATGGAGATGTCCAAGATGGCGATGTCGGGTTTGAGTGTGTGCACGAGTTCGAGCGCGGTGCGGCCATTGGCAGCCTCGCCACACAGTTCCCATGTCGTCTGGCTGTCAATTACGCTTTTAACGCCTTGCCGAATCATGCTGTGGTCATCGGCAATGATGATGCGAAGATTTTTCACGTGAGATTATTCATTTGGTTGGGAGCAGTCTGGGGGGAATCCTCTGGCGAAAGGGGTACTGAGGCGAGCACTGTGACGCCTTCTGAATCTGATTCCACGTTGAGGTCGCCCCCCACCAAGGCCAGCCGCTCCTGCATGGCTGCCAGGCCAACGCCGGATTTTCGCAGGAACTTGGTGTCGGACGTAGCGGGTTGCGTCGGGAGGCCGTGTCCGAAGTCTTGAACTTCAACGCGGACCTCCTGGTGGTCACGGGCGAGCCGGATGTCCGATGAGGAATACAGCCTCCAGCGGACGGCCTTATTGGAGGAGAAACGCGGATTGGAAAAGTCGCTTCAGGGCGTCGGCCAACAAGTCGAAACTTGTTTGCAGCAGTCCGAACAAGCGCTTGAATTCGCCTGTGCGGTCCGGCAGCAGTTCACCAAGGGCGATTTTGCGACGAAGAAAGAGATCGTTGCGACCATTGGATCGAACCTAACCCTGAAAGACAAAATCCTCATAGTTGAAGCCCGGAAACCGTTTTATCTGCTCGAAACTTCCCTCTGCCATGCCGAAGGTCAGAACGAGCCAATCGAACCTGAAAATACCGTTGCGACACAGGGACAAAAAGAGGCTTGCGCCTCTTCTTGTCCAAGTCTGTGCCCAGGAGAGGACTCGAACCTCCACGCCCGTAAGGGCTTATCCACCTCAAGGATAAATGTCTACCAGTTTCAACACCTGGGCATGTATGTCTTCAAACAAAAAGACCCTCTCACTATAGCTGATAACGGGTCTTTTTTCAATTTATTTCGTTTTATGCAGCAGCCTCTTCCTTCTTCTCTTCTGCCTTAACGCCGTGCTTCGTATCCGTATTCTGGTCCTTCTCGATTGCGAGCATTCGTCGCATCTGTCGTCGGATTTCCTTCGTGGCCTTTTCTCGGACGAAGTAAAGCTTTGCTCGGCGAACCTTTGAGCGTCGTAGGAGGTCTATCTTGTCGATCATCGGAGTATACAATGGGAAAATCTTCTCGACTCCCACGCCGTCCATGACCTTTCGTACTGTGAATGTTCCTCCAGCTTCTGTTCCATGCTTTCGGGCAAGAACAAGACCCTCAAACGCCTGAAGCCGTGTCTTTCCCTTTTCCTGGATCTTTTGCCAGACCTTTACTGTATCGCCAGGGCGAATATCAAGAGTTTTTCGCTCTTCAACCTTGACTGATGAAATTACTTGAGTTTTTGTTGCCATATAGGTAGAGACAAATCTAACACAGACCCTTATTTTACGCAACCCTTGGTACTCCAAGGAGCAGTCGTCGTATGGCGGCAACTTCGGTGATACCAAGCTCCTCAAAAGCATTCAAGAAGTCCGCTGGAAGGGGTGCCTTAATAATAACTTTCTTTCTCATATAAGTAGTGAATTCGATGGAATACGCATGGAGGGCGTTCCTCTCGAACCCTATCTTGTTAGGTATGCCAGAGGCGTAGAGACCGTCACAGACGACTGGATGATTCAAGGCTTTGAAGTGCACGCGGATTTGGTGGGTTCGGCCAGTCTTTGGTTCGACTTCAAGAAACGAATACCCTGCCCTATAAGCGAGCAGCGTATACCATGTCTCAGCTTCGCGAAGCTCTCCCCTAGCGCCTCGGGTGGCTGACCATCTTCGAAAATCTTTCGGGCTCCTACCAATAGGGCGATTGATGATACCAAACTGATCCTTGATTTCACCATAGACAAATGTTAGGTATTTTTTTGTAAGTGTCCTCTCTTGGAACTGATCCTTAAGGCAGGCATGTCCATTTGCGGTTTTTGCAATCAAAATAACTCCGGAAGTATCCCGGTCGAGGCGATGAACAATTCCTGGGCGTTCGATGACTCCATACTCCTTGCTTTCAATCGGCTCTCCGACATTCTTCGCTCTCGGATAATTCTCAATGACCCAATCGGTAAGAAATGGCCCTTTTGATTTGCCGTCTGGATGCACGACAAGGCCAGCCGGCTTGTTTACCGCGACGATGTCCTTATCTTCGTATAATATAGGAATCTCCATTATCTTTTTCAGATATTTCAAAAGAATAAATTTGGTGCGCGATGCAGGACTCGAACCTGCGGCCTACCCGGTGTAAACGGGTTGCTCTACCAACTGAGCTAATCGCGCATCATCACTTATTTATACACTAGACTCTTGCAAAGTTCAAGTTGAATATAATAGACCTTTATTGTGTATGTTGTATATGATATACTCTACTCATGAAAACCAAGGAAAAAGCACGGGCTCGCCTTTTGCGCAAAAAGGGGTATTCAATAAACCAGATCGTGGAGGAGGCTAGATTTTCAAAGGCTAGCGTCAGCCTCTGGGTCAGAGACATCACGCTCACAAAAGCTCAATCAAGAAAACTCTCAAAAAGAGGAAGAAGTGTGGAGTCGATAGAAAAAAGAAGGATCAGCCGGCTGAAAAATGAACAAATTAAAAGAAGGCTTACGGTTGATGCGGCGAAAAAAGATTACAACGCAATCTCATCAGAGGAACTGAAGCTTATCGGGATAATATTGTATTTAGGTGAGGGGGCAAAGACACTAAGAGGAAAAGTTGCGCTTGCAAATAGTGATCCTATAGTTATACAGATAATGGTAAAATTCTTAAGAGAAATATGTAACGTTCCTGGGAAAAAGCTTCGTGGGCAAATCCATACATTTAAACATGCTCATATTTTAAAAACTGAAAAATATTGGTCAAAGATCACAGGAATACCTAGAAAGCAATTTTATAAGACCTATATTAAACCAAGTTCAGCAAGTCTGCAGAAGAGAAAGACCCTTCCATTCGGAACATTTGATATATCAGTAAATGATACAAAACTTCTACTAACGATATTGGGTTGGATTGAAAAAATAAAAGAATTAGCTCTAAAATAAACAAAAACCGCTCCCTTGTATTCCTTGGGGCGGTTTTTGCTTTGAAAATCTTTCTGGTGAGATTACACCGTTGGGCTTGCTGGAGTCGAAGGGGTTGAAGAGACGCAATCGCTGCATGTCTTCTTGTGCGTGACGATCAAGTAGACCGCTGAAAGGCCAACTAGAATGTAGACAACCTTGGAAATTCCGTATCCGATAAGATCAGCAAGTCCCGCGTTGAAGATTCCGATTACAAGCCAATTCAAGCCTCCGATAATGACCAAAACAAACGCAATTTTATGCAATGCTTTCATGTTTTTTTGTTAACTAATAATAATTGATATCTAGCGATAATTATACCTCATTCGCAAGATTTGTGTCATATTGCGTTATACACAGGGATTGTTTCGTGGTGCCCCTGGTTGGAATCGAACCAACATTGACGGCTTAGAAGTCCGCAGTTCTATCCATTGAACTACAGGGGCATTGGCGCACATTCAAGAATATAGCAGAAAAGACCTTAAAATGAAACGATTACAGTGAAGGATCAGCCAGGCCCTTATACCCTTTCTTGACCTGCAGGCTGGCATTCTCACGCGATTGGAAACGGCCAATAAGCGAATCAAGCTCACCCTTGTCGAAAATCTTATCTGTGGATTCTGCAGTTTCGGCGACTTTGAAATTGCCACTGCTTATCTGCCAATAAAGATGGACGCCACCCGCGATGAGTGCCCCCGCGACGATAATAGTTGCGGTAAGCACGATTATCCAATCGACAAAGGCGTTCCTGCCGATTTCTCTGAAAGCATTCCGTGTAGAAAGATGCGGCACTCTCATGAATTTTTTCTTAAAAAGGTTTGTCATTTTATTTGGCTGATTTCTTAGTCAACGCCTCTATAGTCAAAGAAAGGTGCCATATATGCCCAGAAGCTGCCTTCTTCTTGCCTGAACTCTCGAGATCGCCCGAGGTATAAAGACGGATATCGTCCAACGTGGTACCAAGCGGCAGATTCTCCATGAGCATGAGAGCATTCATGACGCCTGGCCAAGAACCATCGATGTCGACTTTGGCCTTGATGTGAGATTCTTCGTTGGTTATGGCAGAAATCTCTAGCTCGGTCAGAGAATCAACGCCGACTTTCTCAATCCTCTCGATAAAATCGACGGCTGTCTCTTCCGGTATGAAAAAGGAAGATAGTTTCTCTCGACTGACGGAAGTATCCTTATGTATATCAGTAAGCTCCTGTTCGTTTTGCTTTTTGATGCTTTCATTGGCCACCTCGTTGGCGGCGCTGATATAATGCTCTGCTTGCACGACCGTCTTCTTATAAAGAAAAGCATAGCCAAAAGAGGCGCAAATGACTGTGCACAAGGCAAAAAGTATAAGCGTATAATGTCGTTGATTTATTTTCATGGGGTCAGGATGACTAGCTTAAGGGCGAAAGAAACGTCTTTGCTCTTGGCAAGATCAGAGATCGGCAGATCGATTTTCAAAATAAGCGGGTTCTGTTCAAGGATCTTCTTGAAATTTACCAACGAATCCCTCGTCATGGCCTTGCCTTGGACGATTACCTCAAGAGAAGACGATGCTGTCTCCCCCGATGAACCGAGCTGAAAAGAGCTTATCGAAACCTGGGCTGGCTTGCGGAGAACGATTTCAGAAATTATCTGCGAAAATTCAGCGCTATCTTGGTGCTTCTTGAGATCTTCAATCAATGATTGGGCGCTGGCAAGATCATCCACGACAACATCAGTTCCCCTTTCCCGCCTGCTCTCCTGCAACGACTGAAGGTTCTTGATGGCCTCCTTTTCTTGCGTGTATGAGAAAATATACGCAGGTATGAGCGAAACGATGCCGGTCAGTATGCCGCAAGACACGAAGAAAATAAGCACGATGAAAAGCCTCGTCCTGTATTCTTTTTTAAGAGATTTGATTTCTTTTTCTGGCAAAAGCGTATAGTGGATCATGACTAAGTTGAATTATGGAAGCGCAAGGCCGGCTGATATTGCATAATCGAGCGAATCCTCGAAGGTGACGGCTGGAACGTAGTGGTCACCAGAAAAAGCATTCTGCCATACATGAGCGACTTGAAGCTGTATGCTGTGATCCGGAGAAAGATGAGAAATCTGGCTTATGGCAAGGGCATCGTGGCCTGAAACAATTATTGACTTGATCGGCTGGCCTTCGCCGTGCTCTGACCAATAGGTATATACCCTCTCAATTTCATGTCGCAATGAAAATATGTCATCGGACATATCAACCATGCTTTTGTTCCGTATGAGTTCTCCGCCCCATGGCACGGTCGAAGTGAAGCAAACGACCCCGCTTGAGACGACATAGAGCCCAGTCTTCTTATTCATGACATTTACGATAAGCTGTGTCTCTTTGCTATCATGAGGAACAACAGCGCGCGCAATTGCCTTGGCTTGGATTTCAAAAGACACGACAGTAAGTCCTGCAGCTTGAAAAGCATTTAGATAGCTATGAACAAGCTCGCGCGGCGTCACAGAAACGCTCACCATTGTCTTGCCAGCATTATTCATGGAATCTGGTAGAATATCGAAGAAAAAAATCGCATCAGCCGGCGAAAGCGGCACATTTTCTTCAAGCTTGAACTCTATGTTTTGACGGATCTGATCTTCATTCGTATCCGGCACTTCAGCCTTGAAAAGGTACATCCTTTCTTCGGGAAGCGAGGCTTTAACGGTTGTAAGCTTAAGCTCCTGGGCAAGCGATGTGAGTTCCTGTATCAAAGCTTTCTCATCCTTTATGTACCCTGAATCGACGATTCCCGGCTTGAGGCCGCGTGTGCCGTAACGATGAAGCGTGTAGCCATGGTGACTGGAAGAATATTCTATGCAACGGATAGCATCATCGGAAATATCAACGCCGGCATATGGAATGTTCAGATATTTCGGTGGAGGAAATAATTTGAAAAAAGTCTTAGTAAACATACGAGTGTTTACTTGCCATTATACCACATGATTTTTCGTCTTCTTATGCTTTATGAACTCTACAATGGGAGGAATGAACGAGGTGAGAATGATGGCAAGGATAATCGGCGTAAGGTAACGCTCCGCGTTGGGGGTGCTGTTGCCAAGAAGGTATCCGAGACCTAGCATCCCCCATGTCCAGACGAAACCGCCAATGATATTGAAACGAATGAAGGTTTTGTATTCCATCCCTGCTACGCCTGCGACTATCGGAGCGAACGTCCTTACGATCGGAATGAAGCGCGCGAAGATAATCGTCTTTTTTCCATGCTTTTGGTAAAACGCGTTAGCCCGCTCAATGTGTTTCTTATGGAAAAAGAGCGAATCATCCTTGGAAAAAATCATCGGCCCCGTCTTTTTGCCGAAGGAATAGCCGACGCTGTCACCAGCCACTGCCGCAATGAAGCATAGAATCAAAAGACCCCAGATCGAGACGAGATCCTGCGAGGCCAGAAATCCAGCAGTAAACAGCAATGAATCCCCCGGAAAAAAGAATCCGAAAAACAGTCCTGACTCGGCAAAGATTATAAGAACGACGCCGAGCATGCCAAGCGTCCTTATTATGGCCAATGGATCAAGCAGGTCGTGAAATGACATAATTTTATTTCGCCTTAGTTCCTGGGGGAATCGTGGCGTTCGGTTCAAGAAGAGAAAAAGCGCCTTCAGAAGTCGACACAGCAAAAAGCATTCCGTTGCTTTCGAAACCGCGTATTGTCCGTGGCTCGAGATTCGTCACGAACATGCAGGTCTTCCCTACGAGCATCGCTGGATCTGGAAAATATGCGGAAATCCCGGAGACGATTTGTCGTGGCGACGCTTCTGCAAAATCAACCGAAAGCTTTAAAAGCTTGTCAGTATCTGGGATTTTTTCAGCTGAAAGAACTTTTCCGGCCCGTATTTCTACTTTTGCAAAATCTTCGTATGAAATCATGATAAATTCATATTACCCTTTCGCTCTCTGCTTATCAAGAAAGCTCTGAAGGATAAGCGCAGCTGCGGACGCATCGAGCATATCTGTCTTTCCTTGGAATCTTTCCGCGTTGTGGCTCGTCATGAATTCCGGCTCAAGATGCACAGTGAATCCCTCCTTTTCCATATCCATCTTAAAATTGAGGCTTTCCGGAAGAATGACATTCGCTTCTCCTTTGTAATTCTTCGATTCCCCCATGACGATAACCTTCGTGCCATTTTCTTTCGCAATATCAGACACTTCCTTGATAAGGTTCTTTGAATTATTGAGTGTGATTACTGGCAAGGCAAATTCGCCCGCTTCGTCAGAGCAAGCAACTCCAACCATCTTTGAGCCGTAATCGATGCCAAGAATTCTCATGAGCACAGTGTATCCTATGTTGAAATTTACAGCAAAATATGAGAGTATCTTCATACACCAAGGATGGGTGCCAGAGTGGTCTAATGGAACAGTCTTGAAAACTGTCGCCCGCGCAAGTGGGCCGTGAGTTCGAATCTCACCCCATCCGCAAAACAGGTATGATATAATATTCCCCATGCAACCCCTCATCTCATGGGACGCTCCCGATCACATGTACACTGACAAGAGCAACGACTGGTATTGGTCAGTCGGCATCATTACCATTACGGCGGCGGCGTTAGCTTTCATTTTCAATAATTTCATATTCGGAATCTTCATCATTGTTGCGGCTTTTGCCTTGATTGTACACGCAGGCAAGAAACCAAAGATAGTCCATTGCGAAATAAACGACCGCGGGATCGTTCTTGATAACATCCTCTATCCTTTTCTTTCCCTTGAATCATTCTGGATCGACGCGCATGATGAACCACCAAGAGTGCTTGTGAGATCCCATAAGACGTTCATGCCATTCATAACTATATATATCGAGGAAGTGGATCCTGAAAAAGTCCGCGAAATTCTCCTCAACTATATTGCCGAAACCGAGCATCACGAGCCACTCGCTCAAAAATTGCTTGAGAAATTTGGATTCTAGCTGAAATATGCTAGGCTGTTTCGTATCGCTCTCATCGTTCAATGGATAGGACTCAACTTTGCGGAAGTTGAAATGTTGGTTCGATTCCAACTGAGAGCACCGAATAAAATGTGCTGAATAAAAAGAAGGCGAGATTTTCATCTCGCCTTCTTGGGCGACCATCACTTCAAAAACTGAATGGGGTGCGGGGTCGAGGAAAGACCGGCTCGTCTTCTTCGACACGCCATATCGAAGGGCGACTAAAGCGTGACGGAAGAGTCTTCGGTGCTGGTGCAACAGGTTGCTCTGGCGGCACCCACTTCCCGGTACGTTTTTTCTCCTGCTTTTTAGCATACTTACTACCGCCGCTAGGATTCTGCATAGCTTTCTGCTGATCAGTTCTATGTTTTTCCAACATCTGTCGGCGACGTGCTTCACGACTCAGTCTGCTCATATATGCTCCTGGTTGAGGTTTGTGTTGTTGAAACTTCGTGCTACTTTATTAGAAAGCTATCAAATACCAGCCTAAATTGCAAAAGTAAAACCGCGATCGACCCTGATCGCGGTCCTAGTGAAAACCTCCTGATTACCGTCTGCGCCGAATGCGGCTAGTGAGCAGAAGCACTCCAGAACAAAGAATGGTTACCGATGATGGTTCAGGAATCGCGAGCATTGAAAGAAGTGATCTTTCGGCGAATTCGAATGGAGAATTAAAATCCGCCTTGAAAGCTTCGATCTCCCCCGAGGCTCTCGTAACCTCCATCATGATGCTCAGCCCGTCTATGTGGACCCAGTCAGGTGCGTAGTGGAGGTAGAGGATCTCGAACCTCTGGTCAATCACATCTCCATAGACCCCAGGCCCAGATATACTCATGCGCGGGCCCGGCTCATCGAAATCGCTGTAACAGACAGGGTGTTCGTACACCCCTTCAGTAAAAGCCGCCCCACCTGATGCCAGAGCTGCAAATAAATAATATCCGCCGAGGCCTTCGCCGCACGCGACCTCGAGAACGAATTGTCCGGCATTGTTGTCATAGTGCGTTGCCCCGATGATGGGGGGATTGTAGCAAAAGCTGTGGCTGACTGATCCGGGATCAAAGTCTATCGAACGGAGCGGGCTGTCCGCCGACAACGAAATGATCTCGAATTTGTTGGTTATTAGTTGTGCGTTGGACTTGCTTCCCGCAATAAGAAAGAGCAAAACCAAGATGGACAAGAGCAATTTATTAATGATCTTCATGCGAACCTTTCTTCGACTGAATTTGGCGGCCGTTGATATGAATCTCAGGCTTTGTTGGTTGCCAAGGCGTTGAAAACGACTGTCCTATATTATGCATAAAAAAGGTATTTTGTCAATACCATCCCGTACAAACAAAAACCTGGAGTTATCCGAGTTTCTTTGCTGCCACCATAATTCGAGACTTGTACCTCGCGGCCGTATTTGCCTTTATGAATTTTCGTTTCGCCGCCTTGTCCAAAGCTTTATAAAGAGATGGGATGAGCGCCTTTGCTTCCTTCGCCTTCTTTTCAGAGATGAGCTTTCGGAATTTCTTGAGAGGAACATCAATAGCGGCCTTTGTTCGGAGGTTATATACTCGCTTCCTTTCCCCTGCTCGAAGCGCTTTCTTTGCTGATGAAGTTATTGCCATATATGTTGTATGTATGAACAAACTAACATAAGCCTTTAAAAAAGACAAGGTTTCAGCTATGATAGACTCATGATATCCCGTCTAACAGGCTCAATCGTGCATATAGATCAGAAATACATTGTTATAGACGTTCAGGGGGTCGGCTATAAGGTGGCTACAACCGCCGACATTATGACTAGGCTATCTAAAGAGAAAGTCTCAGTGACTCTCTGGACATATTTGGCGGTACGCGAAAACGCCCTTGATCTCTATGGCTTCACTTCCCTGTCAGAGCTTAATTTCTTCGAGTTGCTCATTACTATTTCTGGAATCGGCCCGAAGACAGCACTCGGCATCCTAAATTCCGCTTCAGTTGAAACGCTTGAAACAGCCATACAGACTGGCGACACTTCCCATATAGTTAAAGTGTCTGGGATCGGAAAAAAGGTGGCAGAAAAGATCGTTCTTGAATTGAAAGATAAGGTGGAAAAAGTCACTCACACGCCTGAAGCGAAAACTGCGCTGCGAGGAGATGCTGACGCACTTGAAGCACTCAAATCGCTCGGCTACAGCCAAAACGAAGCTCGTGATGCCTTGAAAGAATTGCCAAAGACAATTACAAAGACGAGTGAAAAAATCAGGGAGTCACTGAAAATCTTGGGGAATTAGTTAGAGTGGCAGTCATTATCAAACCGGTCTGAATGACGCGACGATGTGCCATCCTTCAGTATTGGAGCCGTAGCGGCAGAATTTGTTATGAATCCGCAACACTGGCCTGATGATGTGCTGGGTTCTCGTAATGAAGAGCCTGTTTGCCAGTATCTGCGCAAGCAGCCAAGAGAGCCAGTTATTTCTGTAAATGAATTTGTGATCAATGAGCTCAAACCCAACAAGGTGCTTTTTTAGTAACTCGAGATCGTAATGCCTGAAATGCTTCGGGTTAAGGCTGACATTGGTTGTCGGCACCGACACGATGAGGCGCTTCTTGGTTCTTTTCCTGAGAGAGGAAACGAAGCCTGGAATCTCTTCATCTGGTATGTGTTCAAGCGTTTCAACGCATACTATTGCATCAAATGTGCCTTCAACTGTTAGGAAATCATCGGTATGGAAAGCAAGATTCTTATACTGGCCACCGAAAGCTTTTGCATATTGGATTGCCCTATCAGAGATATCGTATCCGACAAACTGATTTTTAGGATATTTTTTTGCAAGTTCAATAGTAATCTTTCCATCGCCGCAGCCGACTTCTGCTACAGAACCATATGAGGAGTAGTCAATTTTTTCTACTACTTCAGAAACATATGAATAATATATTAAGCCCCACGAAAGATAATCGTAGAGACTGAATGGGGACAGGTTTATGAGATGGTGGTACGGCCTTTTATATTCATCTTCCTGTAGCTTGGTCTGATTATCATTGTTCATATTCGATATACTGAATAATATCTTACAAATACAGAATCTCCAATAAATAGAAAACCGCCAGATTGCTCCGGCGGTCGTGAAAGAGACTCTGTGAACGAATCACAACATTATGGCGGTCCCCATTGAAGGCGGAACATTCGCATGCTGCCTGTCGTAGGTACATCCACGCTGAATGGCTGATCCGTTCCAGATGACGTGTTCATGTCGCTCCAATCGACCAGGTTGGTCGATGTCTGGAGCACATACCTGCCCCAAAACGAGCGTCCGTGTGAGATGGTTACGTAGCCGGGTCCTTGTTTTATCTCGAGATTGCGCTCGATGTTGAACAGGGCATTCCAAACTATGGCTCCGAAGTACTGATTCCCAAGCTTAGTCTCGTGGACCAAGTCGCTTTCTATGTAGCCTTGCGCGACCATCCAATCCATCGAATGGCATGGGTTTTGGCAATCCACATAAGTCTGCTCAGACGCAACTGTAAAATCCCTGACGGCAGCATTCTGCTGGACGGTTATGGTATCCGCCGATAAGAAGTTGCTATCCTGTGAGGTTATCGGCGTGCCGATGTACGCTATGGCCATGTCGGGCATGGCGTTCGACTGCACTGTGGCACATTCGAGCAGTCGTGCTGTGAGTGAAGGACCGACTGGCTCCTTCATATGCCACAGCATGAGTACATTGCTGTGCGACAGACGATAGAGAGCCGAAAATATCGGGTCCCGTATCTTGGGCGACACATTTGTCATATACCCAAGATCGATTCCGCCGCGGTCCATGAATATGGAGATGGTACCAGGTGCCTGGCTGTTCTCGACATACCTTCCCAATATGATGTTAGTGGCGGCTGTATTCGTGGAAACGCCGATCTTGGTCCTATAATAATTCGGCTCCATGACTATATCAACGACAGGATATCCCTCTCCATCGAGATCCGATGTATAGCCGTCAAGCCAGAGTAAGGTACCCCACGGTCCGCCGTTTGTTGATACCATGAGGGGAAACATTCCTCCTCCGGGGTATTTGACGGAAAACACGCCCAGCCTGTCTGAGAAGATTCCGTTTGGGGAACCTTGAGTCTCCCACCACAGCTCACTGCCAGGCGGGGTTAGTACAAAGTCATTGAACCAATACTTCCTCATGGCCGTATTGGTCAATACATTGACGAGAACCGCCCCGCCAGAACTTGCCCATAAGCTTTTGTTGCCGTAGTTGTTTAGGGCATATCCGGCAATTCCCACGCTGTGGGACATCCAGGTCATGTTCCAATATGCGGCTGACCGATATGAATCGGCCATCGAGTCGCCTTTTGAAAAAAGCCCCGAACGCCCAACCCGCGCTTTTTCACGGAAACTAGTGAGCCTGGTCGAGTTCGTGCCGACCGTAGTCAGGCTTGGGGCAGTAGGAACTACCCCCATCGCCGAGAAACCGACAGCCGTCATGAGAACGGTAAGACAATAATGTAGTTGTATTTTCATTCTGTGATCTTTCTAATCGTTTGATTGTGTGGTGCTGATGTTAACCAGATATGATAGTAACACTTATTTATGATTAAGTCAATTAGTATTAAAAAAATAAAAAATAAGCCATAATGAAAAGATGCTTGATAAAATCCTCAACAAGGTCCGCCAATACGTGCCGACAAAGATCTTTGCCTTCTTTCAGCCAGCCTACCACTATTCCCTCGCCCTGCTGGCGGCGATCATATACCGATTTCCATCAAGGAAAATAAAGGTCGTCGGCGTAACTGGGACAAAAGGCAAGAGCACGACGACTGAAATCATCAATGCGATTCTTGAGGAAGCTGGCTACAAGACAGCACTCTCAAATACCATTCGCTACAAGATAGGCAACGAATCGACCGACAATAGATTCAAGATGTCGATGCCTGGCAGATTCTTTGTCCAAAGCCTTATCAGAAAAGCCGTATCGGCAAAATGTAATTTCATCATCCTTGAAATGACGTCTCAAGGCACACTTCAGTTCCGACACAAGTTCATTCATCTTGACGCATTCGTCTTCACGAATCTCTCACCAGAGCATATCGAGTCTCATGGATCATATGAAAATTACGCGGCTGCAAAAGTGAAAATCGCCTGCGAGATGATGAAATCAAAAAAATCAAACAGGATCATCGTGGCCAATGCCGACGACAAGGAATCAGTGCGTTTCCTCGGCTGCGAATCAGAGATCAAAGCAACCTTCAGCACGAAGGATGCGGAACCGTTCGAAATACAGAAGGAGGGAATCGATTTCACCCTTGGCGGAAAAAAGGTCCGATCTCCCCTTTCCGGCCTTTTCAACCTCTACAATCTTCTCGCGGGAATCAGCTGCGCTCGTAGCCTCGGCATCTCCAATGACGTCATAGCCCGCGCGGTAGAAAAATTCGTCGGCGTCAGGGGAAGAGTCGAGAAAATAAAATCTGGGCAGGATTTCAATGTCGTCGTCGACTATGCCCACACTGCAGACTCGCTCGAAAAGCTTTACCAGGTATTCGAAACATCCAGAAGCATCTGCGTGCTTGGCGGCACTGGCGGGGGCCGCGATAAATGGAAGCGAAAGGAGATGGGAAGGATCGCCGACGCCTACTGCGATGAAATCATCCTGACCGATGAAGATCCGTATGATGAGGACCCAAAACAAATCGTGGCTGATGTTGCTGAAGGGATTTCAGGACAATCTCCGAAAATAATAATGGACCGTCGAGCAGCCATAGCCGAAGCAATAAAAAATGCCAGAACCGGCGATAGCGTACTCATAACTGGAAAAGGCACTGACCCGTACATCATGGGGCCGAATGGCACAAAGATGCCTTGGGACGACGCCAGAATCGCAAAAGAAGAATTGGAAAAGGCTATTTCAGCTGGACAGAATATCGCTCATTAAGAACCCTTCTTGTCTCTGACCCGGCCCTTTGCCCGTTTCCATCAATCCCATATTTCTTCTGAAATGCTGCAAGCGCACTGATGGTGCATGGTCCGAATTTTCCTGAACGAGGGCAGTCATTCTTCGTTTTCGGCTGCGGCGGGTACGTCCCTTCGAGAAGCAGTGCGGATTGCAAGGCAAGAACATCATTCTGATTAGAATCAGCGGCAGTCATATCCCCCGTCCAGCTATATGGAAGCACGAGCGTATCGTATGCAAGCGAAACATCGTTCCCGCTGCCAAAGAAATCTTGAAGTCCGATATATGTTTGGAATGCCAGGTCCTTGATGGTTGAATCGCGGACGTCTAGGTCGGTGAATTGCGGTTCGTAAATATAGCCGTATTCGATGAGCATGC
The DNA here is from genome assembly GCA_038061795.1 of Patescibacteria group bacterium. Classification (GTDB taxonomy): domain Bacteria; phylum Patescibacteriota; class Minisyncoccia; order Phycocordibacterales; family PALSA-1337; genus CAIOGI01. Next base: position 73,364 of record JBBTYL010000002.1, read on the forward strand.
TTGGCACGTCTAGCGTATTGTATGAGCCTATGGCGATCAGGTCCTGTTCCTCGACGACCCCAGCCTCTTCCCTTGGAAAATCGCTCGTAGCATTGTATTTCGAGAGCCTTCTGAAAACAGAGTCGGCGATCGCATTTGTTGTTGTGCTGTTCGCATATTGCTTTTCTGGTACATAGATCGCAAAACCTGAATATTTGCCGGGTGTTGAAGCGCTTTTGCGCGGATAATCATTGAAATGAATATGAATGGCGATATCTATCCTATTCTCATTAGACCATTTATTGATTCCATAAAGCCGCAATGCGACATCCTGCCGAGCGCTATTATGTATGAGCCCGTTTTCCACCATCTTCACATCGCCGCTGTTCACGAGGTGCAGCATCTCGCTCTTCCTCTCTTTGAAAAAAGCCATGATATCGCTCCAATTAGCGTTGAAATAATTTGCAAGCGTCGGGTGCCAATTGTACTTGTCGCGCGCAAGGAAAGACTCATAGTGCGGATTGCTATTGATGAAGCCCTCGAGATATCTCGCAAGATCGACGACCATATCACGTTCCTTGAGATTGCCGTATTCTGCCCCTCCATAATCAGGCTCGTGCCCTGGCATTATGAGTATCCTGACCTTCGCCTTGCTTCTCGGCGCAGCATTGTATTTATTCTGAAGCTGGGCGATGGTGATGACTGGCTTATGAAGAAACGCTGCGGTGAAATTATCTCCGACATAACTGAAGATGGAGTCAACGAAGCGTGTGCCTTGCGGAAATACTGTAATGGCCCAAGGCGTCCCTACGATTGACAGGGCGAAGATTGATATTAAAGTGTACTTGAAATGTTTCATCGAGCAGCAAAAAGCGAAATGTGGTATAAGAATTGTATGCCAGAATTGCCAGAAGTACAAACTACAGCTTCAGGTCTCGATCGCGTGCTGCGTGGCCTTGTCATCACTGATGTCTGGACAGACTACGACAGCAAGTACTTTTATGGTTCAGATAGCATAAAGGACCCCGCCTATTTCAAAGGTTTCAAAAAGAATATCATCGGAAGGAAGATCATCAGCGTGACTCGCAGGGCTAAGAACATACTTATCCACCTATCTGCAGGAAAAACCATGCTTATCCATATGAAGATGACGGGTCATATGCTCTATGGGAATTATGATCGAAAAGACCCGTTTAACAGGCATATCAGATTCATCGCTAAGCTATCGAATGGAAAGACCCTGGAGATGTGCGACACTAGGAGATTCGCCAAAATCACCATGCTTGATACCGAAACCATGCACGAAACCGAACACCTCAGGGGAATCGGGCCAGAACCGCTTGAAGATAGCTTCACCTTTAGCGCATTTAAAGAGAGGATCGGCAAAAAACCCCGAGGAAAAATAAAACCGGTGCTTCTTGATCAAGCCATAATTGCAGGCATCGGAAATATCTATAGCGATGAAAGCTTGTGGCGAGCCGGGATACACCCAGAACAACCGGTCGAGACCATACCAGAAAAAAAGTTGCGGGAATTGTATGCAGCTATCCACACTACCCTCTTGAGAGGTATCGACCTCGGCGGAGACTCCATGTCAGACTATAGGAATATCGACGGCAAGCGGGGAAAATTCCAAGAACAGCATATGGCCTACAAGAGGACAGGGAAAGCTTGCCAGAAAAAAGGATGCGAAGGAAAAATTATCCGTACCGTCGTTGCCGGCCGGGGCACGCATTTCTGCGATGAACATCAGAAGCTAAACAAGGCAGTAAAGAACAACCCCCGCAGCAACTGAAACATTCAAGGATTCTTTTTCTCCAAGCATCGGAATTTCTGCGATCGTGTCGCACATGCTAAGAATTTCCTTCCCTACTCCATCGACTTCGTTTCCCATTATAATCAGAATTTTTTCTTTCCTTGGAATTTCTCTGTAATCGATCGAGGTATCATCCTGTTCGACCGCGCAGATTTGAAAACCATTATGTTTCATATCCTTCATGAATTTTTGAATATCTCCGACGCTTTCCCAGGCGACCGTCTTTTCCGCTCCAAGCGAGGCTTTCGAGATATCAGCGCGTGCTCGGCCGAAGCGGTCTACTGGCGCTGGAGTATATCCTGATAAATAGATCTTTGAAACGGCTACCGCGTCTGCCGTTCGGAATATTGACCCGACATTGTGGGCGCTGCGGATATTGTGCAGAAGTACGTGTATTTCGAGAGTTTTTTGTGCTACCATGATATTACTTTATAGGAAATTAACCAAATATCAACATGTTATCGATTTTCCCATCTCTGCTAGCTTTCGAAGGATTCGCGCCGCTCCTTCTCCGCCTTACGGTCGGCGCAGTCTTTGCTCTTTGGGCTTATGGGAAATTGAAAAAACGTACAAACTCACAGGATATCGGCTTGGGGGTCATTGAAGCGCTCATCGCTCTCGGACTTGTTCTCGGCACCCTTACGCAGATTGCCGCTCTCGTGGCTGCAATAGTCCTCGGTATTCGCCTAGTGCAGAAAATACAGCAGAAAGCCTTCCTCACCGACGGGATTAATTATTACCTTATTCTCTTCATCATTTCAATCACGCTTCTTCTTACAGGGCCTGGATTCTTGGCATTTGACTTGCCTTTATAAAAATACTATAGTTTTCCCACCTTGCGCCTATAGCTCAGTTGGTAGAGCATCTCCCTTTTAAGGAGTGGGTCGTTGGTTCGATTCCAACTAGGCGCACAATAGAAAAGCCTCCAATCCTGTCTCCAATTCATGATTCCCTCTTCTTGCCTCATGATATACAGTTATAAGTCCATCCAGAAGTTTGAGCAATTCTTCTTGGCTCCAAACGCTGCTCCCTCCGGCAAGCATCATCGTCTTTGCCTTCCAAAAAAGGATCCCGTGAAGCTCTTCTGGGGCGCTGCCTTTACCGATATATTCCCTATAGAGCATCCAGAGTTCCTTCTTGTCTTTTCTCCCCAATGCGTTTGCAAGCTCAAAAACATTAGAATCCTCTTCTTTCTTTTCTTTTTCTTTCAAATCAAAGGTAACTGTTTTTTCTGATTTCTTTTCAATTTTCGTTACAGTAGCTTTATCTATTTTTCCTTCAAGAACGATGAAAATATTTTCCGATTCGGAAATTTCCTTGAGGAGAACGATAAACTCCGCTTTCACCTCTCTATTTCCACAGAGCCTGTCCAGAAAAACTATATATTTATTTGAAAAAAGCCCTTGTCCTCCGATATATTCCTGCAGTTGTGCGATACTGAAATTCTCGCTACTGATATTGAAAAAAGCTGCGTCCGGCTTCTTTTTACGTAAGGAATCGATGAGCTCATGAGCCTTCATGCGGGCTTTGTCAGTGTCGGTTCCGTGATAAAAATAAATCATGGCTTTAGTATAGTGCAAATGGGCTCATATAAAAAGTTCAGCCGGCGCTTGGTGTAAAGCGCCGGCTTGGCTGGCTGTCTGGTAACATTTCAAAATCCCTGGGCCTCGTTCCAGATGCTTGTGAGGATCGAGAAAATCTCGACGGCGTACGTGCAACCAGGCTGGGACGCGAGGTGCGAATGGCGAGAGTAGTCAGTGGAATCAGTAATGTTCACCGCTCGCTGCTCTCCTCGCCCAGTCAGGATAGCGATGATGCTCAAGCCCTTGTCGAAACTTCCAAGGGAGGCCAGTGTTGGAAACGGCTGCTGGACCCGCATTTTTGCGAGGGAGCTTCCGAATTTTGCCACGGTTTGAACAGGATTCAGTATTGGTGGATCATGCATTATTCTCATTGGATTTTTTTGGTTCACGGGACACGCTACTGCGGAAAAAGTATCATGCGACAGCTAAAAAAGCAACCGGTTACTTGAGCTCTCCCCAATTATTTCCTATCGCTGAATTGGCGACGCATCTTATGCCGCTGATGTCTTTTGGATCAATCACTGTCTCCATGATCTTTTTTATTTCCGGAACAAGATCGTTGACAATCTCTTTCTTTATCTCGTACACAAGTTCATCGTGCACCTGGAGGATGAGATATGCTTTTTCCTTGAGGCCCTTTTCCGTCAGATAGTCATCAATACGCTTCATAGCGATTTTCACAATATCTGCATTGGTTCCTTGAATCGGCGCATTGATAGCCATACGCTCTGCCATAGCTCTGATAAATGGAACCTTGGAATTGATTCCTTCAAAATGTCTGCGGCGGCCGAAGAATGTTTCTGTGTAGCCTTTGCGAGCGGCTTCAGCCTTTGTCTTACTGAGATATGTTGCGAGGCCGGAGAATTTCTCGAAATAATCATTGTAAAATTTCTGCGCTTCAGCCCGCGTGGTGGTTTCGCCAAGGTTCTGTCGCAACGCATTCACCCCCATGCCGTAAAGGATTCCGAAGTTGATGACCTTGGCGATGCGGCGCATTTCCCTTTCAACTTTGTCGATCGACACACCAAATACTTCAGATGCGACAGCGGCATGGACATCGTCTCCTCTTTTGAAAATCTCTATGAGTTTTTCATCACCGGAAAGGAAAGCTGCGATTCTAAGCTCGATTTGCGAATAATCAAGTGCGGCAAGCACGAAGCCCTTCTCTGCGATAAAAGCGTTGCGGATAGCGCGACCAAGGTCTGTCTTGATCGGAATATTCTGAAGGCCGGGACCTTGCGAGGCCATGCGTCCAGTCGCTGCGCCAGCCTGGATGAAGTGTGCGTGAAGGCGGCCGTTGCCATCAACAAGCGTCGGTATCGTATCTATATATGTAGAAAGAAGCTTCTGGAGCTCGCGATATTCAAACATCAGAGGAATGATGGGGTGAGAATCTCGAAGCTTCTCGAGTTCTGATTCGCGCGTCGATCGCGCCCCGCCGGCAGTCTTTTTTAGGCCTTTTGCAGTCAGCGCCATCCTGTCAAAAAGTATCTCTCCGAGCTGCTTGGAGGAATTGATGTTGAATTCGGCTCCGGCATATTCCCAAATCTTCTTTTCCAACTTCGACAGTTCGGTATGATATGTCTTCGAAAGATCATTGAGGAATGCAACATCAATCTTCACTCCTCGCGTATCCATTTTGTCTATTATAGGGATAATCGGCGCCTCGATATTGTCATAGACCTTCTTCAATCCCCTTTTCTCAAGCTCTGCGAAAATTATTTCAGAAGCTTTTTCGAAATCCTGCGTCTTTGCGAAAGCTTGTATGTCCTCGACTTTCGGATCGTTGATGTTAGAATCGAGAATCCACAAAGCGACAGAAGTTTTCTTCAGTTGCTCAGGATCTATGTTTTGTAAGATATTTTCCTGCTCCTTCTCTTTTTTTACATCTGCTTCGTCTATTTTTACTTCATTCCCTAGCGCATGATTGAGCCGGGTCAAAAGCGTCCTGAAATCCAAGTCTTTGAAAAGCGCTGCGACTTTTTCTTGATCAAGTCCGTCTTTGAATTCCTTCGGTAATTTAAATTCAATTGGCGCATCGCGTCGAATGGTTGCGAGCATTTTGCTAAATTCTGCTTCTTCCTTTCCTTCTTTCAAAAGCTTGATGATACGGTTGGTGATCCCGGCTTTCTTGAACTTCTCTTCGCCGTTCTTTTTCTCGAGTGCTGCATATATTTCCTCTATGGTTCCGAAATTGGTTATGAGCGTCGTCGCTGTCTTTTCTCCGATGCCGGCAATTCCGATGATGTTATCGGAAGGATCTCCCCGAAGGCCTTTGTAGTCAGGCAAGAGGAGCGGTCCGAAACCGAATCTTTCTTTCACTCCTTTCTCGTCATAAATGATCGTATCCTTAATTCCCTTCTTGAGGGTGTAAACCTGCACTTTTTTGCCTGACACGAGCTGCAATGTATCCATATCTCCTGAAGCAATGACAACATCGGTATCAGAATCCTTTTTCAATTGCTCCGTAATTGTTCCAAGCATATCATCCGCCTCGAAGCCTGGCTTGTCATAGACAGGGATATTGAGAGCCTTGAAGATATCTTTCGATCGCTTGATCTGCATGATGAGATCGTCATCGGTCTTTGCCCTGCCGGCTTTGTAACCTTTATATGCTTCATTTCGGAATGTCGGGCCTGGCAAGTCGTAGCAGGCCACAATATAGTCAGGCTTGAGTTCACTAATTATACTGATAATCATTGTGGTCAATCCAAAAAGCGCCCCCGTAGGCTCACCCTTCGAAGACATAAAATCCGGCAAGGCGTGGTATGCCCGGTGGAGAATAGCGTGGGAATCAAGTAGTACAAGGCGTTTATTTTTTTCGGTTGACATACGCTTATTGTACCTCAAATTTCCTCGTCGTCTCATCGACAAATTCGCAATGTATTTTCAAATGATTTTCAGGCAAAATCTCCTTCACATTCTCTGGCCATTCTATAAGGATGAGATTGTTATGATTCTCGACAAGCTTTTCAAAATCAAGCGCTTGGAGCTCCCTTCCCGCATCGAGGCGATACGCATCTATATGTATAAGCCTTTTAAAAAACGGGTGCTTCGTCTCATAAAATTTTTCAATGACAAATGTCGGGCTTGTCGTCGGTTCCATAATTCCAAGCTCTCGCGCGACTGCCTGGGTAAAAGCTGTCTTCCCTGCTCCGAGATTTCCATATAGTCCGACAATTGTTGCCCCATCTTCTGCTGTTGGTTGCGACAAAGAAGCTAGCCAGTCATGTGCGAGCTTCTGTGTTTCCTTGAGAGAGTGGCTTAGGAACGTTTTCATAAAAAAACTATAGCATGCGAGGAAAAATAGGCAAACATAAAGCCCGGCATCAGTTGTTTCTTGAACTGATACCGGGCGCCTCTTTACGTCTCTTCCCCACTAAGGCCTGAACCGCGGCTTGAGCGGTACGTAGCCCTGAATGTATGCTGGCTGCGGACCGCAGCTGTAATCAGTGTACGTTTGTTGGTAATGAACCCTCGGGACACAACTGATTGAAACGTTGTTCCACGAGTGCTTCCGTACTTGTGTCTGGATCCTACCACAATGATCCTGCCACTTATCGGCAGTGAAGTCCGAACCAGAGTTGTGGTAGTAACTGAAGCTCCCGTCGGTGTAGGATTCGCGTCGGTTAGGAATCGGATGGACTGGGCGATCGGTTTCCCGCATCGGCGCAACGAGCGACCGTTGCCAGTTCCGGATTCCCGCTTGGGAATCGTAGTGGCCTGGTGCCGCACAGCCGTTAAGGATAAGGCAGAAGGCTAGCGTTGCTAGCCAGAGAACATGTTTGATCTTCATAAGATGAGCTTTCCATTAGTGGTGTGAACTTCATGCCCACAACCTCTACCTTTACTATTATACCATAATGGTAGGTAAAGTCAATAGAAGCCAGATAAGCCTTATGGGATATAATTAATTCAACATTTTAAACATATGATTCAATTTGATGAAGATAAGCAGAAAAGAAAGATCGGTGATCTTCTGAAGCGCGAAGAGGAAGAGCTAGTCCAGCTTCTTTCAGCAAAGTACGGCGTCGAATATGTTGACCTTTCCATTACCCTTATCAATACGGACGCAATGCGCCTTATAGACGAGAAGACGGCCCGCGAACACAAGATGGTGGCTTTCTCTCTCGTTGATAAGAAAGTGAAAATCGCGGTACGAAACCCGGAGGACCAGAAAATCGCGGAAATAGTCGATGGCCTAAAAAACAAGAAATTCGAGCCAACCATCTTCATCTGCTCCACCGCAAGCCTCGAGCGCGCATGGAACTCGTACAAGGATCTTTCATTCGCTTATGAAAGCAAGGCCGGCTCGCTCGAAATCGCGAGCGATGAAATGTCTGCGATCATTGAAAAGGCAAACGGTCTGCCGACCATCATTTCAATACTTGAAAGCACTCTTTCAATGAAAAAGAGCTATCGCGTCTCTAGGATTCTCGAGACCATACTTGCTGGAGCCCTTGCGACAGGAGCTTCCGATGTACACATCGAGCCAGAAGAAGAATATATCGGTCTCCGCTACCGCCTCGACGGCGTGCTTGTGCATGTGGTCAACTTCGACAAGGACACATATGCCCTGCTCCTCTCTCGTATCAAGCTTCTTTCTGGACTAAAATTGAACATTAAAAAAGATTCTCAGGACGGCCGATTCAGCGTGCATGTGAAGGATGTCGATATCGAAATCAGAACCTCGATACTTCCAGGTGCTTACAATGAATCAATCGTGATGCGAATCCTCAATCCGAAATCTATCGGCGTTCCATTGGAAGATCTCGGAATCCCTCCAAAGCTCCTTGCCATCATCTTGAAAGAGATCGAGAAGCCGAACGGCATGCTCCTTACGACAGGGCCCACCGGATCTGGAAAGACTACAACGCTCTACGCCTTTTTGAAAAAAGTGCACAATCCTACTGTGAAGATCATTACGATCGAAGACCCCATCGAATACCACCTTCCTGGAATCGTACAGACGCAGACCAACGATAAAGGCTACACCTTCCTCGACGGCCTTCGTTCTGCTCTCCGACAGGATCCCGACATCATCATGGTGGGAGAGATTCGGGACGGCGAGACAGCAGCTATTGCCGTCAACTCCGCGCTCACAGGGCACCTAGTGTTCTCAACGCTCCACACCAATAGCGCTGCCGGGGCCTTTCCCCGTCTTATAGACCTCGGAGTCAATTCTAAGATCATGGGTTCGGCAATCAACATTGTCCTTGCGCAACGACTCGTGCGAAAGCTCTGCGAGCACTGTAAAAAGCCCGTTCCTTTCGACGGAGAAATCAAAACCACTATAGAAAAAGTGACTGTCACTATTTTTGACAAGACGGAAATTCCACCGACGCCTGCTCAAATATACACCGCTTCCGGCTGTGAGAAGTGCAACCAAACCGGTTATAAAGGCCGGGTAGGTATCTATGAAGGAATGAGAATTTCTCCCGAAGTAAACAGCGTTGTGGATATGAATCCGAGTGAGGCTGAACTCGAAAAGGCCGCGGCCCCTCAGGGCATCCTCACCCTCAAACAAGATGGCATTGTGAAGGTGTTGAAAGGCATCACTTCCCTTGACGAGCTTGAGCGAGTGATAACAATCGAAGACTAATAATTTAATTAAAAAATTATGATAATGATGAATAATCCGGCATTGGCCAATCTCGAAAGAGAATTGAAGGATGAAGAAGCAAAATTAAATCAGAAGAAAATCGCCGACAGGGAAATGTTGGAAAAAAATGTGGCCTTGAATTCAGAAATAAGGGCGCATGAGGAAGCCATCAGGATAAAAAAAGCTGAGATCGCCAAGCTTGAACTTGAAATCAGGACGGAGGGTAATGACATAAAGAAAAACGCATTGGCCGAAACCGCCCTGAAGGGAGAAATTCGCTCTTTGGATCAGAAACGGGCGGCAGACAGCTTCAAGCTTATGAAAATGGCGCGCGATTTCGAGGACGCAAGAAAAAAAGAAGAGAAAGAAAAAAGGATCCATCCAGACCTTCGCAACAATTAGAAATAAAACCCACTGGCACGCTCGTGTCAATTGAATTTTAAAATAAGAGGAGTAGTATTAGGCTTAGATGGAGAGATGGTCGCTTGTGGCGTATCAGATGCGTAAATCTCTAAACAATACTTTCAATGCGATCACCAAAAGTTAAACGTAGACTCAAGGATAACCCCAGTGTATACACCGGAGTGATAACCAGAATGTCCTCAAAGCTACATCAGATGACTTGAGCAAACAAGCCATATTGTTTAGAGATTTATGTATCCGATAGATTTCCGCGGAATTTCTGTCAAAATGCTATAATTGCTGTATGAAGGCTATAACAAGTAGCCTAGCATACTTTATTTAATATGTCAAGTGATATCCCGATAACAACCAAGGATAGTAGTGCCGAAACAGGCTATCTTGATAATACCCTGCGCCCTTCCCGCTGGGCGGATTACATCGGCCAAAAGTCAATCAAGGACAATCTGCACATTCTTTTGACCGCTGCACAGGAACGAAAGCATCCTCCTGAGCATATTTTGTTCTATGGCCCTCCAGGACTTGGAAAAACAACCCTTGCCCACCTTATTGCCAAGGAATCAGGTGCTCAAATGAAAGTCACTTCTGGTCCGGCGATCTTGAAAGTCGGCGACTTGGCTTCCATTCTGACCAACCTGGCTCATGGAGACATCCTTTTCATTGACGAAATACATAGGCTCAACAAGGCGATAGAGGAAGTGCTCTACCCAGCCATGGAGTCCGGGGTTCTCGATATTATCATTGGTAAGGGCCCTTCTGCAAGGACCATACAGCTTGAGCTGCCTTCTTTCACCCTTATAGCTGCCACAACAAGAATAGCTATGATATCTTCGCCCCTGCGCTCTCGATTCTCTGGAGGGGTCTTCAAGCTGGAGTTCTATACGGAAGATGAAATAGGAGAAATAATAAAGAGGTCTGCGAAGATACTCGATATAGATATTCATAATGACGCAATCAAAGCGATCGCGTCCCGCAGCCGCTTCACCCCGCGTGCCGCCAACTACTTCCTGAAGCGTTGTCGGGACTACGCGCAGATAGAGAAATCTCCCCTTTCAAAAGAAATCGTGGAGAAAGCTTTGAAAATGCTTGGGGTGGATCATTTGGGATTGAACGGCGCAGACCGAGACATACTCAAAACTATGATAGAGAAATTTGGAGGGGGGCCCGTCGGCCTCAACACCATCGCAGCCGCACTCTCCGAAGAACAGGCAACGATCGAGGAGGTTTATGAGCCTTATTTGATCCAGCTCGGCTTGCTTGAACGTACGCCGAAAGGCAGGGTCGCTACCGACAAAGCTTTCAACCACCTTAATATAAAAACTGGAGGAAAATTATTATAATAAAAAAACACCATGTCAGGACACAACAAATTTTCAAAGATAAAGCATCAAAAAGCAAAGAATGATGGGCAGAAGAGCAAGATCTTCGGCAAGCTTGTGCGATTCATCACCGTAGAAGCGAAGAAAGCTGGAGGAAATCTCAAGTCTCCAGGCTTGGCGTTGGCTATCGAAAAAGCAAAGAAAGAAAATATGCCGAACGATACCATCGATCGGGCGATCAAGAAAGCGACGACCGACAACAGCGCGCAGATGGAAAATATCACCTATGAGTCATACGGCCCAGGAGGGGTAGCTATTATCATTGAGGCGCTCACCGACAATAGGAACAAGGCATCGCAGGAGATAAAAGCCATTCTCGTCAGGCATGGTTCGGAGCTCGCTTCTCCCGGAAGCGCATCATGGGCATTCACAAAAGGTCCTGATGGTCTCGTGCCAAACATGACCATGCCACTTGAAGATGTAGATATTGAAAAGCTTCACGCACTTGTTGAGGCCCTTGAAGAGAACGATGAGGTTCAAGAAGTTTTCACTAACGCGGAATAACCGATCATGAGAATCTTAGGAATCGATCCGGGATATGACCGAGTTGGAATCGCAGTGATCGAAGGCAAGACACTCCTGTATTCTGAATGCTTCACCACGTCTGCAAAAAACGATTTTCATGTGCGATTAAAGGAAGTCGGTAAAAAAATCAGTGATATCATCAAGAAGTTTTCACCAGACACGATGGCCATCGAATCCCTTTTCATAACAAAAAACCAGAAGACTGCCATGAAAGTGGCCGAGGCTCGCGGTGTTATTTCCTACGAAGCCTGCTTGAAAGATATTCCCATATATGAATACACCCCGCCCCAGATTAAGGTCGCGGTCACCGGTCATGGAGGCAGCGACAAGATGGCAATCATCAAAATGATTCCCCTGCTCATAAAAATGGAGGCAAAAAGGGCTCTTGATGACGAGTATGACGCCATCGCCGTAGCTCTCACCTGCCAGGCCCACACCGCAAAAGTTGTCCACAGATAAAATATATTGCCAAAATTAAATAGTTTTGTTACAAATATGAAATCCTAACAGATTATACGTAACTTTTTTTTCAAAAAAATGCCAAAAACAAAAGCACCAAAAGTCGCAGAGGAGTTGGATATAGAAAAAGCAAAAACGGAACCGAAGGACGTCTTGATAGACGATGAGGAAAAAATCCTTGTCGGAGAAGATGAGTTGATTCCGGGCGGCGCAGTAACGGATGAGGATGCTGAGGAGGAAGACGCTTCGGGACTCGATGACGACGAAGTAGACCCTTTCAAGGATAAGTGGGAGGAATAATAAAAAGCCCCGTACGGGGCTTTTTATTTAACCGCAATCTTCACAAATCTTTTCTTACCTATCCGCAGCGTCATGTCCTTTTCAGCCTTCATGTATGCATCTACTATAAGCTCGTCAGTTCCGGCGTATGAGACCGCTTTCGATTCGACAAGCCGTCTCCAGTCCGTATTCGAGCTCACGATTCCGCTTTTTACGAGAGCATCCTTGATATGAGATCCGTGCTCCGCTTCTATTTCCTGGACTTCTTCTGGTACTTCGCCTTTTGAGAAAGCTTTTTCGAAATTTTCACTGGCCTTTTCTGCTGATTCGGAATCATGAATGATGGCTACGATTTCTTTTGCCAATCTCACTTTTAATTCCTTCGGGTTCGCACCGGATTCCAATGATTGTTTAATAGTTTCAATTTCTTCAAGCGGAATATCCGTGACAATTTCAAACCCTGGAACGATGAGGTTGTCAGACCAGCTCATGACTTTGCCAAAAACATCTTCTGGTGTTTGATCAAGGCTCACCATATTGCCCTCCGTCTTGCCCATTTTCTTTCCAGAAGAATCTGTAAGAAGCCTTGTGGCTATCACGAATTTCTCCTTATTCTTCATTTTTTTAAGAAGATCTCTTCCAACAAGCATATTGAATGTTTGGTCGTTTCCGCCAATTTCGCCATCGACATCCATCGCGACAGAGTCGTATCCCTGCATCAGCGGGTAAAGGAATTCGTGCAGAAAAAGGTCTTTGCCTTGTCCAATTCGGGCCTGAAACATGTCTCTCTTGATGGTTTGGGCATATGTTACATGGGACATAAGTTTGAACACCTCTTCCATCGGCATTTTCGAGAGCCATTTAGAATTATATCTCAGAAGAGCCTTGTTCGAACCAGAAAAGGAAATGAATTTGGAAGCCTGTTTCTTGTAGAGTTCCGCGTTTTCTAAAACCTTCTTGTGCGTCAAAGGAACGCGTGCGGCCATTTTATCCGTAGGGTCTCCGATCATCGCCGTGAAGTCTCCGATAAGGAAAATGATCTGGTGGCCGAGCTTCTGAAGCTCACCAAGCTTTTTCATAGGAATAGCATGGCCAAGGTGAAGAGTAGCCCCCGTCGGATCGACCCCAAGATAAAATGTCAGACGCTCGCCATTGGATAATTTGCTCTTCAGAAATTCCTTATTAGGAAAAACCGCCTCAACCCCGCGAGAAAGGGCGTGTTCTATACTTTTTTCATCCGTTATTACTTTTGGTTTGGTGAGTCCGAACATGGGGTTAATACTATGTAATGTAACATATTTATGATAAAATTTCGAAATGACGCGTAGAAAAAGCTTCTTCAGATCGTGGAAGTGGCGCATTCTCAAGCCGCTTATACTCTTGTTCGTATCCCTCTGCTTTATCGGCGCGAGCATCGGGATTATCTGGTTCGCGACGCTTAAAATCCCTGATTTGAGCGTCTTTGAGGAGCGAAAGGTCGCCCAATCAACAAAAATCTTCGATAGGACTGGGGAAATACTCCTTTACGACGTTCATGCTGATGCGAAAAGAACCATTATCGCTTTCGAAGATATTTCGAGAAACATAAAGAATGCAACGGTTGCTATAGAGGATTTGGAGTTTTATGAACATAAAGGAATCAAGCCGACCGCAATCATCCGTGCTGTTTTGGCAAACCTGACTCCTGGGGCTGGATTAACGCAGGGTGGATCGACGATTACACAGCAGGTCATCAAGAATTCCGTCCTCACAAAAGATAAGACGATCACAAGAAAACTTAAAGAGTGGATCTTAGCGTTAAAATTGGAAAAGGTTCTTACAAAAGACCAGATTCTCAACACCTATCTGAACGAAAACCCTTACGGCGGCAGTATTTATGGAGTAGAAGAGGCGAGCAAAACTTTCTTTGGAAAGTCAGCGGGGGACGTGACGCTCGCAGAAGCTGCTTATATCGCCGCGATACCACAGGCCCCAACTTTTTATTCCCCCTACGGGCCAAACAAGGAGAGGCTTGATGTCAGAAAGAACCTTGTGCTTCAACAGATGAAGGCCAATGGTTTCATAACCGAAGAGGAATATGGTGTCGCAACAAAAGAAAAAGTCGCGTTTCTAGAAAAAAACACGACGGGTATTCGTGCGCCACATTTCGCATTGTATGTAAAAGACTATCTTGTAAAAAAGTATGGTGAGGAAGCCGTAGAGGAGGGTGGTCTTAAGGTAATAACGACGCTCGACTACTCGATGCAGGAAAAGGCAGAAAAAGTGGTAACCAAATTCACCCCCTCCCTTTCTGAACAATTCAATGCAAGCAACACTGCAATGGTTGCGATCGATCCGAAGTCTGGCGATATTTTAATGATGGTAGGTTCGCGAAACTATTTCGATAAGGAAATCGAGGGAAATTTCAACATCACTACCGCCTTCCGTCAGCCGGGCTCGACATTCAAGCCATTTGTTTATGCAACCGCATTCATGAAGGGGTACACTCCGGAGACAGTCTTGTTTGATGTAAAGACAGAATTCTCTACGAAATGCAGCCCGGAAGGAAAACCAAACAACCCAGCAGATGATCCAAAGAAGGTGTGCTACTCTCCAGATAATTATGATGATATTTTTGAGGGCCCTGAAACAATGAGAAAGGCTCTGGCACACTCAAGGAACATTCCTGCTGTTAAGACGCTTTATCTTGCTGGCATCGCTGATTCGATAGACACGGCTGAGGCTATGGGTATAACAACATTAAAAGATCCTAGCAGATACGGCCTCACCTTGGTGCTTGGGGGCGGCGAGGTCTCTCTACTTGAACTTACAAGCGCGTATGGCGTATTTGCTAATGATGGAATAAGAAACCCGCTCAGGTCAATACTTAGGGTCGAGGATGCCAGCGGTAGTGTGCTTGAGGAGGCCAGTTTCAACCAAACACAAGCAATTCCCGTCCAAACAGCTAGGCAGATCAGCGATATACTTTCAGACCCGTCGGTTCGGATGGATAGCGTCAGTTCAGTAGTCACAAATCTCAATCGTCAGGTTGCAGTAAAGACTGGTACCACAAATGATTATCGTGATGTGTGGATAGAAGGATACACGCCGAATCTAGTGGTTGGCGCGTGGGCTGGAAAGAATGACAACACCCCGATGGAAAAGAAGATTGCCGGCGTGATCATAACTCCTGTGTGGGGCGCATTCATGGCGGAGATCAATGGCGACTACCAAAAAGAAAGTTTTCGTAAGCCGGATCAAACGCCTGAAGATATAAAACCAACTCTTAGGGGGGTTTGGAAGGGCGGCGTTTCCTACACAAAAGACTCCGTATCAGGAAATCTTGCAACCGATCTGACGCCGCCAGAAACTCGCCAGGAAATTGTCTTCAATGGTGTACACAACATTCTTCATTGGCTGGACAAAGACGGCCCGCAAGGGGAAATTCCGGGGAATCCGAAAAATGACTCGCAGTATGATTATTGGGAGTATGGTGTCAGGAAGTGGTTCACAGATTGGCAGAAAAACAACCCAACGTTCAAGGAAGCCTCAAACTATGATATTCCGACAAAGAAGGACGATGTGCATACAGAAGAAAACATGCCGAAGGTCGCCATCAGCATTCCAAAAAAGGATTCTTTCTCTTTAGCCTCGCGCATAGACTTATCTATTTCTATCTCTGGAAAATATCCGTTAAAAAAATCCGAATTATATATCAACGGTAAGTATATAGTTTCCAATGAAAAAGACCCTAAGTTCCTCAGTTTTGTGCCACAAGACATCGATGGCATCCAAAGAAACAACACCATTAGGGTGGTGGCGTATGATTCGGTCTATAGCAGGGGCGAGGCTTCGGTGGATATTGAAATTGATCAGTAAAGCTACCTTATATCAACCACTTTTTCTGGGATTTTTTTTGAAATAAGGTCGATAATGATTTTCTTCTTCATAAATAGCTCGCTTTTAAAGCTTTGGCTGCCATTTATTCTAATAACACAGTCTTTTATAGAGATATCCTTCTCTTCTACCTTGCATCCAGTTGCTTCGTATATCGCGCTGCATATTGCCTCTCTTTTCTTTATCTCTTTAAGAGCGGAGTTTTTGAATTTATCGAAAAATAGGCCTATTGATTTCATATTTATCGATTCATTGGCATAACAATATACCGGAACGATGTATCGGAAACAGGGCTTATTATCATTGGTTTATTTAGACCGTTGAAAACCAAACTTACGCTATCGGAGTCGATCGATTGGAAGCAGTCTATGATGTATTTGTAGTTGAAATTAATGTCTATTGGTTCGCCTGTTATGGTTGAATCAAGAGTTGTTATGTTCTCTCCAACATCATTGTTTTTTGTCTTTATTTCACAAATCTTTGAAGATGTGTTTGCTTTTATATTGATCTGGTTGAACTTGTCGGAAAAAATATTAGATAGCTTTAAGGAATTAACAAGATCCTGTTTCAGGGCAACAATTTCTGTTGAGCTTGATTTTGGGATTATTTGCTTATAATCTGGGAACACTCCATCAATCACGCGGGAAATAAGATAAAGGCCTTTGTAACTGAAAGAAATCTGGTTCTTATCGAGACTTACTTCAACCTCATCATTTATAGCTTCAAGTATTTTAATTACATCAGGAATGTTCTTGAAAGGAAGGAGAATCTGTCCAAAATCCTTGTTTTTCTTAACCCTAACCTTCTTTTCAGCCAACCGGAAAGAGTCTGTGGCAACAAAGACAACGAATTCCCCATCGCAATAGATATAAACGCTTGATAATTCAGGTTTAATACTTGATGTTGATGAGCTGTACCAGACCGATTTTAAACCCCTTACAAAATCCCCTGAATGCATTGAGAATGTGTTGCTGTCTGTAACCCTCGGGATACTGGGGAAGTCTTCATGCTGTTGTGTCTTGATAAGGCTAGAATTGCGCGCTGTGCTGATTTTAAGATTGCCTTGAGTAGTTTCGAGCACCACCCCTTTATCGTCGCTCATAGCGTTGATTAAGAACGAATTGATAGTAGATGCCGGTACTGCGACAACACCTGTTTCTGTTGTCTTAACAGGTATTGTTATTTCTATGCCAAGGTCAATGTTGGTGGCTTTGATAGTCAGTGAGTTTTTTTGAGTGGCATCAAAAAGAAGACATGAAAGAACTGGTAAGGTCATGTGCTTGTTAGCAATCCTTTCCATATACCCTATGCTTTCCTTCAACTTTTCTTGTACACACTCTATTTTCATAATTGTTTTTATTATATATAAATACTTATTATTACTATTAGTCCTGTGGATATGGTGATAACCGAATTATAACACCATCCTTAGGCTTATTTTTCATCACCATCTTGTTGATAAAAAACTAACAAAAGAAGCCAACTTTTAAAATCTTTTCTCCCATCAAAATTTTTTCCGACTTACAAACACCACATTCACAACTTATTCTAAAGATCTCCACAGCCTTATCCACAAGCTACATCATTGCCCGAATCTGGCTTATTTCCTCAACCAAGATTGGGTCAGTTTTCAAATCCTCCTTTACCTTCTCACACGAGTGAATAACTGTCGTGTGATCACGCCCCCCCATCTTTTCCCCTATTGAAGGAAATGAAACATTGAAGTCCTCACGGAGAATGTACATTATGACCTGGCGTGGCTTTACAACCTCCTTTTTACGGGTTTTGTCATAAACGCTATCTTCGCTGATGTTGTAAAAATCAGACACAAGCTTAATAACTTCTTTGATAGAAATATTTTTCTTCGGCTTAGTATTATTTTTTATAAGATTCTTTATTTCTAGCAACGAAAGAGGCCTGTTTTTTAGCTGAGTTTGGCAAACTATGGCATTTATAACACCCTCAAGCTCCCGGACATTACTCTCAATGCTTGAAGCAAGAAAATCAAGCACATCCGTCTTTAATTCAACATTATTCGCAAGGCTTTTTGTTTTCAGTATAGCCATTCTTGATTCATGGTCTGGCGCCGGTATGTCTATGATCATACCTTGATTGAATCTAGACTTGAGCCTATCTTCAAGTCCAGGTATGAAATTCGGATGCTTATCAGAAGAAAAGACAAGCTGCCTGTTTGTTTGAAAGAAAGTCTCGAACAAATGAAAAAGCTCCTCTTGGAATTTCTCCTTATTAGCGAAGAATTGAATATCATCCATAATGATCACATCATATTTTCTATATCTGTCTTTGAATTTCTGCGCGGTGTTGGTTTGAAGGGAAGAAAAATATTCGGTGCCGAACCTTTCCGACGTCAGATAAAAGACTTTTTTATTAGGAAAATCCTTTTTGATGTGATTGCCTATCGCTTGGATGAGGTGGGTTTTTCCGTGGCCTGTGTTTCCATATATAAAAAGAGGATTGTACGTAGCCCCAGGGTTTTTTATGACTGAACGGGAGGCCGCGTGGGCGAGCTCGTTGAATGGCCCGACCACAAAACTGTCGAAAACATAGCGCGGGTTGAGGTTGTCTTCCTTGTTGATGTAGAAATCATGTAACGGCATCGAAATGGTAGGGCTAGCTTGAGCCTTCTTTTTCTCCTCCTCCCTTTTCTTTTCGGCATCTTTGACGATTACATACTCCAACCCTCTCACCTGCTCGTTAAGGGTGCGGAGCGTTCGAAGAATAACATTGTGAAATTTTTTGAAGAGCCACTGCTGGATGAAAGGGTTCGGCACACCAAGGAAAATAACACCCTCCTCGTTTTTTATGATGTATGTCCCATTGAACCAAGTTGAAAAGTTAGGCTTTGATACAGCAAGTTCTATATCAACAAGAGCTTTTTCCCATAGTTCAATGTGATCTTTCATGTCACTAGTATATACTTGTTTAAAAATTAGCAAACTTGTGGAAAGTTTATAAACATGTTGATAAGTTGTGGATTATAATATATACTGCTTTCACTATGTCATTTACATACAAACCAAAGAAAAGAAAGAGAGCAAAGACCCACGGATTCCTAGTCCGATCAAAGTCTTCTTCTGGACGACGAGTTTTGAAGCGACGCCGAACAAAGGGTCGCAAGAAGGTTGCTGTCTAGCCTCAAAATGCTACCAAAATCACAAAGGCTCTCAACAAAAGCCATTACCCACGTCATGGGAAAGGGTCAGCCAGTGCACTCCCCCTTTTTTGTTGTTAGGTCTGTTCCAACCGAGGAAACAAGCCGCTTCTCCGTGTCGGTTCCTAAAAAGGTTGCAAAGATAGCTGTACAGAGGAACAAAACACGTCGGCAAGTTTATTCGATAATCAAAAAGATGGCAAAACAGATAAAGCCTGGTCGAAGCGGGTTGGTTATCGCAAAGATAGGATCAGAAAAGCTTCCTTTTGAGTCGATGGCCTCTGAAATCAAGAGCATTTTTGTTAAATCTGGACTTTTAAAGTAAAATACAAATACACATGTTTTCAAGCATCTATCACACAGCAGTATTCAACCCGCTTTATAACGGACTGATTCTTTTGTTTGACACGTTTCCTTGGATGGACGCCGGCATTGTGGTAATCATAT
The DNA here is from genome assembly GCA_038061795.1 of Patescibacteria group bacterium. Lineage (GTDB taxonomy): Bacteria > Patescibacteriota > Minisyncoccia > Phycocordibacterales > PALSA-1337 > CAIOGI01. The sequence goes on from JBBTYL010000002.1 coordinate 92,901, forward strand.
TCACTATAATAATTCGCCTTATATTATTTCCTCTTTCAAAAAAAGCCATCGTTACGCAGGTAAGAATGAAGGAGATTGAACCGGAACTTAATAATCTGAAGAAAACAGTCACCGACAAACAGCAACAGGCGCTGAAGGTGATGGAGCTATACAAGACGAAAGGAGTGAACCCTTTTTCAAGCTTCTTTCTCCTTTTCCTCCAGCTCCCGATCATTTATGCCCTTTACTCCATTTTCATAAGATCCGGACTTCCTGAGGTAAACACCGAGCTTCTATATGGATTTATTAGTGTCCCAACCATAAACATGCATTTTCTCGGCTTAATCGATATAAGCCAGAAAAGCTACCTTTTTGCGATTTTGGCAGCGGTCGCGCAGTTTCTCCAACTCCATTTTTCTTTAGCGGCCTCAAATACAGGTGCAGCAAAGTCCGATAACCCATCTGTTGATATGGCGCAGAACATGATGAAGAATATGAAATACGTATTCCCCATCATCGTCTTTTTTATTTCATACAAGATTTCAGCAGTCGTTGCCATCTACTGGACCATAAGCAGCCTCTTCACCCTTGGGCAAGAGCTTGTCGTCAAGAGACATTTAAAGAAACATCAGCCTCTATAAGACAAAAACCAAATTACTGGTTGAGATCAAGAGACCAGAGAGTCAGGTCTCTTTTGTTTATGAAATAAAGGAAATTCTCTTTTGGGTCAAGGGTCAGATCAACAGCGTCGATTGCCTGTCTTGAGACATCAAAGAGGTTTGCAAGAAGGTGGACTTCCCCCGTTAGGGTGTCGAGGTGCCATATTTGATCAGCGAAAGAAACCTTTCCCGAATACCAGTCATCTGGGTATGTTGCACTAGGAAATTCTGAAGGAACAGCGCAATATAATTCGTTTTTCCTGAGTGTTCCCCAAAGGCATTTATCTGCAAGTGTTCTGAAAAGCACTTCCTGTGGAGAGGGGTCTTTTGTATCAAGAAAGAAAGTTTTTACGTTATTTTGCACCACTGATGAATAGATAAGTCTTAACCCATCCTTACTAAGCTTTCCTGTCAGCCCTTTTCCACCACCGACAATTTTCTTTAACACCCCTGTGCGGACATCAATTGAGTAAAAATAGCCGGCAATTTTGGAAGAAGCCTTCGTGTTTATTGTGACTGTGTTTGTTTCAGGCCAGTCGACAACTACCTGTGTTAATGGGGTATCTGCAACCCTGATTTTATTTTTCTCATCAAATGACGATATATAACCCATTCCCTTTTCACCCTCGATATTCCAAGTGAATATCTTATCTCTGGATGGTGAGATGGCAATCTGCCCGATATCAGGAGAAATGTACCTACCCTTTATTTCATATGGCGTATTGGTCGTACTTGTGCTGACTGGTCTCAACTCTGCATAAAAATTCGAAACCGAGTCGCTCTCATCCCTTAAGTACCTCAAAACAAACGCCGTGAGATTCTTGTTCCAATAACTTTCATATATCTTTGGCAAGGTGGTATTCGAGAGTTTTCTTATGTCATTTGAAATATCATCAGCTTCATACACATGGCCGGTTCCTCTATCCATAAAGCGGACAATGGAGGATGTCTTGGTCGTACTTGCAGACATCCCCGCAACTGGAGTCATGCTCAATTGACGCAATCGAGGAAGCTTCAATGGCTCGTCGGGCTGAACGGGCGCATCTTCCAACGGCGTATTGGGAATCTGCACGATAGGGCTGTTTGAAACAGGCGCCCTTCCGAAAGGCGAAAATTCAAACGGAGAAACAACATCACCGTTCTCATCAAGGGTGGGGTTTTGGAAATAAAAATACCAGTAGTATACCCCTCCTCCAAGGACGAGGAAGATTATTACTACTAATATGATTTTAAGTGCTCGAGCAGACATATATTAAGGGTTTGTTGTTGCTGGCGGCGCAGCGTTGCCAAGAGTCTTGTTTATCTCATCGATTCTAGCCTGCATTATTTTGCTATATTCCGCCGCTGAAATTCCAGCCTCCACTGGCTTTTGTGGGTTGGCAATGTTCGTCTGGTATTCTGATAATTTCGCACTCAACATCTTGCTTAGGGGCGCATCCGGAGAATATACCGCTCCAGGTTGGCGTATTTTGATCAAATTATTAAGCTTCACCTCCTCCTGAACCTGGTTTATATAAAAATCCCTTTGTTTTTCAAGGACCTGAATTTCCGAAAGTTGTTGCACAGGATCGCTGACAGTTTTCAGTACCTGGTTGATTCTAGTGTTGTACTGGTCTTGGATCACATTCGTAACCGGGTTTGCTTGCCCCTGCGTATTAGCAGCGGTCCTATACTCACCGCCGACAACAAAGAATTTATTCTGGACAACTGGCGCGGTGTATTGTTTCAGATTCTGCTCTGAGTTTGTATCAGGTTTTTTGATATAATCATAGGCTCTTGCAAATGACGTCTGTCCAGAAGTCGCCGCAACATTTTTGCTGATTTCAACACTGAGATCCCTAATTTTTTTCTCGTAATCCCTCTTCTGATCTTCAAGGTCAGCGAGCTCTTCATCATCAATTCTCTCAGGATTGTCGAGGGTGCTATTTATCATATCAAGTTCATGCTGCAGTCTGCTTCGTTCAGAGACAAAAGCATTCGTTCTGGATTGTGTCTCTGCAGAAAGCGCTCTTAGATCATTGCCAAGCTGTGTTTGGAAGTTCGCGACCGCATCAAGATCTGATTGTTTTATCACAATAGGATCAATACTCGTTTTGATTTCTACCAGCCTTGGATCTATCGTTGCAAGAATCAGGTATGAAGCAAGAACCATAACAAGGCCGATTACAGCATTCTCTATCCTCTCCCTGCCATTACCCTTACCGAACGGCGTTTCGCTAGTCATGTACTCAACCCCTCCCCAAATTATCATGATAACCGCGAGCAGTGCAGCCAAGGCTATCGAGAATTTAAACACATAACCAATATAATCATTAAGATTAATTGTTTTGGTTACACCGTCTTTACATGTGTTATCTGTGCTTGTTCCTTTAATACACGGCAACGGTTCGAGTAGGGTATATTCCTGTGCTTTTGAAAAAGCGGGGAGTGTTGATAAGGCGATCAAAATTAGTAGAAGTGTTTTTTTCATGGATTAGAATATGGTGCCGGAGCTTTCCTCCTCCTCTGACAGCTTTTTGCTAAAGTATACCGTAAATTGGCCTCTAGCGCCCTGCAATATTGCCCCTTGGTTCCTTATATCAAGGCTGATATTTGAGCTTCCTTCAGCCTCCCCTTTCGTCCGTATGGTTATGCTTTGGTTTTTCAACAAGTTAGGTTGATCGACATTGTTTATTGACCACGCATAGTTATTAGAATCATTTTTGAGATCCATATTGAAGCCGAAGGGCACCGCCCTTACCCGCATCTCCTCATTCTTAAGAGACACTCTTCCAGTCAGGATTTTATTAAAAAGTATCCCATAAAGAGGATTGTCCTCATAGAAGAACAGGAACGGCTCTACAGGCTCAATGCTTATAGACGCCGAAGTGTTCTGGCTTTGTTCTCTTGTATAGACTTCAACCTCAAGTTCCAATGGTTTCGGTATGCTGTCTAGCTGGATGTCGATAGATTGTTTCCCATACCCCTGGCCGTCAGGAACATATTTTCCATCAAGCTTCCATTGGTAAACGAGGGTTTTGGGATCTATTTCAGCAGACCCGTCCTTTGAAAGATGCGGAATGGCAGCAACATGAACGCTGTTTTGATAGACAAGAGGCAGTTTTCCTTTAAAAAACGGCGGAACATAGCCTTTCGGTTCCCATATAATGTCGACGGATCCAGACTTTAGAACGAGCGATTTTTGGACCTCCTTTCCCTGCGGTGTCTTTATGATAGCTTTGATGTTAAGCGCTACGCCGATTTCCGGCATGGTCACCAGTATTTTTTTCAATCCTATGCCCTGACCCGTGTTCTTGCCATCAACGAGCCAGACGATGGATGACGCATTTAGGTCTAACCCAAAGCTTTCAACGAATACCTCGACTGATTGCCCAGGCCTCGGACTGTCGACATTCGTATCTATCGTAGTTCCGTCAACCGACGCAGGAATCTGAGCATCAGCCTGTATTGCGAACAGGCACAAAAGAGTAAATACTGATATTTTCAACATCAATTTCATTGCCTTTAATTGTAACACACTCTACACAATGGTTATTCCCCATGTGCTATAATTATTCCCATCATGATGAAGAACATAATCAAGCGCGTTTTATTGTCAGTCATTATTTTTTCAAATCTTTTCGTACTTGGGGTTGCTCAAACAAGAGCCTCAAATCCGCTATGTCCTCCGCAATTCCACTGCGCAATTCTAGCGGATGTTGTCGCGGGACAGGCAAATTGTCCAGACGGATATGATTGTTTACCCGTCTTCCCACCTCCGCCTGACTGTCCCCCGCTTGACGTTTGCTTTTTCAAAGTAAAGAAATCATCAGCAGCTACAACCACGACTTCTACAAAAGGGGCGTTCTCGTCAACCGCTATTTTTATCAGCTCGCTCGATCGATACTCAGGTTCGCCAGGGACTCTTGTGACCGCTTACGGGAAAAATTTCCCAAAGTCATCGATGGTTTCAATGACATCGAACACGTCGCTATCCATTTCGACACAGCCAAATTCCATCGCTAGCAGCACTGATGGGTATGATATGGCCACCTTTTATCTTCCACAGAGTTTGGCTGCTGGCATTTATAACATTTCAATAAAAGGCATCAACAGCCTAGTGAGCAACTCCGTATCTTTTACAGTGACATCTATTACGTCATCTAGCCAGACATCGACTAGCAACACGAACACCCAGTCAAATACGAATACGAATACAAATACAAACACAAACACAAACACAAACACGAATGCAAACACAAACAATGACAACAACACAAATTCATCAGTGAATAATTCAAATTATAACTATAACAATAATTATTCTAACCAGAATAATTCAAAATCGATTGGTGGAAAATTCAGCATAAATGAATCGGTGCAGACCACAGACAATCTAAGGGTTAGAAACACCGCTTCTATTTATGGAACGCTCCTAGCTACGCAAGCTCGCGGCACGCGAGGAAAGGTTAGGGGCGGACCGACAATCGCTGATGGATACACCTGGTGGAATATAGACTACGTATCCAGCTTTGATGGATGGAGCGCCGAAACATACCTTGTGAAGGATGTTACAGGCGGAAACCCTGATCAGTGCTATACCTTCGCAAATGACATGGCGCTTGGTTCAAGCATCAGCGATATTTTTTATCTACAGACAGCCTTCCGAGCTGAAGGATTTCAGATACTTGATGCAGAACGAAGTCCAAATCCTTATTTCGGAAATTCAACTTTGAATGCCGCAATTGGTTACCAAGGGAAATACGGTATAACTCCTCAAGCTGGTTATGTCGGACCAAAGACACGTGCGCAGCTCAATACAACTTACGGATGCAGATAGTATAAAATGCTAGGCTCAATACTAAGAAAGATAACCTCCCTACCCCTAACCATCGAATCGTGGACTCTAAGTGCCATCGGGATTATCTTTATAAGAATTTTTCTTGAGCATTATTCCTCAAACGAAGCAGGCCGCTTTGTACTGATTGATGCTTCGACCATCATCCACTACTCGACCTTCTTCATTGCCGTCTTACTGGTCAGTACCTTGATAGTGATGTCTTTTTCGAAACAGCCCCTAAAAGAAAGCGCGACGATTGCCCTATTCGGTTTCATGATCATATGGCTCCCGCCGCTTCTTGATTTGATTGTAAGCTGGGGCGCTGGCTATACGATGCACTATCTTTTTTTGCTTCCAAAAGATCTACTTACCGCGTTTCTCACTATGTTTTGGAGTACAGCTGATACTGGAATAACTTACGGCATCAGGATAGAGATTGCACTTGTGGTTATCAGTAGTTTTGCAATTATCTACTTCTATACAAAAAGCATTTTAAAATCCTTATCCGCGAGTGTTCTTCTATACGCCTGTATTTTCGCACTTGTTAGTTTACCATCAATGCTAGGCCTTTTTCAGAAGCAGCCCATTCCCCACTTTGTATCAACAAGCATTCTTAATTCAAGAATAATCGGCAATTCTTCTTACCCCGCACAATCTAGTTATGAGAGAGTGCTCGATGTCAGTTTTAACTCACTCATGACCCAGGTCAACCTCGCAATCATCCTTGCTATAGGAATTTTAATATGCGCCATTGGATATAGAGAAAAGCTGAAAGTCCTGTTACGCAATTCACGGCCAGAAAGAATTCTTCACTATTCAATTCTCATCATCATCGGTACACTGTTCGGCGGCGGACCACTCTTTTATCTTTCATGGGTCAATGTTCTGTCAACTATAGCAACTATCGCAGCCTTTGTTTTTGCATGGCTAGTCGCTGTTTGTATAAATGACATATACGATAAGGAAATTGATGAAATTTCAAACACTAACCGTCCCCTACCCCAAGGCTCCTTTTCTAAGGGAGAATTTTATTCTTTATCGGTCGTTTTTACTATACTATCTTTCATCGCCGCTTATTCTTCAAGCATGTACGGACTCTTTTTCGTCCTTACCTTCTCTTTTGCCTACTACATATACTCCGTGGAGCCGCTGAGATTGAAAAGGCACTACATAACTGGCGCGCTTGTAATCGGTTTTGCGAGTACCTCTGCAGTTTTAGCAGGGTTCTTTTTATCAAATAATCAAAAGGAATTCCTAGCATTCAATCCCCTCCTTACAATTCTCCTCATCACCCTTTTTAGTTTTGGATCAATGGTGCGGGATATCAAAGACTATGAAGGAGATAAATTAAACGGAATTAGTACATTGCCAGTCAAAATTGGCTTGAAGAAGGCAAAAATCATCATCGCTACGGCGATAAGTTTAGGAATGCTATGGGTGGCTTACTACTTTGAAAGCATTTTACTTACTATTGTTGCAATTTCATGCTCGCTATTTATATGGAAAACCTTTTTTGCATATGTGTATAGAGAGAGGAATTTTTTCATTACCTACCTTTTCTTCTTGTTGGTTTTTATAGCGACCTTTATTCTGAGATAGCACTCACTGGCTCTCTCCTACCGTTTTTGTTCGCTGGATTTATTTTTTTTCGTGCTGCGGTGACGCCGACTTTTGCTCCAGGCATCAATGATATCCCAGTTTTATCCTCGATTCTTGAAATTATAATTACCGCTATTGTTGCCGCCAATATGGTAGGAAGTTCCTGAACTGCAGGGATAAACTCCGCAACTATCGATATAACCTGCGGGACTAAGGTTTTGGGATTGATAAAACCATGTCCTGTTTGTGCTAGGTAAATTGTAAAAATAACGAAATATACCCAGCCGAAAAGGCTCCCGACGAACGGGATAAGTGTGAGCAAGTCAAATATTCCCGCAAAGCACACGAACACTATTATGCCCATGATTCCTATTCTGTATTTCTTTTTCATTGATTATTTTGTCGCGGCAGCAGGAGCGCTGTTTTGCTGACTCAGCTCGAGATCCTGTTTTGCTTGCTTGATTGCCATAACCTGGGCAGGATTCGTAGTGATGATCTGGTCTTCTGTATATGAAGCTACGACCTTGAGCGCAACATGCTTAAGTCCTACGAAGAATATTCCCTCCCCCACATCTGATTCGAGTAGAAGATATTTTTCTTCGTCGGTTAGGTTGAACGTCCTCTGTATATTATCAATTGATGACGGAGATTGCTTAAGAAGGATCTGGATAGAAGAGTTGGTAATAATAGGCAATCCGTAGGGTGATTTGAGAAAGTCATCCACATCTTGCGTGATGGTGGCAAGCCCGAGATAGTATTTTCTTCCTCGCTTTGCCAAACCGAGCAGGAACGAAGCCGTGTCCTCTGATTTCATCATCCACCACGCTTCATCAATCACAAGCAATCGCTTCTTGAGAACCTTTCGAATCGCGTTCCATATATAGTGAGTCACGATGTACATTGCCACGGGCTTGAGCTCGTCCTCCATGTCTCGAAGTGAGAACACGACGAATTTCTTGTTGATATCGACGTTTGATGGCCTATTGATGAATCCTGACCATGTTCCCTTCGTATACTTTGTAAGCCTTTCTACAAGGGACTCTGCCCCTTCCATTCCAGCAAGAACGAGTTCGAAGTCAGAAAGAAGAGGCGGTTCCACATTTCTAAAATCTGATTCAGGCGAAATGTCTTTGAGGGCGTACGTTTCAGTGATAGCCCGGTCGATGATGGCGTCCTCTTCCTGGGTAAGTCCTCCAAGCATGATTCGGAAAAGCCCGACGAGATTGATGATGTTAGATCGGAGAACATCAGCGGCGCTTTCATCTTCTCGAGGAATCGGAAGATCAAATGGGTTGATGTGGTGTTCGGAATTCAAAGAGATATTGAAATACTTTCCTCCTGTTGCTTCTGCCATGTACTCGTATTCCTTTTCTGGATCAATGACAATCACTTCCGTGTCGAACATGAGCGTTCGGAGGATTTCGAGCTTGGTGCAGTATGATTTTCCAGACCCTGCTTTTGCAAAGGTCACGGAGTTGTAATTTTCAAGCAGGAATCGATCGAAGAGCACGAGCGAGGAGTTGTGGCGATTGATTCCATAGAGGATACCCTTGTCTGATGTGAGATCGAATGAGACGAATGGAAAAAGGCTTGAAAGAGGCGAAGAATTGAGCTTTGAATGAACCGCAAGCTGATCGTCTCCGATCGGAAGCACGCTCTTGTAACCGCTCTCCTGCTGGAAAAGAGCTGGTTTTAGATAGACAAGCTTGGATTCTAGGATGGACTTCACCTCTGATTCGATCTTGTCGAGATCGGCGCTGTTGTCACCAAAAATCGTTATATAAACCCCCACATCGAAGATTTTTTCCTGCGCCTGCATCAGGTTGTCTCGCAATGCCTCAAGATCTTGGTATGCGGTATCAAGCATCGGATCTCGGACAAGCCCCTTATCCTCTCTTTGCGATATCTGGCTCTGCACCTCAGCCACTTTCTTTTGGAAATGCCTCAAGATTTTCGCTGTATCGACAGGATGTATGAAAATAGAGATATTAAAAATCTTATCGAGATTGATAATCGGAGCGAACCAGCTTTCCGCAAGGAATCGAGGATATGAAATGACAAAGAAAGTACGAGCGACTTTCTCCCCAAGGTTTATTTCCTTCGGGCTTATTTTGAGTGCAGAAGGAGCGATGACGTCTTTCAGCTCAAGCACACCCGCCTCGTAGATTTCTTGGGGCATCAGCGAGACGATCGGCGCCTGCTCTTCTTTTTTTCCTAATAATTTTGAAAATATTCCCATATTTTTATTGCAGGCTAGTTTATCTGGATCGGCTTCTCTGTTTCTCCAGGATTGAATATCTTATAATACAATTCTACCACCTCCTCGGTTCCGAGTTCAGCAACCCGTATCCCGCACCGTACTAATCCCTGCTCGACGACCCCCACCCTCTGCTCCAATTGGCTTCTGTATTCCTCGAACTTCTGATTTTCAAGAACTTTGTCGTTCGGACCCTTTTTCATAAATGATGTCAGCGGGTTTTTGCTGGCCGTCAATGTCGGCGGCATGTATGGAATGACGATGAAGAACCCCTTCGTCATGATGTTGCTGTTATCGACAAATGTCTTGATGAATTCGATGTATTCACGCGTCTGGATTTTCATGAGCTCTGTCACCTGCTCCTTGTATCTTTCTTCAAGAAGCGCAATATACGGCCTTATATCAAGGCGTTTTGACTGGACGAAAATCTGAATCGAGAAGTCTAGCGAGTTGAGGAAGTTTTGGAATTGCGAAATGATGGCATTCTGTTCATCGGCTGATTTGAGCGCAAAGTTAAGAGAAGACGCAAGGATGATGGCGCGCATAGAACCGTCTTTAAGTATGACAATGCCGTCCCTGATTTCTTGGATCGGTACGAATTCCTGCGTTGTTTTTGATGCGACTGCTGTTTGTGCCATATTGCTGTTTAATGATTATCTCTGATTCTTATTGCTGTACATGCTTTCTTTGATATCGAGACTCCATGTCAAATCCTTCAGCTTGCTGTCTGAAATCTTCGGGACCATTATTCCAGCATATTCCTTTGCTTCCTGGACGGGGTTATCAACCTTTTTATTCGGCATTTTTTTCCAAATGAATAGTTTGGCTGAGCTGTAGTATTTGAAGGCAGCCTCGACCACGTTGATAAACGGCTTATTATTTATTTTATAAAAAGCCAAAGTTCCTGAAAAAGCCATGACGATCAAGATAGGAACAAAAGAATAGAAGATGGAAGGCAGAAGCTGGTAGATGACGAAGGAAAGTCCTGCCCCGCCGGCCAGATAGATGAACTGCTTGAGTGTCAACGGTCCGAAGATTTTGTCTTCCACCTCTATGAATTGTGGAACTTGGTAACGCATGTGTTTATTATAACATCACCTACACCTGTTCCCTATATGGATCAGCCGAATAAGGCTTCTTTGGTGCTTCTTTGACCTCTATTTTTTCTGGATTGTTTACGTGTGTTGTCAAAAGATGGTCTATCATTGGGGAGGTCTTTGCCGCTGCTGAAGTAGCTGGCTTATCCTCGATGCTTTTCAGAACAGCCTCTTTGTTTATGTTTTCGTCTTTGTATTGCGGAGAGCTTGAGACAGGGACTGTTTTTTCTATGGTAAACTGGCCTGCCTCTTCAATTTTCTTATTGTCAGGCACCACTGGAAGGTTTGCTGGAGGTGCTGGAATCACTTGCCCAGGCTCTGACTTCAATGACATCTCCCCATCGTTAAGATTCCTAATTTCTTCTCTTACATCCATAAGCACTTCGTCGTTTATCTGTGTCGATATCTTTCGAGCTATTTTTGATTCGATTTTCAACTTTTTACTAATGATATCGACAAAATCCCTCGAAGGCTTCAATCCAATGATCATATACCCCGTTTCTTCGATAAGGTCATTGATTTGGTCAAGCAAAAGGCCGTTCTGTTCGCCAATCTTTGCTATTTCCCCCGCTGTTGTAGTAGAAAAGAATACATCCTTGATTATTGGACTGATTTTTTCAAGCTGTTTTTCTATAAGTTCTGTATCCATGATTTTTAATAATTTCGTTTATTGACTTGTTTAGGTGTAGCACCGCCAACAATTGGCCTAGCACTGCCAGGAGGAAGAGGTCCTTGCATATAACTTCCACCCGTACTGATCTTGAATTCCCGAATCTGATCTTGGATGGCAGAAAGATTTGCCACCTCCTTATCATAATCTCCTGGGCTTCCTGGAGCACCAACAATACTTGCAAACTCTGCTTGCTCCACCGGTGTCAAAGGTCTTCCACGCTGACCTCTTACACCGTTCTGGATTCTTAACAACTCATCTTTTCGGTTCTGCAACTTATTAATTTCAGTTTTTATTTCAGATTCTCTCTTTGTGAGCAATCGAGCAGCCCCGACTCGATCAGCCCTACCGGTGGTAGCCATTGAATATTGACCTGATTTTGTAAATACTGAAGCAGCCAATCTTCCTGAATAATTTGTCTTTGCCTGGCTGTCGGTTAGGGAATTATACATAGCTTCCCTTTCACCGATTCTCTTACTCAATTTTTCATCATATGACTTTGCAATGCCGGCCGTACCTTTTCTTAATTGCTCGCCGATATAGCTATTACCAGCAAATCTTTGCATTGTTTCGCTCTGAGCAACCCTACTTGCAACACGACCGCCGGTATTTCTCCATGCACTACCAGCGCTATTTTGAGCACCTTTCTTGAACCAACCACTGACTGCGCCAACTTTCGGTGCCCAACTTGCCCCCATACCTCCAGCCTTGAGCGCGAATACGAGAGGTGCGTTAATGAAGAATAGCGCAATGATGTACTGGATGATTATACCGATGAACGTCGGACCGAAAGCACCCTCGCCCGTAGTTGCGACCCCTGTCGCGTTTTGATTGAATATTGTCGAGAAGCCCGGGCTGCTTATTAGCCTCAAAGATAGATACATAAGGAAAAGATAGGCCGGCATGAATACGAGCTGGCTTACGAACAGATCCTTCAGTTCGGAGGCTTTTCCTTTGACATCCTTATGGGGAAATATGAATGAGGCGAAATAGAGAGGAGACAGGGCCATGACGAACAGAAGCACCCCAGTTCTTACTGTAAACATCACTGCGGCCGCGAAGAAGCTGATGGCTGCGGTAATCATCATGATCATCCCTCCAACAGCAGCAAAGAATATGCTTGCCCCGACATCTACCCCGGCAAGGACGCCCTTATTCTGGTATATCTGCGGGATCTTGAGGCTGCTCATGAATACGTCAGAGAGGCCTCCATCATTGTAAACCTTTCCTGTGCTGAAATTTTCGGCAGTGTCAGGCGCGATTGCCCGGTAGAACTGCAAGGATACAAGGTTTGATGTGTCAATCAATACCTTGGTGAAGAACAGACTGAAGTTTATCAATAGGCCGACCATTATGATGTTCAGGACGAGCTTTTTCAGGTTTCCTGTCCCATCTCCCAAGATAGTTCTTATGGAAGTATACAAAAGCGCAAAGATGATGAACATGCTTGAAAGATTCCTGACTACCACCCATATCTCTTTGAGAGCAGGAATGCTATCGAAGAAATCCCCGATGTGCGTTGTCAGGTTTACCGATATGCTTAAGAAGGTACCGCTTACGATCACCAAAATCGAAGTCAAGCCGAGGAACATATTTGCGATTCCAGCCAAGATGTTGTTTATGAATGATGTTGATGCTCCCTCAAGCAGCGCCGTAACCCCCGCCTGTGCGATTTGCGGCACTATAACCCCCCCTACCGTAATAAGGATCAAGACAGTTGTGAGTATTTTGATAGGGGTATTTTTCATGTTTCAATTATCGGCCGTTTGAGGAATTCTTTTTTGGTGGCGGGAAGGCTTGGCACTGCTGATAGAATGTCGATGCCTGTGTTCGGACTGTAGCCGTGTTTGCTAGAAGGCTGTTGTAATCATCAAGTGCTTTCTGCACGTTCCTCTCGTCAAGCTTGTCCCCATTGCTAGGATCACTCAGCTTCCTAAAGACTTCAGCAGCTTCATTGACATCCTGCAAGCTTTTGGCGTTGTCGGCTTTTTCTTTTGCGCTGAATATTTCCGCGTATTTTATTTGTGCTTCCCGGGCGCCAGCCTCCACGGCGGTATAGACATTGTAAAAGCCTGTGCCAGGAGCTGTTGTTGATTGGATCTTGAGTATTTCCGATTGAGCCATTGCAACTTCGTCTGGATCAAGCGGCGGCTGGCTGTTCTGTATTTTACCAACATAGCAAGCTTCCGCTGAGTCGAAGGTCGCTTTTGTCGAGGCCATCACTTCAAGCGAGCTGTTCCTATTGTCCATGAACCTTTTTGCAAGGCTGAGGTATGATTCGATATCATCAGAAATCCTTGATCCTATGTCACCGGCTTTCTTTGTGTTCTGCAGGTCATCTACAACGCTGTCTAGATAAGAGCCGCCAGAATAAGAGTCCTTCTTGCTGACCGCCGCGAGGCCCTTTTGGAGTACTTGTGTCGCAAGTTGTGCAAACAGTGCATTGACTATTTCACCAATCTCATCAGCAAGTCCAAGCTTTTCAATAGGTATGTTGAGCTGCTTCTCCAAGGAATTGGCGATAGTTGAACCAGGGGTTGAGACAGGACAAATGCTTTTATCCTTTATTGCACTTCCGCTGACTACGAATTTTTCGGTTAGAGGGTCATACGTGCCGCCATCAATAGGTGTGTCAGAAGTTTCTGATACACCCTTGCAATCCCTCCATGAAAGGAACCCTTTTCCTTGTGAGATTTCACTTTGCTGTTGTCCCTGCTTGTTGGCAACACGGAAAGAAAGGTCGCTGTCTGCCTGGAGATATGCTCCAAAGACGTTATTTTGCGGTTCGGTGGTGAGAGATACGAAAGCTGGCCACCCGCCCTGTTTGAAGTCTCCAGCAGTGAAACCGTTGATTGATGCGTTTTCAATAGCGTTTCTTGAATTACTTATGATTGTGCCGAGTGTACAAGCATATCTTTTCTGAAGATTTGGGCGGTATTTGAACGAAAGTGCAATGCGAATGTCAATGCTGAATGGAGAACATAATTCAGCAAGATCTCCCTTTATGAACTGCCCTGTCGCTTGGTCCGCTATGTCAAGAAAGAAAGCTCCCGGATTCTGCACAAAGGACGGACTACCATTGAAGCCGCTATTTATCCAATTGACGATCGAACGGGTGATTTCCTGCAGAACCATTTCGGCCAGACCGCTTATGAGTGGGTCAAGTATGTACTCTTTGTATTCGTTTGAATAATCAAAAGCCGCGCTCGCAAATTGCGATACCCCATTCAGAACATTCGTCGCAAGGTTTGGAAGATCGAAAACAGCCCACTGCGCTTCGGTTTTTTTCGGATAAGCTGAAAATGAGGTTGAAAAAGCAATGAGGACGATGAGGGTGCCGACAGCAAAATTTTTAACTTTGTTATTTTTCATAAGATCATTTAGGATAGACGAAATAAAAGGCCGGATCCGTCTCTGCATACGTTATGCCCAAGTAAATCAAATAGCTCTGTACGGCTCTCAACGCGTCGAAGAATCCCTTCTCAATTATAGGCCATTGCCCGGCAGCCTCTATGCCAGCCAAAGGATCGATTGTTGCCTTCCTGAATGATTGCATCATGAAAAGTACAGAGTTTATGGCATTTACGAGATCTAAATGAAGGACTTCCATGGATTTCGGAGTCTCAATCTTAAGAAGCCCATTCACGATATTCTTGTAGCTCTCAATGACAGGATCAAGTTCTTTGAGAATGTCTGGGTTGCCCTTTTGCAAAGCATCTTTGACGATAAGTCCCTCATTTCTCGATCCAACGACGTATTTTTTAAAAACTGCCGTCATTTCGTTGCCGTATTGCTTTACCGCTTCTTTACTGCTATCGGTTTTTATCTTGATCTCCGATATCAGATAGGGCTTTGCTTGCGTTGGGGGTATGGAATCAATCGTTTTCTGTATCAAATCCTGCTGGTTGTATTTGTCACCTGAAATGCCAAGCTGCCTTAGTTCCATGTAACGCGCAAAGAACTCTCGGCTCAAAGCGTCTATCGGTTCGATTTTTTCAGCAGTTTTTTGCGTCAAGTCCTTGATTATTGAGGCTGAAGGTGTGCGATTCTCCTTGCTTTTTGGGTCTTTAGGATTCGTCCCGATAAGAATTTCTTCCCAATCCTTCATCCCGTCCCCATCTGTGTCGAGGTCTTGGGCTGATCTGTCTATCGAATTTACAACCTCTGGTGCGACATAGACATTTTCAGCGTTTTTGTTCCTATATTCGGCGAACACAAAACTTCCTCCAACGAGAAGGATTGCGATAAAAATGAACACGATGTTTTTGCCTATTTTCACAGGTGGCAGTATTTTGGATACTGTGAAAATTATATCAAGATACCAAGCTATCTCCTACGATTTTTTTCCACACTTCAAGGCTTATATTCTCTGCACGGAGGTCTTTTGGCAATTTCTCCTTTTCCCAGATGGTCTCGAGCGCCCCTTTGGGTATTTTTTGCTCTAAATTTCTGATGACAACCTTTCTTTTATGAGCAAACCCCGCTTTCAAAACCTCAAAGAAGTATTTTTCGTCAATCTTCTCGAAAAATGATTTGGAAATGTGCTGGATCATAAGCACCGCAGAGTCTACGTTTGGCATGGGACGGAAGAATTTGCGAGGGACTGAGCAAATATACTTCGGCTCTCCATAAGCCTTAACTGAAATGGAGAGGATGCTTTCTTTCGCATCCACTACCCTCTTCGCGACCTCCTTCTGTACCATGACGACTATTTTTTGTGGAGGATTGTTTGATTCGAGAAATTTTCTCAAGAATTCCCCTGTGATGTAGTATGGGATGTTTGCGATGAGGACATAGTTGGCTTTTAATTTTTCATGGGCTGTCTCATCGAACTCAAGGATGTCGCCATGGATGATTTCAAGCTGCTGGTTTTTTATTTCAGCAAAAAACTTTTCTTGTAGGAAAGGGATTGCCCGATCATCCTTTTCGATCGCGATTACGCGTGCCCCAGTCTCGAGCAATTTTGAAGTCAAAGCTCCCTTCCCTGGCCCGACCTCAAGCACGATGCTTTCTTTTGAAATTTCTCCAGCATGTATCATCGTGGAAATCACCTGCGGCGCATGCAGGAAATTCTGTCCCAATGATTTTTTTGCTACGAAGCTCATGATATTTAAAAATCTATGAAGATAGCCTTTACTCCACGAGGAGCTTCTTCATCACCCTTTGATTCTATATGCTCATCGCCGATATCGGAAATGAAATTCGATGGAGCATTGACCTTCTGCGCGCCATAGATCGTTCGAAGCTGAGCATAGCTCAAGAAAACTTTTTTTCTCGCGCGAGTGATAGCGACATAGAAGAGCCTCCTCTCTTCTTCCGACTGCGATTCGCTTTTATTTTCTTCACCCATTCTTTGGTGAGGAAACAAATCTTCTTCGAGTCCAGCGATGAAGACATAATCGAATTCGAGTCCTTTCGATGCATGCACCGTCATGAGCTTAACAGCGTTATTATCTTTTTCAAGTTCATCTTGATCAGTCGCTAGGGCGGCGTTTTCAAGAAGTTTTTCTATGGCTTCACCTGTTGGAAGCGCATCGTATTGCGAAGCTACGGAGACCAATTCCCTAAGGTTTTCAAGCTTTTCTTGCTCTTCTGGACCACCATTCCTATACACGGTTTCCATTCCGGTTTCCTTGATGATGAACTTAATGAGCGTCGAAGGATTTTCTTTCATTGAGACTGCTTTAATCCTTTCAAGGAGGTGGAGAAATTGTTCGACCTTGTTCCTCAATGAGGGGCCGAGGGTTTTTTCTTGGCCAGTGATTACCTTTAGCATAGTCGCTTTTCCTATTCCGCGAGGCGGAACATTCACGATTCGAACCATGTCATTCGTACTTTCTCTGTTGAGCGAAGCCTTTATGAATGAAAGCACATCCTTCACCTCTTTTCTCTCAAAGAATTTTACGCCGAGCACCTGATACGGGATATTCTTATTCAAGAAAGCCTCTTCAAGGACTCGTGATTGGAAATTTGCTCGATACAAGACTGCAATTTCCCGCGCATTCGTTCCTTCAGAAATAAGCTTTCGCGCTTCATCGGCGACCATTCTCGCCTCCTCGTGTTCCGTATATGAAATAAGAAGCTCGATCTTTTCTCCCTCAGAATTTTTCGTGAAAAGATTCTTTTCACGGCGCATGAGATTTTTTTTGATGACGTTATTTGCCGCTGCAAGTATCGTCTGAGTTGAGCGATAATTTTCTTCAAGCGTAATGACTTTAGCTTCAGGATATTCTTTTTCGAAATTCAAAATATTTTCTATGTCAGCGCCTCTCCATGAATATATATTCTGGTCCACATCGCCCACGACACAGATGTTCCTGTGTGCTTCAGCGAGTAGTGAAGCAATCTCATACTGAACCTTGTTCGTATCTTGATACTCATCGATGTGTATATAATTCCAAATTCTACTATAGTGTTTCTTTACCTCAGGATGCATTTTAAGGATCATTGATGTTTTTAGCAGAAGATCGTCAAAATCGAGCGATTTCTCTTTCGCAAGCGTCGTTTCATACTTTTCCCAGACTTGTGCCACTATTTTCTGAAAATATTCCTTCTGACTGTTCTTGTAAGTTGCCAAAGTGACCCCGTCCCCTTTCTCGCGGGAGATCACATTGAGGATCGTCCCCGGCTCATATTGCTTCGGATCAAGAGAGAGTTCCTCCAAAGCATCTTTTATCGCCCTTTTTGAGTCTCCTCTATCATAAATCGTAAAATGCCTAGTAATTCCCAACAAAGCGCTATTTTCTTTGATTATATGGACACCTAGGGCGTGAAAAGTGCTGACGAAGGGTCTTTCGTTGAAAGAAATGGGAATATTAAGGGTTTTGTCGGTCTCGATAAGGTGAAAGACACGCTCTCGCATTTCCTTTGCGGCTTTGTTGGTGAAAGTTATTGCTAATATCTTCGATGGTTGCACGCCTTGCTTGATCAGGTTCAGTATCCTGTGCGTTATTGTTTTAGTCTTCCCAGCCCCAGCTCCAGCAATGATAAGAAGCGGGCCTTTTAGGGTTTCTACGGCTTCTTTCTGGCGAATATTTAGGCTGCTTTCATGCATGAAGACAACTATACCACAGAGCCTCACACACCGCAGAAAATCATATATTATTACACAATGAAACTAATATATTTTCAATAGGTTTTATTGACAGAAATCACTATTTTAGTTGTAAAAATCTTTTCCACAAAGGCTATTGACTTATCAAACCCGCTCGGATAGGCTTGATAGGTACCTCAAAAATAGATGTATAAAAATGGCTTAACAAAGCCTTCTTCTGAAATTTCAGGTTCGCTGACCCCGCCAGTTATGGCGGCCGAATGATATTGCCGAAAGACTATTTGTGTTATGAAATATTTATCTCTTTCAGCCAAAAATAAAATAGCTTTTTTCAAAGCCCTTTCTACAAAAGGTTCATTTTTTGTTGCGACGATTATGGCGTTGGTTTTAATGCCAGCATCACATCCAAGGACCGCCCACGCTGGTCTTTTTTCTTTCATTTCCGACCTGACTAGCGACAAGGCATCAGCGAAGACGCTTGAAGTTCCTGTTGAATTAAACTCGCAGAATATGGCCTTGCTCCAGGCGGCCGTCAATGTGGACCCCAATCCTAATAAGTCTGACTCATATGACCCGATAGTGGTCGACAATTCCTTTGTCGCTCAAATCGGCCCACAAGGTACAGCTTCTGATGTTGAAGATAGGATTTCGACCGAAATCAGCCTTTATACCGTCCGATCTGGCGATACCCTTTCAAAAATAGCTGAAATGTTCGGTGTTTCAGTGAACACCATCATTTGGGCAAATGAACTTGGCAAGAACCCAGTCATTAGAGAAGGCCAGATGCTCGTTATCCTCCCAATTTCAGGAATTAAATATACAGTCAGCAGAGGCGATACGATTCGCGGAATCGTATCGAAGTACAAAGCTAATCTAGAAGAAGTTCTTGAATACAATGATTTGACTCTCGCATCGATTCTTGGGATAGGAGATGTCATTGTCATTCCAGACGCTGAACCTACGATTACGGATGTTCCAAGGATCATCGCCGCAAGAACCACCGTGTCGACCACAAACGTAGTTCATGATGCCAACGGGCCTTTCTACCCAGGATACTATATTCGTCCGATAGATGGCGGAAAGAAATCTCAGGGTTTGCACGGATATAACGCCATCGATCTCGCTGCCCCAGTTGGTACAGCCATACATGCAGCCGCTGCTGGTACAGTTATCGCAAGCATGACGAATGGAGGATGGAATGGTGGCTATGGAAATTATGTAATCATATCTCACAAGAACGGAACCCAAACCCTGTATGCTCATAATCAGAAGAATTTCGTCAGTGTCGGAGATGCCGTTGAACAGGGGCAATTGATTGCAAAGATCGGGATGACGGGAAAATCAACAGGTCCGCACGTTCATTTCGAGATTCGAGGAGCAAAGAATCCTTTCTAGCCATCAGCTGTCAGAAATTTTTCTGCCGATATTGCAAGGCTTCTAATATATGATTTTTTGTAATTTTATCTGATCCCTCCAGGTCAGCGATGGTTTGTGAAAGCTTGATGATTCTATGATATGCGCGAGCAGACAGACCGAGTCGCTCGGCTGAATTTTTTAACAGATTCCGCGTATCTTTTTCGAGGGTGATGCTCTTTTCAATGTCTGAAACACCCATCTCGCTGTTGTATTTTTTGTGCTTGATTCCAAGCCTGCCGAATCTTTTCTTCTGAACCGACCTGGCCTTTGCTACCCTTTTTCTTATAGAGCCGGAGCCTTCCGCGTGAGTTGAGGCGTCTGCTAAAGCATCATACTCGATTTTTGAAACGGAGACCCACATATCTATTCGATCAATTATCGGTCCAGATATCTTCTTGTTGTAATTGCTGATATCTCTATCGCTGCAAGTACAGCCTCTTTCTTTTCCATAACCGCACGGGCAGGGATTCATAGAAATGACCATGATGCATTGGGCTGGAAATGTTAGAGAGCCTTTTGCCCGTGAAATGGTAATCAATCTGTCTTCAAGCGGCTGTCGCAAGGCCTCTATGACCTTTTTGTCAAATTCAGGAAATTCATCAAGGAATAGGACTCCCCTGTGTGCCAGGGTTATTTCTCCTGGCCTCGGAAACGGACCTCCGCCGACAAGCGATGCGTAAGATGATGTATGGTGTGGCGAGCGGAAAGGCGGCTCTGTAATGAACGGCTTTTCGAGTGTTTTAGCAATGGAATGAATTCCTGTAACCTCAAGCACTTCTTCATGATCGAGCGGAGGGAGGATTCCTTGGAAGGCTTTTGCCAGCATTGTTTTGCCAGTTCCTGGCGGACCGTACATGCCGATATTGTGCCCGCCAGCAGCGGCGATTTCCAAAGCCCTTTTTGCGTTTTCTTGTCCGCGTATGACGCTAAAGTCATTTTGAGGCATAGCGGCTCGCTCCTTGATTTTTGTTACGGATTGTTTTTTGATCTTCTGGTCTTCTGTCCCGGCAAGATGCCGTAGCACCTGGTTGAGGTTTTGAGCTGCGAAGATGTTTGCGCCCCTTACCAGCCCCGCCTCCTCGGCGTTTTCAATCGGCACGAAGATTTCTCTGAAGCCATGCCGCTGGGCTCCGCGCACCAGTGGCAGAATGCCGCTTACTTTCCTGATGTTGCCCTCAAGAGATAGTTCTCCTAGAAAGATCTTTTTTTCAGAATCAAAACAGATATCCCCGCTTGCCGAAAGGTATGCCAATGCCATTCCCAAGTCAAAAGAAGGCCCTTCCTTGCGTATGTCTGCCGGCGCAAGCGATATTACTACTTTTTGATTTTTCTGTTTCGGGGAGACGTAACCGCTATTTTTTATTGCTGCTGAAATCCGATCGCGTGCCTCATCCACTGCCTTATCGCCGAGTCCCACAATGGAAAAGGCATGGAGGCCATTGGAGAGATCGACCTCTATTGTGATGATGTGGGTATCCAACCCCGAAAGCTGCGCACTGAATATTCTTGATATGCTCATGGATCTACTATACTTGAATGAAATGAAGAAATAATGAAAAAACCCCCACAGAGGGAGCTTTTTCGCGTCACATTAAAATTTAACCTTATTTTGCTGCATTCATATGCTTGATCGAATTCCTTGCGGATGGATTTGCTTCAAGCCGCTCCCGCTCGATAGGCTCGCCTGACACCTCGCAAATTCCATATGACCCGCTATCAATCCTTTGAAGCGCCGCTTTCACTTCATTTAACTGCGGCTCAAGTTGCTGAAGTATTGCTTTATTTTCTTCCAATTCTTCCATCTTGTCAGCGACCTCGTTTTCGTCGGCGCTATCGACCTCTATTTTTCCTGATGTCGCGTCCCAATCCTCAGGGTTATCTGGATTGACCTTTCCTATGCTTGCCAATTCTTCTTCAAGAAGAGCTTTCTCTTTTAGTAATTTATCCTTGAAATACTGCGTGTCTTTCTTGTTCATATGGCTTAATACTAGCGTATATAGGTCTGTTTTTCAATGCGGTCGAGCAACGCGCTGATCGTCGACTCCGACGTCGCTACGACGACGGTATTTTCGTCGATAAAAGAATAAAGGAAGAGCATCTCTCCTTCCTGGCTGATGAACTCCCTTACATCCCTGTTCTTGATTATCTTATCCTCAAATGTGCCGCGTATGTTGAAGAACGTCGCAATCGAAGTGGTGCTAAGAGGGTCGCCTATCAGCGTGCGCTGCCTGTAGCCTAGGAGATCCGCCAGATCTTCAGGCATGAATTCTTCCCACTTGAGCATTCCAGCGAAGGCGTTTTGGAAGAAATCGGTCTTGAAAATCATAAAGGGATAATTCTGACCAGCTGAATCATAAACTCCGAGCATCCATTGGTCGGTCAGCGATCTTTTGAGGATATCAGGCATGTCGAATTTGATTGCCGAGACGAATTGCGACCCAGTAACCCTGACAGTTGTCGAGGCGACGGTTTTTGTTGGTATTAGCTCCAATATTTTTTCTGAGCCGATTTCGTATCTCATGAATTCGGTTGACAATAAAGTGACCAGCTGCTCCTCATTCGAGGAATTAATCGCGACGATTTTCTGGGTGTCAGGTTCGACAATGCTTGGGATTTTTATAGCTTTTTGGGCGGGTTTGTCCGGCACAAGCGGGCTCTTGAGGTATAGATAATAAGCTCCAGCAACCCCAGCCACGATAAAGACTAGGCTTATGACGATAAGCAGGATTTTTTTTCCTGCTTGCGACGGGGGTTTATTTGAGATGCTTTCGGAACCAGTCTCCCTTTTGTTTTCAGCGACCACCATGCTCATGACAGAAGATTTCTTTCGTGCCAAGGCTTCGGCGACATCGCTTTCGTATGTGCGAATCGGCTTTTGAGCATGCTGCCTGTCTCCTGGTTCAACTTGGTTATCGAGAGCGTGGAGGGGCTGTTTCGAAACGCCCATAGAGTTTTGTGGGAGTATGGCCGCTATTTCTTCTTTGAGCTTGTCCGGGTTCATCCACCAAATTATAACATGGAGAGGTTGATTCGTTTCTTCTCGTCGATCTGCCTGATGACAACATTAATTTTCGTGCCTTCCTTGAAGCGGTCTGACATTTTTTCGGTTTTTGATGGAGCGATTTCAGAAACATGCACGAGGCCCTCAGTATTCCCTGCAATTCGTACGAATACGCCGAAATCCATGACTTTTGTAACTTCTCCTTCGAATTTCTCACCGACCTTGTATTCACGGGTCATGTTGTAGATGATTTCCTTTGCTTTTTTTGCGGTTCCGTTTTTTCCAGTTATGAAAATTATACCGTCGTCCTCAATTGTTATGTCATCGACGCCAGCCTTCTCTTTTATTTCTTTAATCGTCTTTCCCCCAGAGCCAATGACAAGGCCGATCTGATCCTGCTTTACTCGCATAGTTATGATTTCAGGCGCATTCGGAGAGATATGTTCTCTCGGAGTCTTGATTTCCTTTTCGATGAGATCGAGTATGGTCATGCGGGCTGCACGCGCTTTTTCAAAAGCTTCTTTTATGATTTCAAGAGGGATTCCATCAATTTTAACATCCATCTGGATTGCCGTGATTCCTTGCCGTGTTCCAGCTACTTTGAAATCCATATCGCCGTGATGATCTTCTGGGCCCTGGATATCCGTAAGAACTTTATATTCGTATTTTTTCTTTCCAAGGAGCCTGCCGAGCACTCCAGGTTTCGCTTCACGCATCATAAGTCCTGAAGCGATACCAGCTACTGGTGCCTTGATCGGAACCCCCGCATCCATAAGTGCAAGCGTTGATCCGCAGACGGAACCCATTGAAGTTGATCCGTTTGATGAAAATGCTTCAGATACGATTCTGATCGTGTATGGGAATGAAAGTCGAGATGGAATAATTGGAAGGAGTGCTTTTTCTGCGAGTGCCCCGTGCCCGATCATCCTGCGATTCGTTCCGCCAATGCGTCCCGTCTCGCCAGTTGAAAATGGTGGAAAGTTGTAGTGGTGCATGAATCTTTTTTCTTCGTGTACCTCCATGCCGTCCATGACTTGAGCATCTCCTGGCCCTCCGAGTGTCAGAGCAGAAAGAATATGGGTTGCCCCACGATAAAATATTCCAGATCCATGTAGAATCGGAGAAACTCCCCCTGCTTTCACATAGAGGGGACGTATCTCATCCATCTTTCTTCCATCCGCTCGCTTGTCGTTCTCGATCGCCTCCGTATGGAGAAGCTCGTTTATCTTTTCATCCAAATATTCTTCTGCGAGCGCCTTGTTGCCTTCTGGGAATTTCTCATTGAAAAGTTTCATCCACACACCAACAACTTCAGCCATTTTTTCTTTTCCTGGGCCTGCAAATACGTATTCAGAAAGTTTCGGTGCGATTTCAGAAGCAAAAAGTTCTTCCGTCCCAGGAGTAAGCTGCGGCTTTTCGATGGTCTTTTTTGGCTTGCCGATTTCTTTTATGATTCCTTCTTGCCATGCCTGGATCTTCTCAATTTCCTCGCTTGCCTTTGCGAGAGCTTTATTCACCTCGTCTTCCGTAACTTCCTTTCCTTCGACTTCGATCATGTTGATGAGCCCGTCCTTCCCGCAGGCCACGAGGTCAAAAGAAATATTCGCCTCTTCGCGCTGAGCGTAGTTTGGATTTACATGAAAGCCTTCGTTCTTTGAGATTCGAATAGCTGAAGCAGGTCCGTTCCATGGAATGTCTGAAGTTCCGAGCGCAAGTGATGCAGCGATAACTGAAATGACATCAGGATCATCTTCATCTATTGAAAGCACTGTTAGAACCACCTGCACCTCATGACGGATGTGTTGATCAAAAAGAGGT
Source organism: Patescibacteria group bacterium (assembly GCA_038061795.1). Classification (GTDB taxonomy): domain Bacteria; phylum Patescibacteriota; class Minisyncoccia; order Phycocordibacterales; family PALSA-1337; genus CAIOGI01. The sequence continues at coordinate 117,270 of JBBTYL010000002.1, forward strand.
CTAATTGTCCGGTCTACAATTCGTCCAGAGAGAATCGCTTCGTCAGTCGGCCGCCCCTCCCTGCGGATGAATCTGCTGCCAAGGATTTTTCCTGAAGCATAGAATCTTTCCTCATAGTCGACAGTGAGCGGAAAAAAATCTCCACCCTTTGGTTCTTTGCCGATGACTGCAGTGGCGAGTACCACTGTGTTGCCATATCGCATCATTACCGAACCGTTTGCCTGCTCTGCTAAGTCATTGAATTCTGCTATGAGCGTCTTGCCGCCGACTTCAAGGGAAAATTGTTTGGAGTTCATGCTCCCTATTCTACTCCTGTCCCGACAAATCTGCTATATCGTCCGCTACTGTACCGAGAGTTGCGTCTTTCGGACCGCGTCGCTTGAACATTCCCCTTCCAGGGCGTCCATTTGGTCGATTGCTGTTTCCAGCTTTCGCTGCGAATCGATTGCCTATGAGATATTTGCTGACATTTTCATCTAGATCATAGAAATCGTCTACGACTTCTCGGAGCTTTGTTGATGTTGATTTTCCAAATGATACAACCTCTACTTGGCAGCCTTGATTGACCTGCAAGTATTCTACGAGAGGCGCGAAGTCGCCATCCCCTGTTACGAGAATGACTGCATCGAGCTTTGGTGCGAGCTTTACAGCATCGATAGCCATGCCGACATCCCAGTCTGCTTTCTTTGCTCCGCTGCCGAAGATCTGGAGATCCTTGGTTTTTGTTTCGATTCCCATCTTCGTGAGCGCCTCGAAAAAGGCTTTCTCATCGCCTGCTTCCGTCGTGATGACGTATGCGACCGCACGGATGATGGATCGCTCCCCCACCGCATCTTTCACTATCTGGCCGAAATTGACCTTTGAGTGATAGAGATTCTTTGCACTATGATAAATGTTTTGCGTATCGATGAATACACCGACTCGCTGTTCCTTATGTTTGATTACTGACATATAAAATTACTTAACTAAATTATTAAAAATGAAAACGAAACCAATTATTAAAAATAACTGACGACAGGAGAAATTATATCATGAAACGAAGATGGCTGTTACTTAGCCTTAATATCGAGCTTCTTTGCGATACTGTTGTAACGTTTCGTGCTCTTTTTCTTCAAATAATTCATGTGAGTCTGGCGATCGGCAACCATGGCGAGGAGGCCTCGTCGCGAATGGTTGTCTTTCTTATGCTTCTTCAAATGACTTGCCAATTCGTCGATCCTTTTCGTCAAAATTGAAATCTGAACCTCTGGAGAACCAGTGTCCTTGTCGTGGATTGCCACGTTTTTGATGATGTTTGACTTCTGTCGTGTCGTTAACATTGTGCATGTATACTAGCACGAATGGGTTAAGTGCGCAAGTTTGGCCTAATACGTCGGCAGGGTTATACTTTACCCATGTCGCACAATCTACAGAACCTCAAGACCGAATTTCTCCAATATATCGAAATTGAGAGAGGCCGAAGTCTCAATACTGTTCGAAATTATGACCAGTATTTGAGCCGTTTCCTTGATTATACAAAGCTTAAGGATCCCAAAGGCATCACAGATGGCGTCGTTCGAGACTTCAGAATATGGCTCAACAGGCAGGAGGCGAAGAAGGAAAAAGGCATGTCAGCTACTACGCTCAAGAAACGCACCCAAAATTACTATCTGATCGCTCTGAGAGCTTTTCTAAAGTATTTGGCGAGGCAGGATATAGCTTCTTTGGCTCCTGATAGGATAGAACTCGCAAAAATTCCAGAAAGAACAATAGATCTTATAACTATTGAGGAATTGAGCCGTCTTCTGGCAGCTCCTGATACTTCGGAACTGCGAGGATTGCGGGATAAGGCCATGCTTGAACTCTTTTTCTCTACAGGATTGCGCGTTTCAGAGCTTTGTTCCCTGCCCCGCGATATAAACCTTAAGCTTGATGAGCTTTCTGTTCGCGGAAAAGGTGAAAAAGTGAGGGTTGTTTTTATTTCTGATGACGCGCGTGACGCACTTGAGCGTTATTTGGACAAACGTGACGATATGGACGATGCGCTTTTTGTGCAAATTGCAGGCAAAAATGAAAAATTAATGAAAAATCGAGATTCGATGAGGCTCACTTCCCGTTCCGTTGAGAGAATCATCAAGCACTACGCAGTCAAGGCTGGAATTTCCAAAAAAGTGACCCCCCATGTCATTCGCCATTCTTTTGCGACTGATCTATTGAGAAACGGCGCTGATCTACGCTCTGTCCAGATGTTGCTTGGTCATGCGAATATCAATACTACCCAGATTTATACACACGTTACTGACAGTGAACTCAAGAAAATCCACAAGAAGTTCCACAGGAAGAGCGAATAGGTTATGATTAGTCCATGAAAATAATCTCATGGAACGTCAATGGAATCCGAGCAGTAATCAAAAAAGGCGCTTTTCAATCATTTATCGAGGAACATAAGCCGGACATTCTCTGTTTACAGGAAACAAAGGCTCAACAAGGCCAGGCTGAGATTGATTTGCCAGAATATGGGGAATATTGGAACTCTGCAGTGAAAAAGGGATATTCAGGCACAGCGATTTTTACTAAGGTTAAGCCGATTAGTGTCGAAAACGGCTTCCCTGCCGATATAATCGAAAAATATGGCTTAAAGGCTGATGATTATGGTGATCCAACGACCGAAGGCCGCGTCATTGCAGCGGAATTCGAAGATTTCTATGTAGTCACTGTCTATACCCCGAACGCAAAGGATGATTTGAGCCGTATTCCCCTTCGGCATAAGCACTGGGACCCTGCTTTTCTTGCTTATTGCAAGAAACTAGAAAAAAAGAAGCCAGTCATCTTTTGTGGTGATTTAAATGTTGCGCATACCCCAGATGATCTCGCGCGACCAAAAGAAAATGTTGGACTCAAAGGATTTACTGACGAAGAACGAGAGGGTTTTCAAAAATTTATTGATGCAGGGTTCGTGGATACATTCAGAATTTCTACACAAGGAAATGGTCACTACACGTGGTGGTCTCACTTTGCAAATGCACGAGAGCGAAATGTCGGTTGGAGAATCGATTATTTTTTAGTGTCAGCAGCGCTTGTGACTAAAATCAAATCCGCCCTTATTTTGCATGATGTAATGGGATCTGATCATTGCCCCGTCGAGCTTGTCCTTAAGTAATTTCCAAAGACTTTTTGGGCTGTCTTTTATAAAGGACAAAAAGAAAATGAAGTTATCCACATATTTCTTGCACATGTCCTTTACGTGTCTTTTATACATTGCTATACTAATCCCAGATCCGCAGTGTTGTATAACCGAGGATCAACGCAGCACCAGCTCTTCAAAAAATTTAGGGGTAGTAAGCTCTTTTTTTGGAATTCATTCCGAAGAGAAGCAACCCTTCTTTAGCTTAATTTGAGTCGGTATGGGAATTTTTTGAACACTTTTAGCCGGGCCAATGGCTTAGGCATTATCTATAGAAAATCTCACAAACTCCATTATTGTTGAAGTTGCTGGTCAGTTTCGCTGGGTCTCGCTTGGAACTGTGGTTCCAACACATGGACTCCTTCGTGTCATAAGTGGATTCCGCACAGCCGCAAATGTTTGTTCTGCACGTATTCTCGTAGTATCTAACCATGAGACGCCGCGCATAATTAAACTAATCTCTGCGGCTGTTTTTGTGCCTAGAAATTTAAAACGGCTATGTTGAGCCATTTTAGATGTGTTTCACATGAAATCTATTCATTATTAAGGCAAATGTTACTTATGAAACGTGGTATTTTCTCCTTATTTCCTCAACATTTTCATTATCAGCATCTTCTCGCTTTGATTTACCCTGTTTTCCAAGGAGCTCCAAATCTTTTTCAGGTAATATAATGAGCTTTTGAGCCTTGTTTTCAAGATATTCTGCAGTATTTAACTTAGGGTCTTCAAGTACCTCTTCAAGCAGAGCATGCAAAACAAAGCCAATCTTAGGTCCAGGCGTTACATGTGTAACCTCCATAATACGTTTTCCATCTATCTTGAGCATTCCAACAGATACAGGGTCTCGAAGGGCTTCCTCAACCATTGCTTTGTATTTGCGTAGACGATAGGGGTTTTCCTTCGGACGTCCAGTTCCTATACGATCGCATATTCTTATATTCATGAGATCCCAAATATTGTCTCGACCTACATTTGCAATCATCCTACGTACAGCAGAAAGGGTAATCGTTTCTGTATCAGAGAAAAACATATGCCAACGGATCATTTTTACAACCCTTTCAACTGTTTTAACGGGAAACCTCATTCTTTCAAGGATTTTCTTTGTTACACGTGAACCAACTACCTCATGCCCGTAGAAGGTAATCTGGTTTGTTTCATGTGAAATTCTCTTTGTTTCCGGCTTTGATATGTCGTGGAACAGGGCAGATAGGCGGATATCGATGGGCAACCCTTTGTCAGCAGCATGTTGCACGGTGCGCAAAAGATGTTCCCAGACGTCAAAAGCATGGGCTTGGTTCTGTCCAACTCCCCTAGCCCTAAGCAATTCTGGGACTATATATTGGAGAAGACCGAGCTTTTCAAGCAACTCAATGCCAGCTTTTGGGCTTGGAGACATGAGTATCCTTACAAATTCATCACGGATTCTTTCAATTGAGATCTTAGTAAGAAGCTTCCCATGGCTCAATATAGCCCTTTCTGTATCAATGTTAATCGTGAAACTTAATTCTGTGGCCAAACGAACCGCCCGAATCATTCTTAGTGCGTCCTCGGTGAAGCGATCATTAGGATCACCAACAGCTTTAACGGTTTTGTCCTTTATGTCCTTTAATCCACCAAATAAATCAACAATGTCTTTTATTGCTCCTTTAGACAAACTCACTGCAATCGCGTTAATCGTGAAATCCCGACGCTTAAGGTCGTCTTCGATAGTTTCACTGAACCTCACCTCATCTGGATGCCTATGGTCAGTATAAGAGCTTTCAAGACGGTATGGGGTGACTTCCACAATCTTTAATCGCTCATCCTCAGCGGATTCGTTCACGACTCCAACCGTTCCGTAGGCGTTTTCATAGAAAGTCTTTTGGAATAGGGGAATGATCTGTTCCGGCGTCGCGTTGGTCGTGATATCCCAGTCTTTCGGTGTTCGTCCAAGCAAGATGTCTCGAGTGCAACCGCCAACAAGAAAAGCCTTGAAACCTGCTTTTTCAATGGTCTCAACGATTTGCACTATTTCTTTAGGAATGGCCTGATTTTTCATACATTCATAGTAGCATCTATTCATATTTTTTTCATTACTGCATATATGATATAATGTTATACAATATGATATCTAACATTCAAAATGTAAAAAAAGCCCGAGAATTAAGGCTGGCAGGGAAGTCGCTTTCAGAAATTTCAAAGGAACTCGCAGTTGCAACCAGCACTCTCTCAATGTGGTTGAAAGATATTGTCTTAACCGAGCCTCAACAGCAGGCTCTAAAGGCAAGAGTTAAAAACAAGATGAACCGGGGAAGGCTGAACGCCATGATTTCTCGAAAATCAGCCCGGATTTTCAAAGAAAAGACTATTTATGAGCAAGCTGAAAAAGAACTGGAATCTCTTAGAAAAGACCCATTTTTTGTGCTTGGTTTGGCTTTGTATTGGATGAACGGCGCTCAAAAAGGCGCTTTTCAGTTTTCAAATTCTGATCCTGAAGCGATTCTAATAATGTCGATATGGATAAAAAAATATCTGAATGCTGAAGATAGCCTCATAAAACAGCGAAATTACAATGGCCATCTCCGGGTTGATATTAGCAGGATCGATGTTTTGAGGAGAGTAATCGCTTGGCAAAAGCAATTAATCAAGTATTATGCTAGTATAGCTAATGTTTGAAATGCACCCGTAGTGAAATGGATATCATACCGGTCTTCGGAACCGTTGTTGGGGGTTCGAATCCCTCCGGGTGCACCAAGTTGGGAATAGGGATGTTTTGTTATATACTATTTCCAACAATGCGGGCATGGTTTAGTGGTAGAACACGTCCTTGCCAAGGACGAGACGGGAGTTCGATTCTCCCTGCCCGCACCACAAAGAAGGTTGAATTGTCCTATCGTATAGTCCTTTTATTAAATGGCTTAAATGCTCATGTTTATCTCAAAACTGTGGATAAGTATGGGGACAATGTTTATAAGACAGTGAAAATGTGGCTTATATTCGTGTCCTTTGACCTTTTGCGTTGTTCACATGAAAAACACTTATTCTACAAGAGAAAAGGGAAACAGAGGCGAGGATATTGCATGCCAATACCTTGAAGGCCGAGGTTTTTTCATTCAGGAACGAAACCATCTCCGAAAATGGGGAGAAATAGATATTATTGCGATAAAGGACGATGTCTTACATTTTGTTGAAGTGAAAAGCATCATACACTCGGGCGTTTCAGGATATCGTCCTGAGGAAAATGTTCATGCGATCAAGCAGAAAAAACTGCGAAGGGTCATCCAAACCTATCTTAATGAAACAAGGTATGACAAGGATGCAGAATTCCAGTTCCATGTAATCAGCGTTATTCATAAAGGATCAATGGGGAAGCCAGAGGTGAAAATGCTTGAAAACGTTATTTTGTAGGATTCTATAGAATTCGATAGAATTTTTGGCGACGCTGTGCTAGTATGGTTAGGTTCAATTGAAAATCAAGGTCATCGGAGCGTGGTGTAACGGCTAACATTCCTGTTTTGGGAACAGGCGACTCCGGGTTCGAATCCCGGCGCTCCGACAAGGTATGAAAATTAACAGCGAATTTTTTAATCAAAAGGAATGATATACTAGGGAATATGTTCAAGAAAACCGTAAACTATTTTGATAAGCTTGAAGACCGCACTCGTGGACGCTTGAGCAAGTTTCCCATCATTTATACCTTCATCGGCGGCGTGGCTATCGTGCTTTTCTGGAGGGCCGTTTGGAATACTGCGGATATGCTTCAGTCGCAGGGCGGCATCCTGGGTTTTATTTTTTACGAGCCTGTCAACATGATCATCGTCGTCATTATTCTCCTAGTAAGCGGCCTCTTCGTTTCGTACTTCATTGGAGATACGATTCTGATCTCCGGCCTGAAGCAGCAGAAGAAAATCTATGAAAAGACCGAGATGGAGGTGAAAGAAGAAGAAGCGACTTTGGGAGAAATCAAAATCGCCCTCAAAGAAATCAAGAAAGAGGTTGATGAAATAAAGGATACGGTCGAATATGACCACACTGTCGATGAAGGCAGTGGCAAAAATTAGGATTTCTGGTAGTATAGGTTTCGTGCTCAGGAAGGGAATTGCGGGACTAGTTTAATGGTAGAATAGAAGTTTTCCAAACTTTTGGTGGGAGTTCGATTCTCCCGTCCCGCACAGATAACAGAGTAAGACATAGATAAAGCAAAATACCGTCCTAAGGCGGTATTTTGTTCAATAAGATCTCGAGCGAGTTCTTATTATTTATACTGTCCTTATTTTACAGCGTCCTTCAAAGCCTTTGCGGCTCGGAACTTAGGAACCTTCATAGCTGGAACCTTGATTGCTTCTCCAGTTCGTGGATTTCGAGCTTCTCGTGCTGCTCGCTGCTTTACTGAGAAGATTCCAAGGCCTGCAATTGAAACTTCATCTCCCTTCTTGAGAGAGTTGACGATAGAATTCATCACTGTTTCAACTGCCTGCTCTGCCTGAACCTTCGTTCCTCCGAGAATCGCATGTACTGCATCTACAATTCCTGCTTTGTTCATTGTGTTTGTTGGTTACTGCTAATAAATGTTTCTAACCTCGGATTAATTATATAATAAGCCATTCTTTAAGCAATAGGTCCAAAATTAGGCAATATAATTAGCAAATGAGCAAAATAATAAGCCTAGTGGTGCTTAATAGCCATAAATGGTAGCATTATGGCTATATTATTAAGTCAGTAACATAATTCAAAATATCATGGCAAATTCAGCATTTATGCAACCGATGAAATTGAGCGCGGATCTAGAGGCGGTGGTGGGGAAGGGTCCTATGGCTCGATCAGAGGTAGTAAGCAAGCTTTGGGTTTATATCAAAGGAAAGAATCTCCAGGACGCGAAGGACAAACGAATCATCAACAATGACGAAGCTCTCAAGAAGATTTTCGATAACCAGCCAACAGTCCATATGATGAAGATGGCAGGGTTCATATCAAAGCATCTTACGAAATAAGCCAGTTATTACATATGATGTACAAAAAAGCCGGAATCTCCGGTTTTTTTTGTGATAGTTACTTCCCAATCCAGTGTAAGTAGTGTTTCTCGATAAAAACGAATATGAGATTGATCAGATAGCCCAATAGAGCCGTTGTGAATATAGCTGCATATACTTCAGGAACGTTGTATGTAATCTGATTGTCGATTATGAGATGGCCTAGTCCGTGCGATGTGCCTACAAACATCTCTGTTGCGATGATGAGGAGTAGTACCCAGGTCAGACCAATACGGAGACCAACGAAAATATGCGGAAGTGTCTCGAAGTAAACAACAGATTTAAGGACGGTAAGCCGGCCGGCTCCCATGATTTCTGCCGCTAATATTCTTGACCTCTTTGTGTGCATCACGCCATGAGCTATGGTAAAAATGACTATGAATAAGGAACTTCCCCCAGCTGTTAGTATCTTTGAGGCGTCACCAATGCCAAAGAAAAGAAGGAATAAGGGGAATATAGCTAGAGGCGAAGTTGATTTTCCAAGATCAATGATAAATTCAGTATATTTATAAGCACGCGGATGCGCCCCTAGGATGACTCCAAGAGGGACTCCGATACAAAGAGGACCCATAAACGCGAGAAGGACGCGCCTGATTGTGAACCATAAGTCTGTGTAGATATCACCGTGGATGAACTGAAGAAAAAACGCCTTAGCAAACAGGGCTGGATTTGGGAACAGAAAAGGGTCTACCAGCTTCAACGATGAAAGCAAGAACCACAAGAAAAATAGGACTAAAATTGAAATAATCGTTTGTTTCATATGCTTGTACTGCGCTGGAACGTTTGCAGCACTTTGTCTTTGATACGATGAAACGTTTCTGATTTAAGTGCATCAATGGAACGAGGAAAAGGGATTCCGTTCTCAATCGTATCCAGTATCGTGGTTGGATTTTTGCCCAGCACCAAGATTCGATGTGACAGATGCACAGCTTCCTCAATGTTGTGGGTGATGATGAGCACAGTTGGTCTGTATGATTCGTAATATCGAAGCAAGTGTTTTCGTAGGAGCAGGTTGTTCTCGTAATCGAGAGCCGAGAACGGCTCATCGATAAGAAGGAGAGTGGGGCGTGTCACAAGAGCCCTAATGAAGGCGAGGATCTGCTGCTGACCTCCGGAGAGTTGATAGGGATACGCATTCCAGTCGAATTGAAATTCGAAAACTGTCTGGAGTTCTTCTACTCGTTTTCGAATCTCTTCCTTAGACAAGCCTTGGATTTCAAGAGGAAAGGCAATGTTTTCAAAATTAGTTCTCCAGGGGAAGAGGGAATCACGGTAATTTTGAAAGATATAACTCAAACGGAACTCTTTATCTTTGTCTATAGTTCGTTCGCCCTTATCAGGAGTAGTGATTCCCGCGATTATGTTCAATAGTGTAGATTTTCCGGAACCGTTCGGGCCAAATATCGCGGTTATCTTTCGCGGCTCAATCTCCACGGAGAAATCCTTGAAGAGCAGGATTTTTCCGAAGCGCTTAACAAGGCCTTTGACTGTTACAGCGGACGTATTCATTTATCGAATAGGAAAGCAGCCGCCGAGAGAGGTGAGGTGATGACATTATATTCTTTGAATACCCCAACGAACTTCTCTATCGCATCGATATCTGCCGAAGTGAAATCTTTGTACATCTTATAAACTGGAAGATTCACTTTGCTTGCAAGCTCTGGCGTGAGCGGTATATACGCAGGGAAATAGTGTCGTAGGCTATCAACATCCTTATCAATGTCTGCATGCGCCATTTCGAGCGCAGTCAAAGCTTTCTTTAACGATTCCGGATTCTCGTTTACGAACTTCACCGATACATTGCCGACCCCAGCATAGAATGGATCGGATACATAAACGAGATTAGGTGACTTGACGAGTATTTTTGATATATCAAGTGAATCGGCAACAGTAATCACTGGCTCGATGGCTAGAAGTGCGTCGATCTGCTTTGATGCAAGGGCTTGTGCTTGTAGAGGAATTGCAAGTTCGACCAATGTGAGATCCTTATCGATATCCAAACTATTTTTTAGGAATATATTGCGCGCAATCGTTTTCCATTGGATGCCAGGAAGTACTCCGACCTTCTTGCCTTTCAGATCGGCGATGCTTGCAATAGAGCTATCTTTTCCCACTAGTATTGCTTCGGCAATATGTTCTTTGTCACCTCCAGCAACGGCGAATACTTTGAGCGAATTTGGATTCTTACTCTCCGCAATCGCAGTGATTCCTGTTGCTGCCGCCAATGCCATATCTATGTGCCCGGAAATGAGTGCATCGATGATCTGGTTCGGCGCCTCGAATTTTGTTATTTCGGCACGGATGCCTTGTTCAGCAAAATAGCCTTTTTCCTGCGCTACGAAGAGAGGAAGGGCATGAACGGCTGGAAGATAGCCAAAGCGGACCACCTGTTCTGCTGATTTTTCGTTGATACTTAAGGTTATACCTCCGATGATCAGAATTGCTATAACTACGATACTAATGATTTTTTTCATAATTATTATATAAACTATTAATACGCGTTATTCTTCCAAATTTGTCAAATTATGTCATTTATGTCGACTATAGATGTTTATTTGACTTATTAAGCTATATATAGTAACGTTAAATTGTTGTCTAAAGATTCGACACTTTATGCATAAAAACATTCTCACAGAAACTCTTACGGATTTGGGACTCTCGGAAAATGAGTCTGCAGTGTACTTTTCTGCTCTTTCTCTTGGTCCCACCACCATTTTGAAAGTAGCTAAATCTGCTGAAATCAAAAGAACGACGGTGTATTCAGTTATCGAATCCCTGCAGAGTAAGGGATTGGTGCGCATAGAGCTCAAAGGCTTCAAAAAGCTCTATGTAGCAGAAGGACCCGAAAAACTTGAATCGATTCTTGAGCAGCGAAAAGCAAAGCTCAAGCAATTTATGCCCGAACTTGCAGCTTTATATAATCTCAAGGGAGGGGAGAGTTTTTTAAAGTACCATGAAGGGTTGGAAGCAGTGAAAAATGTCTACGAAAGCCTTATCAAGGATGTCAGGCCACATGAGGACTATCTAGTCATGGCCAATCAAGATCAATGGCTCTCCCTCGATCCTGATTATTTCCGTGATTTTCTGGTACGTCGCGCAAAGCTTCCTATAAAAGTCCGTATGATGTTCCAAGACACAGAGCTTGGCAGGAAGTGGCAGGCAGAACGCCATGTTCTAAACACCAAGATAAGGATGTTGCCCGAGTCTACCAAGCTTACTACCAATCTTGTTGTCACGCCTCAGCGGGTCCTTATACACCAACTGATTCCACCGGTTTTTGGTATTGTCATAGAGAATAGAAGCATTATCAGAATGCATCAAGAGATGTACGATATTATATGGAAATCACTCTCGGAATAAGAATTTTGTTTATCTCGCAAAATCAATAACTCTTGTCTCTCGTATAATCGTAACTTTGATTTCTCCTGGATACTTAAGATCTTTCTCTATTTTAAGCGCTATATCCCGTGCCATGTTCTTGGCTTCGAGGTCAGTGACCTTTTCTGGAGTTACGAAGATGCGTATTTCACGGCCTGCCTGAAGTGCATAGGACTTCTCAACGCCGTTAAAGGCATTTGCAATAGCTTCTAGGTCCCCAAGGCGCTTAAGGTAATTCTCGATGCTGTCGTGTCGGGCACCTGGGCGAGCGCCTGAAATGGCATCAGCCGTCTGAACAATGCGGGATTCTATTGTTTCGTAAGGGTATTCCTCATGATGAGCTTGCATTGCCTTGACGATATCTTCGCTTGCGCCGAATTTCTGGAGAATCCTCCGCCCTATTTCTACGTGTGTACCGACAACCTCATGGTCAAGCGCCTTGCCGATATCGTGGAGAAGGGCACCTGCCTTTGCAACTGCGACGTTTGCGCCTATTTCAGCTGCAATCATTCCTGCGATATGTGACATCTCTATAGAGTGCTGGAGGACGTTCTGACCATAGCTGGTTCGGAAGTGCAATCGGCCTAATATAAGGAGGATTCGAGGATCGAGACCGATAACTCCGCACTCGTAGGCTGCATGCTCGCCTTTTTCCTTTATAGTCTGATTTATGCTTGCGTGCGCCTGTTCAACGACTTTCTCGATCTTTGCTGGCTGGATTCTGCCGTCTTTGATGAGTTCCTCGAGAGCGACTCGCGCGACATGTCGTCGTACAGGATCAAATGAAGAGATGATGATGGTTCCTGGAGTATCATCGACGATGACTTCCACGCCAGTCATCCTTTCGAACGCCTTGATGTTTCGTCCTTCTTTTCCGATAATCTTTCCTTTGATTTCATCATTCGGGATCGTAACCGATGTCGACATGACATCTGATGCTACGGAGTTTGCGAGACGCTGAATAGAAGTCGAAAGGATTTCCTTCGCTTTTCTCTCAAGTGTTTCTTCGCCGTTCTGTTCAAGCTTCTGAATGCGCACAAGCATATCTTGCTCGGAATTCTTCTCGACTGTCTTGATGAGCATATTTCGTGCATCTTCTGGAGACATGCCGGAAATCTTCTCAAGTTCCTTTGCCTTATCTTGTTCGAGCTTCTCGGCTTTCTCTCGAATAGCTTTTATCTCAGCTACCTTTTCCTTGATGGCTTCTACCTCCTTATCTATATCAGCTTGCCGCTTGTCGGCAGCGTCTTCTTTCTTAATAAGGCGGAGTTCGGCTTGCCTGACTTTCTCTTCCTTTTCCTTGATCTCAACCCGCGCTTCCTCGATGAATTTCTTTGATTTCGTATCGGCCTCGGCAGTGATTTTTTTGGCTTCTTCTTTTGCGGTGAGAAGCATTTCCTTTATTTCGAGCTCCATCGATCCCTTTTTGCCCAAAGAGATAATGAGGCGGAGATAGTAGCCGATTGCGACGCCGGCGACTCCCGCTATGCTCAGGAATACCGCTACTAATTTTAATGACATATGCGAATATTGATTCGCCTCTGGAGACTTTTAACTTGGTGTATGGGATTTTAGGGATAATGCATGTGACACGGCAGTTTCAGGTTCTTTAAGGGGAATCGAAAAATTAAATTTATAACGCCCCAACTGTATCACAATTAAAAGACCTTGTCGATGATGCCGTATTTCTTTGATTCTTCTGCATCCATGAAGAAGTTTCGATCCACATCTTTTTCGATCTTTGCTAGAGTCTGGCCTGTGTTTTTGGCAAGCATTTTATTCATATTCTCACGAGTCTTTAGGATGTGTCGAGCGCTGATTTCGATATCTGAAGCCTGTCCCTCCGCTCCGCCCAATGGCTGATGAATCATGACCTCGGCATTCGGTAGGGCATAGCGCTTACCCTTTTTTCCAGCTGAAAGGATGAGGGCCCCCATCGAAGCTGCCACCCCGACGCAGACTGTAGAGACGTCGTTCTTTATATTATTCATAGTATCGATAATTGCGAGTCCGGCCGTAACTACTCCTCCGGGTGAGTTGATATAAAGGGTGATGTCCTTCTTTGGATCTTCCGCCTGAAGGAAAAGAAGCTGCGCCACGACGATGTTTGCTACATGGTCATCTATTGATCCAGTAAGGAAAATGATGTTTTCCTTTAGGAGTCGTGAATAAATGTCATAGGCTCGTTCGCCCATATTTGTCTTCTCAATTACTGTTGGTATAAGCATGTTCCTATCATACCTCATGTTTCATATTTGGCAACTTCCGTGATTTTTTTTAAGGTATATAATTTCGGCATGCGGTTGAACCGATTTTTTTGTGAAGTGACGCTTGATCAAAAATCAACGCTTATTACCCATGCACCTCTCGTCAATCAATTGAAGAACGTTTTTCGGTTAGTGACTGGCGATAAGATTATTCTATTTGATGGTTCTGGCTTTGATTTCATTTCTGTCATAGAAGGTTATGAAAAAGACACTGTTTCATTCTCGGTAGTTGAAGTAAAGCAAAACATGGTTGTTGCACGAAATGAAACATACCTCTTTGCTTCCATCGTGAAAAAAGACAACTTCGAATGGATCGCGCAGAAGGCGACTGAGCTCGGAGTTTCGCACATCGTGCCAGTCATGTCCGAACGAAGTGAAAAGAAGAATCTCAACATGGAACGATTGCACAAGATCGTTATCGAGGCGGCAGAACAGTCTGGTCGCGGAACCATTCCGGAGATTTCAGAAATACTCGGCCTAGAAACCGTGCTTGAAAAATATTCTCATATAAAGTCTCTTGCTTGGGATATCATGGCAGAAAAGTTTGTTTCACAGGATGTTGCTGAAATTTCTGGAGCGTACATCGGTCCAGAAGGAGGGTGGTCCCCGAAGGAGCTTGAACTGTTTGCGAAACACAACTTAAAGACCAGATCTCTCGGGCCCCAGGTCTTGCGAGCGGAGACTGCAGTTATCGCAGCTCTCTCACAAATGGTTTTTTAATTTTTATTTTGCCTCTTTATTTTCTCCTTCTAGAAACGCGTAGACCTTTTCGTTCGTGAGAACAGTTTCGGCGTAGATTGTTGCCCGCTCTCGGTCGGCATCCTTATAGTGTTCCACTATATGACTGACCTCCGCTTCTATTTCTTTGATGTCTGGGGCTAGCTTTTCAACCTTTGCAATTTCGTTCAAGATGAGCTGGAGCTTCGCTTTCTTTTCCGCAGAGGGCTTCCACTCAATTCGGATTTCTTCCATCGTCTTCTTCGCATGTTTTACATAGTCCTCAAGTTTCACACCCATGCGTTCGATGTCATCGGAGAACTGAGCCTCGATTCTTCGAAGCTCGCTTTCGACCAATACTTCCGGCAAATCAATCTTTGATTCATCAATGAGCTTGTCTGAAATAGCGATTCGTTTCTTTTCCTTTGCCTGTGAAACTTTGTCTTCGGCAAGGGAAATTTTTATTTTTTCCTTGAGATCTGCGACATTCTTGAAATCGCCGAGAGTCATTGCGAATTCGTCTGTCATTTCGGGCATTGAGGTTTCAACAGCTTTCTCGTGCTCCTCCTTTGTCATCTTCTGATGATCATGTCCAGAATGATCGGCTCGAGACTTTCGGATTCGTAGCAGCGCATCCTCGACATCCTTATCAGTGACTTCTGCGGGCGCAATTTCCTTCTTGCTTTCTTCTTTTGAAATTTTCTTGTAGTCCGCTAATTTTATTTCCGGAACTACTGCGGTAATTATTTTAAACTCGAGAGGGTTGCCTGTGGCAAGCTTCGTGATGGAAACCTCTGGCCGTCCGAGCGCGTCGATCTTTTCGCTAATGACTATTTCAGGATATGTTCGTGCAATCGCAAGCTCTGCCATCTCCTCGAGGATTGGCATCTCTCCGACTTTTGAAATAAGGATGGCTTCAGGGACTTTTCCTTTTCGGAACCCATCAAGCGTGATCTCTTCGTTGATGTTCTGAAGAGCCTTGCTCCGGAATGAAGAAAAGGCTTCGGAAGAAATGGCGCCTGTGATTTCCACGCGAGATTTATCAAGCTTTGTGATCTTGATATTCTCGACCTTGGAAGCCGCCGCTTCCTTCTTTGTTGATGTTTTTTTCATAGTTTTCAAAGTCTACATTTCGAAGGGCAGTTTGGCAAGTTTTAAGAAAAAGAAAACCCTCTCATCTTTGAAAGGGCATTCTTTCAAAATCTTTTTTTGTCTAGCTTAGAAACTATAATCCACATCCTGAAGCTGAGCGTCAAGGTCAGCTTCAAGGTCAACCTCATTCGTCGAGGTAGAAAGCCCCGCTTCGTTACGGATAGGCACCTCCTGATTTACGTTAGATTCCTGTGAGGTCGTATCGAGCTTACCGCCGAAGAACCAGAGGGCAGCAATAATGATGATGAGCACGATGACCAGCGTGCCGATAATCGGACCGACTTTTCTCTCTGGCTTTGGCACCGGCGGAATGCCATTCATCATCCCGCTTGAATTTTGTGTATTTGGTTCCATGTGTTTGGTGTAAGTTATTTAATGATTAAATTGTGGTTGTCGTGCTTGCTGTCGTCGTTGCCGTACTTGTGGCTGTTCCGTTTCCCTTGCCTCGACTCATTTTTTTTGCAATCGCTCCAACAACCTTTTTAAAAGCATCTCGTGCATCCTTTACTGCCCTGATAGCGGCATCGCCGACCTGGCGAGGCTTCGTTAATTCGATTTCGGCTGTCGTCGAAGCTTCTGCGGCTGCTGATGTATTTCCTGTTGAGATATTGAGTGTACCGAGTGCATCAACAGCAATTCTTGCGTCTGCAAGTTTCTTGTCTGCGATGATGAGCTGCGCTTTTGCTTCAGTCATATCTCGGCCTTCAGTTTCAACCTTTATAATCCTCTCATTTATTCGTCCTCGGATATTGAGGAGATTCTCGAGGGCGAAATTCAAGTGTTCAACCAAAGCGCCTTTTCGTATTTCAAATGCGTCTTTTCGCATTTTTTCCATAATGTCCTTTCGGTCATCTTTGAATTTTTTGAACATTTCTGTTGTAGATGCTCGAAGTTCTTTTCGATCATCCCTCCTATCTTCTCTCTTGTCCTCGATGCAATCACGCCTTAGCCCGGGAGTCGTAGATGAAACTAGAATGTTTTTACAATCATCATCGCTATCGTCATCACTTTCATCGTCATCATTCTCTCTGAAATTTTTTCTTAATTCACCTATTGCATTTGTCGTAGATGCCCGAAGCTCCTTCCGATTGTCGTCGAAGTCTTTTCTAAGCCCCCTGAGATCATCAGATTTTTCATTTCTGATTTCGCTGTTTTTCTCAAATCGAGCCTCCGCTCTCTCTTTGAGCGGATTTGACGAACCGCTTTCTGCGAGTGCGGTAAGCGCGATGGAGGAAATGGCGATGGCACAAGCCAAAACCAGTGTTTTTGTTATAGATAATTTCATTTTTGTTGGTTGATTAACGATTAAAAGGCAAATCTAAAAAGATTATGGACCTTGTAACCATTATATCACAGGAAATTATTCCTCCTTCGGTTCGACGATTTCAGCAATAGGTGTTGACTGAATGTCAATCTTCCAACCGGTGAGTTTTGCCGCAAGACGCACGTTTTGGCCTCCTTTTCCGATTGCGAGCGACTGCTGATCCTCTGAAACATGCACTATTGCGCGCTTTTCCTCGTTATTTAGGTCAATTCTGATGATTTTTGCGGGAGAGAGTGATTCCTGGATGAATGTCGCCGGATCCTCGTTCCATTGTATGATATCGATCTTTTCACCTGCTAGTTCGCTCATAACCGTTGAAACTCGTACTCCTCGCTGCCCGACAAGCGATCCGATGGGGTCAATGTGGCTGTCTGTAGAGTGAACAGCGATCTTTGAACGAGCGCCTGCTTCACGAGCGATAGCCTTTACTTCTACAGTTCCTTGTGCGATTTCTGGTGCTTCTATCTCAAAAAGCTTGGCCAGGAACTTAGGATGTGATCGGGAAAGCTTCAAAATGATGCCTTTTGGCGTTTCCTCTACAGCATAAAGGTACGCTCGGATTCGTTCTCCTTGCTTGTAGCGCTCGCTTGGAATCTGCTCTTCGTAACCGATCATTCCCACAGCACGGCCCATATCGACGAAAATAGCCCCTCGCTCTATTCTTTGTACCGTTCCAGAGACGATTTCTCCTTCTTTCTGGCCATATTCGCTCAAAACTGAGGTTTTTTCAGCTTCTCGGATCTTCTGGATGATGACCTGCTTGGCCGTTTGAGCTGCAATTCGTCCGTAATCTCCCTTTTCTTCGAGAGGGAAGATGATTTCATCGTCTACCGCAGCGCCTTTCTTTATTTTTTTCGCATCAGCAAGGAGAATATGGTGTTCAGGGTTGAATCGTACTCGGATGTTTTCTTCAGCCATATTAGCGATATCCTGCTCATCCTCCTCGTCTTCCATGATGACCTTTGATTCGTCAACGACGATTTTCACCTGGTAAAACTCAACTTTTCCGGAGTTATTGTCAAAAACAGCTCGAACGATCTGGCCCTTCTTGCCGTATTCCTTCTTGTAAGCCGTTGCGAGAGCAAGCTCAATAGCTTCCAACATCTTTTCCTTTGGAATTCCTCGCTCATCCTCAAGCTGCTGAAGCACTGAATGTATTACTTTAAGATCAAACATATGTGATTTTTATGAATTTTTTTAAAAAAAGAGCTCGCCTCGCAGCGAACCTCAGTTGAAAAGAGTATACCACAATGCATACATATCCACAAGTGGAGATGGAGTTAGCATGATAATAGTAGTATTATTGTATGTATGAATCATAATAAACTATTTTTATTTTTGGTTTTATTCATTTCTTTCTTCATCATAGGTTCAAAAGCGCAGGCTGGCACAACTCCACTCAAGGGATGGGCATGGTCTGATGGAACCGGATGGCTTAGTTTTAGTTCTGCAAATCCCGAATTGGGAGCAGGTCCTGCGTATGGCGTGACATTCTCTACGACGACGAACTCAACTGTCGGAAATTTCGGCGGATATGCGTGGTCTCCGAATATCGGATGGGTAAGCTTTGATGCTACTGACGGAACTCATCCTAGTGCATCTACAGATCTTACAACAGGCTTGGTGACAGGCTGGGCTCAGGCGATTGCTGGTGCGGGAAGAACTGACGGATGGGATGGATGGATACGTCTTTCAGACACTGGCGATGCCACTCCAAAGTATCCTTCCGGCTTTGTCGATGGAACAAAGGGAATCACATTCGATCCTGCGACTGGAAATTTCAAGGGATATTCATGGGGAGACACGAACGTCGGATGGCTTGCCTTCAGCTCAAATGTCGGCGTACCTTTCACTCCGCCAACCTGTGAGCCGAATTGTGGAGGAGTGGAGGATACATCAAGTCTCGATCTAGAAGTGAATGCAAATGGGACTGGGTGGTATAGTTCAGCGTCGATTACGGCGAGAGAAGATAATACTGCGACGGTGGTTGTGAGATGGAATCTAGAAAATGTAAGTAATGTACAAATCGTAAACAACACCGATGGTGTAATTGGTTGGCCAGGAGCGAATCTTAACGATACAGATTATGGAGATGGAGATTTTTCAATAGATGATCAAACATCTGTTACTTTCTCAAATATTACTTCTACCATCGTAAAAAAGCTGAGACTTATGTATACAGATAACACTGATGCTGATCGCTATGCAGAAGTTTCTGTTACAATTTATCCTTATGGTATACCACCAGTCATCAACTGTCCTACACCTACGAATGCGCAGCTATGCTCAGGTTCATCGTATGCCGAGAGTGTGCCTTCAGTGCTTAGAGTAAATGCCGGACTATGTACTTCAGTAACAACTCCGCTTTCTTGTGAGTTCTATTGCCCTCAAGGATTTAAAATTGTTGGTAGTGTTTGCCGACGATCGGGAACTCTAATTGAAAGATAATAAAGTGATGCTATAAAAAGAGATTAGGCGCGTCGCTGTGAAGCAACACGCCTTTTCTTGTGGAAGTTTTTTCACTTCCTTTTCTTCAAAGTACGAAGACCGATCAATCCAAGCAGCAGAATCGCGGTGCTTGAAGGTTCGGGAACACCGAAGTTGATTCTGCTGGAAGCGTTTTCTCCAAAGAGCGTGTAGGTGACTTCCTGGTATGTAAAATCTGACCAGGATTCCAACGCTTCGTTCAGTGGAGTATTTCCTACATCAATTACGAGTCCGGCACCAGCCATATAAACGGCATGGACCAGCGCATTTGCGTTGCCGGAAGAGTATGTAATATCGTCACTTGTTCCCAGGATATTGTCTGGACCCTTGTTGATGCCATATCCAGTATTGTATCCGCTGAAAGTCCGATCGTATTGGGAAAGGCTCGGATTCACAGTGGAATACCGAATCTGCGAAAGAGAGAAGGCGGTGTCGCTTACAACAGCAAAAGCATAGCGGAGTCCGCTTCCTGTAGTGCCGTAATTGAATACCGATTGCAGCGGAATGGTGGAATTGTTCGCGACAGGAGTCCAATTTCCGCTGGCTGGATTGTTGTGTTCCATTGAACCTGCAATGCTGTAATAAGTGGCGGATGAAGCTGGCTGACTAACAATGCCAGCTTGCACCTGAAACCGAAGTGTTCCCTGCGCCCACGAAGTGGCCGCGAGGAATGTAACGAACAGGGCAACGACAAGCGCCGCCAACCATTTGATTTTGGTCTTCATAGTTTTTTCGAGTAACGGACAATTTTGAGTTTGTTGGCTGACCGACGTAGATCAACCGATTTAACTACAGTATACCACTTTATTCAATAAAAGTAAAGCTTTTCACTTTTACACATAATTGAGCCCGTAAGACAGCCATTTTTCTGATATAATAGTGTTCAACACCCCTATGTTCATCGAAGACTCACAGCTCAATAAATTCATCATCGATTCTAATCTCGTATCGAAGGCGGACCTTGAAATTGCGCAAAAGGAAGCTGATAAAAAAGGCGTACGAATAGGGGAAATACTCGTCAGCACAGGGAAGATTACGGAAGACAATCTCCGAAGGATGCAGGCATACGTGCTCGGTATACCGTTCGTCGACCTTAAGACCAAAAAAATCCCTTTTGAAACACTCTCGCTCATACCTGAACCGGTAGCCCGAACTCACAACGTCGTCGCTTTCCAGAAGAGCGAGGAAACGCTCGAAGTCGCCATGCTAGATGTCGAGGACCTTTCAGCTATTGATTTCATAAAAAAGAAGGTTAATTTGAAAATTCTTCCGCGTCTCACTGATGTCGAATCAATGAAAAGCGCTATCATCCAGTATCAAAAAACACTTAAAGCCGAGTTCGGAGATATCATTCAGAAGGAATCAGAAACGCTCAAGACCATCGCTGAAGAATCAGGAGAGCCGGCTACGGAAGAGGATTTGAAGAAGATTGCGCAGGATCTCCCGGTAGTACGCATCGTGGACACACTGCTCAAGCACGCAATTCTCCAGGATGCATCTGATATCCATATCGAGCCGATGGATGACCAGCTTCTCGTCCGTTACCGCATCGATGGGCTTCTTCACGATGCCATGGTGCTTCCAAAGAACGCAGAGCCTTCTATTACAGCCCGTATCAAGGTGCTTTCGAACCTCAAGCTCGATGAGAAGCGACTACCTCAGGACGGACGATTCAAGATCGAGATGAATAACGAAAAAGTTTCATTCCGAGTCTCGATGCTTCCGACATACTATGGAGAAAAGACCGTGATGCGTCTCCTTCGGGAGAGCGTTTCAGGATTCACTTTGGAATACCTCGGCTTCCATGGTGAAGGACTTGAGAGGATTCACAACGCAAGCAAGCTTACGACAGGAATGATCCTTACAACAGGCCCGACCGGTTCTGGAAAGACAACAACCCTCTACACTATTCTTGATATTTTGAATCAGCCTGATGTGAACATTTCTACGATTGAAGATCCGGTGGAGTATCAGATGAAAAGGATCAATCAGACGCAGGTGAAGCCCGAGATCGGATTTACTTTTGCTTCTGGATTGAGAACTCTCGTGCGACAGGATCCAGACATCATCATGGTGGGAGAGATCCGAGACAACGAGACAGCATCTCTCGCCGTGAATGCATCGCTGACTGGGCACCTCGTGCTTTCAACGCTCCATACGAACAGCGCTGCCGGAGCGATTCCACGGCTTCTCGATATGAAGATCGAACCGTTCCTTCTCGTTTCAACTATCAACATCATCATTGCCCAGCGTCTCGTGAGAAAGCTTTCAGAGAATAAAGAGAAATACCTTCTAACGAAGGCAGAGCTCGCTTCTCTTGGAAAGACCGTGGATCTCGATCGTGTGCTCGAGCTCCTCAAGGCTGAGAAGATTGTGAAGGCTGGAGATACATGGGAAAAGATCCCGTTCTTCAAGCCAGTAGCATCGAAGGAAGACGACGGCTACAAAGGCAGAGTCGGTATTCATGAGGTGCTCAAGGTGACGCAGACGATCAAGGAGCTTATCATCAAGGGCGCGACAAGCGGAGAGATAGAAACGCAGGCAAAGAAAGAGGGCATGACGACAATGATTGAAGACGGAATCTACAATGCCGCGAAGGGAGATACGACTATAGAGGAAGTGCTTCGCGTTGTCTCCGAATAGCTTTAAAAATAATTTTCATGTCACATTTCATTTACAAAGCAAAGAAGCCGACTGGCGAAATATATAAAAGCGAAAAGGATGCGCAGGACCGCTACGAGCTTTATCGTATGATAAAGGAGAGCGGAGAAGAAGTCGTCGATGTCCAGGAAAAAGGCGCTGCGGGCTCTTTCTTCAAGATGCCTTCGCTTACCTTTTCTTTTCTCAATAACGTAAAGACGCAGGAGAAGATAAACTTTGCGCGAAATCTTGGATCCATGATCACTGCCGGGCTTGCTATGTCCCGCGCCCTTTCCGTCATGGAGCGTCAGACGAAGAACAAGGCGATGAAGAATATCCTCATTTCCTTACAGAAGGATGTGAGCGAGGGAAAGACATTGAGCACTGCAATGAGCAGCTACAAGAACGTCTTTTCCCCGCTGTTCATATCGATGGTTGCTGCGGGAGAGCAGAGCGGAAATCTCGCCGAGTCCCTCAAGATTGTCGGGCTCCAGATGGACAAGAACTACGCGCTTCAGAGAAGGGTAAAAGGCGCCATGATGTATCCGAGCGTCATTCTCATTGCCATGGTCCTCATCGCCATCCTCATGCTTACCTATATCGTGCCGACGCTCATGAAGACGTTCACTGAACTCAAGCTGGATCTTCCTTTGTCTACGAAATTCGTGCTCTACACAAGCAATACGATACGTGACCACGGACTTGTCGTCTTTCTAGCCACCGCGGTGATTATCGGCGCACTCATCGTCTGGTCAAAGCGCGCAAGCGGAAAGAATGTCATCCATTATGCAATCCTCAAGATTCCAGTCATCGGAGGAATAATAAAGGAGGTGAATGCCGCGCGAACGGCGCGAACGCTCTCCTCGCTTCTCAATTCTGGCGTCGATGTCGTCGAATCGGTTCGCATAACGATGGACGTCATTCAGAATGTCCATTACAAGGATATTCTCAGAAGGGCAGGCGAGGCGATAAAGAAAGGAGATCCGATCTCGAAGATCTTCACGGAGAACGAGAAGCTTTACCCGCTTTTCCTCGGGGAGATGATGAATGTCGGGGAAGAGACCGGAAAAATCGGGGAGATGCTCATGGGGGTGGCGGTCTTTTATGAGGATGATGTCGAGCAGAAGACGAAGGATATGTCGACCATCATCGAGCCGTTCCTCATGGTTTTCATCGGCGCGGCGGTCGGCTTCTTCGCTGTGGCGATGATTTCCCCAATGTATTCACTTGTAAATGTCATTTAGAAACAAAATAAAGCAAAATGGAAACAGGGCTTTTACCCTAGTCGAGACATTGGTAGGTGTCGCTGTTTTTCTCATAATCGCCACAGCCACTTATCAGGCATATGTCAGCCTTTTCGCTTTGATCAATCAGAACCAGTACAAGATACTCGGGCTCAATCTTGCAAACGAGCAGTTTGAGATTATCAGAAATCTCACATATTCCGATGTGGGAGTTCAAGGAGGGCTTCCGAACGGAAAAATTCCCCATGAGCAGACGCTGACCAGGGGAGGAGTCGTTTTTAGTGTAACGATAACCATAAGAAACGTCGACCTTCCATTTGACGGTACCATAGGCGGTTCTCCGAATGACCTTTCTCCGGCAGACAACAAGCTCGTGGAGCTCGAGATAGATTGCCTTTCGTGCAATTCCTTTGCGCCTCTTTTCCTGACGACGACTGTCGCGCCGAAAGCTCTTGAGACATCTTCATCGAATGGAGCGCTTTTCATCAGGGTGTTCGATGCAAACGGGGTAGCGGTCACCGACGCTGACGTGCATATAGTCAATACGCAGGCGAATCCTGATATCATCATCGACGACGTGACCGATGCTGGCGGCATGCTTCAGATAATCGATGCGCCGCCGGGAGTCGAGGCTTACGAAATCACCGTCACAAAAGCGGGATACTCGACAGCCCGCACCTACTCTCAGGCAGAGCTCAATCCATCAATTCCTAGCACCCCACACGCAACGGTGGTAGTTCAAAGTGTGACCTCGATCAGTTTTGCCATAGATCAATTGGCTTCGCTCGCCATTTCAAGCGTTGATCCATTTTGCGCCCCGGTCGGAAATTTTAATTTTTCTCTAAGAGGCACAAAAAATATCGCTGCGAGCCCCGATGTCTCCAAGTATTATCAGAATCTTGCGACAAATGGTTCCGGACTGCTTAATCTTAATTCAATGGAATGGGGAACATACTTCTTTACTCCGACTGATACTGCTTATGATGTCGCCGGTTTCAATCCGCTCAATCCTGTCGCACTGAATCCAGGAGCCGCGCAGGAAAGTCAGATCATAATCGTACCGCAAACCTCAGTCGGCTTATTGGTAACCGTGAAGGATTCTACCACTCAATTGCCTGTAGCAGACGCGGCCGTGACTCTTTCCAAGATCGGATATGACGAAACTAAGACAACTGGAAAGGGCTATATCATTCAAAGCGATTGGTCTGGAGCAGGTGGTTATACTGAAGAAATAGGGACGGACGAAACGGATCCTGTCGGGGAAATAAAATTGAAAAAAGTCTTTGGCTTGTACAACCCAGATGGCATTCTCATGTCCTCAACCATTGATACCGGCTCGGCAAGCAACTTTTATAATCTGATCTGGGCGCCGTCAGGGGTTCCAGCGTCGACGACGCTCAAGTTCCAAATAGCGACAGCAACGACAACCTCTCCTGTTTCGTGGCAATTTCTCGGACCAGACGGCACGCCAGCGACCTATTACGTTATTTCGGATTCCCCAATCAATGCTATTCATAATGGGGACCGGTACTTGCGCTACAAGGCATTTTTGCATACGGATGACGGCTTAATAACTCCGAATATATCCGATGTTGCGTTTACCTTCACTTCATCCTGTACTCCCCCTGGCCAGGTTTTTTTCCAAGGAATCACGACAGACAACTATGAGCTTGAGATTTCAAGAGCGGGGTACGATACGCAGAACATTTCGATTTCAATTGGCAGCGGGTGGCAGAATCAGGAAGTCATATTGCAAGCTTCTCCATAATATATGAAATTTTATTTTAAAAAAGGATTTACGCTCGTTGAACTCATAGTAGTCATTGGAATTTTGGGCTTGATCATGATCGGCGTCAGTAATTTTCAAGTAGATGTGCTTGTGTATAATAAATATGCAGAAAATTCACTCTCAAGTGCGCAAGATGCAAGAAATGTTCTCAGGGTAATAGTAAAAGAGCTTCGCACCGCATCCCCAAGCAATAACGGGGCATACGCCATTGCTCAAGCGGCAACGAGCACCATAACGTTCTTCAGTGATACTGATGGCGATGGATTGAAAGAACAGATACGCTATTTTATCTCGACGACAACCCCCGTAACTTTGAAAAAAGGTTCTATCAAGCCTATAGGCTCACCCTCTGTGTACAGTCCTTCTGCCGAAGTCTTTTCAACCTTAGCGTATAATATAAAGAATGCTACTAGTACAGCACTGTTTGAATATTATGATAACGGCTACGCAGGTACGAGCAGCCCATTGACCCAGCCAGTGACAGTTACCAGCATTCGTCTGGTCAAGATCAATCTGATGATTGATGCTGATCCGAACAAGTCGCCGATTCCAAGGCTCTATACCTCTCAAGTAAGCTTAAGAAATCTAAAAGATAATTTATGATATTAAAAAAAGGCCTTATTCTCGTCAATGTCTTGGTGTTCGGAGCCATTGCCATCATTGTCACAAGCGCCATGGTGAACTGGGGAGCAACCATGCTGAAAGATACGAAGCAGCTGAGTGCTCGAGAGCAGGCTTTTCAGATTGCTGAAGCCGGCATTGATTATTATCGATGGCATCTAGCCCACTCTCCCACAGACTATAAGGACGGCACGGCTACCACGACCAACGGCCCCTTTATCCATGATTTCGAAGATAAGGACGGAAACGTGATTGGCGCGTTCGAGTTGACCATAACTCCGCCGCTGATAGGATCTACGCTGGTGAAGATAGTTTCAAAGGGGACGGTCGTTGAGTATCCTTCAGTCTATCGCAAGATTCAGTCAACGCTTGCCATACCATCCCTTGCGAAGTATGCAGTGGTAGCGAATGCCTTCATGAATTTTGGTTCAGGTACTGTCGTACAGGGTCCAATTCACTCAAATGGGGGAATACATTTCGATGGAATAGCATATAATATTGTTTCGAGCGCTGTTAACACATTTACCGATCCTGATGTCAATGCGACAAAATGGGCCGTCTACACCACTTCAGGGAGCGATGATCCGAATCCTATGACGGCATTGCCTGTTCGCAATGATGTTTTTATGGCAGGAAGGCAGTTTCCATTAGCAGCGGTTGATTTCAATGCCCTCACAGCCGATTTATCAAATCTAAAGGCACAGGCAACTTCCAGCGGCGCATATTTCGCTCCGTCTGGCGCTCAAGGATACCATATAGTCCTCAATACGAATGATACGTTTACTATCTATACCGTAAACTCTTTAATAAATCTTACGGGATCTTGTGCGACAAATGCGACTGCTCAAAGCCAGTCAGGATGGGGATCGTGGAGCATCAATACCCAAAGCGCAGCCATAGGCACCTACGCATTTCCTTCAAACGGAATTATTTTCGTCGAAGACAATGTATGGGTTGACGGGACTATAAATACGGCTCGTCTCACGATAGCAGCAGGAGTCTTTCCAGATGATGCAAGTACAAGGAAAAGCATTACAGTCAATAGTAATTTGCTTTATACGAATTATGACGGACAGGATGTCATTGCTCTTATCGCTCAAAAAAATATAAATGCTGGATTCAGCAGCCTCAATACGCAAAGAATCGACGCAGCGCTTGTCGCTCAAAACGGCCGCGCAGGAAGATATTATTATTCTACGAATTGCGGAACAGGGCATACAAGAAGCACACTGACGCTCTACGGCATGATTGCGACCAATCAGCGTTACGGTTTTGCCTATTCTGGCGGTACAGGATATACGACAAGAAACATTATCTATGATAGTTATCTTCTATATGGCCCCCCACCTTCATTTCCTCTGACTTCAAGCCAGTATACGACCCTCTCCTGGGAGGAGATTAAATAAGGATTACCGCTGTGGTATACTGTTTTCATGAAGAAAAAGCTGATCATCGGCAATTGGAAGATGAATCCGACGACTCTTGATGAGGCGCGTCGGATTTTCCGTTCTACGAAAAATGTGACGAAGAGACTCACTTCGACCGAGGTCGTTGTCTGTCCTCCTTTTGTCTATATTCCCGCCTTGCTTGCAAAAAGGGGAGACCCTGTCGTCTCCATAGGAGCACAGGACTCATATTCGCAGGAGCAGGGATCGTTCACTGGAGAAGTCAGCCCGCTCATGCTCAAGGATATCGGCGTGACGCATGTGATCATCGGGCATTCGGAGCGCCGTGCAAAAGGAGAGACAGATGAAGCAATTTCCACGAAGATAGCTCAGGCCCTTGAGGCTGGCCTTCGCGTCGTCCTTTGTGTGGGGGAGAAAGAAAGAGACGAGCAGGGAACCTATCTCGATGTCCTGAAGGTTCAGATAAAGAACTCGCTCAATAAAATTCCTAAAAAGCTTATCGGAAAGCTGATTGTGGCATACGAGCCAATCTGGGCCATTGGCGGCAAGGAAGCGATGGATCCAGCGCTTATCTATGAAATGTCGCTTTTCGTCAAAAAAGTGCTATCCGATATCTACGGTCACGCCGAAGCCGTATCGACTCCGGTTCTATATGGCGGCGCTGTCAATTTCAGAAATGCCGGAGATATCATCGTGAAGGGCCAAGTCGACGGGCTGCTTGTCGGCCGTGAAAGCGTCAATTCTGACGGCTTCACGGAATTGCTTAAGGCCGTTGATCTCCTTTAATCATTTCGAAATGAAAAACATACTGGATGTTGAAAATTTGGACGGCGTCAGGGTGCTTGTACGAGCCGACTTCAATGTGCCTATACAGAACGGAATCATTAACGATGACTTTAGAATCAGGAAATCATTGCCCCTTTTGAAATACCTTATCGGAAAAGGCGCCCAGCTTATCCTCATAAGTCATATCGAGACGAAGGACGACCCGACATTGAAGCCGGTGGCCGATGCGCTCAAGAAAATGGGAATTGATTGCGTATTCGAAAATAATTACAAAAAGGCACTTAGCACTAAAAACAAGGTCACATTGCTTGAGAACCTCCGTGGACATGATGGCGAAAAGAATAATGACAGGAAATTCGCAAGGGAACTGGCATCGCTTGCGGATATTTATGTAAATGAAGCATTTTCATGCTCACATAGGGAACATGCATCCATCTGTGCGATTACTGAATTCATTCCAAGCTATGCCGGATTGCAGTTTGCAGAAGAAATCAAGCATTTGAGCTCGGCATTCAATCCTGACCACCCGTTTCTTTTCATACTCGGCGGCGCAAAATTCGATACGAAGCTGCCCTTGGTTGAAAAATTCATAAAGCTTGCTGATACGGTTTTCATCGGTGGCGCGCTTGCGAACGATTTCTTCAAGGAACAGGGCAGGGATATAGGAACTTCAATGGTTTCTGATACGAAGCCTGATCTTTCGAACTTCCTACACAGCGAAAAGCTCCTCTTACCGCTCGATAGCATTCTCAAAGATACCGCGATCATGGATGCAGGCCTGAAAACAGTAGAAATGCTCCGCCAAGAAATCGAAAAGGCCCGCTATGTTCTTTGGAATGGTCCGCTCGGCGCTTATGAGACTGGGTACAAGGCTTCCACGCTCCAGCTTGCCGAGATTCTAGCTGATGCCACTAAAAAAGGAGCCAAAACCATCGTCGGCGGCGGAGATACCCTTGCTACTATCACCGAGCTTAAGCTCGAGGATTCATTCACTTTCGTCTCGACTGGAGGGGGGGCGATGCTCGAATATCTTGCAAAAGGCACCTTGCCTGGAATCAAAGCATTGACGTAGATAAATTTCCATTGCTGACCATCATTTCGTAATTGCGAAATCTCGAAACAAGAGGGATAATGGCATTATATTAATTTTTTTATTAAAATAATGCCGCAAAAAATCATTAAGCGTGATGGGAAAGAGGTTGATTTTGAAGAGAAGAAAATAGAGCGTGCGATAAGGAATGCGGGAGGCGCGACGCAGGAATTCGATGGAAAAGTCGCGAAAGTTCTTGCAAAACAGGTCGCTCAGATCATGAAGGCATCGCTCAAAGAAAAAACCGAGAAACATGTTCCTCGGGTAGAGGAAATTCAAGACATTGTTGAGAAAGTTTTGATGCAGTCTCGCTACAAGAAGACGGCAAAGGCATATATTCTCTACAGGGCACAGCATGCTGAGATGAGGGCGTTTGCGACTGCTGCCTCGCTTGGACTTATTGATAACTACCTAGAAAAACTTGATTGGCAGGTCAAAGAGAATAGCAACATGGGCTACTCTCTTCAGGGTCTTAACAATTATATCTTTTCTGAAGTCAGCAAGACGTATTGGCTCAACAAGATTTATCCTCGAGAAATCAGGGAGGCTTATGAAAATGGAGATCTTCATCTTCACGATCTTGGAACGCTTTCCATTTATTGCGTCGGTTGGGATCTTCTAGACCTCCTCACGGAAGGCTTCCGCGGAGTTTCTGATAAGATCGAGTCCGCTCCTCCGAAGCATTTTCGAACAGCGCTCGGCCAGGTCGTGAATTTCATGTACACGTTGCAAGGCGAGGCAGCGGGCGCGATTGCTTTTTCGAACTTCGATACGCTCCTTGCGCCATTCATCCGCTATGACGGACTTACTTCGGACGAGGTGAAGCAATCCCTTCAGGAATTTGTTTTCAACATGAATGTTCCGACCCGTGTCGGATTCCAGACCCCGTTTTCAAATATCACTCTTGACCTTACGCCGTCGCCGAATTTCAAGAAGACGAAGGTTATCATCGGCGGAAAGCCTCAGAATGAAACCTACTCAGAATTCCAAAGAGAAATGGATATGCTCAACACTGCGTTTTTCGAAGTGATGAGTGAAGGAGACGCCGCAGGAAGGGTATTCACATTTCCGATTCCTACCGTAAATGTCACGAAGGACTTTGATTGGGACAATCCGAATCTTAAAGGCCTATGGGAAATTACAGCGAAGTATGGCGTTCCGTACTTCAGCAATTTCGTGAATTCCGATATGAAGCCAGAAGATACTCGCTCAATGTGTTGCCGTTTAAGGCTAGATCTTGAAGAGCTTGATCGAAGAGGGGGAGGCCTTTTCGGAGCCAATGCGCTAACAGGGTCAGTCGGCGTGGTTACGATCAACCTGCCTCGCCTCGGATATCTCGCACAAGGAAAGGGAAAGGATAAAGGAAAGAAAGCTTTTTACAAGCTTCTTGCTGAGAAGATGGATATTGCAAAAGAAAGCCTTGAGATCAAGCGAAAGATTCTTGAGCGATTTACCGATGCGAACCTGTACCCATACACGAAGTTTTACCTCAGGAAAATCAAGCAATCATACGGCGAGTATTGGAAAAACCATTTCTCGACGATCGGCCTTGTCGGCATGAACGAAGCCGCGTTAAATCTTATCGGCTGTGATATCGGCCATGATGAAGGAAGAAAATTTGCTGGTGAAGTACTTGATTTCATGAGAAAGAGGCTCGTCGGCTATCAGAAAGAGACCGGAAATCTTTATAATCTCGAGGCAAGCCCAGCTGAGGGAACTGCATATCGCCTCGCGCTTAAAGACAAGAAGCTTTATCCAGACATCATCGTTGCAAATGAAAGCGACTTTACAAACGGCGCACAGCCATTCTATACGAACTCATCCCAGCTTCCGGTGAATTACACTACTGACATAATTGAGGCGCTTGATATACAAGACAATCTCCAGACAAAATATACCGGAGGAACCGTGGTTCATCTTTTCTTGGGAGAGCGTATCGCCGATGCCTCATCAGTGCCGTCCCTTGTTAAAAAAATCTGCGAAAATTATAAATTGCCATATTTCACTTTGACTCCCACATTCAGCGTCTGTTCTTCTCATGGATATATCGCAGGAGAGAAGCATACGTGTCCGACATGCAACGCTGCGTGCGAAGTTTACTCCCGAGTCGTTGGTTATCTTCGGCCAGTCAGCCAATGGAATGCCGGCAAGCAGGAAGAGTATAAGCTTAGAGACACATTCGTCCCAGAAGTCGAATTGAAGGCATCTGTTAAATCGCATTAAAATATGGTTTTCGGAGGATTCGAAAAATGCACGCTGATAGACTATCCCGGCAAAGTCGCCTGCATGGTCTACACGATTGGCTGCAATTTTCGATGCCCGTATTGCCATAATCCCGAACTCGTTGACGAAACCGTTGAAAACAAGACGAATGAGAGCGATATTTTGAAATTTCTTGAAAAAAGGAAGAAAATGCTCGATGCAATTGTGATTACAGGAGGCGAACCGACAATGCATGGCAGAAAGCTTCTTTCTTTCATGAAGAAGGTCAAGAATCTCGGCTTTCTGGTCAAGCTGGACTCGAACGGCACGAATCCTGATTTTATCAAAGAAGCTCTTGATAAAAAGCTTGTTGATTATATTGCGATGGATATAAAGTCTCCGCTTTCGAAATACAGCCAGACAGTAGCAAGGCCGGTCGATATCAGCAACATACGCAAGAGCATAAGACTTATTATGGACTCATCAATCGAATACGAGTTTCGGACGACTGTCATAAAAGCGCTTCTTTCGCCTCAGGATTTCGATGAAATCGGCCGTGAGATCAGCGGAGCAAAGAAGTTCTTTCTGCAGAAATTCATCCCGACAAAACTGCTCAACCCCCAGTTCAGGAAGAAGGTCACGTATTCTGATGACGAGTTCTCCCTATTGCAAGAAAAAATGAACAACTATGTTGCATACTGCGGAATCCGCTAAGACAATTTACCTCGATTATGCCGCAACAACTCCGACAGACCCAGAGGTGCTTAAGATGATGCTACCGTATTTCGGTCGTGAATATAGCAATGCATCATCTATGCACTCAAGTGGGCGCAGGGCAGGACAGGCTATCGCTGATGCGAGGTCTCTCGTTGCGAGTATTTTGAAGTGCGAACCAAAAGAAATTATCTTTACCGGCTCTGGAACTGAGTCTGATAATCTTGCCTTGCTTGGAGTCGCCCGCGCCTATAAATCAGAAGGCAATCATATCATTATTTCGTCCATCGAACACAAGGCAGTCACTGAATCGGCCCAGTATCTCAGAGAGGAAGGGTTTAAGGTAAGTATCACGCCTGTTATGGCGGATGGACTGATTGATGTTTCAGCGCTTATGGCTCTCGTTACGGAGAAAACAATACTTATATCCGTCATGTACGCGAACAATGAGATTGGAACGATACAGCCGATTCAAGAAATTGCTTCAAGGCTTCAGCTTTGGAAATCCGCAAGAGGGAACAGGATAATGCCCTTTATCCATACTGATGCGTGTCAGGCAGCCGGCGCACTATCCCTCGATGTAAAAAAGCTCGGCGTTGATCTCATGACTATAAATAGCTCGAAGATCTACGGCCCGAAAGGGGCGGGCGCGCTTTTCAAGAATAAAGCAATAAAATTGAAACCCACCATTGTCGGCGGAGAACAAGAAAAAAATCAGCGCGCGGGGACTGAAAACATAGCGCTTATTGTCGGTTTTGCTGAAGCCTTGAAAAAGGCTGATTCTTTGAGGGTTATGGAAAGCAAGCGCCTTATTCTGCTCAGGGATTATTTTATAAAGTCTTTATTGACAAAAATTCCAAATGCAATTCTCAATGGACACCCGAAGCGCCGTTTGCCGAATAATATTCATGTATCAATTCCGAATATTGAAGGCGAGTCAATTCTTCTCATGCTTGATAAGCTAGGCATTGAGGCATCAACAGGTTCCGCATGTTCTGCATATGACTTGCGACCCTCTCATGTTCTTATGGCCATCGGACAGACGCCGGAGTTCGCACATGGAAGCATTCGATTTTCGCTCGGCAAAACGACGAAGAAAAAAGATATTGACTACGTTCTCTCGGTATTTCCAGGAATCGTCGCTCGCTTATCAAGCATATCGGCGCTAACAACAAAAAGAAATGAAAAAAAATACTAAAAAAGTCCAAAAGACGTGCGATGTCGGCGATTGGCTTTATAGCGATGTCGTCAAGGATCATTTTTTCAATCCTCGGAACATCCTTTTTGATGAAGCAGACTATGTCGCGGACGGAGTTGGGATCGTGGGAAGTCCTGCCTGCGGAGATATGATGGTTGTCTGGATTAAGGTCGATAAGTCTGGCAAAAAGATACAAGAATGCAAATGGCGCACGTTCGGATGCGCATCAGCGATCGCATCAACTTCGATGATGTCGCTTATGGTTACCGAGAATGGCGGCATGACGCTCGCGCGGGCCAAAAGACTCTCGCCAGAATCCATCATCGATAGGCTTCTTGGCTTGCCGGATAGGAAGTATCACTGTTCCGTGCTCGGGCAGAATGCGCTCAGGGAAGCGATTCTGGATTACGAAAAGCAAAAATAAGATGTCACAGGAAGAAATAAAGAAGACGTACAAGGTAATTAAGAATCGTGTAGAAACGCACGACACCGCTACGCTCGACCTTGTCTTTGAAGACGGTTCTGTACCGCAATATAAAGCTGGGCAGTTCATAACCATTTATTTTCCTGAGATCGGGACACCAGAGGGAAAGGCCTACAGCATTTCAAGCTCGCCTAGTGAAAAGGGAATGAGCATAACCATCAAAGCAATAGGACTTTTTTCAAAAAGGCTTTGCGCGATGAAGCCTGGAGATGCTTTTATAGGTTCGCTTCCATACGGATATTTTTTCAGCGAATCAGACAGGACGCCGCTCGTTCTCGTGGCTGGGGGCATCGGCGTGACACCGTTTCGAGGAATGATACTCGATTCATTCGAAAGGACGCCGCATCGCAAGATAATACTTTTTCAGAGCTGCAAGACGGTCGATGACATTGTCTTCAAGAAAGATTTCGAGGATCTAGCCCGCAAGCACCCCCAATTCAAGCCGATCTTTTTTGTAACTCGTCAGGAAAGCCCGGACCCGAGCCATATCTGCCGACGCATCGAAGTGATGGATATTGTCGGCAAAAACAGCCCGAAAGAAAAAGAATATTTTATCTGTGGATCGATACCGTTCGTCGGAGACCTATGGAAGGCTCTTCGAAAGAAAGGGGTTGCAGAAGAAATGATCTGCACTGAAGCTTTCTTTTCGCACTGAATCATATATAATTACGAAACTATGAAATTGTCAGAAAGGAAAAACATGCAGACGGTCCTTCCGAAAGAAGCGTATGAAAAGAACGCGCTTATTTACAAGATTCTTGCCAACCCCAAACGTCTCGAAATTCTAAATCTGCTCAAGAAGCAGGAGACTTCAGTCGAAGATCTCTTGAGGATAACCAAGCTTCCCAAAGCGAACCTTTCTCAACATCTTGCGCTTATGCGCCACAACGGCCTTGTTATCCCTCGCCGTTCCGGGCTCAATATCTACTACAGCATCATTGATCCTCGAATAGTGGAGCCTTGCAAGATTCTTCACGAGCTTCGCCATCAGGACCTTGTAGTCTAACCTAAATTCTCAACTATTAGTTTTTTATTTGTTTCAAAATCTTTTTTATCTCCAGAAACTTTGTTGTCCGGGAAGACCCATATATGCGCATGATGAACTTCTTCACCAACTATTTTGCTTAAGACAAATTCAGTATTGAAAGCTTTTTTTTGTGCTAGGGCAATCTTTTTTACAACTTCAAAATACTCGCCGGCATTTGGAACATCCCAAACCCATCTGTAATGTTGTTTAGGAATTATAAGGGTATGTCCTGGAGACATCGGATCAATGCTTAGAAAGGCGAGAAAGTGAGTATCTTCATAGACGACGTGAGCAGGTATGTCTTTTTTTACTATCTTGCAAAAAATACAGTTTTCCATGCAGCTATTATAGCAGATGGTATACTGGTATCCATGCCGAAATATCAAGTGAGGGAAAAGATAGATGGCGATTTCATTGATAATCTGCTCTTTCATCGAGGAATCAAAACTGCAGAAGAAAAGATGGCTTTTCTCAATCCTGATTACGACAAGCATGTTTATGACCCCTTTTTGCTGAAAGATGCTGAAAAAGCCGCAAAAAGGATAATTAAAGCCATTGAAAATGATGAAAAAATAGTCGTCTATAGCGACTATGATGCCGATGGAATTCCTGCAGGAGTCATTTTCCATGATTTTTTCAAGAAAATCGGCTTTAAGAATTTTACGAATTATATTCCACACAGGCATGATGAAGGTTTCGGCCTCAATGATGATGCTGTCTCTCAGTTTGTTGACGATAAAGTAAAGCTCCTTATTACGCTTGATTGTGGGATTGCAGACATTGCTGCTGTGAAGCTCGCGAAAAAGGGGGGAATTGATGTCATTATTACAGATCATCACGAGCCTCATGAGAAGCTACCGCCAGCCTTTGCGATCGTCGATCACAAGCAGAAGGATTGCGAGTATCCTGAAAAAATCCTTTGCGGTTCAGGAGTCGGATATAAGCTAATCCAGGCGATTCTTAAATCAAACAGGTTTGGGCTTAAGGAGGGCTATGAGAAATGGCTGCTCGATATGGTCGGACTGGCGACGCTTTCTGATATGGTTCCGCTAACTGGGGAGAATCGTGCATTGGCGCATTTCGGCATGCGAGTCTTGAAAATGAGTCCCCGCAAGGGCCTTATGAGATTGCTTGGGCATTTGAAAATTCCGCAGAAGCATCTGACAGAAGACGATATCAGCTTCATGATCACTCCGCGCATCAATGCCGCTTCCCGCATGGGCGTTCCGATGGACGCTTTCCGCTTGCTTGCTACGGACGATGACCATGAAGCCCACGAATACGTACAGCATTTGGACAAGATAAATAATGAGAGAAAGGGAACTGTCGCGGCATTGGTAAAGGAAGTGAAGAAAATAATTGCTGAGCGTCACGCAGACAATCCTCGAAATGTGATTGTGGCTGGAAATCCCGGATGGCGACCATCGTTGCTTGGACTAGTTGCCAACAATCTCGCAGAAGAATATGGAAAGCCTGCGTTTTTGTGGGGAAGGGACGGCGATGGCGTGATAAAGGGGTCCTGCCGTTCTGGCGAGACGGTTAGCGTTGTTGATCTAATGCACAAGGCACCAGTAGGGACTTTCTTGCAATACGGCGGGCACTTCGCTTCCGGCGGCTTTGCGGTTTCAAACGAAGCGATACATCACCTTGATGATCATCTCAATTCTGCTTTTGATTTGCTTGCGAAAGAAGATAAAGTAATCGATCCAGATTTCATCGATATGGAGCTTCTGCTTGATGACGTGAATTGGAATTCGTACGGAAGCGTCGAGAAGCTTGCACCGTTCGGCGTCGGGAACAAGAAACCGACATTCCTTTTTAAGGACATTAAGATTGTTGGAATAAAGGAATTCGGAAAAGAAAAAAATCATTTGGAATTGAATTTCAAAAAAGAGAATGGCCAAAGCGTAAATGCCATGGGATTTTTCATGACAGCTGATCTATTTAAGAACAAGAAGGGCGAAACGATAAAGCCGACAGATTCGATTGACCTTATCGCTACTATGGAAAAATCGATATTCCGCGGCAAGACAGAGCTTAGGCTGAGAATTGTTGATATACTATAATCCATGAATAACGGCACAATTACGATTTTTACTGACGGTTCATCGCGAGGAAACCCTGGTCCTGGAGGCTGGGGAGCGATTGTTGTTTCTGAAACCACTGTGAAGGAGCTCGGCGGAAGGGAGGATATGACGACGAACAATAGAATGGAATTGCTTGGTGCAATTGAATCTTTAAATTCTGTCGACTCAGCAGATTCAATTATCCTCCATTCTGATTCCCAATATGTAATAAAAGGCATGACAGAATGGATTGCTGGCTGGCAGAAAAGAGGCTGGAGGAACTCTCAGAAAAAAGCCGTATTGAATCGTGATCTTTGGGAAAGGCTTCTCGAGGCGTCTGAAGGAAAAAATATCAAATGGATGTATGTGAAAGGCCATGCAG
Source organism: Patescibacteria group bacterium (assembly GCA_038061795.1). Classification (GTDB taxonomy): domain Bacteria; phylum Patescibacteriota; class Minisyncoccia; order Phycocordibacterales; family PALSA-1337; genus CAIOGI01. Next base: position 154,416 of record JBBTYL010000002.1, read on the forward strand.
AAAATCCTGGGAACAATAGGTGTGATGAAATAGCTACGACATTCGCTGATAATGAGCCTACTAGGCTCTACGAAGGAACCCCTTCTGGTTACTCGGTAAAAATTCACTAGAAATTCATCTCAACCTGCTAGGCTAGTTGGATGAATCATAAGAAGTTTAATTTTATTCTCATAATTGTCTTACTTGCGACAATTTGCACGCGGGGCTATTTTGCTTTTGATAGGGGTAATCGTGATGCGATGGTTGAGAAGTATTCAGGCCAGACAGTTGAAGTGCTTGGAGTTATTTCTGATGAGCCATTGGTAAAGGATTTTACTAAGACATTTACAGTGCGCGCAGAAAAAATAAATAGTGAAACAGAGAATGTTTCACTTCGCGTACAGACAGAAAGATATCTTGATTTCGAATATGGACAAAAGATTATTTTAAAAGGGAAATTGTCTGCGCCATTCAATTTCAAAAGCAATGGAGGAAGGACATTTGATTACATCAACTTTCTTCTGAAGGATGGGATTTATTTCGAAATGAAGAAGCCTGTGATTGAGATCGTCGGCGAAAGGGAAGGAAGCATCATTTCAAAAACACTTTTCAGTATCAAGCAGGGATTTCTTGGAAATATAAAGAAAGTCTTAGGTGAGCCTCACGCCGCCCTCGCAGGCGGACTTGTGGTTGGGGAGAAGAGCGCGCTTGGGAAAGAATTAATCGATGATTTTAGGATGGCAGGACTCATACACATCGTTGTGCTTTCTGGCTATAACATCACAATCGTCGCAGATTCGATTAGGAGAATCCTAGCTTTCTTGCCAAGGACTATCGGCATCATCCTTGGCGGTTTGGGAATCGTTAGCTTTGGAATCCTGGTAGGAGGCGGGGCAACTGTCGTACGTTCGTGCATCATGGCTGTGATTGCTCTCTTCGCAACGCTTTTACGAAAGGATTACAATGTCGGCAAAGCGCTCTTTATTGCTGCAGCGCTTATGCTTATTCAGAATCCCTTGATACTGTTTTACGATCCGTCCTTCCAGCTTTCGTTTCTTGCGACATTCGGCCTGATCCTTCTTTCGTCTCCGATAGAGAAACGGCTTGGATTCATAACGGAAAGATTCGGAATCAGGGGACTTGTGGCTTCGACGCTTGCGACCCAGATATTTGTTTCGCCCTACATCCTCTACATGATGGGACAACTGTCGATCATCGGAATGGTTGTAAATATTCTTGTTTTGCCAATTATTCCTACAACGATGCTTTTTGTTACGCTTACCGGATTGTTCGGTTTCGTCTCGACGTTCATATCGGAAATAACAGGATGGGTTTCCCATATCCTGTTATCCTATGAGCTTATGATGGTCCGCTTCTTCGCGCATGTACCTTTTGCCTCAATCAATCTTCCGAAATTTTCCTTCTGGATAGTCGTTGGATTCTACGCCAGCTATTTCGTCGCGCTTGCGAAATTTCCCTCGACGATTTCCCAATTCAAGTTTTGGAAAAAATCTTCCACATAATTCTTCTTTCCTGACGGCTGGTAATCTGCTACGTAAGAGTGTTCCCACATATCGAGTGCAAGAATGAGGGGGCAGTCCTGAAGCTGGCTGATATGCTGTTCTTCCACCCAGGCGCTGATGAGGGCCTTTTGTTTTGCATCATAGTAGAGCATTGCCCAACCGATACCTCGCGTGAGAGCGATTGCCTTGAAGCTCGCAAGCCATCCGTCAAAAGATCCGAAGTCAGCTTCTATCTGCTTCTTAAGCGCACCATTTGATAGCGTTCTCGCTCCTCCTTCTAGGCTTGAGAAATAAATTTCATGATTTCTCATACCGTTGTATTCGAAGCCGAGGCGGCGGACATCTTGCTTGCCTTCGATAGTTTCGTTGAGATTCTTAACATAGCCGGCATAGAGTTTGAGATGCTCCTCGATCGTCTTTGTGGAAATGCCTTTGAGGGCGGGGATATCAAATTTTTTTTCTGTGTATGTTGTCATGGATTTTCATTAAATTCATTAAAATTTCACTCGACTTATATATGATTGTAGCATGGATTTTTTCAAGAAAAATTGGAAGTGGCTTTTTGTGGCTCTGGCGCTAGCTTCCTTAGGATTGGGCTTTTATATCTGGAAATGGGAATTCAGAGAGCCCTTGCTTGAGGTGCATTTCTTTAGCCTGAACAAAGGCCGCTCCATTTTTGTCAGAACTTCAGAAAGCAAAACCATTCTTATCGGAGGAGGGCAGAACTCGGAAGTTATTCGAGAAATTACCAATGTGCTGCCGTTTTATTCCCGCAAGATTGATTATGTACTTATTCCAAGTGCTGTTCCCGCGCAGATCGGCGGACTAATCGAGGTGATTGATAGGTATGAAGTTGGGGAAATCATCATGCCGAAACTCTTAGCTACAAGTACTGTCCTTACGCAACTTATGAAAGAAGTCAGAAAGAAAAAAATTCATATTGAAGAAGTTGAAAAAGGAGACGATATAGAAATCGGCGGAGCCAAACTCGAAGTCCTTTTTCCATATGAAGAATTCAAATTCAACAAAAGCAGCCTGCCAGAATTAGGGCTAGAGATTTCTTACAAAGATACTTCTGCATACCTGATGGGGAATTTATCAAAAACAATTCAAAAGGATATTCTGAAAAACACTGAAATTAATAAAGGCGAAAATATAATCGAATTCTATAACAGTATGGCAGACGGGAAAGTTTATAAAGAGCTGGTGGAGGCAATTGATCCGAGGTTCATTTTTTCAACGAATGAGAAAGCCGCCACGATGATATCGGACGGGGAAGGGTGGCGAAAAGAAAGATAGACAACAAAAAACCGCTTTCGCGGATTTTGTCTTATATGATTCCTGCTTTCTTGAGAGTTGCGAATGCACCTCGCTTCTGGATGGTCTTGAGGGCTCGGGTAGAGATGGTAAGGATGAAGGATTTCTTGAGTTCAGGAACATAAATCTTCTTTTTTTGAAGATTGACGTACTTCCGCACCATTCCTGTAGGGTTGAACTGCGTAGCACGAGTGGCGTTTGAATATCCGCCCGCTACCATTGAACCTCGTTTTGTTATTGCACATACTTTAGCCATAGTGTTAGTCATGCTATCATAATCCATATATTTGGCAAGCATGGACGCTTTAACCCTCATTATTTCTATAGTCATACTCATCATGTCAGTGGTCATCCACGAGCTTTCGCATGGTTATACGGCTGAACTTTTAGGCGACCCTACTCCTAGGCTGCAAGGAAGGCTTACCCTCAATCCCCTGAAGCATCTCGAAGTTTTCGGTTCCTTGATAGTTCCACTCATCACTTCAATGGCAGGATTCACCTTTGGCTGGGCCAAGCCAGTGCAGTGGAATCCTTACAATGTTAAGAATAAAAGATGGGGCGAACTGATGATTGCTATCGCTGGACCAGTCTCGAATCTTCTTATTGCTGTGGTTTTTGGCCTTGTGCTACGTGCGGCTGGCCCGTCCCTTTCCGAATCATTCATTCAGATTTCCTTTTATGTGATTGCAATAAATATCGTCCTAGCGGTCTTCAACTTGGTCCCGATTCCGCCGCTCGACGGGTCAAAAGTCCTTTTTGCATTTCTCCCTGCGAGGTTTGCAAATGTAAGGGAAACGCTTGAGCGCTACTCGATTTTCTTCTTTTTGATACTGATCTTCTTTCTTTGGAGATTCGTCGAGCCGATTATTCCTTTCATATTCAAGCTGATAGTTGGGTAGGGTTAATTTTATTGCAAAATATATGTCCTATGATAGTGTTTAGGGCAGTCAAACTGAAATTTAAACCTACAACCAAGGCAAAATCATGAGTATCACTTCTTTACCTGATGAGATTACTCAGGCTATTGCTCCGTTACGCGGAAACATCGACGAGATCGATTTTGAAATCATACGGCTTCTTGGTCAGCGAATCCGATTCGTAAGAGAAATCGGAGAATTGAAAAAGACACTTGGAACGCAGGTGAGAGATCATGGAAGGGAAAACGCTCAAATGCGCAAGATATTTGAACTAAGCCGTGAACAAAACGTGCCCCCAGGCTACACCGCCCTCGTCTTCCGTATGATTATCGAGGCTTCGGTGCGCATCCAGCAAGGAGAAGACGCCCCGACGACTTTCCGTGAAGGGCATTGCATCTGCTGTGGCTGGAACACTTCCGCCATGGAGCTCGACCCTGACCTTCATTGGCCGGTATGTATCGTTTGTCGTCAGCCACTTTTCTTCTGATCAGAAAATTATCATCGCCGAACAAACAAAGGCACGGATTCCAAGCGGGGTCCGTGCCTGATTTTATTTATTGACAAAAATTTCTATCGGAGTAAGATATTCCCAGTCCCTGATTTCGTTTGTCGGGAAGGAAAACGGTTCACCCCGTTTTGACTACCGAGATCAGGCTAGGTCATTGGCACGACTTGCCAAGATTGGATCTAGAAGGCCTAAAATGGCTGGTTATCTATACCTCCTTGCGTCATGGCGAGATACTATCTCCGCCTAGCAGTCACCTCAATCAAAAGAAAAGGGTGTGCAAAAATAGAAGTTTCAGATTCGTATGCTGGATCATCGATTTACGACAAAGTTGACTCGCAAGAGCAAAGTCGCATCTTGGTTCGTCAACAGCGATGTAGGCGTCCAATAGGATCCGTTCCTATCGAAAAATTACCTTTCCACGGTTTTCCAAAGCGCGTTTCCTGCAAGGATTCGCGCTTTTCTTTATATAATTTACCTTTTCCTCCTTATATGCTAGAGTAACCCCACGTTCAAATAGAGCTTAGAGGTGAGTAACCGCTTGGTGAAAACAATCAACTCTTTGCAGAATTGAGCCCCATTATCAGGTTTTATTAAAAAATTAATATAAAGAATGCCAACAATCAATCAGCTTGTGCGTAAGAATCGCGCTCGATTCACGAGAAAGTCAAAGTCGATCGCTCTCACAAAGAGTTTTAATACTATCAAGAACCGCCCTAACTATTTCCCATCTCCATTCAAGCGAGGTGTATGTATAAAGGTTACGACAAAGACTCCAAAGAAGCCGAACTCCGCTATCCGAAAGATTGCTCGAGTACGACTTTCAAATGGAATGGAAGTTACAGCCTACATCCCAGGAGAAGGACATAACCTTCAGGAACACTCAGTGGTTCTCCTTCGAGGTGGACGAGTAAAGGACGTAGGTCTCCGATACACGGTGGTTCGAGGAGTGCTCGATGCAGCCGGAGTAGAGAAGCGACGAAAGGGTCGAAGCCAGTACGGAAACAAGAAGCCTAAGGAAAATAAAGCGGCAACGAAGGCTTAATACTATTTATCTAACTTAATTTAAAATACTACTATGCGAAGACGAATAAAGAATAAGCATCCGTTGAAGCCAGAGCCAGTTTACGAATCCGTAAAGGTTGCTAAGCTTGTGAATTACGTGATGGATTCAGGAAAGAAGAATGCAGCGCGGAAGATCGTTTATGATTGCATGACAATCATCAAGGAAAGGACGAAGTCTGAGCCAATCGAAGTCCTCGAGACAGCATTGAAGAACACGATGCCTGCTATGGAAGTACGATCACGACGAGTGGGAGGTGCAAACTATCAGGTTCCTCGAGAAGTCCGACCAGAACGACAGCGATCTCTTTCTATGAAATGGATTGTTCTTGCTGCTCGATCAAAGAAGGGAAAGCCTATGGCAGACAAGCTTGCTGATGAGATTATTGCAGCATCTAAAAACGAAGGAGAAGCAGTCAAGAAGCGAGAAAATACTCATAAGATGGCAGAGGCAAACAAGGCCTTCGCTCACTTTGCTTGGTAATATGTTTACAAGAGTTCTTTATTATTTAATTTAAATTTTGCAATTTTAATTTATGCAACGAGACTATCCCCTAGAAAAAGTTCGTAACTTCGGTATCATCGCCCACATCGATGCTGGAAAAACAACCACCTCAGAGCGAATCCTCTACTACACAGGAGAAATCCATAAGATTGGAGAGGTGCACGAGGGTGAAACTACAACCGACTGGATGGAACAGGAGCGAGAGCGCGGAATCACTATTACCGCAGCCGCCATCACTTGTTTCTGGAATCCTTCATACATGCCAGCAAAAGATCTTTCAAAGAAAGTTCGATTCAATGTCATCGACACACCAGGACACATCGACTTTACCGTAGAGGTAAAGCGTTCACTACGAGTTCTCGACGGAGCCGTTGTGGTATTCGACGGAGTTGCCGGTGTGGAACCACAGTCAGAAACGAACTGGAGATATGCTGACGAGAGCAATGTGCCCCGACTTTGCTTCATTAACAAGATGGACCGAATGGGTGCATCATTCGAGCGATCATACGCTTCTATTTTAGAGCGACTCAACAAGAAGGCTGTCCGATTCCAGATTCCGATAGGAACGGAAGGCGATCATAACGGAGTCATCGATCTTTTGAAAATGAAAGCCTACTACTTCGAAGGAGAGAAGGGGATCAATGTCGTCGAGAAGGAAATTCCTGAAAGCCTTCTTGCGGATGCCAAGAAATATCATGCAGAACTTATTGAGAAGGCTGTTGAGCACAATGATGATCTCATGCAGCAGTATCTCGATGGAAAGGAAATTTCAGTGGATGTCATCAAGGCAGAGGTTCGAAAGCTGGTCATCGATAACAAAATTTTCCCAGTATTTACAGGTTCAGCCCTCAAGAACGTTGGGGTTCAGCTCGTACTCGATGCTGTTGTTGACTATCTTCCAGCTCCTACAGATATCAAGGCCGTTCACGGAATTGATCCAAATACAGGAGATAGAATCGAGCGACATCCATCAGATGCAGAGCCTTTTGCAGCACTTGCATTCAAACTTCAGAACGACCCATTCGTCGGACAGCTTACATTTTTCCGAGTATATTCAGGAACGATCGAAGCAGGAAGTTATATCTATAACTCAACAACAGGGAAGAAAGAGCGACTCGGACGCATCGTGCGGCTTCAGGCCGACAAGCGAGAAGAGGTCAAGAAAGTCTTTGCTGGAGAAATCGCAGCAGCCGTAGGTCTTAAGGATGCTCGAACATCACATACATTCTGCGATGAGGAAAAGCCGATTATTCTTGAGAAGATCAAGTTCATGGAACCGGTGGTTTCTCTTCGAATCGAGCCAAAGACCAAGGCAGATCAGGAAAAAATGGGCATGGCCCTCAAGAAGCTTGGAGACGAGGATCCAACATTCCGAATTTCTTCAAACAGTGAGACAGGAGAGACTATCATTTCAGGTATGGGTGAGCTTCACTTGGATATCATGGTTGACCGAATGAAGCGCGAGTTCGGCGTTGAAGCGAATGTCGGCAAGCCGCAGGTGGCATATCGAGAGACAATCATGGGAACTGCGGAAGCGGAACACAAGTACATCAAGCAATCTGGAGGTAAGGGTCAATACGGTCACGTAAAGATTACTCTCAAGCCGATGGAGAAGCTTGACCCAGAAGCAAAAATTCCAAAGAACGTCAGCCGATATGACGACTTCGAATTCATCAACTCAATCAAGGGAGGAGTTATTCCTCAGGAATTTATTCCAGCTGTTGAGAAGGGAGTTCATGAAGCTATGGACCGAGGTATCGTTGCAGGATTCAGGATGGTTAATGTTTCGTGTGAGCTCACATTCGGTTCTTACCACGATGTGGACTCATCTGAAATCGCTTACAAGATCGCGGGGTCGCAGGCCTTTCAGGAAGGAGCGAAGCGCGCGAAGCCGGTCATACTTGAGCCTATCATGAAGATCGAAGTGCTTTTCCCTGACAAGTTCATGGGAGACGTTACAGGCAGCATCTCATCTAAGCGAGGAACTATTCTTGAAATGACGGAACGAGGTCAGGCGAAGGTCCTTCACGCTATGGTACCGCTTTCAGAAATGTTCGGATACACGACACAGCTTCGATCGATGACATCTGGACAGGGAAGCTCTACGATGGAATTCGATCACTACGAGGTTGTTCCGAAGAACGTCGAAGCAGCTATCGTCGAGACGAGAAAATAATTCATTTCAAAGATATTACAAACAAAAAGCCACTTTTACCTGAGTGGTTTTTTGTTGACTAAATTGTTTTTATATTGTAATTTAGATGACAGCTACGAACATTACAACCCCTAACCTCCACTGTTATGATTGAAATTCTCCGTTACGCGGATAACTACCTAATCGTGTTTTTCTTCCAGCCGGTGTCTCGGCTTTTCCAGAAGAAAACCGGCCTCAATAACTTCTTTCTTGCTCGTCTATTCTTGGCGATTTATGCCACGTTCATGTTTAGTGGCATGTCGAGAATCGAGGGTATTCCTATCGGGGCGTACTTATTTCCCGCAATCATTGTTCTCGGCGGACTGATCATTAGCGTGGAAGAGGAGAAGTTGCAGCGCGATGGCGACAAGAATGATCCACCCCTAGGAGGCATGCGCCGAAGGGTCATTTTCATCACAGCACGGCTGATTTTTGTTTTCGCAGTGGTGAAGTTTGTTCTCGGATACTTGACTGACTTCCGAGACTGGTCAACGTTCATATACACTCTCACCCGCCTGCTCCCGCTGCCGTTCTTTCTCTTCTTCTGTGCATGCGTACCTTCCGGCAAAGAGGGAAACAAGTTTCTGGAATTCAGAGACAAGATATGGACCAAGGCGCGCACTTGGCTCAAGGATGAATTCGATTGATCGGTTTTGGTTTTCAGAAAGCGCCTTGTTTATGCGGGCGCTTTTAATTTGGTGTCGAGAAGAAAGGGAACTCCCCAATCAGTTCTTCTGAATTATAAAAACTTTGCGCAAGTCCCCCGAAGCTATAACTAGTTCCGTTGATTTCAATTTCAGCCCCGCCGATCTGAGGGATTGCCTTAGGCTTTGAATTTGCGAACCCGATGTTGTAGAGGGTTGAAACTATACCTGCGTTGTTGCTGATTGAGAAACCAGCGTGCTCCCACTGCTTCTCGATCTGAGCAATAAAAAGCGCCCCGTAAAGATATGAAAAGTATCTATCGTCCTCGTCCGTGAGCCGCTCGAACCTTTCCTTGTCGGGATTGTCAGTCTTGAAATTCAAGACATGCTCAAAATTTGGCCCGAGATAAAATGGGGAAGTCCTGTCTTTCAGATTATTCTCGATTTCAATCGCTGTCTCCTGCTTTATGCCCATCACGCCCCAAGAAAATTGGCTCTGGTTGCCTAGGATTTTAAGGGGAGCAAACACTTTCTTGAAGACTTCTCGTTCGGAATAGAAAAGACGGAGCTGTTCTACGACGAGAGGATTGACAATCATGCGAGCAGGAATGCCGGTCTCTAAAGCGACTCTATTTATGACGGCGGAATCCTTCCTTATTGCTTTTTCGAGAATAAGCCATTCCTCGCTCTTTGACCAAGAATTCTCGTCTACCAGATCTTGGAAATAGTCACGTTGCGTGTCAACCACGCCTTTTGTTCTCGTCCAGCCGAGTTCTACAGACAAGTATCCAAGCATAAGAAAGAGGCCGACAGCGGCGAATACATAGACCAGGAAGCTGAATATTTTTTTCATAATTCACTCCAATAATATCACATGTGGATAAGTGCCGTTGTGCGCGACAGGAAACGCGCTATACTGATACCACTACCCGAGGACGTCCTGCGAAAGCAGACGTCTTCTTTCTTTGTCTCGGTAGACACTTTGGAATTATTAATTCGCTCATAATCTTCGCACTATATGGCACCAATTATCAAAAATACAATGTTCGGCAAGTACTTCCAGCATGTTCTTGTGCTCACGTTTCTAGCAGGCATCGCATATCCGCTTCCACAAGTGAAAGCGGCAATGGAAGGGGCTTTTGCTTTTGGAAGCGAGACATCTGCGACAGCCGCGGTTATTTCAATTAGGAAAAATCAGGCTGTCGTTACAGATATCAAAGCTAAGGTTTCGTATGACTCTGGACATAAAGAGTCAAACCTTGTCGTAACTTCAAGCGTGAAAATTACAGCCGGTGCGTCGGACATCACTTTGTTTGCTAAGGGATCTGCGCAGGCAAATTTATATAACAAGACGTTGAAGCTTCAAGGTCCGGTTTTGAACATGTCGGTCGTATCTTCAAGCCTCAAGAATAATTCTTCCGGTGCATATATCATCAAAAAGGGGACAGCGGCTTCTTTCACTTATGTCGGACAGGTCGGTCCAGCCAGCATGATTGCTGGACAGTATGAGGCATCCATCGTCGCAGTGTTTACTGGAGGAGGAAAGCTCTCTGTCTCAACCAACAAGTCAAAGCCAGTCACTATCGTCGGAGAGGCAAGTCCTTTTATTACAATCGCAGGTAAGGGAATTTACGGAACAGCAAACAAGGTCAGTGTGAATGGAGTTCGACTTGGGAAGGATATCAAAGTTATGATTCAGAATGACACCTACTCAAAAACTTTCTCCATGTCATTGAAAGAGAAGGCGACTCAATTCAGCTTCAATCTCGCTGACTACGCAGTTCCTCCAGGATCTTATTCTATGTTTGTCATCAACACGAAGCTTGGAGATACGGCAGGGAGAAGCAATAATGTCGGATTCACAGTTTTGAATCAGAGCAAAGTGATTATCGCAAAGGTTGCACCTGGAACTCTCGCGTTAAGTTTTGATTCAGCAAAAAAGGAATCTCTTCTTTCTGCGCCATTTAGCGTGAAAGTAAAAGCTGCAAATGATGATCTCGCATTTAACAACTCTACATTCTATGTTGTTGCTCAGAATGAGGTTGGAAATCATAATGTCACTTCCACAGTGATAAAGTCTATAAAGTCAGAGAATGGTACTAGTACCCCGTCACAACCTTTTATCCTTAAGGCGGGAACAGAAGCAACGTTCAATATCGTCTCAGGGATAAATCCACAGACGCTTTTTGCAGGACCATATACGATGTCTGTCATTGGACTGTATCCAGCACCTCAAGGGACATCAAGTCCAGTTGCTGTTCAGGTCCAAGACAATAAGACAAATAAAGTCGTAATCATCGGAGAATCATCTCCTTACATCACTTCTGTGAATAGTCCTGTAAGTGTCGGTGATAAAGTGACGATTAAGGGAACGAGATTGAGCGGGGGACAAATCTTAATTGATGGAGCTGTCCTTGAGAACACTATCGTAGTTGGCGCAGTCGACGGAACCGTATTGCAATTCGTCCTGCCATCTTCATTTACAAATGGATTCCATCAGCTATCAGTCAAAAGCGATGCGTATGGTGCAAGCAACACAGTTTACTTCGAATCAACAGGCGGAACAGATGTTCCTCCAGTCGTAGTTTGCCCAGCAGGATATATCTGTGAACCTGTTCCTCCGACAAATCCTCAGCCAGAAGGATGTCCTGCAGGATTCACATGTACGATAGTTACTACACCAAGTCCGTGCTATGTGTTCAGCTATAACTTAACTCTCGGTGATACTGGGACGGATGTCTCGGCACTTCAGAAGTTCTTGATTTCAAACGGGTTCGATATACCTGACATAACCTCAGGTCAGAATGCTCCAGGAATCTTTGGTGCCACGACAAAAGAAGCTGTAATCAAGTATCAGACAAGTGTCGGTCAGCCAGCAACAGGTTTTGTCGGACCGCTTACTCGGGCAGCATTGAATGCGTGTACCCCAACAGTTCCAACACCAACTTACCCAGGGTTCTTTATGACACTTTCGAAATCCTCATATTCTGCAAATGAAAAAGTCGTAGCAAAAATAAACAGAGCAGATGGAAATACTAATCCTTATTATGTCGATGTGTATGTTTTTGGTCCAAACTTAAATATTCCAACATATTCTCTTAAAAAGAATGTAGGAATTGGTCAGGACACAGAAATATCATTCCAGATGGATCAGTTGTCACCAGTTTATAGCGGACCAGGTTATTACTCTCTATTATTGTGTGATGGTGGTCAGAAGTGTGATGGCGGTCGAAATACTAATGCAATTGGATTTGAGGTTAAGCCCGCAATTGCACCCCCTATAACAATTCTAAGCCCTAATGGAGGAGAGACATATAAAACCGGTGATGTTGTCCGCATTGCATGGAAGACAACTGTAAAAACTGATTCAGTGACTATTTGGTTGTCAGATAAGTATGGACAAACAGTCAGGGAAATTAAAGTGCCAGCTTCTAATACAGGAATTTACCCATGGACCATTCCACAAGATGTAGTTCCAGCTGGAACTACGGGTGCTTTCAAAATATTTATGAATACTAGCAGTCCTGTAACGGGACAGGTTGATAGTGATTTCAGTGATTCTCCTTTCACTATTACAAAACCCTTCACACCACCTGATAATTCAAGCAACTCCTATACAGAGATCAAACCAGTCGTGAGCTTCGTATCTGCAAACACGAATGTGATTGCTGGCTCGGGCGCGAATGATGATACTGGAGTCTTCAATATAAAGTATAAAGTTACGGCTATAGGTGGCGATGTTTATTTTTCAGGAACAAGCTATAGAGTTGAGAAGTCAGGCGTGTGGGTGACTTCTCCCAATATAGCAGTAGCATTAAGTAATCTTTCAGATCCGACATTAACAGCCAATGGCAACTATTTGGTTGAAGAAGGTGATTCTGAAACAATTGAAGTAACTGTTACTGTGCCGTTGAGTGGGGGAACACTGACTTCAGGCATGTATCGTCTTGTTTTCAGAGGTTTCCATTGGGGTATGAATGATTCGCTAGTCAATACTATTTTTGACTCTGGCCTTGAGTCATTCATCACCAATTACGTCAATTTGAACTAAAAGAGACCTTAAATTTGACTTCTAAATGCGTACTTGCTATGATGGCGAGTACGCATTTAGCGTTGGCTTGGTGTCTCTTCTAAGAGACGAACCCCTTATTAATAGTTTTAACATAATTTATCTTTGGACCCTCTGGGTTTAAAGCACTAAAATCATATGGCAGCAGAATTTAATCGTACAAAGCCGCACGTTAACGTTGGTACTATCGGACACGTTGACCACGGAAAGACAACTCTTACTACTTCTATCCTCGCTGTACAGGCAAAAGACGGTCTTGCTCAACTCAAGGCTTATGCTGATATTGCAAAGGGAGGAACGGTGCGAGACGCTACAAAGGTGGTTACCATCTCTCTAGCTCACGTAGAATATGAGTCAAATGCTAGACATTACGCTCATATCGATGCTCCAGGTCACGCAGACTATATTAAGAACATGATCACCGGTGCCGCTCAGATGGACGGCGCTATTCTCGTAGTATCTGCTCTTGACGGAGTTATGCCACAGACACGAGAGCATATTCTTCTTGCAAAGCAGGTCGGAGTGCCACAGATCGTCGTTTTCCTTAACAAGTGCGACATGGTAGCTGAAGCCGATCTCCTTGACCTCGTTGAAGAAGAGGTTCGAGAACTTCTTACAAAGAATGGTTTCGACGGAAAGGGCGCTCCGGTTATTCGAGGTTCTGCTCTTAAGGCTCTTGAGGGCGATGCAGCATGGGTTGCAAAGATCAAGGACCTTATGAACGCTCTTGATACATATATTCCTACCCCAGTGCGTGAAGTTGATAAGCCATTCCTTATGCCAATCGAGGACATCTTTTCAATTGAAGGACGAGGAACGGTGGTTACAGGCCGAATCGAGCGAGGTATGATCAAAGTAGGCGAGGAAGTCGAAATCCTTGGTTTCAAAGATACTACGAAGACTACGATTACCGGCATCGAAATGTTCAACAAGTCTCTTAAGGAGGGTATTGCCGGAGACAACGCAGGGCTTCTTCTTCGAGGTACAGGAAAGGATGATGTTACTCGAGGTATGGTTCTTGCAAAGACTGGCTCTGTTAAGCCTCATACTGACTTCGAGGCCGAAGTGTATATCCTCAAGAAAGAAGAGGGAGGACGACATACTCCATTCTTTACAGGGTACAAGCCTCAGTTCTATATCCGAACAACTGACGTTACTGGAGAGGTTGCCCTTGCTGCAGGCGTAGAAATGGTTATGCCAGGAGACACAGTTACATTCAAGGTAAAGCTCGTAGCTCCAGTTGCTCTTGAAGACAAGATGCGATTCGCTATCCGAGAAGGAGGAAAGACAGTAGGTGCAGGAGTTGTAACAAAGATAGTTGCATAATAACTTATTTAACTATCATGACTACAATCGCTGAGGAAAAGAAATCTGTGAAGAAGGTAACAAAGCCTCGAGCCGCGAAGGCGGTTAAAGAAGGCGATGCTGCAAAGCTCCGAATCCGAGTTCGTGCATACGAACACAAGATTCTTGATGCTTCTCTCAAGCAAATCATGGACACAGCGATTCGTTATGATGTTAAGTTCTTTGGTCCCATTCCGCTTCCAACTGAAATCAAGAAATATACGGTAAATCGCGCTTCGTTCGTATTCAAGAATGCTCGAGAACAATTTGAAATGCGAGTGCACAAGCGACTTATAGATATCTTGAATCCCAATCAGAAGATCATAGAAGCACTTACCAACCTCAGTCTTCCATCTGGCGTCAATATTGACGTCAAGATGATGTAGGCTTTCGCTTTAAATTACTGAAATGAAATTCATTCTTGGACGAAAATTAAACATGACTCAAATCTTTGATAAAGATGGGCTTGTTCAGCCTGCGACTATGGTCGAGGCTTCTCCCATTGTCGTTACGCAGGTAAAGACAAAGGAAAATGATGGCTACGCAGCTGTCCAAGTCGCCACAGGATCAAAGAATCCTAATCGCTTGAACAAGGCGATGAAGGGCCATATGAAGGACCTCGGGGCATACTCCGATCTCCGGGAGTTTCGAGATTTCGCTTCTGATGTAGCTCCAGCACAGAAAGTCGGCGATAAGATCGACCTCTCTCAGTTTAAGGAAGGAGATGTCATCGAGGTAAGCGCCATTTCAAAGGGCAAGGGCTTTCAGGGTGTGGTCAAGAGACATGGTTTCGGAGGAGGTCCACGATCACACGGTCAGAAGCACTCTGAGAGAGAGCCAGGTTCTATTGGAGGGGGTCTTCGAAACAAGGTTCCGAAGAAGATGCGAATGGCAGGCCGAATGGGCAGCGATCGAATCACGGTGAAGAATCTAAAGGTCGTTCATATCGACTCTGCATCAAACACTCTTTATATTTCAGGAGCAATTCCTGGACGAAAGGGTACTCTTGTCGAAATAACAGGATAATCACTATGGAAACAACAATATACAATCAGAAGGGCCAAGAGACAGGAAAGATGAAGCTTCCGGAAGCGATTTTCGGAGTGTCATGGAATGCAGACCTCGTGCATCAGGTGGTGGTATCAATGATGTCTTCAGCTAGACATCCCATTGCAAACACCAAGACTCGAGGAGAAATCCGAGGAGGAGGAAAAAAGCCTTGGCAACAGAAAGGAACCGGCCGAGCACGACACGGATCCACACGATCCCCTATCTGGGTAGGAGGAGGAGTTGCTCATGGTCCACGAGCTGACAAGAACTATGATCGAAAGGTAAACAAGAAGGCAAAGGCAAAGGCGCTCTACACTATCCTTTCAAAGAAATTCAAGGACGGAGAAATCCTTTTCATCGATTCTCTTTCATTTGCAGAACCAAAGGCAGCAGAAGCGAAGAATACTATCACAGCTTTTTCAAAGATCAAGGGATTTGAAAAATTTGGAACAAAGCCGAAGAATGTAGCCATCATTACGGTTGAAAAGAAGACCCCTACTCTTATAAAGAGCTTCAAGAACTTCGGAAACCTCGAAGTCGAGGAATTCCGAACAATCAACCCAGTTTCAGTGCTTAATCATAAGTATCTTGTGATTGCCAATCCTAAAGAATCCCTTAAGGCATTCGAATAATAACCACCATGACTACACCAATCACATCAGATATCATCTTGAGGCCGCGAATCACTGAGAAATCGGGGATTATGGGTGAGGCATTGAATGTCTATACTTTCGAAGTTACAAAAAATGCCACGAAGGATGCAGTTGCAAAGGCCGTCAAGACTCTTTATAAGGTCACTCCTACCAAGATTCGAGTTATCAATCTTCCCGCAAAGAAAGTCTTTGTTCGAGGACGAAAGGGCACCCAGTCAGCTGTAAAGAAAGCTCTTGTATATCTTAAAAAAGGAGACAAGATAGACCTTGCATAATTTAAATACATAATCGCAATGAAAAGCTATAAACCAAACACACCATCGCGCCGACATATGACAACGATTCCGTATCGTGACTACATTACGGCTTCTGAACCTCACAAGGCCCTTACTATGGGTATGAAGCGAGACATGGGACGAAACGCCTTCGGACGAATTACTGTGCGCCATAAGGGAGGAGGACACAAGAAGCTCTACCGAATGGTTGACTTCGCTTACGACAAGAAAAATGTCCCCGCAAAGATCACTACGATTGAATACGATCCTTTTCGAACAGGCTTCATTGCCCTTGTTCAGTATGCTGACGGTGAAAAGCGATACATCCTCGTGCCAAAGAGCATGAAAGTCGGGGATAAGTTCATCGTATCCGAGACAGCACCCATCGAAACGGGGAACAGGCTTCCTCTCAAGAAAATTCCAGTAGGTACATTTGTTTATAACATCGAGATCAAACCTCATGGCGGGTCAAAGCTTGTCCGATCAGCAGGATCGTTCGCACAAGTTATCGCCAACGATGCAGGTTACACGCATCTCAAGCTTCCTTCTACAGAAATTCGAAAGGTTCATGACAATGCATGGGCGACTATCGGAACTGTCTCAAACGACGAGAGCCGACTTGTTAATATCGGAAAGGCAGGACGATCACGATGGCTCGGTATCCGACCCACAGTTCGAGGATCTGCTCAGAACCCTGTGGACCATCCATACGGAGGAGGAGAACAGCGAACAGGACGAGGTCTCCGACGACTCAAGACTCGATGGGGAAAGCCAGCTGGAAAGGGTCAGAAGACACGAACTCCGAAGAAGTATTCAAACGTATTTGTAGTTTCTCGACGACGTGTAGGCAAGAACAAGAACACGGAGACCGTTGGATAGTCTTTATCCACAGGCATCCCATACTAGCTTTTTTGTTGCACACAGTATAATAGGAGTATTAACAATACTTAGCTTATTATCCTATGAGATACTTTATTGGTAGCTTGCATCGAAAACCGATTGCGATAGTCGCACTCATACCCATCTTGGGTTTTTTTGTTTTTAATCAGACTGCTCTTGCGGCGGTTCCTTCGTCTGGCTTGGTCGGCACATGGGATGGTGCGTCAGTGACGACCGTCTCACACTCTTCATCTATCAACCCAGGATCATTGTTGTGGACAGTATCTGCTCGGGTTCGTGTTACCAGCGACGGTACTGTTGTGTGGAAAGGGGCAACTACAGATATGTATGAACTGGGAATTTCTGGCGGCAAGGCAGCGTTCACTATCAATGCTGGAGGAACTTCGGTCACCGCGACCGCGTTTAGCAGCGCGAGTGTAAATGATGGTGATTGGCACTCTGTGACCGGTGTAAGATCTGCAACTAAGACAGTAGATATATATGTTGATGGAGCATTGTCTGGATCAGCGACATATAGTGGATCTGGAAGCGCTATAGATACGACGTCGGCACTTACAATCGGATCGAGGAACGGGTCAAATATGCTTGCTGGCAACGTTGGAAATGTTTACATATACAACAGAGCATTATCGATTTCAGAAATTCAGCAGATACACGCTGATGGCGACGGTGCTGTTACGCCACCATCTGCACCGCCGACAGATAATCCCAGTCCCGCCAACACAACAAGTTGCTCGTACCCCTCGCAAGTTCTTGATCTTGCGGATTGGAAAGTGACTATGCCAGAGAATACATCTCATTCTGGGACGCCGGACGAATATCTGCAGCCTGAGCTGGCGACGTTCGCTCACCCATCATATTTCAAGCCGACCTCGGACTGCTTGGGTGTCAGGTTCACTGCTCCCACATCTGGATACACCACGAGCGGGTCTAGCTATCCGCGCTCTGAATTGCGAGAGATGACAAATAATGGAGCCACTACTGCGAGCTGGGCGACCAATTCTGGCACGCATACTCTTTTCATTGACCAAGCGATAACTGCAGTGCCGATAGGCAAGAAACATGTGGTTGCCGGACAGATCCATGACGCCGCGGATGACGTGATAGTCATCCGCCTCGAATACCCCAAGCTTTTTGTCGATATCAACGGCACTCCTGGACCAACTCTTGATTCGAGCTATGAACTTGGAGAGCGTTTCAGTATCAAATTTGTCGCGTCCAACGGGCAGATTAAGGTCTATTATGGTACAGGTTCGTCGGTTGATTCGACTCCGGCATATACGCTGAATCAGGTAGGTTCAGGCAACTATTTCAAGGTAGGAGCATATACGCAGTCTAATTGTACACGGGAGCCGCAGTATGGCTCGACGTGTGGAGCGGACAACTATGGCGAAGTGGTCGTATATGATACCTGGGTGTCGCATGGATCAGAAAATCCTCCCACACAGACTACATATACTATCAATGCTTCCGCAGGAACAGGAGGATCTGTTAGTCCCACAGGATCTGTATCAGTCGGCTCTGGGTCGAGTCAGTCTTTCACGATGACCCCATCGACAGGGTATCAGGTCAGTCAAGTATTAGTTGACGGGTCTATTATTTCGACTATTCCATCAACTGGCGGAGCATATACATTCTCTTCCATATCAGCCAATCACACTATTTCTACAAGCTTCGCACTTATTCCCGTAACTACCGATACAACTCCACCGCCTGTTCCGACCAGTCCTTCCACTTCGACAAAATTCACCATTGGACAAAGTGTTTCTACGAATACAACAGTCAATGTCAGAGGTGTCTCTGGGGGCACACTCGTTGGTCAACAGACAAGTGGGTCGATAGGTACAGTAATAGCCGGCCCTACTTATGCAGTTCTTCCATCAAGCGGCAATTATTTCTGGTGGTGGAATATCAATTTTGACTCAGGATTTGATGGATGGATCGGTCAAGATGGTTTGGATGCATATACGCCTCCACCATCCATCCCAACACCACCGTCGACAGGGGCTGGTACAAACCAGAATCCTGTAACGCCGCCAGGCGGTGGTTCGAACACCAACTCCCGTCCTAGCGGTGGCGGGGGATCGAATAGGAACCCTTCCGTGAGCACACCGGTGGCGGCGACACCCGCAACAACCAGATCTTCAAGCGCGCATACATTTACTACATACCTCTATGCCGGCTCATCTGGCTCCGAAGTCAAAATTCTCCAGGATTTTCTAGTTGCACAGGGATTCTTGTCTATCGCAAATACCACAACGTACTATGGTCCATTGACGACTGCGGCAGTCAAGGCTTTTCAGAAAGCAAACGGTATTGAGCAGACAGGCGGCACAGGCCCGCTCACACGCGCCGCAATCAATAGCAAGATTGCCATGATGCAACCCATCGTTCCAACGACAGCATCGTCGACGCCTCCGACTGCCAACACAGTCCAATCATTTTTGACCAAACCGCTTGTGATTGGCATGACGGACCCGCAGGTGACAGTGCTGCAGCGGTTTCTTGTTGATGGAGGGTATCTGTCAGTCACTCCTACTGGTTATTTTGGACCACTCACGCGTGCCGCGGTAATGCGATTCCAGGCAGCAAACGGTATAGACCAAATCGGCAGCGTTGGTCCTATGACTAGGGCAGCAATCAACGCCAGGTTTAGATAGCTAAGCCAAAGACGACCCACTCGTGTTACCATTAAGTCAGAATCTTTATGGAAAGTTTCAGGCTAATTGCCCACAACATAATTTTTCTTAGTGGCGGAGTACTTAATGTCATTCTTGCTATCTTTGTTTGGATCAAGATGAATCGGAATATCAAGCCGATTGCGATTACGTTCACTCTTTTCATGCTTTCGGTAGCGATGTTTCAGATATCTCACGCGCTTGGAATTATGGCAGACGATGCCGAAACATCCCGTCTGATTTTCATGTTCAACCTGGCTAATATCCCGATCGGTATTTTTTGGTTGCATTGGTTTCTTTATCAATCGGAAAGGACCAAGACAAGGCTTAATCGTTTCATAATTCCTTTCTTTTATGTAACGGGAGCAGCGATGCTTGCTTTCTTCATAATTTATCCGGATACGTTTCTCCTGCCATCGGTTTCAAAGCTTTATTTTCCATTCTATTATAACCCTGGAGAATACCAGATAGTCATGAGAATTTGGTTCAATACCATCGGTCTCTACTGCCTTTATGAATTATTCAGGGCATACCGAGAAACAGACGACCATATTAAGAAGAACAGATACAAATACGTTCTCTTCTCATTGATCTATGCTTTTATTCTCGGTTCGACGGCGATTCTTCTCGTTTTCAACATCCCATTCGATCCTTTCTATTCAGCCTTCTTCGGGCTTTTCACGTTGCCTCTTGTCTACGTAATGATTAAATATGAGTTGCTTGATATCAGAGTGATTGCGAAGCAGGCGACGCTGTACAGCTTCTTTGTGACGCTGCTATTCCTTGTCATGACCATCCTCGTCACGCTTAATGATTACATCATCCGGTCGAACCCACTCATTCCGCAATGGCTACTGCCGTTGCTTGTTTCAGTCGTCATGGTGGCGGTCGGGCTTATCATTTGGAAGCAGATACGCAAGACGGATATTCTTAAATACCAATTCATCAATATCATCAGCCATAAGTTCCGGACCCCGTTGACCTATATCAAATGGGAAACTGATTCGATTATCAAGGATGAGACGATATCAGAAACTCTCAAAGAGAGGGTTGTTTCGATAAGCGAAAGGAATGAGCATCTGATCGAATTGACGAACACGCTAGTCACACTAGCCGAATCGGAGGACTTCGGAAGAGTCGTTTCAAAGGAAACCTTCTCGATCCGTTCTCTTGTCGACGATATCGTCAAGAAATTTTCCGACAGGATTGCTCGTCAGAAAATATATCTCGACCTGTCTTTGGGCGATAACATTTCGAATATATTTGCCGAAAAGAACAAAATCGAATTCGTGATCCATTCGCTTTTCGATAATGCGCTTTCATATACTCCTGCGGGCGGAGCGATACGGGTCGGCATAAGGAGATCGTTTAAGTCAATCGAAGTCGAAATCAAGGATTCGGGGATCGGATTCGAGCCTAGTGAGCGTTCATTTATCTTTTCTAAATTCTATAGATCGCCCAAGGCTCAGGCGGCTGACACCGAAGGCATGGGCATAAATCTTTTCATGTGCCAGCAGATTATAGAGAGCAATGGCGGCAGGATACAGGCTTCTTCCGAGGGGGTAGGTAAGGGATCCGTCTTCTCGTTTACTCTTCCAATACCTAATAAATAGCGAATCTTCTTGACTTTAAGTCAGGGTTTGCTAGTATGAATGTCCAGCTCTAAGGAGAGCTTGTTTATTTGTACTCTGTATCACCCCTTAAAACATACACACATGTCACGATCCCTTTATAAAGGACCATACGTTGAAGAACGGCTTTTGCAAAAGATAGCCGGAAAGAAGCCCACAGAAACCGGGGTTATTAAGACGTGGTATCGACGAAGCCAGATTTCTCCTGAAATGGTCGGATTCATTTTTGGCGTATACAACGGCAGACAGCATATAGAAGTGCTTGTTACGGAAGAAATGGTCGGTCATCGACTAGGAGAATTTTCTCCCACTCGAAAGTTCATCCGACATGGTGGAAAGATGCAGAAAGAGCTTGAAATCAAGGCTAAGGAGGCTGAAGTCGCAGCTGCAAAGTCCGCTAAGGAAGCTGTCGCAGCTCCAGCCAAGAAATAATTTACATATTTATGATTACCGCATCACTTAAAAATCACCGACAGTCTCCACGAAAGGTCCGCAGCGTTGCAAATCTTGTGCGCGGTAAGTCAGTCGAACAGGCTCTCAATACGTTGAACTTTTTGAGCAAGAAAGCAGCAGATCCTCTTTACGGATTGCTTCTTTCGGCTATTGCAAACGCAAAGAATAATTTTAAAATCGAAAAGGAGAGCCTTATCGTCAAAGAGCTCCGAGTCGATGCTGGGAAGGTGCTTAAGCGACGAATGCCTCGAGCGCGAGGCAATTCATATCCTATCAATAAGCGAACAAGCCACGTTCTTCTTGTTCTTGCACCAAAGGCTGAGAAGGCAGTAGAAAAGAAGGTTAAAACAGTAAAAGCCAAAAAATAATCATATGTCACACTCAGTACACCCATTTTCTCATAGACTAGGAGTCATACGCGACTGGAAGAGCCGTTGGATTGCTCGTGATAAAGGCTACAGGACGGCTCTTAAAGCCGACCTTCTCATCAGAGCATTTCTTACTAAGGAGCTTAGAACATTCTATCTTGCTGACGTTCAGATCGAACGAAACCAGAAAGCTCTCAAGGTCATTATTAGGACTTCACGGCCCGGCATGATAATCGGCCGAAGCGGCGACGGCGTTACCAAGCTTCGAGACAAGATACTCGCTCTTCTAAAAAAGAAGGGAATCGATCTTGCTGGGCAGGAGCTCAAGATTGACATCGAAGAAGTCCGAAACCCAGAATCAAACGCAGCAATCGTGGCTATGATGGTTGCAGAAGGTCTTGAAAAGCGACTTCCTTTCCGACGCGTTCTAAAGCAGACTCTCGAGAAGGTTATTGCAAGCAAGGAAGTAAAGGGAGCGAAGATAAAGCTTTCTGGACGACTTGGTGGCGCTGAAATGGCACGAAGAGAAGACCTAAAGAAGGGCCAGATTCCTCTTCAGACGCTTCGAGCAGATATTGATTTTGCAAGGGAAAAGGCTCATATGACCTATGGCGATATCGGAATCAAGGTTTGGATTTACAAGGGTCAGATCTTCGAAAGAGATCTCAAGGCGATTAGACCTGCAAACCAATAATAAACCAACATGTTATTTCCTAAAAAAGTAAAATTCAGAAAGTGGCATACAGGCCGAACTAACGCAAAGAAGCTTGCGAATAGCGTTGAGACACGCGGAGTTAAGCTTTCATTCGGATCATATGGGCTTAAGGCTATGAAATATGCCAGACTGACTTCAAATGAAATTGAAGCCGCCAGAAAGGTCATGGCTCGATACGCTACGAAGTCCGGAAAGGTCTGGGTACGGGTTTTTCCTGATCGTCCATTCACGCAGAAGCCACCGGAGGTTAAGCTTGGAAAAGGCAAGGGAGATCCAGTCGGTTTCGTTGCACAGGTCAAGGCAGGACGAATCCTCTTTGAAATCGACGGAGTTGATGATAAGGTAGCCCAGGAAGCCCTCCGAAAGGCAGGAACGAAGATTTCGGCCAAGACCAAGGTTGTAAGCCGAAACATGATGTAATTTCAAATATATGAAGGAATACAAGAATAAAACTGAACAGGACTTGAAGAAGCTTATAGCTGAAAAGCGAGAAGCGCTCCGTCATTTCCGATTCGGGTCAGCTGGCAGCAAGACGAAGAATGTGAAAATCGGAAAGACGACGAAGAAGGAAATCGCTCGGATTATGACAGAAATGTCGCTTAGGGCAAAAGCTCCAAAAGCATAATAAACAAATATGGAAAAGAAAACCGCACAAAAGAATAACGAGGCAAAGGTCCAGCGAAAGACGCTCACTGGCATCGTAATTTCTGATAAGATGAAGGACACCATCGTTGTTCGAGTCGGACGGTTCGTGAAGAACGAAAAGTATCAGAAATACGTCACTTCCCACAAGAAGTACAAGGTTCATGATGCTGGAAACACGAAGAAGATAGGGGATAAGGTGACAATCGAGTCATGTCGACCTATGTCTAAGGACAAGTCATTCAAAGTCATCGCATAATTTATATAAACTACCATGATTCAACCTCGTTCAATAGTACGAATAACAGATAATTGCGGAGCAAAGATTGGCCGTATCTTCAAAGTGCTTGGAAGCTCAAAGAAGCGTTACGCTGAAATCGGAGATCTCGTCATCCTTTCCGTCCAGAAGGCAGAACCTCGAAAGGCCATCAAGAAGAAAGATGTGCTCCAGGGTGTCGTTGTTCGACAGGTAAAAGCATATCGGCGAGAGGACGGTTCTTATATCCGATTTGATGAGAATGCAGTTGTCATCCTCGAAAAGGGGAAGAAGGAGCCTATAGCTGGACGTATCTTTGGACCGATTCCCCGAGAACTTGCAGAGCGAGGCTTCCAGACAATTGCTTCACGAGCGCCTGAAATCGTGTAGTTTTTAAATAACACCAATACAATGAAAATCAAAAAGGACGACAATGTAATAGTGCTTGCAGGGAAAGACAAGGGCAAGACCGGAAAAGTAATCAAGGCTATGCCAAAGGATAACCGTGTTGTCGTTTCTGGCATCAATATGTTCAAAAAGAACCAGCGATCTCGAAAGCAGGGATCAAAAGGTCAGGTTATTGAAGTGAACGGATCAATTGACGTTTCGAATGTCGCCCTTGTATCAGAAGCAAAGAAGAAGCCGGCAAAGAAAGCTGCAAAATAGAGAAAAAATATGAAATACACACATACAGCAAAAAATACATACGAATTGAACAAGGAGTCATTCAAGGCCCTTAAGGAGAAATTCGGCTATAAGAACCCGATGCAAGCCCCAATGCTTACGAAGCTTGTCATCAGCACAGGCACAGGATCGGTGAAGGATAAGAAAAAGATCGAGCTCATCGCTGATCGCCTTGCGAAGATTACTGGCCAGAAGCCAGCTCCCCGATCAAGCAAGAAGTCCATCGCTTCATTCAAGGTCAGGCAGGGAGACCTCGTCGGATACCAAATCACTCTTCGCGGAAAGCGAATGTGTGATTTTGTCGATAAACTTGTTCACATCGCGCTTCCTAGGACGAAGGACTTCCGAGGAATCTCAAAGACAGCCGTCGACCAGATGGGGAACTACACTCTCGGCATCAAGGAGCATACTATTTTTCCTGAAACCTCAGACGAGGATTTGAAGGATGTCTTCGGCTTCGGCATGACCATCGTCACGACTTCGAAGAAAAAGGATGAGACGATCGCTTTCCTCGAATACCTTGGATTCCCGTTCAAGAAGGAAGAGATTAAGAAGAAGCGGAATTAATTAATTTTTGTAAAAGGAAACACCGCAGAACGAATCCTGCGGCGCTTTTGATTGTACCGAGGCTAGTCCGCCGTGACTGCAGCATAACCCTCGATGATAATCAGTTCGTTGAGAACCGACCAGCATGTGAGTTCGGCGACTGTGTGGAGGCCAAGCTTTTCCATAATATGCACCCTGTGGGTTTCAACAGTTCTCGTATCAATCTTCGTCGTTGTCTCGGTCAGCTCCCTAGCAATTTCCCTACTGCTATGCCCAACCGCAATCAGTTGCAGAACTTGGGTTTCTCGAAGACTTAATGGTGCGATTTTAGCAGGTACTGGCGATTTCAGTATTTTCATTGGAAGTTTTTCGTTTTCAGGTTTACTCATATAAATCTACATTTATATGAAAAAGAGTCAAGCTTGGAGCATTATTGACTTATATAGGCCTATTTGCTACTATACCCACACGTTCTAGAAGACAACCCAATAGAGGGTTTAAGCGATTGGAAGCCCATGCCGAAAGGCCAAGCTAACCAATCCCTGTTTTATTTAAAATTTTTGGTAAAAAATGGCAAAGACATCAACAATCAAGCGATCGCAAAAAACCCCGAAGTTCAAGTCTCGGGTGGTTCGACGTTGTTTCCGCTGTGGCCGAAAGAACGGATATATGAGAGATTTTGATCTCTGCCGTATCTGTTTCCGAGAATTCGCTAATGAAGGTGTTATTCCTGGCATTAAAAAATCATCATGGTAACAGACCCTATCGCAGATTTTATAGTACGAATCAAGAATGCAAACGATGCTGGCAAGACTTCTATTTCTGTCCCTTATTCTGCTCTTAAGGAAAATATAGCCCACACCCTCATGAAAGGAGGGTATATCTCAAATATTGAGACAAAGGGCAAGAAAATCGAGAAGACACTAGAAATAAACCTTGTATATATTGGTAACCAGCCTAGGGTTAACGGCATCGATCGAATTTCCAAGCCATCACGAAGGATCTATCAGAAAGCGAAGGACATCCGCATGTTCAAGAGCGGGTTCGGAAACATCGTACTTTCTACGCCACAAGGTGTGCTTCTTGATGTGGACGCAAAGAAAGCAAAGGTCGGCGGCGAGATTCTCTTTAAGATTTGGTAATAATTTAAATAACTGCTATGTCACGAATCGCTAAAAAACCCATTACTCTACCAGAGAAGACAGAAGCAAGCTTTTCTGCCGGGACTTTGACTATCAAAGGCCCACTTGGAGAACTGAAGAGAATTTTCCGACCGGAAATCACAATCAAAGTCGAGAACAATGAGATTTCTCTCATTCCAGTCCGGCATTCTCTCGACGTTCTTGCTCTTTGGGGGGCATACGCTTCTCATATCAGAAACATGATTGAGGGCGTCCACAAGAATTTTGAGAAAAAACTCATTGTCGAAGGAATCGGATTCAAGTCTGATGTAAAAGGCAAGGAACTCCATCTTTCTCTTGGTTTTTCACATCCAGTCATGAGGGTGATTCCTGACGGCCTTAAGGTTACAGCAGAGAAGAACATCATCACTGTTTCTGGCATGGATACGGAGAAAGTCGGCCAGTTTGTCGCGCAGATCCGAGCTCTCAAGAAACCTGAACCATACAAGGGCAAGGGAATCAGATACAGCGACGAAGTTATCCGCCGAAAGCAGGGCAAGAAGTCAGTATAATCTAAACAACGGCCATGAATACAAGCAAACAAAAACAAATGAAAATCGCTCGCCGGCACAGAAAAATCCGCTCAATATTGAGCGGTACTTCGGAGCGACCTAGGCTTTCTGTCTTCAAGTCACACAAGTACATCTCTGTCCAGATTATTGATGACACAAAAGGCCATACTTTGGCTGCTTTCTCTTCAGTCGATGGAAAGGCGAAGACTCCCGCTGACAAGGCAAAGGAAGTCGGAATTGAGATCGCAAAGAAAGCAAAGGCTCTTAAGATCGATAAAGTCGTCTTCGATCGAGGAGGATACCTTTACACGGGAAAGATAAAGGCGATTGCCGATGCTGCGCGGGAAGGCGGCTTGAATTTTTAATATATTATTATGGATACCAAAATGGATACAGAGAATAAGACAATCGAACAGACAGCACCAGTAGCACCAACAGCAGCTCCTGTCTCTGCCCCCGTTGCGCCTGCGGCCGCTCCCTTTGCAAAGCCTTCTTTCAGGGATTCTAGACCTCCACGAGGCGGATCACGACGGCCACAGCGACCTGGTATGGAGCGAGTTAAGCCTGAATTCGACACGAAGATTATTGCTATTAGACGAGTGACTCGAGTCGCTTCAGGAGGACGAAGATTTACATTCTCTGTAGCCGTAGTCTCAGGAGACAAGAAGGGCAAGGTAGGGGTTGGTCTTGGAAAGGCCGGAGACACTTCTCTCGCTATCGACAAGGCTACGCGAAATGCGAAGAAAAATATGATCAAGGTTACTCTTTCTCCTGCAATGACGATTCCTCACATGGTTGAGGCGAAGTACTCAAGCGCACGAGTTATGATCATGCCAGCGAGAGGACGAGGAGTCGTGGCAGGAAGCTCCGTACGAAACGTCATCGAGCTCGCCGGTATCAAGGATGTTTGCGCAAAGCTCATGTCAGGAAGCAAAAACAAGTTAAATATCGCACGAGTGGCCATACGGGCGCTTTCGAAATTATCAAAGCATCCTCGAACGACCAAATAACACTACTGCCATGCAACACCATAACCTAATCCCAAAGACAAAAAACAAGAAGACGATGCTCGTAGGCCGAGGAGGCAAGCGAGGCAAGACTTCTGGCCGAGGAGGCAAGGGTCAGACAGCTCGAGCAGGACACAAGTCACGCCCAGAGCTCCGAGACTTCATCAAGCGCATCCCAAAGCTCCGAGGACGAGGCGTCAATCAGAACAAGTCACCTAATGAAAAGCCGACTATCGTGAATCTTGATGCTATTGAGGCAGTCTTCGAATCAGGAGCGATCATTTCTCCTGCGACCCTTATTGAAAAAAAGACTATTTCGACTCAAGA
Organism: Patescibacteria group bacterium; assembly: GCA_038061795.1. Classification (GTDB taxonomy): domain Bacteria; phylum Patescibacteriota; class Minisyncoccia; order Phycocordibacterales; family PALSA-1337; genus CAIOGI01. Next base: position 182,353 of record JBBTYL010000002.1, read on the forward strand.
TGGTAAAATACCTCAGGTAAAGATATTGGGAACAGGAGAGCTTACGAAGAAATTCACGATCGAGAAGTGCATCATCTCTAAGCAAGCTAAAGCGAAGGTTGAAAAGGCTGGAGGTTCAGTCAAGATCTAAATTTACATGAAAAAATTTCTCGAAAAAGTAACCATAGTTCTTCGGGATCCGACACTACGCAGGCGTATCGCCTTTACAATCGGCGCGCTTGTCGTTTTTCGCTTGCTTTCAGCTATTCCAATTCCAGGTATTGATCTCGCAAGCCTTGAACGTCTTCTTGCCGGGAACCAGTTTCTCGGACTTCTCGATATATTTTCCGGAGGAGGCATTTCTCGTCTTTCCATCGTGATGCTCGGAGTGGGGCCATACATTACTGGATCCATCATCATGCAGCTCCTTACGATGATGATTCCGAGCATGAAGGCAATGATGCAGGAGGAGGGCGAGGCTGGACGACAGAAGCTTTCGCAGTATTCAAGGTATCTTTCGGTTCCACTTGCGCTTCTCCAGTCATTCGCATTCATTAAGCTTTTCCAGAGCCAAAACGTTATTCCCAACTTTACTGGCATGGAATTTTTCGTGAATGTGCTTATTATAACTGCCGGATCACTTCTCCTTATGTGGATCGGAGAGCTTATTTCTGAATTCGGCATTGGCAACGGAGTTTCTCTTATCATTTTCGCGGGCATCGTCGCGGTACTTCCTCAGAGCGCATTCCAGTTCATTGCTGCGTTCGATGCTTCACAGCTCCCTCTCTACCTTCTTTCTCTTGCAATCGCGTTATTCGTCATTGTGGCGGTCGTGATTGTTACTGAGGCTGAGCGTTCGGTCCCAGTGACTTACGCGAAGCAGGTGAGGGGTAATAAGGTCTACGGAGGAGTCTCTACATACCTTCCGCTTCGACTCAATCAAGCTGGCGTGATTCCGATCATTTTCGCCCTCTCGATCCTTCTTTTTCCTCAGATCATTGCCAACTTCCTTTCAAATTCAGCAAATGTAACGGTGGCAAATATCGCTTCATCCGTATCATCATTCCTTATTAATCCTTGGTCTCACGCAATCATCTACTTCTTTCTCGTCTTTGTTTTCACATATTTCTACACCGCAGTTACGTTCGATCCAAAGCAGATTTCTGAAAATCTCCAGAAGGGAGGAGCATTCATTCCCGGAGTTCGTCCCGGCGAATCGACCATGGAATATCTTGGCAAAATCGTTACGCGCATCACGCTTGTCGGTGCCATTTTTCTTGGCTTGATTGCTGTTCTTCCTCTCGTAATGCAGGGCTTTACTGGAAATACGACGCTCGCTATCGGGGGTACTGCACTTCTCATCGTCGTGTCGGTAGTTCTCGATCTTCTGAAGAAAATTGACGCGCAGGTTTCGATGAGGGAATACTAATTTTGGCTTTTCTGGCCCCTACGCTATACTTACCCTGTGAATCAGAAAGTCTTCATATTTATCGGACGATCAGGCTGCGGAAAGGGAACGCAGGGCGCTTTGCTGACTGAATATCTTAAGAAACTGAATCCTGAGCGAGAAATGCTCTATATTCAAGGTGGAGGGGAATTCCGCGAATTCATAAAGGGGGATTCGACGACACAGAAGCTTTCAAAAGGCCTCTATGAAGCGGACAAGCTTCAGCCGGAATTTCTTTCAGTCTACATGTGGATCAATCTTCTGGTGAAGAACTATGACGGCAATCAGCATCTCATTTTTGACGGCGCCCCTCGAAGGAAGCATGAAGCTGGTGTGCTCGACTCCATTTTTGATTTCTACGGGCTTTCTGGTCCTTGCGCCATCAATATTGATGTCAGCGAGGAATGGGCAACAGAGAGGCTTGCGGCGCGTCATAGGCAGGATGACAAATCTGAAGACATCAGGAAGCGCCTCGCATGGTATACCACCGATGTCGTGCCAGCAATCGAATTCTATCAATCAAATCCGAAATATAAATTCATAAAGGTAAATGGAGAGAGAAGCATTGATGATATACATAAGGAGCTGATTGAGAAAATCGGTCTCTAAAGCGCCACCATGATTACGATCAAGACAAAGGACGACATACAAAAACTGCGGGAAGGCGGGAAGCGCCACGCGGAAATTCTTCAGGCTCTCAAAGCAATGGTGAAGCCAGGAATTTCAGCAAAAGAATTGGACAATGAAGCTCGCAGACTTATTTTCGAGGGGGGAGATGTTCCAGCCTTCTTGAATTATCAGCCGTCAGGAGCGCCCAGGCCTTTTCCCGCAAGCCTTTGCGTATCGGTCAATGATGAGGTTGTCCATGGAATTCCGAACGAGAAAGAAAAGATTCTGAAAGAGGGCGATATAGTGACGCTTGATCTCGGCTTGGTGCACAAGGGGATGATTACAGATGCAGCTATCACAGTTCCAGTCGGAAAGATTCAGAAAGAGCTTGAGGATTTGCTTGAAGTCACGGAAAAAGCTTTGCATGTAGGCATAAAAGCCGCGAAAGGAGGAAAAAAAATAGGCGATATCGGCGAAGCAATAGAAAGGCTTGGAGTTGCCCATAAATACGGCATAATCGAAGAGCTATCTGGCCATGGGGTCGGCTATCACGTCCATGAAGATCCTTTCGTACCGAATTACGGCGAGGCTGGAAAGGGGGAGACTCTCAAGCCAGGCATGGTTATCGCTATTGAACCGATGTTCAATCTCGGTTCCCGTCATATTTTTCTTGATAGTGACGGATATACATACCGTACCAAGGATGGGAAACCAAGTGTACATTTTGAACATACTATCCTGATAACAAAAGGTGAGCCGGAGATTTTGACAAAGATATGAGGTATAATTAACGTATATGGAAACTGTTCAGTTCGTCGAACACAATCATGAGACCGAGCATACGTTAGAGATAAACTCTCTGCAGATTGACCTTATAAAATCATGGGATATAGGGCTTGATGATGACAATGAAAAATTCAGCAAGTGGACGGAATTATACTCAAAGACCTTTCGTGAAATTATTGATGGCGAATTGGATAGAAATAAGGATTTCTGGAGAGATTTTGACAAGCCTGGCTTTCGTGATGAATTGATACGGAGAATCTCAGACAAACTTTATCGATGATGGAAACTTTTAATAATTCATTTGGATCAGAGAAATTAAAAACTTCAGAAGAAGAATTGACTTTTTTGCGCGAGAAGCTCATGCAGAAGGAAAAGGAGGTAGCTTCTTTGAAGCAGGAAAAGCCGTCTGAGACGATTGCGCGAGAGACTATAGAAGGCTACAAACAGGTTTCTTCCGAAAAGGTTCTTCATAAGGACTACCTAATGCCTGAAAAGAAAGCGGATGAGATCGTCCTCGAGCTTTCTCCGGAAGACCATGATGAAAAAATCGCGGAATTGCTCGGCATCATGCAGACACATGGCATAAAGAACGCCCTTGATATTGTCGAGAAGATGAATGATCCGCATGTGCAGGATGACTTCGAGAGGTTTCTTGTCCAATACATCAAATCAGGATTTCCAGTTGAAGGCCTGAAAGAAGGCTCGCCGGAATTCAAAGCCCTCCACATGACTCTTTTTGAAATAACGCTTCCAGAGAAGACGGATGACGGCAAAGAGCGCGCGCTGAAAGAAGTCATTTCTTCAATGGAGCAGTTCTACTCAGGAATGATGTCTGTTGATGATCCTGAGGGGACCGGATATTTTACTATTGAGCTTGCGGTCGCTAACCATAGCGATGAATTCACATTCTATGTCGCAGTTCATGACAGCAAGAAGAGCCTCTTTGAAAAACAGATGCTTGCAGTTTTCCATAATGCGAAGATCATAGAGAAGAAAGATGATTATAATATTTTCAATGAAAAAGGCGCAACCGTTGCTTCGTATGCCATATATGCAAAGAACTCTATATGGCCGCTCAAGACCTATGATCAGTTTGACTATGATCCGCTGAACTCGATTCTCAACAGCTTCTCGAAGATAAATACTCACGGAGAGGGCGCTGCCATACAGATGGTCATCCAGCCGCAAGGGGGAGAACACGCGAAAAGGTACAAGAAGACCCTTGATGAAATAATGAAAGGTGAAAAGGTCAGCGAGGCCATTTCAAAAAATGAAGAGGGCGTCGGTAAATATATCGAAGGTTTTTTCCGTGGAGTATCAGGCATGATGCAATCCAGCGACGCGAAAGAAAGGGCCGAGGAGAAGAAGAAAGAGGCGGCTGGCAATGTCGATCAGATCGCCATTGATTCCATCAAGGAAAAAATGGCGTCGCCGATTCTCGCTGTTAACGTCAGGATAATCGCTTCAGCGAACGATGAGGGTGAGGCGGAAAGGATTTTGGGAGACATCGAATCATCTTTCAATCAGTTCGAGCATGCACATGGCAACAAGCTGAAATTCGACCGCATAACGAAAAGCGGCCTCAAATCCATGCTTTACGATTTCTCATTCAGGCTTTTCGACAACAGGAAGCGCATTCTCACGAATCTCAAAGAGATGACCAGTTTGATGCATTTTCCTGCGAATGTCATCCTTTCTGCGCCCCATCTCAAGACTGCAAAGGCAGGCAGCGCTCCTGCGCCCCTTGAGCTTGCGCGCGAGGGCGTCTTGCTCGGGACGAATCGCGATAGGGGTACGGAAACAAAAGTCTTCATGTCTCCAGAAGATCGCCTTCGCCATTTCTATGTTATTGGACAGACTGGTACGGGTAAGACGACTATATTGAAGAATATGATCGCACAGGATATTGCCAATGGTGAGGGAGTTTGTATGATCGACCCGCATGGTTCTGATATTCAAGACATTTTGTCACTTATACCTAAGTCCCGTTACGAGGATGTCATCTATTTTGATCCAAGCTATACCGAGCGACCTATGGCCTTGAACATGCTTGAATATGACAGGAAATACCCGGAGCAGAAGACATTCGTGGTGAATGAAATGCTTTCTATATTCAATAAGCTTTTTGATATGAAGACTGCCGGAGGCCCGATGTTCGAGCAGTATTTCCGAAACGCCGTGCTTCTCGTCATGGAGGATCCGGAGTCGGGCAACACGTTGCTTGACGTTTCACGCGTTCTTTCGAACAAGCCTTTCCGAGAGCTTAAGATTTCGAAGTGCAAGAATCCTATCGTCGTGCAGTTCTGGAAAGAGGTCGCTGAAAAAGCCGGAGGCGAAGCGGCTCTTTCAAATATCGTGCCATACATCACAAGCAAGTTCGATGTCTTCCTTTCGAACGATATCATGAGGCCTATCATCGCTCAGGAAGCTTCAACGATAAATTTCCGAGAGATTATGGATCAAAAGAAGATTTTGCTCGTCAACCTTTCTAAGGGAAGGCTTGGCGACATCAATGCAAACCTTATCGGCCTTATCCTTGTCGGAAAAATCCTGATGGCAGCGCTTTCGAGAGTCGATTCGATAGGACAGAATCTTCCGCCGTTCTATCTTTACATAGATGAGTTCCAGAATATCACCACGAATTCCATTTCAACCATCCTTTCCGAAGCTAGAAAATACAAATTATCCCTGAACGTCGCTCACCAGTTCATTGCCCAGCTTGACGAGGGCATCCGTGATTCTGTTTTCGGCAACGTCGGCTCCATTGCAGCCTTCCGTGTGGGTGCTGAAGATGCAGAATATCTCGAAAAGCAATTTTCTCCTGTCTTTACCGCGAAAGACATCATGTCTATCGACAACTATAATGCATATTTGAAGATGCTTGCGAATGGACGCCCAGTAAAGCCTTTCAATATTGAAACAATGGCGCCTCCGCAAGGGAACAAGGCCGTCGTCGAGTCAATAAAGCAGCTTTCTCATATGAAATACGGCAAGGACAGGGCTTCGGTAGATGCTGAAATCATGGACAAGTATACGGCGATGAGTGTAAAAAAATAAAAACATGCCTAATTTGGAAACATACAAGCCTGAAGATGAGATGATGCCTGATGCTGAAAAGGCTGATATGAGCGTTTCGCCGGTGACTGCGGAAGAAATGGCGGCAGCGATGGCAGCATTGAATGAGACTAACAAGGACCCAGTAGTTGAACAAAAAGTAAAAGACAAACAAGCCATTGAAAATCTTCGACAAACGCTGTCAGGCGTTCCAGAAACTCCTGAACCAAACCATGGCGATGATGAAGGTCCTGAACTCGAGCCTATCATCATGCATGAAGCCGAGACCACATTTACCCAATGCGAGGTCTGTCACGGTACTGGCCGCAAGTGGCTCATTCTCAATTGCCCTGGCTGCGGGGGGATGGGAAGTGTGCCTGAACACAAGCCTGAATTTAATGAAAAAATCGTCGGTTGGAGGCCAAAAAGCGATGATCCAGACCATTTGAACATATGATATACTAACAGCGTAAATCATTATCATTTTAGATACTAATTATGGCAAAAGAAAAAGGCGATTTTGATGCAGATTTCGATAAGGCAATGAACAAGGCTGGCTTTGCAGAATTCCTGGCTAAGAATGATGATGAGGAAAAAGAGATGGGCGATCCGGAACTCATGAAGAAGCGGGTTGAGACATTCGAAGCTTTCGAAGTCGTAAAGAAAGAATACAAGGCTCTCTGCAAGGAAAAGCTTCAGAAGGAAATTGGCATAAAGCTCGAGGATGGCGACATGTTGGCTATTGATGAACATGTTGAAAAACTTGCTCTTACCGATACGAAAAGGCTCTTTGAGTTGAACGATAAGATCGAAGAGGACCAGGAGCTTGGAGAAGAGATTACGCGCTATAAGTCTAAAGTGGCGGGCTATGAAAGGAGGGAAGCGAAAGCAGAAGGCGTTTTTGGATGGGCTGGGGCTTTCTTAGCAAACAGGACGCTCGGTTCTTTTTTCAGATTTTCCAGAGATAAGACCAAACAAGATATCGTCGACGTAAGGGGAGAGATACTCGGTGAGATTCAGCATATCGGCGATTTGCACGAGAAGGTCCTGCAACGGGTTGCTCTGCAGATGAATGACATGCTAAGTACTGCAGATTCGACTGAGAAGCTTCAGGATGTACAGGAAAGATTCGAATTCCTCAAGAATGCACAGGAAGGTCCGGACGGCATAAACCTTGACCTGCTTTCAGATCTTCCGGGAGGCGAATTCCAAGATAGGCTTGATGAAGCGGTCGAGAAGAAGGTTTCTGAAGAAATCATGACAGCCATCATGGCCCAACCTCTCGGAAACGGTGCGTTTTCAAAACTAGAAAAAACCTTGGGAGACTATCTTGAAAGCGAGAAGATGGGCTCAAAAGAAGGCGATGAACTCCGAGAAATGATAATCGAAAGCATCGAAGAGTCGGCAGAAAATCTAAGGACTGATATAGAAGGCAAGGCAAAGAAGCTTATGCTTTTCCGAATCTTGCAGAAAGCCCGCGATAAGAATTAATAACTAAAACAATCACTATGACTCCAAACAAAATAGCTGATCTTGAAAAGCTTCTTGCAGAAAAGAATACCTCAGGCGCGAAAGCCCTGCTCAAAGAACTTCTTGCAGAGAAAATGACGAGCGAGGAGAGAGGTGAGGCGCTTGTGAATATTGCGGCTCTCTATCTCGATATTACCAACAGTATCAATAAGCAGTACGCTGAAGCTCTCAAGGAAGCATTTGTCGCTCTCAAGGAGGTTGGAAATCAGGAGGTTGCGCAAGGTGATGCAGAAAAACTCAAGAAGATAAGGGAGGAATTGAAATAACCGAGCTTAAATAAGTTTTCTTCGCTTGAGTATCTCCAAGACATTTCGGTGGAGCCTAGAGATTTCTCCATGACCTGCCTTTTCAGCGATTGCACCGAATTCCTTCAATTGGTTCGCGGCAAGGCTTATGAACCTTTTTTTCATCGCGTGATTTCTCAATTCAGCTTGAGCAAGCTCTTTTCTTACGGGTGATAGGTAAGCATCGGCGACCACTTCAGCAAGGTTTCCCATCTCTTTTCCTGTTGCGCCAAAGGCGATTTTTGGCATCTTGACGCCCTTAATCTTTCCGCTCGATGGAGAGTCAAAATATTCGACGCTTGAGACGATACCTTTTTCCAAAGATTGTCCTATTTTGAGGATTTTGGCCATCATTTCTGCTTCTGAACTGGCAAAATCAACCTCCATTCCGAGATTGCTTTCCATACCTTCTCCTGGAAATTGCACGACTGAATCGATCCCATTAGCAACATCATCATAGAGTGAGGTAAAGATTATGTCAGTATCAGGCCCCAGCCAGTCAAAATCGCGTATGATCATCGGCATCATCGTTTCTACTATCTTCGCTTCAGCATGAACCTTCTCCTCGGTATGATCAAAAGTTCCCGCTTTTAGCGTATATTTCTCCTCGACTCTGGCAATAAAAGCGGCATCCCTGTCTATCTTCTCTTCATTGAAGCCTTTTATGCCTTTGAATGATAAAGGATCAATCCGCAGACTGCGTATCTTTTCCAATATTTTCGCCATGCTTTCTCCAACCTCGATTATTTCTGTATGTGGGGCAAAATTTTCTCTCATGCTATAATCTTAGCAAATATATGAATAAATCACACCCAAAACACGAAAGAACGCTCATAATAGTCAAGCCTGATGGGATTCAGCGCAGCCTTATCGGCGAAATCATCAGCCGATACGAGAATGTGGGACTCAAGCTCATGGCAATGAAGATGATGGTGCCGACAGCAGAGCTCATCGAGAAGCACTACACGCTTGATCCAGATTGGAGGAGAGTTACAGGAGAAAAGACCATAAAAGGTTATAAAGATAAGGGGCTTGTTCCGCCGACAGAAGACCCTCTCGAGGTTACCAGGATTCTTCTTGGAAGGCTTGTGACTTATATGACAAGCGGACCTGTCATCTCAATGGTTTGGGAAGGCGCTCACGCGGTAGCCATTGTCAGGAAGCTTACTGGAGGAACTGAGCCGCTTACATCCGATGTTGGAACTATACGGGGAGATTTTGTCCTTGATTCATACGCGATGTCCGACCAGGACAGCCGATCGGTTCGCAATCTTGTCCATGCGTCAGGATCTGCGAAAGAGGCCGAGGACGAGATACGCCACTGGTTCTCTGCTTCTGAAATCATGAATTATCGGCATATTCAAGAAAAAATACTTTATGATTTCAATCTGGACGGAAGTCAAGAATAGTGTCTGAAACACCTTTTGTGTTGTATTAAAAAATATGAGGATTATAATGAGAGCAGGTTACATGAGTATTAACTCTATAACTTTTAATTTGGGAGGCCGACGAATGTTTCGCACTTCAAATTATGTCGCGCCATCGGCGTTGACATTGAGGCAACCCACCTAGTAATTTACTAGGCTTGATACTCTTGTAGCCTACAAATGACATCTGCATCGCAGGTGTTTTTTGTTTATTCAGATTTTCTAGGTATAATGACTCTCATGCATGACTCAAAGCTCGCCGTTACGACGCTCGCCCTGCTTCTTTTGCTTCTCGGGCTCCACACATACGGCATGGCCCAGCACTGGTATCTTTATTATCCGTTCTTCGATCTCATAACCCATTTTCTCGGCGGAGTCGGAATAGCCCTGTCTGTTTTCTATGTATTCAAGAATCCAAAACACATAATCGCCGTTGCGATTGTTGCAGGAATAGTATGGGAGATTTTTGAGGTCTATTTCGATATCATGGGCTGGCCGATATCGTCCAAGGCCTATAAGATAGACACCGCAGTAGATCTTTTCATGGACACTCTCGGGGCCGTGTCCGTGTGGCTTGTGGCTAAAAATAAGAAACAATATGAGCATCAATCTTAAATTCTGCAGCGGGGTAGGAAGCGTGACTGGAGCGAATTTTCTTTTGACGCTGGATGGCGGGCCAAAGACCACAAAAATCCTAGTGGATTGCGGATTGATTCAGGGTGAGAAGGCCGCGCAAGCTGAAAATAGGGAGGAATTCGGCTATGAGGCTTCGGAAATCGATATGCTTTTCATCACTCACGCCCATCTCGACCATGTCGGGCGGATTCCGAAACTTGTCAAAGAAGGCTTCAATGGAAAAATCTATTCCACTCCTGAAACCATGGCGTTGGCCGCGCTTATTCTTGAAGATGCTGTCGGCCTTCTTGAAAAAGAGGCGAAAAACGAAGGAGTTCTTCCTCTCTATGAAATCCAAGACATGCGAAAGGCTTTTACGCTTTGGCAGACTATTCCATACCATGCAGAGACACCGTTTCCAGAGGGATTTTCGATTTATCTCCGCGACGCCGGGCATATTTTAGGTTCGGCTATGATCCAGTTCACGTATGATGGCAAAAAAATAGTTTTTACCGGCGATCTTGGCAATACGCCTACGCCTCTCCTTAAAGATACCGAGCCGATTACTGGAGCGGACTACGTGATCATGGAAAGCGTCTACGGGGATCGCAATCATGAATCAAAAGATGAGCGTAGAAAAAAGCTGGAGCTGGCGATCAAGGCCTGCATAGAGCGCCAAGGCACTCTCGTGATACCAGCCTTTTCTCTTGAACGAACGCAAGTGATTCTCTATGAGATCAACAAGCTTGTGGAGACAAGTATAATCCCGAATGTGCCCGTATATGTTGATTCCCCGCTTGCGACCAAGATAACTGATATCTACAAAGGCAGCACAAGGCTTTTCAACGACAAGGCCCAGGGTGAAATTCACGGGGGAGATGATATTTTCAATTTCCCTAAGCTTTCCTTCACGGTTAGCGGCGATGCTTCGCGCAGCATAGATCATGCAAAATCGCCGAAGATTATTATTGCCGGTTCTGGCATGTCAGTCGGGGGAAGGGTACTGCATCATGAAGAAATATATCTTCCAGACCCGAAGAACACAATCCTGCTTGTCGGATACCAGACGCTTGGTTCCGTCGGTCGGCACTTGCTCGATGGCGCAAAGAAAGTGTCGATTCATGATAAGGAGATAAAGGTGAGGGCGAAAATCGAGACTATTTTGGGGTATTCGTCGCACAAAGACTCTGACCATCTTGTCGAATTTGCAGCCACCGCCAAGGAAACTGTGAAGAAGATTTTCGTAGCAATGGGTGAGCCGAAAGCCTCTCTTTTTCTTGCTCAAAAAATACGAGACAATCTCGGCCTTGATGCCGTTTATCCTGAGAGAAATGTGGATTATGAATTGGGGTGACAACAAACACCCACCTCTCCCCGTTATCCCCACCCTCTCCCCGTTTTTCTTCCCCTACGAATGATACAATTACAGCATGGATTTCCTGAAAAAACGGCTACACAGGGCTGGAGCAATGCTTGTGGTGGCGCTTTTCCTGATTACCGTCTGCGGTATACTTCCCCTAAGCGCATACGCCTTCTTCCCAGCTTGGGAACGACAGACTGCAGCCATATCTGATGGTTGGAGAGGATTCGTCTGCACAGTGACCTCATTCCTGTCATTTGGCAATGGTTTGTGTCAAGAAGATGCTGTAGTAGTTGATCCAACCCCAGAAGTACAGCCACATGTAACTACCACCCAAGAGACTCCTTTTGTTTCTGTATCAAATACTAGGCCATCTTCATCAGGTTCATCTCCTACAATCCAACCCACCCAAACCATCATCAGGGAACGAGTTGTCTCATCTCCAGAAACAGCTACTGACTATCTCCTCTCTCTCATATCATCCCTGCGCTCCGAGCTAGAGGCATTCAAGTCCAAGTCAGCCCTGCAGACCGACCGCGTGTTCAACAGCATCGGCAATTCCACCGATGACCTTGATACTGCCGACATCTCTGGACTAGGCTCCCTAGCCACCGCTTCCTCCATAGACAACGATGACTGGTCAGGCACAGACCTTGCCATATCTAACGGAGGCACAGGTACATCTACTGCTCCAGCCTACGGTGAAGTCCTCCTCGGCAATGCTCTGGGAGGCTATGACTTGGTGGCTACATCATCGTTGGGTATTACCAGTGGCTCGAGTTACACCGATTCCGATGTCAACGTATACATTAATGCTTCGACTACTATTCCGAAGTTGTATTCCGCTAATACCTTTACTGGGCTGCAGACGTTTACGAACGGTCTGACTGCCAGCGCTCTAACTCTCGGCTCTCTCACTGGACCACTTCAGGCATTGAACGGAGTCGTTTCCGCCACCTCAACACTGTCGACATTCTATGGAGGCACTGGAGCATCATCATTTGGCCAAGGCTGGATTTATTCAGCTGGGTCTGGTGCGCTTGGTGCATCGACTTCGCCAACTGTCAATTATATTACCGCGACTTCAACGACGGCAACTAGTACATTTCCTATACTTAGGAATGGCGAGATTATCGTAAAGCATTTTGATGGTTCAGAAACATACTACACGCCGACAGCGAATACGGATGCAGCCAGAGGCATAGCTTTACTTAGCGCCATATCTTCTTGTTCTGTAGATGATTCATATTATCTTGCTCCCACAACATTTGATCTTGGGACATCAGGAATAAGCCAAAGGTGCGGTAGCGGGTCCATTTCAATTCATGGTGCTGGTATGTATTCTACGGTTATAAAAAGTGCAATAGCAGGAGTAATTATCCAACCAGCAACATCGTCACAAACAACAGACCTATCAATTCGTAGCACTCTCATAGGAGGGACAGCTGTTCCTTTTGGAAATATTCTTGCACCATTTTATGGACATGACATTCTTGTCAAGAATGTCTATATTACAGGAGAATCAGATGGTATTATTTTTTCGAGTGGCCGACAGGATCTTGACGGTTTTATAGTGGATAATGTAAAGATACGCTCACACTGGGATGCTTTTGTGATAGGGACTGCATCTGGTACCGTGTCAATTTATAACAGTGATTTTTCTTCTATAGCGTCTACTTCATCATCGGTGGCTGGTGGAAATGATACAATGAGGGCAGTAATAGCGTCTGCATTTTCATCTGGCACACTTTCTCTTCGACTGCACAACACAAAACTATCTGCATATGGGGGTAATTCAATCAATACTTGTATTCTACACAATACAACAGTTCCTAATTCTATAATAGAGTTCAATGATGGCATTTTGGATGGATGCACCAATACACCAACTTCAGGTGGAAATATTAGAATAAATAGTCGGACAAAGAATGGACAATTTGAATCGAGCTTTACCTCAAACAACCTTTCTGCCCCTTCGACATTTAATGTTACAAATGTTCAAGGGACAGGTGATTTTAATCAGATAAACGACCGTGCAGTTACTTTTACAGTTTTCCCGTATAAAAATGTATATGGTCAGCGATATATTGGAACAGGAATTTCAGGTAGTTTCTTTGAGAATGCCATTACCGACCAATCGTACCATTTAAATCTCTCATGGAGTTCTGTTGTTGGGGCCGACGGGTACTATGTTTCTATCGATAATGACGAATACTATAACAATTATGGATATTACATTTCTACAACCACAACCACAATATTATACGGTGTGTCTACACCTGTTGTACTGCCTGGATTTGTAAGTGATTTCCAGACATCAATTAATGGTTCAACGGTTATTTCTCCTACTGGAGACACGATAACGAGCGGATGCCCTGATTGCGTCGGACTTTCTATTAGTGGAGTAACATCACAGAGTGCAGATATATTTCAGATATCAAATAGTCTGGGAAACAGATTATTTAATGTCACAGCACTAGGCAATGTAGGCATCGGCACTACCTCTCCATATGCGAAGTTGTCGGTGGTCGGGCAGGTAGTTGCCGAGTACTTCACTTCTACCTCCACCACAGCTACTTCCACACTACCAAACCTCTTCACCACCAACGCGCGTCTCTCAGGCAATCTGTATGACGGTTCAAACAGCGCAGGTACCAACGGCATGATTTTCCAGACTACAGGATCGGGGACGCGGTGGGCGGCCACTTCTACTTTAGGACTCCTATCGTCATCTTCCATCGGCTCAGGCACCATAGGTCAGATGCCATATTATGCAGCGAACGGGACCACGCTCACTGCTACATCGACGCTGACATTTAATACAGCCGGGAATATCGTCATCGCCGGAAATGCCGGATCAGCCAACAAGACCGTAGATTTCGGAGCGAATTATAACAACCCAGCCTTTTATCTGTACAACAGTGGTGCGGCCGCAAGGTGGGGTTGGGGATTGCGCGCTGGGTCTATGCAGCTGTTTTCTGCGAGTGGAGCGGGAAACAGTTTCACCTGGAATGCTGGCGGTGAATTCCAAGCTCTTGGAGTAAGCGAGCTTATGAGGCTCAAACAAGGCACTTCGGGCGGAACACCCCGACTTGGCATTGGAGATATCGACCCTGATTTTACTCTCGAAGCTGTTGGAGATCTTGCTGTTTCGTCGACGGCTGGTGCTGAGGGTGACCGTTTAATTGTGAATTCGTCAGGCAATGTCGGCATCGGCACCACTTCACCGTCATCGAAACTCTCCATCACCCAAACTGCAA
>JBBTYL010000003.1:0-256750 GCA_038061795.1 Patescibacteria group bacterium
TTTGTTTCGGTTGACCGATGTTTGACTGCCTAGATAAATTTATATCATTAGTTTAACAAAAAGAAAAGGACCGATGCGAGACCGGCCCATTTTCCTTATTTCGAAACACGCCTATGGCTTTCCGTAATGGAACCCATCGTCGTCCTCGTAGCCTGCAGGAATGTAGCGAATAACGAACCAATTCCAAAGGAATCCGAGTGCTTTCATGGCTGTCCTCCCAGGTTGACCGAATTTACTGACACGAGTGCTAACTGGAGTATAATTATACTCCTATACAAAAAAGAAAACCCCTTGTGGGAGTATTCTTTTTGTGTCTTATCGCTTTGACCACTGAGGAGACTTTCGGGCTTTCTTGAGACCGAACTTTCGGCGCTCCTTTGCTCGTGGATCTCGCTTGAGGAGGCCAGCCTTCTTAAGCCTGCCTCGAAGCTCTTTGTCCCACTCGATAAGGGCTCTTGCGCAGCCATGCCGCATAGCATCTGCCTGTCCGCTGATTCCTCCGCCACTTACTACCACAGTTACCTTGAATTTCGTTTCAGAAAGCTTTGACTCTGTGAAGGATTCGACTGCCGACATCTGAAGCTCTTTTGTTGGGAAATACGTCTCAAGGCTCTTGCCGTTAATGTCGTATGATTGCTTGGAAGCAGGCATAATGCGCACTCGAGCAGAAGCCGTCTTTCGTCGTCCGATTGCCTCTATGTATTTTTCTGATTTGATAGTAGACATGGTGTTATTCGGTAATGGTTAAATTCTTCATCATCTGCTTACGAAGGCTGTTAGATGGAAGCATTCGATATACGGCCCTCTCAAAAACCTCCTTCGTCCCTTTTCGAGCGATAAGGGCTGAAAGCTTTTCTGTATAAATTCCGCCTCGAAAGCCTGTGAAAGTCACATACTCCTTATCATCAAGCTTCTTGACATCAAAAGCCGCCTTGTTCGTGTTTATGATCTTGACCTGAACGCCGGAAACCTTATTCCTAACGAATGAAGTCGTTCGCTTGCCCATCAGGAAGCTTGCTGCCTCGCTTGCAACCCGTCCTAGCTTCTTATTTTGTGCGTCTATTGTGTGTATCATGTTAATTATACAAATTCAATCATGGCCATCGGCGCAGCGTCAAGCTCACGGCGGGCAATCTTAATAATTCGCGTATATCCGCCTTTTCTATCTTTGTATTTAGGCGCAATGACATCGAAAAGCTCTTTGACTTCCTTAACACCGCCTATTTTTGAGACAATAAGCCGTCTGGATGCCAAGGATCCTGACTTTGCCTTTGTGACAAGCTTCTCGACATAAGGCCGAAGCTCCTTTGCCTTCGGCAAGGTCGTCGTGATCCTGCTTTCATTGATTAGGTTCCGAGCAAGAGAACGCATCAAAGCATTTCTTTGGTCTTTTTCTCGTCCGAATTTTCTTGTTGATGAATGATGTCTCATGTTCTTATGTTAAATGGATTACTTAAGGGTGATGTTGTACTGTGACAACACCTTTTTGATTTCTTGGATTCCTTTGCTTCCTAGGCCTTCGATATCGAGGATGTCGACTTCCTTCTTCCTGGCAAGGCCGCCAACCGTTCGGATATTCGCGCTTGTAAGGGCCTTAGTCGTTCGCGCAGACAAGCCGATGGCATCGATTCGCGTCTTGAGGAATTCTACGTCAAATTCCTGCTTCGCATCACTATCGGCTGAAGCAGCTGATTCTTCGTTTTTTTCCTCAACAATCGCCTCTTCTTCTTTGAAGCCGACAATAGACTTAAGCTGCATGATCATAAGGGAAATCGAGTTCTCCAAAGCCTCTTTTGGCATAAGCGTCCCGTCTGTCTCGATAGAAATTCTCAATCGATTGAAATCTGTCCGGTCGCCGACTCGCATGTTTTCAACCTCGTAGTTAGCCTTCTTGATTGGCGTGAATGTCGCATCGATTGAAATCGTTCCGATATCGACTCGATCCTTCGTAATAATTTCCTTTGCTACATATCCGAGGCCTTTCTCAACCGTAATTTCAACATCGAGATCAGAACCTTTATCCGTAAGAGTGGCAATAAGAAGCTCTGGGTTGAGTATCTCAACCTGGCCTGGGCATTCTATATCCTTTGCAGTCACAGTCTTCACGCCCTTTGCCTTGAGAGTGATTGTTTGCGGTTCATCGCCAATAAGCTTGATTCGGAGTTTTTTGAAATTGAGAAGAAGCGTTATAACATCCTCCTTTACTCCATTCAGAGAAGAAAATTCATGCTCAACGCCCTTGATTTTCACTTTTGTAACCGCTGAACCAGGGAGTGATGAAAGGATAATCCTTCGAAGAGAATTTCCAAGAGTATGTCCGTAGCCAGGATAAAGGCCGTCGATTTCATAAATGCCGCTGAATCCCTCCTCACGGATTATTTTCGGTTTTGATGGAACGATAATTGAATGATTTGACATATTTTTATTATTAAAATATTAAATTTTATCGGCTATAAAATTCCAAAACCGCCCCCACATTAAACATCAGCTCAGAGTGAAGGATATTCGGGTTTCCATCGACTTTGACCTCCTTTTTATCAAAATTAAGCTTGAGCCATGCTGGAATCTTGATGGCCTTCAATCGTTCATCAAGCGCTGAGAAAAGAGCTTTTTTCTTGCTGCCTTCTCGTATGCCGATAACATCCCCTACTTTCACATGATATGAAGGAATGGTGATGATCTTGCCATTGACTGTGAGATGACCGTGAGATGTCATCTGTCTGGCTGCCTGTCGCGTCGTAGCATAACCGGCTCGGAGAGCTACGTTATCTAGACGTGACTCCAGAAGCCCAGTAAGAATATCGGCAGTATTTCCCCTCTTTTCTGTCGCCTTTTGCACATAGTTCGTAAACTGCTTGCTAGTAATTCCGTAGCTGTATCGAGCTTTCTGCTTCTCTATCATTCCAAGTCCGAAATCGCTTTTAGCGCGGGGCTTCTTGCCCATGCCCCTTCCGACGGATTTTTGCTCTGAACGCACAGCAAATTTCTGGGTCTGAGTCTTCTCAAAGATGTTTGCCCCGAGTCGTCGCGCTATTTTGTATTTTGGTCCGATAATCATATTATTTATTAAAATTAATGAGCCTGCATTATACTCGTCGAGGCTTCTTTGGCTGCGGACCGTTGAATGGCACAGGAGTCTCGTCCTTGATAGAGGAAATCACTGCTCCTTTAGAAATAAAGCCTCGAATCGCTGACTCTCGTCCTGATCCGACGCCTTTCACTACTACTCTTATTTCCTTGAGGCCAAGGAGGGCTGCCTTTGATGCAAGGGTCTCGCCGACCTTCGCTGCTGCAAAAGGAGTCCCTTTTTTTGCACCCTTGAATCCAAGGCTTCCGCTCGATGACCACATGATCGCATTTCCGTCATTGTCAGTAAGGAGAACCTTGGTATTATTATAAGTTGACTGGACGTAAAGCACGCCTGAATCAAGGCGCTTTTTAGAAGCAGATGGCTGCTTTGCAGCGCCCTCCTTCTTTGTCTCCCCTTCAGTTGTAACAATTCTTTTTTTTCCCATAAATTATTTCTTTTCTTCCTTCTTTCGTCCTGAACCCATCGTCTTTCTGGTGTTTCCACGCACCGTTCGAGAATTTGTTTTGGTCCGTTGGCCTCTCACTGGAAGGCGTCGTGCGTGGCGCGTGCCTCTGTATGTCTTGATATCCTTGTGTCTCTTAATGTTTGACGCAACCTCACGCTTGAGATCGCCTTCGATTCTGAATGACTCAATGATCTTTCGAACTTCATTCTCCTGATCGACCGTGAGATCCTTGGCTGCGAGCGCTGGATCAATTTTTGCTTTTTTCAAAATAAAGAGCGCTCGGGATCGTCCTACTCCATAAAGCGCCGTGAGTGAAATCTCAAGTCTTTTAGCATCCGGAATTGTAATACCTAATATTCGCATAATATTTTTTTAATTATCCCTGTCGCTGTTTATGGCGAGGATTAGCTTGGCAAATGACATAAACGCAGCCCTTTCGTCGGACTACTTTGCACTTCGGGCAGATTTTCTTGACTGATGCTTTGACCTTCATTCGATATTAAAATTTATTGTTAAAGTCTTTTTGTAATCCTAGCCCTCCCTCCGTATGGATCTAGGGTAAGCTCTACCTTGTCACCGATCAGTATCCTGATGTGGTGCATCCTCATCTTCCCTGCCAAGTACGCAAGCACGACTTCCTCCTCTCCATCAATCCTCACTCTAAACAAAGTATCTGGCAGAGCTTCGGTAACTATACCGTACGCCGTAGCTTTTTTTTGCTCTTGAGTATTTTTTGTGTTGGAATCCATCAAAATTTTCGCGTTTAGCCATACTATCAGAAGCACTAGATAAAAGTCAAGTACCGCGTCAATACCTAGTATCGAAAAATAATCTTATTCGGCTTTATATTCCAGTATAATCTTTTCCGCTGAGTTTGGAAAGGACCTCATCCAGAATGGCGTAATTAGAGCGTAAGCATTGCTTATAGCCGTATATTTGCCAAATACGGCGTTGCTTGCCTTAAGATCGATGCCTTTAAGCTCATCCTTTAGTTTAGATTCAGAAAATGTTCCAGTTATTGAAATCGGGCCACTTAGCGTGAATATCATCGGCGTGCCTTTCTTAATTGAAAAATCCTTTGCATTTGAAACTTTGAAATTCAAATTAGCATCCCCGCCAACAATATACGTATCTGATGGGAATTTTTGAATCTCTCTGCCAGCTATGAACTTTATAAGCGCATCGGCCTTGAAGATTGCAGCGTACGCAGTTCCCTTCACGATGATATCAGCGGAAGTATTTTCTTTCATTACTGGCTCTAGATTCGTATATTCAATCGTGTATGCGCTATCGTAAAGTATGAATCCACTAGGAACGGCGGCTTTCAGCTTTGCTAGCAGCTGCTCCCTAAGGGCTCCCTGCAGTGCTGTAACTGCAGCTTTCTGCGCGTCGGGGACTATGATCATTTTGTTTCCAGAAAATCCACTGGTAATGTCTGTTTTTAGGCGAGCATAAAAACCGTCATATTTCGGCGTGCCCTTATAACCGACGATTTTGTAATCGCCTTTAAGGTCAGCGATGGACGCATTGTAGTTTGCACCAGCCTGATCAGCAACTATAGCAACTTCTATGCTGCCTGGAGACGTTTTTTTTCCGGGAACGCTGATTGTGACAGTCGTGCGGTATATAAGGCCGTCAGGATTGGATAATCGCGTTCCTGCCACCAAAGTCTGGGCAGTACTGCTGAAATTATTGTAAATTACGGCTGTGCCTTTTGCCTTTGTCTGAACTGCTGGACCGCTTGTTGCAGGTATGACCTGATGCGCCTCATCGGAAACGCTTACGACCTCATATCCAAGCTCAGTTCCTGATGCATTTTTCTTTGCGGTAAACGTCCCATTCACATCAAAGTCAGTAACCTTGGGTGTTATAGTGACGACAGCTTTTGAATATGAAAGTGAAAGAGCAATGCCGATTACGGCTATGCAGACAAAGACAATAAAAAAACTGAGAACATATTTCCCCGTACTCCTCTTCCTTTTTGGAAGCTCCTCATCTCGATCAGCACGAGCGGCTGACCTAACCGTGGTTTTTCGGCGCGAAGTTTTCACAGGAGCATCCACTTCGTGTTCGATTGGAATATTCCTGATTGAACGTCTTCCAGTTGGAACGATATCTTGTACGACTTTTTTTGAAGGCATAAATCTGTTTGCAAAAATTATAACACAGTTCCAAGTGCAAGAGTATACATCTGCATCATAGTGCTCTGTGAAGAACCTTTTTCAAATGTTATCTTGCCAGGCTTTGAAACAGAATCATATGGAATAATGCTCAAGCTCAGGTCAGGTCGAAAAAGCAAGGCGTCCTTAAAGAGATCGAAGTGGCTGTGGGCCGCAAGATAGACGGTGCGAGGAATGCTTGTGCTGTCGAATTTAGAAACGAAGGACTTGATGCATGAATCCGCCCATTCCTGAAGGAGCGGCGTGACGGCTTTTTGAACTGATGATTTTTCAGCTTCGCTCAGCTTATCGCCTTGATAGAGAGAAAGGAGCGAGTCGCTTGATTCTATGCCTTGGTTTGTAAGGCTGGCGATTTTTCGCTGCAACGCAGAAATACCGAAGGGAAAGGACGCTAGATGTCTGCAAAGATTGTTTTTGACTATGACCACATCGGTCAATTCGCCGTGCACATGAATATAGATATATTCATGCTTGTCGTCCAGTATTTCACGAAGAGCTGCATATTGCATAAGAAGCGCGGAATTATGCGTAAAGCTTCGAATATCAAGCCTGCCTTGAACGACTGAGTGCAATTTCGAAAGAAAACTCGTCGATGCGAACGATGTCGCCAATGAAAGCTCGAGCATATGCGCTCTTTTCGAATCGAAATATGCGGTTGTGTAGCCGTTGAGCTTAATCTCGAAGATTTTCTGCTCAACAGCTTGTGCATCCTCGCCCATATCCTGCTTTAATTCACCCTTTATAAGATCAGCCAGCACGCCAGAATCAATCGCCGTTTCTTTCTTGTAATCGATTTTTATCGTCTTCAGCTGTGAGCTTATCCAAGGTGATGACAGTATGTAATGGATTTCTGAAACCCTCGGAGCGTCCTTGGCAAGATGCTCAATGACTTCTGACACAAGTTTTAGTACTCTTTTCATCAGGTGAGACCCGTTAGCGATGTGCGTCTTGCTTGGAATTGATCTAGTGACTACGGATAGTATATGCGCGGAACCGTCTATATCCCGAGAAACAAGCGCTCCACGAACAAGCCCGCTTTGGATATCAAGAATGATGCTTTGCCTCCCCTCTTTAGTATGAGAAAAAAACGGGAACATGATGAAAACATTATATCATGCTTTTTTATTGTAAAATCGCTTTTATCCTTCGCACGCCCTGAGACGATGCTTCTTCTTTTTGTATCTTGAATGTTCCGAGCTCTGAAGTGTTCTTTACATGAGGTCCTCCGCAGAATTCTTTTGAATATGCTGACTCAAGCGAATCACCGATATAGTAAATGGAGATCTCGTCGCCGTATTTTTCTCCGAAGAAGTGACGTGCCCCAGTTTTTTCAGCTTCTGCTCTTGGCAGAGTAATGTTCTGTACAGGCAAAGCTTTGCTAATTTTATCGTTCACAATGACCTCAACTTTCTTTTTTTGCTCATCGGTCATTTTTTGTCCATATGAGAAATCGAATCGCAATCGCTCTGGTGTGATGTTGGATCCCTTCTGATCAGCACCTTCACCGAGCACATCATGGAGCGCTTGATGAAGAAGATGTGTTGCCGTATGATATTTGATTACTTGAGGATCATTTGCATCGGCAAGGCCGCCTTTGAACTTTTGTTCTGCGCCAGATCGAGAGAGGGATTGGTGCTTCTTGAATTCTGCTTCATAGCCAGCGATATCGATGACAAGATTCTTTTCTTTTGCAAGCTCTTTTGTTACATCAATTGGAAGTCCATAAGATGAAAACAACATGAAAGCATCTGCTCCAGAAATTGAGCCTGATTTTGCAAGACGTTCAAACTCTTTGATTCCATGAGCAAGGGCTGTGGCAAATTTATTGGCTTCCTCAATCAACACTTTCTTAATATGATCCTTTTTTTCTGTAAGTTCTGGATACGCTTGAGCGTATGTGTCAGCAATCGTATCCACAAAAACACTTATTCTTTTTTCATCAAGCATCTTATCAGTCGTGCTTATGATTGCTCGTCGAATGAGACGTCGAAGGATATATCCACGGTCTGTGTTTGAGGGAATTACTCCATCTGCAATGAGAAATGTG
This sequence comes from Patescibacteria group bacterium, assembly GCA_038061795.1. Taxonomy (GTDB): domain Bacteria; phylum Patescibacteriota; class Minisyncoccia; order Phycocordibacterales; family PALSA-1337; genus CAIOGI01. The sequence goes on from JBBTYL010000003.1 coordinate 7,764, forward strand.
CCTGCACGAAGATGATCAGCGATAATTCTCTTGTTCCGAATTGTCTGATCAGGATTCTTCATGAGGCTCATCACTGGCTTGAACAGATCCGTATCATAAATATTATCAACGCCCTGAAGCGTCATTGTTAGCCGCTCAAGTCCTGCTCCTGTATCCACAGAAGGCTTTGGCAAAGTGCCAATTATTTTTCCATCCTTCTTTTCATACTGCATGAATACGTCGTTCCAGACCTCCACGACATCTCGTGCATTATCAGCTTGAAGGAACTCTTCATGAGTTATGCCTTTGCCTCCGAATTTTCCTGCAATATCATAATACATCTCTGTATCAGGACCGCAGGGACCGTTCTCACCGGCTTCCCACCAGTTCATTGAAGCAGGCATGTAAAAAATCCTGTTTCCATCGATACTATTTTTCTTGAAAATCTCTCTCCAGATATCTGCAGCCTCATCATCCTTCGACGCATTTGCATCGCCTTCGAAAACCGTTATATAAAGCTGTGAAGGATTGAGCCCAAGCCCCTCCTCTTTATCAGTCAAAAATTCATAGCTCCAATTGATTGCTTCTTTTTTAAAGTAATTTCCGAGCGACCAATTGCCGAGCATTTCGAAAAATGTGGCATGAGTCTTGTCTCCAATGTCATCAATATCGACTGTTCGAAGACATTTTTGAGAGTCTACGAGACGAGTCCCCTGCGGATGAGGCTTTCCGAGCAGATACGGAACAAGAGGCTGCATACCTGCAGTATTAAAAAGTGTTGCATTCGTAACCCCCTTTTCATCCGGAGTCACAAGAGAAGCTGAAGGAATGATTGCGTGCCCTCTTTTCTCAAAGAAAGCAAGAAATTTCGAGCGAATTTCTGATGAGGTCATCTGGAGATTCATGGAGGTGAGTTTAGCATATTATAAGTATTTTTTAAAATAAAAAAGCGACGTCGCAGGATTAATCCTATTACGCCGCTTAAGTTGTGTGACCATGCTTAGTGGGAGTGCCGGCGCTGAATGTGTAAGAGCCGTTCGCAGATCCCCGTTGCAATTCCAGGAACATCACAGACCGACACACCCTCCCGAACAGTTTCGGGTTGGTGACTGATAAGGATGACGACGTCATTTGTCTCAGTTGCTGTGTTCGCAAAATCAATGTCGTCAGTGACAACAACCGATGTGACGAGTTCCTTTGAGGGTCCTGTATATCCCTTACACCACCTGACGATTCCATGAGCCACCTGCTCAAGGATAGTCTGTAAATGTCGCAGATTACTTGTTAGATGCGTCTGGGTTACGATATTCATACTATTGCTGAATGGTTTGGTTCAGGTACCTGGCCCTTTCTTAGCCGACCTGTTGGTTTGTTAGTATCCGTACTTTGCCATTCCGTGGACAGCCAAGAGTGTTACTCCAGCTATGACCACAAAAAGAATTGGTAAAAGAATCCATCCGTGCTTTCGTGTTGTGTTCATGCGATAAGTGGTTGTGGTTTATGTAAAGAACAATTTGAAATCCGTCGCTATTTATATATCATAAAATGGCTTTAAAGTCAATACTATTTCAAACTCTTAAGCCACTCTTTATATTTCACCTCCATCTCCTCAAAGCTCTTCTTGTTGTCCGCAATCTTCTGCTTCCCGTGTACGAGCGCTATTTTTGCATTTAATTTCACTGGCTTTATGTAAAGTGGCACTTTATTGAGTCGAGAAATTTTCTTTCGTGCACCTGAAAGGATTTCATCTACCGAACGCGTGACCTGCTTTATGTAAGTTTCAGCACTTCTTGGCTTCCCTGTTGCCATCTTTATAAATTCTCCAGAAGTGTAGAGCGATCCGTGCTTCCAGACTTTAGTCATTTCCTTTCCGACATTCGGGTTATCAACGATATATCCGTATTTTTTAAGAAAGTATTCACGCCATTGCGCCACCCCGAGTTCCGCAAGGCCATAGCCATGATAGTAAGCTGAGCTTTCCCAAGAATAAATATGCGGAACATTCAAAATAGAAATGGAATCCTCGGATTTATCAGAATACTTTCTATAAACTTCCTTTGCAGTCTCAAGAATGAACTCTCGGGTCAGATTTTTGCATTCATAAATAGCTCGCTCAAAATTCATCACAAACATGATGCTCATCATGTCGAGCGGCAAAAGTGGATGCACAGCCCGGATCTTCCTCTCAAAGAGATCAAACGGATATGGATCGCCGTCCTTGTTTTTTGCGTAGCGCATTTTCCACTCTATGCTGCTTGAGATAGAATCCATGAACATGCTCTGTGTCTCCGACCAAGAAACCGTCGACGGCGGGTACTCTGTATTGAGGCAGACGTCTTTTTGAATTGAATTGAGCCTGTCTGCTGCATGGCCGGCCTCATGAAAGACCGTATGAATCTCCCGCATACCTGAGCCAAGCTGACCAAGAACAGTATTTGAAGTGAAATTTGCTGAACCCGGCAGTATTTTTCCTTTCTCGTCGTATCGAACAAGGGTTGGGTAATGACAAAAACCATTATCCCATTTTCCCTTGCGATCGAGCAGGTCCATCCTCAGTTCCCCGCCTCGGAAGTCAACGCCAAGCGCGGAAAAGGATCTGCCCCAGCGCAGAAGCGAATCCTTGAATGGGAAATACGGGTCCTCCTCCCTTGTAAAATCACCAGTCATCATATAGCCGAAATTCCAAGGCTTTCTCAATCCCGGTTTTTCTTTTTCAAGTTCCTTGATATTGCCGAAGGCGTATTTGGTCTTTTCATATATTTGATCGAAAATCTCGAAAAGCTCATTTTTTGTCATTCCTTCATCAAGATGAATCTTGTAGTCATAAAAATCCTCATAGCCAAGGACCTGGGCATATTCATTCCTGCATTTTATTATCTCAACGAAGTCATCGAGCGTGTCCAGAGGCAGTTTCTCAAGCGCTTCAAAGCAGGCCTTGCGAGTGGCTTCATCAGGATTCGTGCGCATCATAGCTCGCATCCTGTTGCGGGATGCTTCAACAAAGCTTCCGATTTTCGGATCAATGTAGCCCTCCTTTCGCGTGCTATGAACTTTCAGCACTTTCTCTTCAAGTTCAGCAACTTTTGCGCGGATAGGCACCGCATAATCTGGAACCTGATAAAGACCGAAAAACCTGCTCCAGACCTGCAGTCTTTTCTTTTCGACGCCTTTTGCTTTCTTAATTGCTGTCTCAACCACTGCTTTCAATTTTTTATTCGATCTGAAGGCACTTCTCTTTGCCTCAGCGTCATTCATTTTCTTGCCATCTTCCACAATTCCCATTCTCAAGTCCCAAAAAGCATTTTCAAAAGCAGCATGGAGGCGGGCGTAATCAGAATTCAATTTTTCCAAAAGCTGCTTAGAGGACATATTGGCCGTTCTTATATACCACCTTCGTGCTGCCGTCTTTCATATATGCAGTCACGGTTCGGGGCGCTGTAGAAACAATATCGGTGTGTACTGACGAGTCATTGTAACCAAGCCTCTCCCAGTCTTTCTTTGAAAGCTTGCTTGGGTCGCTGTTATAGCAATCATGATATGCATTACCAAGAGCAATGTGTGTATTTCCATGTGTACCACCGACATTCTCATCAAAAAGAGTTTCGGCCATGAATTTTGTAATGCGAGAAAATCTTTTGTCGGTCAAAGAAAATTCGCCAACCTTATCAGCATTTTCCGTGGCGATCATTTCCTTAAGAACCTTTTCATTCTTCGTTGCAGAACTCTTTATAACTCTTCCATTCTTAAATTCAAGTCTGACATCATCAATAAGATTTCCATAGCGATAGAGCGGCTGATTGAATTTTATCCAGCCTTCCGTACCTCTCCAATCTGGCGAAGTGAAGAGTTCAAAACTCGGAATATTACGTCCAGAACCCCCCATCCAGCTTCTTTTCTCGCCATGTTTGATCCAAAGATCAGCATCTGGCCCTTCTATATGGAATTTATCGACATCAAGCGCATTAAATTTTAGTCGGTAGGCTTCGAGCTTCTTGTACAGAGCCTTCCAGGTTCCGATCGGATCCTTCTTATCAAGGTAGCAGGCTTTGATGATCTGGTCCCAGTACTCTTCAAGAGTCATACCAGCCTCCTTTGCCATTGCAGGAGTTCCATAAAGTCCGAGAGTCCAAGTAAATTTGCCAGCATTCTCCTTTTTATTTCGCCATTCCATGTATGGCTTCATGGTCTTGCCGCGCTGCATGAGCTTCTTTGGTTCAATACCCTTGAGAGCATGCTTATTCGTCTCACTAATTATAAAGATGGAATGATCAATCTCGTCTATAAGGCCCTTAAGATGCTTTGACGGAAAGAATGAGAGCTGTTCCTCTTGCGCATTATCAAAAAAATCCCTATCGACATTGTATTCCTCATCGTTGCTTGGATAGTAGGTGCTGATGACATGTCCTCCTGATTTCCATACGGCTTTTCTAAGCTCAAGAAAAAGCGGCTTTGAATATTCTTCAGCGATGATATTCACCACCTCACCCTTCTTGATTCCCTTTCCGCTATTTAAAGCAAAATTAACAAGCACTTTTGCGTACTTTTCTAGAATTTTCTGCGATGGCTTGTAATCACTTTTTTTCATTATTTTTGTCCTGGCCTTTTCAATATGAAATCAATTTCTGGGGTCGGTCCGGCGATGTGTTCAATGATTTTCTCAGCAGCATATTCCGGCGCCATGAAATCACTGAATTCTGCTGGCGCCTTCTCGTCAAACAAATGCGTCTTGATTCCTCCAGGATATATTCCCACAACCTTGATTCCAGTTCCTTTTAACTCCTCTCTGATTGAATCAGTGAAACCTCGTACTGCCCATTTGCTTGCTGAATACATAGCTGAATTAGGACGTCCCGTGAGCGCAGAACTAGATACGATATTTACCAATACACCGAATCCTTGATTTTTAAAATAAGGCAGCACGGCGCGAGTTGCATTTACTGTCCCGAAAAGATTCACTTCGACGACCCTATGCGCCTGTTCCATATTGATCTCCCCAATCGGCGCGTGCGGAAGCCAGATGCCAGCATTATTTATGAAAATATCGATCTTTCCGAATTTTGAGATGGATTTTTCAACAAGGCTAGTCATATCAGCTTCTTTGGTGACATCACCAACGACAGCAAATGCGCCGATTTGTTTTCCAAGTGCTTCAAGTTCTGTCTTATCGCGCGCAGAGACGACGACCTTCGCACCCTTAGCAATAAGTGCTTCCGCCAATGACTTTCCGAGTCCTCGGCTTGCTCCTGTAATGACGATTACTTTAATTTCCATATTTTTCTAAAATTTTAAAATCATTCTTCAAGGTCGTTATCTGATTACGATTGTATAGTGCCACACAAGGATGATACAAAGCAACTATTTCAATCGAACCGTATGAGGCATGCGCTTTGTATGCCTTACCATGAGCCTTTCCTATGGGTTCCAGCTCAAGACCAAGTCCGAATTTCTCCATAATATAACCTAGAGCGTAACGTCCAAGGGTCGCTATGACCTCTGGCTGAAGAATCTCTATCTGGCGATCCAAAAACCCCCCGTAAGCCTCAATTTCTTCAGGCAATGGGTCCCTGTTCTCTGGCGGTCGGTCTTTTACTATATTTGTGACATATACGTCCTTGCGGTCAATGCCAGCGCTTGTCAAAAGTTCATCAAGCACCTTTCCAGCAGCGCCGCAAAACGGCCTTCCCGTCAAAGCCTCATTCTTTCCCGGAGCCTCACCGACGAACATTATCCGAGCATTATGGCTGCCCTCTCCGATGACTGGCAGGTATTTGTTTTTTGTACGGTATTTATAGAGAGGCGACGTCGAAAGCGCTAGAACCTCGTCCTTGATTTTCTTCAGCTCACCGGTTCTAGTCATAGAGATGGATATTGTCGTTGTCTTTGAGTGCCCTTCGCGACAATTCCTTCGGCAGATATTCAATCCTGATTTTCGTATTTTTCTTGCAATAATCGTGTTCCCATCGTGAGCCGAACGATGATTCCCACCCGTAGATGAAATGAACAACCGCTATTCTTCCGGAGGAGAAAAGCGGTTTATAAAAATTCTCAAGGATCGGTATGCAATGAATCTCATTCGGGTTCATTTTCTGCCACATTTGGCATAGACTATCCATCTTCTTCTGAAATGGAATCTGGCTGAATATGTTGTAGCCTTCATCCTTCGACAGTATCTCGATTATCTTTTCAAAGACATAAAGGTTACCAGGAACAGTCCCCACTCCGCCAGTCGAAATTGGCCCAGAAACCATGTGGATATCTCCTTCAATTTTTGAAATGACTCTCAGGGCGACTCGCGCAAGCTCATCAAAAGTCTGAGCTCTTGAGAGGGCTTGTTCGTCTTCGGTCGCCCAATGCAGGTAATGAATGCTCATAGTGCCTCCATTATAGAATTATCTAGTTGATTCCGCAAACGCCGCGAATTTCAGAAATCACCTCCTCGCTTTCAGTCGGCTTCATTCCGATTTCCCTAAGAAAATTTGGCTGCTTGTAAATATCGGTACATAGTACGACACCTTTCGACAAAAGGGCCTTTTTGTGGGCATTGGACAGCGAAACGAGGCAGGTGAAAGGATGCAGGCGGAGTTCCTCGATGATGTCCTGCAAATTGCCTTTGTGCGGGTAGTTCCACCCGAGCATTTTGACACCCTGGCACTCGCCGTAACGGATAGCTTGATCAGTGAATTTCGTATTCGTAATGAGCCAGCCTTCATCGAGCTTGCGGACAACGCCGCCATAATTGAACATGTTGCCGCGCAGATCATCGAAACGGGCTTTTATGTATAGAGCGACCTTGAGATCAGATTTCATCCCGAGTTCGTTGTGAAATTTCGCTTCAACCATCATTAGCTTGTCCTTGTTCCAAGCGACGACATCCACTTCATGCGCCACGCAGACGCCAAGCACCGTCTGATCGGTGAGAGTCTCATATCCCCATGCTTGGAATATGCGAGAGATGTATTTTTCAAAGGGAAACCCATCAGGGCCAAGCTCTGAAAGAGCTCGGCGAAGCGAATACTTGACCGCTATCGGCATGGAGTGCTTGCGGAGAAGCTTGAATGCTCGCGAATATATCTCGCTGGTTGGCATCCCATCGTACATTTCCCTGCTGACATGATCAATCACGTCCTCGATGATCTGTTCGCTTCCGCCAGCGTTTTTTAGGGATTCCACGAGCTTGCTTTCCTCGAAAAGCTCTTTTGAGCCATCTGCCTTGGTGATGGTTATGAGATGATTCATGCAGACAGTATACCACCACCAAGACATGCTTCGCCATCGTATACGACAAGCGATTGCCCCGCTGAAAGAGTATATTGTGGTTTTACGAATTCAACTGTTTTTTGGTCAGTGAATTTAACTTCCTGAAGTTCCTCTCTGTATCGAGAGCGGGCAAGCAAAATTTTGTTCAAAGGCACGCTTCCCTGATTCCAATTTATATCTGAAAGCGTGGTTTTTTTGATTCCGTTCGGCAAACTCCCCTCAGTTGTTTTGTTTGCAACAGTAATTGCGTTTTTTTCAAGATTTTTCGCGATTACATAATACGGTTGATCGTGGGAAGACTTTTTTGTAATCGTAAATCCGTGTCTTTCTCCAATGGTAAAAAAGAAGGCCCCATCGTGCTCACCTATGACATTCCCATTTTCATCAAGCACATCGCCCCTTTTTGGCTCAATGTAATGAGAAAGAAAATCTTTGATATCAATCTTCCCGATGAAGCAAAGCCCTTGACTGTCTTTTTTGTCAGCATTTGGCAATTTAAACTTTTTTGCGTGCTTTCGCACTTCAGGTTTCTCGATGTTTCCCACGGGAAAAAGCGTCTTCGAGAGCTGGTCCTTGGTAAGTGTCCAGAGAAAGTACGACTGGTCCTTGTTCTTGTCATCTCCAGCTACAAGCTTTCCGGCCTTGATTTGAGCGTAATGCCCAGTAGCAACAAAATCAGCGCCCTGTTTCATTGCCCAATTGAAAAACCCGCCAAACTTCACGTAACGGTTGCACATCACATCGGGATTCGGTGTCCTGCCGGACTTGTATTCTCTGATCATGTAATCTACGACGCCTTCCTTATATTCTTTTTCAAGATCAAGAGTCTCAAAAGGAATCTCGAGCTTGGCTGCCACGCGCATGGCGTCCAGGCGATCTTCTTTCCATGTGCACGTTATCCAGTCAGGCTGCCAAACCTTGATGAACACTCCCACGACTTCATAACCCGCTTTTTTTAGCAACGCAGCAGAAACAGAGCTATCTACTCCGCCAGACATTCCGACATAGACTTTTTTCCTGATTCCCGACATGACTCGAGTATAGGCTACCAGCGCTTTTATTTCAAATACGTGTTCTTGTTTGCAAGATGCCCATCGAACGTCGAGGCATACCGCATAACGCCGTCATTGCCGGTAAGATAGAACCAGTATGGAGTTTCGATCGGCGTTACGGTATCGAGGATTGTCGCCAAGCTTGGATTAGATATCGGGGCGATAGGCAGGCCCTTATTCGTATACGTATTGTAAGGTGAATCGACCCTCAAATCATCAAGCGTAAATCCGCCTGCCTTGCCAGTCGTATAATAGAATGGCGCGTCGACTTGCAGTGCCATGCCCTTCGCAAGCCTTTTCCAAAGAATTCCGGAGATGATCCTCCTCGATTCATCGGCATATGCCTCCTTTTCGACTAGAGAAGCCATTACGACAATTTCGCCAAGGGGCCTTTTGAAAGCGATTATCTCTTTTTCAATGGTCGTAACCTTATCGTTGAAATTCTCTCTCATTGTACGGATAATCTCTTCAGGTTTGGCGTTTGCCAAAAAATAATAGGTGTCTGGGTAAAGATAGCCTTCATAATCATGTGCGAGCGAGACGAAGCGCGGAGCATTGAAATCAGAAAGGCTTCTAAGAAAAATATAAGCCATATCATACACATTCGTGCCCTCAGGGATGACGATGCGGATCTTCGGCTGTCCTTGATGCCCTTTTGCCATCCTGTAGGCAATCCTGAATAGATTCTGTTTTTCGGTGAACCTATAATCGCCTGCAAATATTCCGCGATTCTTGGAAAGGATTATTGACAAAGCCTTGAAAAAAAATTTGGACGATATGGCTTGCTCGCCATAAAGATTATTCGCGACTGATGATATCGTATCGCCCTTCTGAACATGAATATCGAATCTTTGGGTTGGAAAGTTTTTTGGCGGCTGCGAAATGACGATAAGCGCTAGAGTACAAAGCGCCAGGATGATGAAGCTGACATTTTTCTTCCAGTGCTTGGAGAATGATTTGTTGAAGTATCGCATGGCTAGATCGGAAGGTTTGATGGTGCCTGGCTTCTCTTGGATGTGATGCGTGGAAGATTCGGCGTCTGTGCGACTTGACCAGGCAAATGATAAATCGTCGCAAGCTCTTCAACGTTGAGCACTATTGGCTTGCCTATCTCCGGCTTGTAAAAAAACGATCTTCTTTTGAAAGCCTCGAGGCCTTTTCTTTTTTCCCTTCTCTTGCGTATTCCCTTGAAATCCTGCCAAGGGTAATCAAAGCCGTCAAGCCAGTTGGTTACGCTGAAGCTGTTGAGATGGGGCGAGGCGAAGGCGCGAAGAAGCGAGCGCTGTGCGGATATGTTGGTTCCATCGAAAAAATCCTTCTTGCCCATATAGATAGATCTCAACCCCACATCGAAAGCGACCTTTGAGATGCTCCTTTCCAAAGCATAGATTCTCTCCTGCTGGCCCTTCGTCGGGTTGGGGAACTTGGCCGTTGATGGATCGCTGCCCGGAGGCATCGCTTCTTTTCGAATTTTTTCAATCTCTTTCTTTGCTTGTTCCTTCCATCGATCATCCTTGCCAAACCATGTTCCTAGCTTCCTTTGTTCCTTCTTATGAGCCTTGATGATGACCTGGAACCAGCACTGTTGGTTTGCTCCGATCGAGCCCATGAATTCGATGACAGAGTTCAGCGGATCAACCTTGTTTTCTTCATCGACAATTTCTCTTTCTAGACCATAATCGACATACGTTTTGATTGGATAAGGGTCATGCGTGCCAAGCTCATAGTCAATGACATAAAGATCCATCTCCTTCGGATCGTAATGAACAGATCTCGCATAATCAGGAATTTCGTGCATCTCTATGTTCGGATACTGCGCATAAAGAGCGCTCTCAATGAGATTTCTGTATCTCTTCTGGGTGTAAATTATGAATTTCACCTTGCCTTCTATGGAAACTATCTCGAATGAAAAATGTGCTCGGAGCTTGCCGTCCCACCAGCGGTCGATGAAGGTGGTTTCTCCTCCCGTCTGGCGAAGCGACATAAAAAATGTCTCCATGGCCAAGGGCGATTTCGTTATTTCCTGCGGAAGCCTGATATCAAGCAATATCCACTCAAGCTTATAAATGAAACGAGATCGGACATATAGAAGCCACGTTCTCCAAAACGTATACATTAGAAAAAGAGGAAACCAGAAAAACGATGAGGCTAGAATGAAGGCAAACACGTCGCCGAACAGCTCTAGGTACTCCATGCCAAGCTGTGGAGCAAAAAAGATGACACAAAGGGCTGGAATGATTATGGCGCTAAGCCAGAGCGGCGAATATATTACGACTTTTTCAAACATATGCCGCTAATTATAGCATATGAATTCTCTTATGCCGCTACATTTGATTCTATGATGTCGTACTTGCCATCCTTTGTCTTCCTGAAATATTTCTGGTTTTGGAGGTTTACCATGATCGTGTTTTCCTTGACGTATCGTTCCTTGAGAACCTTTTCAATGATATCTTCCTTTGCAAGCGGGCCATTTTTCGCAATTATGCTCTTGATAACATCCTTCACGACCCCCGACATGTAGCCCCATTCTCTGAGAGCGTAAAGTCCTCGTCCTACAAGTACAAAACGCTTATCCTTGATGAGCTCATTGTGCGTAGTCGCGACATGGGCTTTCTTTTTGAACACCTGAGTAATCTGTTTCGCGACCTCCTTGAAATGGATTGGCGAACCGTGCTTTCTGATAACAAGGAATGCGTAATCTCGCATGCCCTTTGTCTTCACATTCGGAGAGTGAGCAACGCCCCATTCGCCGATTGCGTTCTTGCCAAGGGATTTTGAAAGTGAGAGCCAGCGCTTCATGATTTCCTGATTCTTGTACTTTTCAGAAACAAGCTCAAGGTGGCTTAGGAATTTATTTATGATTTCAGATTCCGGCAAAAGATCGTCATCAGAAAGGCCATCGTAAAGCTTTCGAAGAGAATCCTCAACCTGCTTCGCAAGCTCCTCATTTACATGCCATCGATGCTTGAATTCATCATCCTCCTTTCGCTTCTTGAAAATGTCCCCGATAACAAGTATGAAATGGATGTTGTTCTGGAGAGACTTATCCTTAGCTACATGGCCAAGAAAATCGTCTTCTACGACGATGCCTCCGAGGCTGTGAAGCAAATCTTCAAGCTCGCCGAAAGCTGCCTTCTCAGACTTATAGGCATCAGACTTCCTGATGTTAGCAAGCGCATAATTCTCGATTTGGCGGACCCTCTCGCGAGTGATGCCGTACAGCTTTCCGATTGCATCAAGCGTCATTTTTTCAGTATCCTTTCCAAGCCCGTATCTCTTGACTAGCACTTCGCGAGCACGATCAGGCAGAGCTGAGAGGAGGCGTTTCGTTGTCTGTTTTGGTTTGAATTGCACGGTAGCCATACAATGTTTGTTATTTGTGTATACTGATACTACATTACCATTAATATAATGTCAATAGAATGGCCGAATGAAGCTATTGCACCACGATATTGATGAGCTTATTTTTGACGACAATCACTTTTTTAATGACGGCGCCCTTGGTCCATTTCGCTATTTCAGGCTTATCTAAAGCCATTTTTTGGATAGTAGCATCATCAGTATCAGCTGCGCATTCTAGCGTTCCCCTCATTTTGCCATTCACTTGAATCGTCATCGTCACGGTTGATTCTGTCAGCTTTTTCGGATCAAATGTTGGCCAGACGCTCGCATGCACTGATGCCTTATTTCCTAGAATTGCCCAAAGCTCCTCGGCAACATGCGGTGCGAATGGGGCCAGAAGCTGAACAAGTATCTCATAGTGAGCTTTTGAAATTCTTTCTTCTTTCTCAAGATCATTCACTGCGATCATCATCGCGCTGATTGCAGTATTGAATTTCATATCCTCGATATCCGAAGAGACTTTTTTAATGGTTTTGTGGATGATCGTCTCGATTCTTTCGTTACCACCCTGTCCAACCTTTTCTTGAAGTTTCCATACGCGCTCAATGAACCTTCGTGACCCAGCAATCGTGTTCGTATCCCACGCAATAGCCTGATCGAAAGGGCCCATGAACATCTCGTGGATGCGGAGAGCATCCGCCCCGATAGTCTTTATGATGTTGTCTGGATTGATGACATTGCCTTTCGATTTTGACATCTTCTCTCCGCCTTCGGCAAGTATGAGGCCGTGCGAGGTGCGCTTCTTGTATGGCTCGCTTGTCGGAACAAGTCCAAGGTCAAAAAGAAATTTGTGCCAAAAGCGAGAATAAAGGAGGTGGAGGGTCGTGTGCTCCATTCCCCCGTTATACCAATCGACAGGAGTCCAGTATTTGAGATTTTTAGGGTCGGCAAAGGCCTTCCTGTTCTTCGGATCAGCGTAACGGAGATAATACCAGCTTGAACCAGCCCAGTTCGGCATGGTATCGGTCTCCCTCTTTGCGGGACTCTTGCAGGCTGGACATTTCGTATTGACCCATTTTTCAATCGAGGCGAGCGGACTTTCTCCTGTCTCTGTAGGCGCATAATTCTTCACTTTTGGAAGCTCGACTGGCAATTGCTCCTCTGGCACGGGAACTATTCCGCACTTTGCACAATGAACTACTGGTATCGGTTCTCCCCAGTATCTTTGACGGGAGAATATCCAGTCGCGGAGCTTGAATTTGGTGACCCATTGTCCGCCTGCGAATGCAGTGATTTCTTTTTTAGCTGATTCAGAGTCCTTGCCGTTGAATTGGGCGGAGTTAATCATGAGTCCTGGCTCGACTGAAGCCCAGTTATCATTCATCAATCTATGCATCCAAATATCAAGCTCACCACATTGCATGGTATCCTTCCGAATATCCTTTTGATCAAGCCACACGAGTTCATGAATTTCATTCTCTTCGGCTGAAATTTCATTGCGTTCTTCGTTTTCCAATTCAAAATACGCAACATTAAAATACGCAATTCTGTTTACATCCTTGTGGGCAGCGAAAAATTCACTCCTGACTTTTCCGCCGAGCACCTTTATAAATTTAAGATTCTTATAGCCTGTCTCTTCAAGCGCTTCTCTTTTTGCGGCCTCTACAACATCTTCATTGCCCTCTACTCCACCAACAATAAATGTGGTCCATGGCTGCTTCTTCCACTTCAAACAAAGTATTTTCTGATTTTTTGGGTCTCGAATAATTACTTGGACCGCATTCCTTTCTATTACCTCCTTTCCAGGCCTGTGCGGATTCGTCTTATCAGTTCTCAATGGCATCACGACATCCTTTACTCCCAACCCGTATTTCTTCGCAAAGTCCCAATCCCTTTCATCATGCGCAGGCACCGCCATCACCGCTCCAGTTCCATAATCGGCAAGCACGTAGTCTGCAATCCAAATCGGAACCTCCTCGTTGTTTACAGGATTGATTGCCTTGATGCCTTTGAGTTCGACCCCGGTTTTAGCAGCTTTTGCATTTGTTCTCTCTTCCTCGTCCTTTTCTCTGACAGCCTTTATGTATTGTGCAACCTCGATCGTATTGTCAGCATGGCTGATGAATTCATCGACAAAGGCATGTTCAGGGGCGAGAACCACATAAGTGACGCCGAAAAGAGTATCCGGCCGCGTCGTAAACACTTTTATTTTCTTATCGCTGCCCTTGATCGGAAATTCTATTTCCGCTCCTTCGCTTTTTCCAATCCAATTCCTCTGCTGAATCTTTATCTTTTCAAGGAAATCAGTCTCGTCCAGATCCTTATCGAGCCTGTCTGCATATTTCGTGATGGCAAGCATCCACTGCTCTTTCTCTTTTTGCTCAACTTTCGTCCCACAACGCTCGCAGCAGCCATCTACGACCTCTTCGTTGGCGAGGCCGATCATGTCCTTCGGACACCAGTTTATCGTAAGCTTTTTTTTGTATGCCAGGCCTTTTTTCAAGAACTGCAAAAAGATCCACTGCGTCCATCTGTAGTATTTCGGATCAGTCGTATTTATTTCCCTGGACCAATCGAAAGAAAATCCGAGGGCCTTGAGCTGGCGTCGGAACGTATCAGTATTGTTCTTTGTCACGATTGAAGGCTGAATGCCGGTCTTGATAGCATAATTCTCTGTAGGAAGCCCGAAAGCATCCCAGCCGATCGGATAGAGAACGTTATAGCCTTCTCTGCGTCGCTTGCGGGAAATGATGTCCATAGCAGTATTGCTGCGGATATGTCCGACATGTAGACCGTCACCGGATGGGTATGGAAATTCGATGAGAGTGAAGAACTTCTTTTTCTTAGGATCTTCCTTGACTTTGTTCGGCTTCTTGGACTCCCAAGCCTTCTGCCATTTTTTCTCGATCCTGTCGTGGTCGTACGGGTTCATAAGTAGTGAGTATCATATAACAAAAAACCCGCCTCGTGAAGACAGCGGGTCTGAAGGAAATCATGGCAACTATGCCTTTTTCCAAAAGAAAATCGAAGCAAAGACTACCAACGCGCATGCCCAGAGCCAAATCTTGTTACAGGTCCTTCTCTCCACTGTCAGGGTGGTAAGAAAAAGTACTCCCAAAAACACGATCAAGCCCAAGCAGAGGTAGAATGCCTTTGTGCTTGTTGTTAACACCGCAAGGAACAGGGGTATATTCATAGAGGGATTGGAGGGATTTTGTTGGTTAAAATTTAACTTACACTATCGGTATTATAGCACAAAAGCAAAGCCCTGTCCATCGCTGTGGCAGGGCTTCGTTGAGGACTGTTTCCCGATCAATACGACATTGAGGAGTAAGCGTAAGCAGCCCAAAACAGGAATGCAATGAGCCCAAGGAGCATGGTTACTCCTATGATAATCATGATTCTCAGTTTTTTGAGCGGTATACTCCCAGTCCGAATCCGGTTAGGAAGAACGTAGTTTCTCATAGCTGCACTAATTTAAGCACTATTTAAAAATAATGCAAATTAGATCTTAAACTCCATAACATCACCGTCCTTCACGATATACTCCTTCCCTTCCGTCCTTAGAAGTCCCTTTTCTCGCGCAGCTCCAAATGATCCTGCCTCAATCAATTTATCCCATTCGATAACTTCGGCTCGAATGAATTTTTCTTCAAAATCTCCATGAATGGCTGTTCCTGCCTTCGGTGCCGTCCAGCCCCGTCCAATAGTCCATGCTCGAGTTTCCTTTTCGCCGGTTGTGAAGTAAGTAATCAAATTCAAAAGCTCATAGCCCTTTTTAATAAGGTTATCGATGCCGTCATCTTTTGCCCCGAGACCCTCTCGCAACTCTTTTTTATCTTTATCATCGATGTCCTTGAGCTCGTGCTCGATACCAGCATCGACAATCACCCATTTCGCCCTGTTTTCATTGAAAAAATTAATAAGTGCCCTGTAGCGGTCGTCATTCATCTCATCAAGATTCTTTCCTCCAGCTTTTTTGTTCAGGATATACATGAAGGGTTTTGATGTAAGCAGGTGCAAAGATTTCAAGAAAGGGGCCTCGAATTCATCTGGAATAACAGTAGACGCAAGCTTGCCTGCATCGAGAGTAACTTTGATTTTTTCGACAAGGCCATTTTCTATTATTGCTTCTTTTTTACCAGCTTTAACTTCCTTGTTGAGATTTGCGAAGCGCTTCGTAACTGTCTGGAGATCTGCAAGTATGAGCTCAAGGTTAATAACCTCAATGTCCTTAAGTGGATTTATCTTTCCATCAACATGAATGATATTGTCGTCCTCGAAGATTCGTACGACTTCAGCAATTGCATCTGTCTCGCGGATATTGGTAAGGAATTGGTTTCCAAGACCTTCCCCATCAGATGCTCCTTTCACAAGTCCTGCGATATCGACGAATTCTACGACTGCTGGGACAGTCTTCTGCGTCTTCGAAAAGTCAGCAAGCTTGTGGAGACGCTCATCAGGAACGGCCACAACGCCGACCGAAGGATCTATAGTAGCGAATGGATAGTTGGCTACAAGAACGCTTTTTTTAGTAAGAGCGTTAAATAGGGTGGACTTGCCGACATTCGGTAGACCCACGATTCCGATGGATAATGACATAGGGATGATTCTATGCTAATCTGTGCAGGAAATCAATTTTTGCTCCCCTTCCACCCATGCCTTTTACCCATGAGAATCATAGTATTTCTGATCGCGCTTCCTGAGGTGATCTGGTCAGTTCCCTGCCTTGGTCTCTCCTTCACTTATTTCAGTCACCATCTTAAGCGGATGGCAGCCAAAAAGAAAAAATAATTAGAATCAATTTCCAGAAGAGCGGCCGTCGGTCGTTCTTTCTTTTGGCTATCTCATTCTAAATGCAAGTCACTTGCATTTAGGTCACACAGAAATATGGATATATCTAAATCTAGATGCAACTGACTTGCATTTAGCAAAAAGTGACTAAATAAAGATCTGAACTCTATGACACCACCATCTTCAAAATTTGACTAAAGTTAATAATAATGATACTGTTAAATTCAGAAAGGTGGTGAATTATATGGGCAATGGAGCCTATTGGTGGGTAGCTCTGGATAATGCCAGACACCCCGAGAGATACAGTGACCCGATCTATCAAGCTCTTCTGGTGATTGCATTCATTTGCTTTGTCGTCGGTTGTATCAAGCTCAAGAAATCGGAATCCTGAATCTTTCAAGACCCTGCGATAGCATCAAGGGGTCTTATCATTTACCTAAATCTTAAACTCTATCGCACCACCATCCTTCTTATATTTAAAAGTAAGGTGCCCCGTTGACTCTTCATCAACAGGGCACGTGTGGTACTACGTCCAATGGGACGTAAAATCAAATATTTTGGGTGGGATCCAACCAGTCGTAAGGAACGCCGAGGTGCCTCCAACGGGAGGGGACGATCAGTAGGGGTGTCTCGACTAATCCATCAGTGTAAAAGCTGAGAAACTCGCAATCACGCTGCGGAATAATCATGAGCTGCCCTGAATCCGAAATGCGGTCAGGAAATTGGCTGGCGATCATTGCATCTTTCACCGGGCACCAATCGTACTCATTTTTTGCGAATCGTTTGATTGAAATCGCTAAATAGAGTCCTGCGCAAAGCAATAAAGCAAAGAACATGGTTATCATAAGCTGTACTCTATGCTACACCTCTTTATTTTATGAGTAAAGTCCTATTTCCCCATCACTTTCTTAAGTTCATCTTGATGCTTGAGCATCACGGCATTCATTGCGTCTTGCTGCGCCATTCCTCCCTTGATCTTTTCCTGCGCTTCCTCAGCAATTTTCATAAAGAAATCTGGATTCTTTTCTATCATTGCAAAAATCTGATCCTGTTGCTCTTGCGGAACATTCTTCATTTGCTTCTTCAGCATCGTTTTAAGTAAAAAGTTTTGAAACATAGCCAAAAGATTATAGCACATCCTGTGCGCCATTTCTGTAGATGGTGAGCGGCACGACATTCCATGAAGAAAGGACTGAAGTGACATACTTCCAAGCGCTTGTAACTTCCTCAGTGCTCGTAAAAAGCGTCTGGTCTCCGATTATTGCGTCATAAAGCACTCTTTCATAGGCATCTGGCAGGATAGCAAGCGAAGCAGAATCGCTGTACCTGAACTTGAGAAGCTTCGATTCAACATCCATTGTGAATCCAGGAGTCTTAACCCAGAAACGGACTTTTATGCCCTCGTCGGGCTGAATCCTGAATGTTAAGATATTCTGTCTTTCCTCATCTTTCTCGTTTTTAAAATAGATATCGATTTCTGTTTTTGTTTCAGCGAGCGACTTTCCGCTTTCGAGATAGAAAGGAACGTTTTTCCAGCGGGCGCTGTTGATATATGACTCTATCCTGAAATAGGTTTCGGTTTGAGTATATTCCTTTACCCCTCCTTCAAACTTATAGCCCTCGTATTGCCCTCGCACCACTCGAGAAGCAATATTTTTTGCTGTCATGGGCTGCATACGGTTGAGTACTTTTGCGCGTTCGCTGCGGATGGTGGCAGCGTCGGTCGATGCTGGAGGCTCCATTGCAATCAGCGCAAGCATTTGAAGCATATGATTCTGTCCGACATCCTTGAGAGCTCCTATGCCGTCGTAAAAAACGCCGCGGCCTTCCATTCCGATCTTCTCAAGCAGTTTAATATGGACCTTGTCTACATATTTTCGATTCCAGAGCGGTTCAAAAAGAGAGTTTGAGAATCGAAAAGCAAGGATATTCTGCAAAGCTTCTTTTGCAAGGTAATGATCGATTCGAAAAACTTGATTCTCATCGAAAAGCTCTCCAAGCTTCTTGTCGAGCTTCTTTGCCATCTCGCTGTCATTTCCAAACGGCTTTTCAACGAGAATTCGCGTCCATCCCTCATCTCCACCGCAAGGAATAGTCAGTCCGGAGTTTGAAAGATGCTGGAAAATTGATTCGTAAAGAGATGGCGGGATAGAGAGGTGGAACAATTTGTTCGAGCATTGGTGGAAGGTGTCATCGATGTTCTTCAGTCTTTGCGCAAGCTGCGCATATGAGGAAGATGCATCGAAATTGCCCTGCTCATAATACATATGATCAATGAAGTGCTTCACCTCCTCTTCCTGATACTGGCCGGGCTTGATATTCATGTTCTCACGCACGTAAACTCGGAAATCCTCGCGGGTGAATGGCTTTCGGGAAAAACCTACGATCGCAAACTTACTCGGAAGCTGTTTTTTAACATACAGATTCAACAAAGCAGGAAGGAGCTTCCTTCCTGCTAAGTCTCCGGTAATGCCGAAGATAATGAATATTGTTGGTGTGGCTGTAGTTACTCCGTTCATGAGTACCTATGATACCACAATTGGTTTAGATGATGAATGCGACGATAAGAAGCGCAACGATGTTGAGAATCTTGATCATCGGATTGATGGCTGGACCAGCAGTATCCTTGTAAGGGTCTCCAACTGTGTCTCCAGTAACTGCTGCTTTGTGTGCATCGCTTCCCTTTCCTCCATGATTTCCCTGTTCAATATGCTTCTTTGCATTGTCCCATGCACCTCCTCCAGATGTCATTGAGATCGCTACGAAGAGTCCTGTGACGATCGAACCAACGAGAAGCCCTCCGAGGGCGACTGGGCCAAGAACAAATCCTACAAGGATAGGAGCAAGAACCGGAATAAGGGCAGGAATGATCATCTGCTTGATAGCCGCTGATGTAACAATATCAACGCATCGCGCATAGTCAGGCTTTGCAGTTCCTGCCATAATTCCAGGTATTTCTCGGAACTGTCGGCGAACTTCATCAACAACCTGTCCCGCTGCCTTTCCAACTGACTCCATCGAAAGAGCCGCGAAATAGTACGGGAGCAGTCCTCCGATGAATAGACCGACAATGACCAAAGGATCTCCGAGCTCAAATAACAAACCATGAGTTTCCTGTGTGTATGATGCGAAGAGAACGAGAGCAGCAAATCCTGCTGAACCGATAGCATATCCCTTTGTAACTGCCTTCGTCGTATTTCCGACTGCATCAAGGGGATCGGTGATGTCTCGAATTTCCTGTGGAAGATGCGACATTTCTGCAATGCCTCCAGCGTTATCAGTAATAGGTCCGAATGCATCGATAGCGACGATAACGCCTGCCATTGAAAGCATGCTCATGGCTGCGATAGCAATACCGTAAAGACCAGCAAAGTAATGCGTAAGAAGGATTCCAGCAACAATCGTGATCAATGGCCAAGCTGTCGACTTCATTGAGATCGCAAGTCCCTGGATGATATTCGTTCCATGACCTGAATTTGAAGCATGGGCGATAGACTGAACTGGCTTGTACTTCGTAGATGTGTAGTATTCCGTAATAAGTACAAGTGCTGCTGTTACGAGAAGACCGACAATTGCACATCCGAAGAGATCCATGACTTCATATCGGCCATTAGCTGACATCATGATTCGAGTTACGAAATAAAATGCGATTGCCGAAAGAACTCCAGCCACAGCAAGGCCTTTGTACATAGCACCCATGATGTTGTTTGACTTTCCAAGCTTCACGAACCAGGTTCCGATGATGGATGCGAAAATCGCGACTCCGCCGAGTACAAGAGGATAAACGACAGCGCTTTCCATCGCTGAGCCAGCTTCGCCAAAGGTAACAACTGCAAGCATCATGGCTGCGATAGTCGTAACTGCGTATGTTTCAAAAAGGTCAGCTGCCATACCTGCGCAGTCTCCGACGTTGTCTCCAACGTTGTCAGCAATAACTCCTGGGTTTCGTGGATCATCTTCTGGAATTCCTGCTTCAACCTTTCCTACGAGATCAGTTCCCACGTCAGCTGCCTTTGTGAAAATACCTCCTCCAAGTCTAGCGAATACTGAGATAAGGCTTGAACCGAATGCAAGTCCGATAAGAGCTGGCACGTCCTGAGTAAGACCATAAAATCCTGCGACACCGAGAAGCGCGAGACCAACAACGAGAAGTCCAGTGACAGCGCCACCATTGAAGGCAAGCTTGAGAGCTGCACCGAGACCATTTCGAGCTGCTTCAGCTGTTCGCACATTCGCTCGTACTGATACGTTCATCCCTATATATCCTGCGAGTGCAGAAAATACTGCACCAATCAAAAATCCGAAAGCTGTCTTTATGCCAAGAGTTGGCCAAAGGACGATAAAGAGGACGGCTGCGATGATTCCGATAGTCTTGTACTGTCGGTTCAAATAAGCCTTCGCTCCCTGTTGGATGGCAAGAGCGATTTCCTGCATCTTTTCGTTGCCTGCTGGCTTCTTTAGGATTGATTTTATTAAAAAGATACCGTATCCGATCGCTACCAATGAGCTTACTATCGCAAATATAACTGAAGCATTCATAATAAATGATTAATTAACGTATTATTTATAATTTAACAATACGAAGGATAATAACATATTTCTGAAATTTGGCTAGCAAAAACCGCCCTTTGAAGGCGGTTGAAGCTATAAAAATGAAAGGGTGTTAATAGAACTCAACAATCACTGCTCCACCTGCAGAGCCACCGAAGTCTAGATATGGTCCTGAAAAATTCAGATCGCCACCTATCCCATTACCGTCAGAAGTATAATAGCCGTTATATGATCCATTTGTAGCATTGATTTCAATGGATCCAAGTGTAAACTTTGACTGACTTGCGGGCCTACTAGTTCTACCTATGTGAATCTGTGCGACATCACCGGGACTAACTGAAATAATCTTTTGGGCTACACCTCCATAACCAGTAGATATCACACCGCCTTGAGGTGTACCTTGACTCCAAGCTGCACCGATTACAGTAACCTTCGCAAAACTTGCTCCGTTTGGAACAATCCATGAATCATCACTAGTTGTGTTAAATAAGACAATCCCTGATGCCCGTGACATTTGAGATGGCAGTGATTTCCATCCAACTTTTCCATCTGAATTAATTGCTGTAAGAACCTGATCTGGAATTACAGGGCTTGGATCAGCATTTCGCACTGTAAGATCCGGCGTAATAACCGACATGAGCGTCAGTAGGCCGGTCTTGAGCTGCGAATACGGCACAATGCCTACATCATTTCCGCCAATCGTGACTGGAGCATCAGCGTTACAGTCTGGAGGAGCGCATTTCGGTCCAGTAAACGTAGCGGCCACTGCGTAACCCATACCGACGGTCAGCACGAGTCCCAGTATGATTGCCTTTATATTATTTTTCATATTTGTTTTCATATTATATTTCCTGCTGTCCTCTTATTTTTTTAATATCACTGAATGCCCTTTCTTTCTGCTGCTGACTGATCGGAGGCGCTGTCGATATCTGGTCTTTTATCTCCTCAAAAGCCTGCTGCTTTTGCGTGTTCAGGATTTCGGCATTTGAATCATTAGAAGATCCAGTGTTGATCTGTGACGGCAAAATCATCGTGAAATAGACAGTGAAGCCCGCCGCGAGGACGCAGACTAGTATAAAAAGGAGGACATGTATCTGCTTGTTGTGATGAAGAACTGGAATGTTAAGAGGCTCGCTTTGATTCTGGTTGTCCATGTTGCTTATAAGTATAGCATCATATTATTTTTAGCTGGTAAAGATGCGGTGTGGATAAGTTCATAAAAGAAAATCGCGCCGGATGCCGTATCCGAGCGCGAAATCTGAATTACCACAGTCTGCTGAAGCCGACAAGCGTAGAGCCATTTTTGCTCAGCTGCTCGCCGATGAAAAGGAAGCCATTTTTCCCTATCTTTCTTTCGAGGCGAATAACACCAACGCTCACTGTCCCGTATTCAGCACTTTCCTCTGTTGGCGTGTAAGCGAAAGTTGTATCAAGCGACCATCTCTTATCTAGAGGTACCGAGACAAGAAACTTCACCTGAAAAGATTCCAACTTGCGGTAGTAGCACCGCGCATTGATGAAAGCCAATTCCCGCTTATTCCTCCGTACCTGGGTACTGAAGAAAAAGTAAGGGCTCGCGGCGGGGCGAAGACCGTAATCATACCCAGAACCTCTCCTTAAACTTTCTAGCCAGCTTTCTTTCGAAGGCTGGAATGCGAGTGAGTTCTTATCAAGCGACTCTTCCGCGGTGCCATTGATGGTATTGCGGACAAAAATGCTTGTGAGTTTATTGGCCCTATCCGAGAAAAATACACCGAGACCATCCATGCTATTTTCGTAGAGTCCACGAAAGAAGAAGTATCCAGCCGATTCCTCACCTATTTGTCGCCCTGCATCAGCAAAGGAATCAGTCATGATGTCCTCGCCAATGGAGTTGATTTGCTCACCACTGAAGGCAAATGGATCTGGATAGAGCCTTAGGGTAAGGTCCTGCATAAAGTTCTGATGCCCATGCTCTCCAGCATACGTCACAAGTCTCTCAAAAAAATCTTCTGGAGTACCTGTAATTTTAGAAATGTAGAGTGTGTTCGTATTTACTACTACGTTAGTTTCCTGGGCAAAAGAATCAAGACCACCCAGATAAACAAGAAAAAAGAAACCGAAAAAGGGTCTGGTTTTCATGATTGCGGGGTTGGGGTTGGTTTGACTTACGATGAACTGAAAACTCACACAAGCATACTCTTAAAATGCCACTATGCAAGCTTAGTATTTTCGTATCACGCCTTTGACCACTGCTGCAATTCTCATGTCGTTTTCAGGATAAATTGGTCCGTATTTCTTGTTTGCAGGTTGCAAATAGAAAGTGTTCCCTTTTTTCTTAAAATACTTCATTGTCCATCCTCCATCAACTTCAGCAATGACAATATCATTCTCTTTTGGATCATCAGTTCGCTCGGCTATAACTAGATCTCCTTCATTTATTCCAGCCTCGATCATTGAATCCCCTTTTACTTTCAAAAGAAAAGATGCTGGCCTGTTTTTAATCAAATAGTTATCGAGATTGAGCGTATCGAGAGCCTCCTCTTCTGCAACAGTCGGGATGCCGGCTTCGACAAGTCCCAAAAGCTTAACTTCCTGAAAAAGATTCTTCGGGGTAAGCCTTCCTGATTCATCTTTATCGACAAAGCCAGCATCAATGAGCTTATTGATGACCTTGTAGACTGCATTCTTGGACTTGAAACCGAGAAGCTTCATGATTTCCGCGTATGTCGGCATCCTCTTCTGCCGTTCATAAAATGCAAATATTTTGTTCTTGTAGGTTTCTATCATTATTGAGTATTATAATACGAAGCTCGCAAGAACGTGAGACATCCTTCTGAGCACGCTTGTTCGTGGCCGGCAGTTCGTTATGTAAAACTGCGACGCAAGAAACTTATGCCTTCGCGCTTCAGCCTTGTACGGAAGGCCCTTTATGATCTTGAGATCAATGACTTCATTCAGCTTCTTGATTTCCTTCCTAATGGTGATTTTTTGAAAAAATGTGCTCATAACTTTTTATTGATTAATGTTGCAATGCAACGTTTCTGTTATGTATATAGTATAAGTGAACAATCGTTCACCTGCAAGGGGGGACTGGGGATAACTCAAATTGGAAAGGAAAAACTGGCTGATGCCAGTCTTTTCTTTCGTGGTAGACTTCAGTATTGAAAATGTAAACCAAGTTATAAGAGAACTTGAATACCTAGAAAGTATTTTGTAACGCCTTAACAGTTTCAACTAATTTTTCTGGTTCTGCTACACTTACATTAAATGTAGTTAGTAGTGGGAACACATCGTTTACATTTCCTAAATGATCACGGTACTGTAGCGGTGTATTAAATTCAAAACATACTGCTCTAGGAACGTTTACGAGGAAAAGCTCGAATGGGAAACGGCCAATTGATGTTCTCTTAGGATTTTCCGTAACATAAACATTTTTAATATTAGAAATTTGAAAATAAAACTGAAATTTCACACGACCAAAAGCCATATAAAAGTTTTCTGGAACTTCTTTGTAAAGTCCCTTATACCACAATTTATCACCGAGCGAAATTATCCTGCCATCCTTGGTTACCGTGACTTTTCTTGAAAAGCCCCTGAAATAAATTACTACGAATAATATATAAAATAGATAGAATGCAATTGCAAGGTAGGTCATTTCACTTCCTATAAGTGTACTCATGAGCAAAAGAGCTGGCACACTCACAACAATTATCCATATTAGGATAAACTTCTGGGACTTTGAAAGCGCGTTCCTAAAGTTGATATTGTGTATGGACATGTATCTTTATTTATTTTAATACTATAACACACAAACATTAATCTGTGGACTTCAATATTCCATTATGGAACCAATTCGCTAAGGAATGCGAGAGATTGAAGCTTATATTGAAAGCAGATAAGGCCATATTGTAAATTACCCCACAGCTACACCCACTATAATTATTTCGAGAAAAGCGTCTTTTCAGGCGGCTTAATGAACTTCCTCATTTCAACATCAGAGAAAACTCTTTGAACGTCAGTCTTATTGAACATCATCATGAGTGGCTTCGTTGATTTTTCTGGGTTGCTGGCATCGGGAATAGAGAACCCTATATATTCAACCTTCTTTTTCATTCTATTTCTAACCCAATCTATCGCTGGCACGAGATCGGAGTCAGAGCTGACAACAATGGCAGTGTCATATTTATTATCAAAAGCTCCTACCAATAAATCTGTTGCGATTTTTACATCTATACCCTTTTCTCTCATTCTTTCGGTATGTATCTTTTCTATGCCTATTTTCTTGAGCTTTTTATACTCAAGAACACGATTATCGACAACCAGTTCCTCAATTCTCGTTCTTAACTTGCTTGTCTTTATATCCCAGCCACACTTTTTAAGAATGGTAAAAAGCTTCGTCTGTTTCGACATCAGTTCTTTGCTAAGCAGATCACCTTCTTTCTCGCGAATGGTGCCTTTATAAAACCTTTTTGAATTTTCACTGGCAGTACGACCATCAATAAGAAGACTAGCAAAAGCCTCAAAATCAAAATCATTCTCTTTGATGCCAAGCTTCTTTACCACCAAGTGATAAAAATTGCCACCATCTATGTATACAGTAATCCTTTCCATGGTTTCCATTATAACCCCAAAAAGAAACCCGCACACTCTTTGCAGAGGCGCGGGTGACTTATGCGCATACTATACAGGAATATCCCACAAAAATCAACTGTGGAAAAGTGCGAACAGCTGGAGGATAAAACTTGAGACATTACAGACTCGGTCACGGGTTCTCGCCTGTTGGCTCACCCTGCGACCCGAGAAAAGGTATCCCACACCCTTTCTCCCTTCGCCTTCGCTCAGTCCGGCTTTCTCGTCCAAGTGAAGTCACTAGGCATAGAAAAAAGAGTGACAGGTGTCACTCTTTTTTCATGCTGTGGACCCTACAGGACTCGAACCTGCCACCCCCTCATTGCAAATGAGGTGCTCTACCAGATGAGCTAAGGGCCCAGTGGAAAATATTCTACCCTATTTCTTGTTAATTGCAAGCTGGACGATATGATCAAGAAAATGCTCAAGCGAAGCGCCGACTGAGTGAAGCGCCTTTGGAATAAGAGACTCTTCAGTGAGTCCTGGCAGCGTATTAGTCTCGAGGATAAAGATGCCTCGCTTCGGATGGATCATGAAATCGGAGCGCGAATAGTGGCGGAGTCCGAGAGCCTGATGTGCCTGCTTTGCCATCTGCTCCAATTCCCTCTTTTGAGTCTCTGTAAAATTACCAGGAACAATCTCATCCGACAATCCGCCATACTTCGCTTCAAAGTCAAAAAACCTGTCTCCATGAGGACGTATTTCAATCGGCGGTAAAGCATAGAGATCATGGTCACGATAACCATCGACAACTCCGACAGTTGCCTCAATCCCATCAATAAATTCTTCGATCAAAACGGAGTTGCTGTGTTCGAAAGCTTGCCTAATTGCTTCTTCCAATTCAGGAAAGCCCCTTACTATCTTCACCCCGACCGATGATCCGCTTGAAGTCGGCTTCACAATGACCGGCAAAGGAAATTTTTGAAACGCCTTATGAGCTTCGACGCTGATGTTCTGAAGAGATTCAAGCAGCAATGACTGCGGAGTTTTCATGTTCTCCTTTTTGTAGACATTCTTTGAAAGCTGCTTGTTCATTCCGATAGCTGAAGCAAAAGAACCTGAGCCAGTAAAGGGAATCCCGTGTGTCTCAAGCGTATGCTGAACCTTCCCATCCTCGCCGTAGTGGCCGTGGAGCGCATTGAAAATAACATCAAAATGATTGAGTGCGACATGGGGCTTTATAGGAAGGCCGTGCATATGCCAAACGCCTTTCTTGTCTATAAGGATATCCCTCACGCTATATTTATCTGTGGGGAGATGATTCAAAACCGTTGCGCCAGTTTTCAGCGAAACTTCATACTCGTTGCTTGGTCCTCCCCGAAGGACCCCGACGCGGGTTTTGTGCATATGAATCATTATACTATGGAAAAAATAAACGTGCCGACAAGGTTTCCCCTGCCGGCACGAATTCACATGCTCCGAGTAAAAGCTCTCGGAGCGACTTTGAACCACTGGGTAAACAAAGAACGATTTCACGTGTGGGCTAGAATAATTTATATCACACCACGGCAATTTTGCAAATAAAAACGCTGCAGGATCGGGCGAACGGAGGAACCGTTTACCGACCAATCCTGCAACGGGAATGTTTCCAAGGCCTTAGTGGATGGACGCCACGACAACCCTTAGAGGAAACAAAATTCAACTAGGTAATATTATACCACCTTTTCAACTACTTTGCAACTCTTTTCAGGAAGGCTCTATTTCTAAGCCTTTTATGATACGCGATTGCAAATCGATGCGACTCGCTATTGGCAAGCAGAATGTCCTTACCATGCACCTCAAACATCTTTTCATCACCAAGAAAATGGTCTGGTTTGTGTGCTTCATTCTTTACAATAGAAACAATCGGAATGTTTTTAACAATTTCCTTTGCTACATTCAATTGGCCCATCCCTCCATCGATAGCGATAAGATCTGGGAGCTTCCATTCTGGATGATTGAAACGGCGAGTAAGGATTTCATTCAATGCGGCAGTGTCATTATTCGCATCCTTTGATATTTTAAATTTTTTGTACTGAGATTTTTGCGCTTCGCCATTTATAACAACTGTCATGACGCCAACAGTATCCTTTCCTGACATGTGAGCAATATCGTATGCTTCGATCCGAAAACCCTCAATATTTTCTATTGCTTCTACTGATTTAATCAGCGACACATCCTGAATATGATTCAAAGCATAAAGCGTGTTGCGCACTTTTTGAGCTTTTTCGAATTCCTGTACTGCCACATGCTCATTCATCTCTTTTTCAAGCGTTTTTATGAGCTGACCTTTTTTCCCTTCAAAAAAGAGGACAAGATTTCGGATTGTTTTCTGATAGTCCTTCTTCGCTTCGGGCGAATCTGTATCCGGAGAAAGACCGAGAGACCGGTAAAAAGCCTCCTGATGCCTGAGTGTTGCTTTGGCATCACGAAATGGGAAAATCTTACGTACGATCTTGAGTGCATCACGAAGAAGTGTGCCTTGTGGGTATGGTCCAAACTGATACTTAATCTTGAAGCCGAGTTTTTCTTCATCGAGCTTCTCAAGTGTACGCCCTCGGGCGATGATTATGCGAGGAAATTCTTCGTCGCTGATAATGAGATAGTTGTAGCTTTTATTGTCTTTTTCCTTCGTATTGAAATACGGCAGATGCTTCTTGATTTCATTTGATTCAAGAATGATCGCTTCAAGAACTGAATCAGTCTGCATGTGTTCGATGGTAGAAGCCTTTGTGACCATGTCCACAAGCAGTGGACCACGAGTGGCAATAAGGTCATTGCTGAAATAGCTACGCACGCGATCATAGAGCGAGGTTGCTCGTCCGATATAGAGGATATTTCCTTGAGAATCCTT
The DNA here is from genome assembly GCA_038061795.1 of Patescibacteria group bacterium. GTDB lineage: Bacteria > Patescibacteriota > Minisyncoccia > Phycocordibacterales > PALSA-1337 > CAIOGI01. The sequence continues at coordinate 36,183 of JBBTYL010000003.1, forward strand.
AAAAAAATAAACTCCAGGAGCCTCTGGTAAGGATAGTTTTTTGAAGTCTTGACTAATCATTAATATGAGTGTACAGTATATTTCGAATAAGTTCAACTGCAGCTAACCCTGAGAGGACCTTAACATGACCCTAACATATTTGACGAAACGATTCTTACGGTGGCTAATCAATCTGGATGCCATTAATAAACCTATGCCAGATCTGCTACCCAGCGACCGCCCTCTCATTGCAGGCGGTGCTGCTGTAGTCTTTACCAGTATATGTTATCTGATGCACTGGATCGGATATGGCGCTACGGCGCTCATCTGTTTGGTATTGTTGATCGTGTTACTCTGGACACATGTCAAACGGGCAGTGAGCATTATTTACTGGTCATGGTTTATCTGGAACCTGATTGGATGGTTCAACGCCTACGGTGCGTTCGGACCTGATGCCCCAACATTCTTTAAGCCAGCAATACTGGCCTTAGCCGGACCCATTTACATCCTTTGCGTCATTGCCATTAACATATATCGGTGGCGATGCAGGGAAAAGGATGAGGACAGGTTGTCATTGTCCTCACACCAATGAAATCACTTTTTCACAGACGCGCCTCTTATGTATGATGAGGCGCTGTTTTTTATTCTAAATATTATTTCTCCAAAGCTCTCTTCAAATACTGACCGGTATATGACTTTTCATTCCGTGCAACGTCTTCCGGAGTTCCCTTTGCGACGATTTTTCCCCCTCGCGCGCCTCCATCCGGGCCGATGTCGATAATGTAATCGGCGGATTTGATGAGATCGAGGTTATGTTCGATGACGACGACAGTATTCCCTTTTTCAACAAGTCTCTGAAGTATTTCAATGAGCTTTCGCACATCTTCGTAGTGAAGCCCGACTGTCGGTTCGTCCAAAAGATAGATGGTCTTCTGCAAATGAGCACGATAAAGCTCCGAGGAAATCTTCACTCGCTGCGCTTCCCCGCCGGAAAGCGTCGTTGCGGACTGTCCGAGCTGGAGGTAGCCGAGGCCCACCTCCTGAAGCGTGCTGAGACGATCTGAAACTGCAGGAATATCCTCGAAGAATTTCAATCCTTCCTCGACAGTCATTTGCAAAATATCATAAACGTTTTTTCCCTTGTATTTGATATCAAGCGTCTCCTTCATGAATCTTTTGCCATTGCAAACTTCACAAGGAACATAAACAGTCGGCAAGAAGTGCATCTCGACAGCAATTTCCCCGTTGCCCTGGCATGCCTCACAACGTCCGCCTTTGACATTGAAAGAAAACCGTCCTGGTCCCCAGCCGTGAGCGCGGGCCTCTGCAGACGCAGCAAAGAGGTCTCGGATATGCGTCCACGCGCCCGTATAAGTGACTGGATTCGATCGAGGCGTTCGTCCAATAGCTGACTGGTCAATAAGGATGGTTCGACCGAGGTATTCGCTGCCAGCAAAGCTCGTGCAATTGTAAACCTGAGCCGTTCGGTGTCGAAATTCAAGTCGAGCCTGCAAGTTTTTGTGAAGAATCTCATACATGAATGAAGATTTTCCTGATCCGGATACTCCAGTGATCACGTTAAGGCAGCCGAGAGGAATTTCAGCATTCATATCATTTATATTGAAAATATTTCCGCCCTTTACAACAATCTTTCCTTTCGGCTCGCGGCGAGTCTCTGGAACCTCGACTTTCTTTTCTCCCCGAAGGTACGAAAGCGTAAGGGAACCGGAAACATTCTTCTTCGCCGTAAGAAGCTCATCAAGATAGCCAGAAACGACGACCCCACCTCCATGAACACCTGCACCAGGTCCGATATCGATAATATAATCAGACGCAAACATCGTATCCTCATCGTGCTCAACGACAATAATTGTATTTCCTAGATCACGAAGGCTCGTCAGGGTCTTGATGAGGCGATCATTATCTCTCTGGTGAAGGCCTATAGTCGGCTCATCAAGCACATAAAGTGCCCCTACAAGGCCAGAACCGAGCTGCGAAGCAAGGCGGATGCGCTGCGCTTCCCCTCCAGAAAGCGTGTGGGCGCGTCGATCAAGGGTCAGATATTCTATGCCGACATTTATCATGAATTGCAGACGCGATTCGATTTCCTTAAGAATGACTTTTGCAATCTCTTTTTCTGTTTCGGTCAGCTTTATTTCATCAAAAAAGATTTCCGCCTGTTCAATCGACATCGAAGTCACATCAACGATGTTCTTATCATTAATTCTTACATGCAGGGCCTCGTCACGGAGACGCGCACCCTTGCAGGCCTGACAGTCCTCATTGCTAAAAAATTCCTTTGTGCCAAGCCCATTGCAGGTGGTGCAGGCTCCATACGGAGAATTGAAAGAGAACAGACGGGGTTCAATCTCTGGATATGAAAAACCGTCGTACGGGCACATGAACTTTACTGACATGAGCTTTTCTTCATCCGGAAACTCAATTTTAATAAGTCCTTGGGCCTCCTCGATCGCTTTTTCAAGGGCCTCTGAAAGACGTTCCTTGGCATTATCACGCTGCTTGTTATTGTCCTTGAGATTATTCTTGAATTCGCTCAGAAAAAGCTCATCGACAAGCACATCAATGTCATGCTTCTTATTCTTATCAAGGATGATCTGCTCTCGAAGACGCATGACCTTTCCATCAATCTTCACCCTGTCATATCCCTTTCCGAGAAGATCATAAAGAAGCTGGTAGTATTCGCCTTTTCGTCCGACGACAATCGGCGCATAGACTTTTACCTTCTGATCGCTGACCTCGACGCCCATGACGGTCTTTTCTGTTTTTTTCTCTGGCTTATTGTGAGTCGTCACCTGTCTGATGATGGTTTCAAGAATTTCTTCTTTTGAAATTCGATGGATTTCGCGTCCGCATGTCAGGCAGTGTGGCTTACCAACGCGGGCAAAAAGAATTCTAAGGTAGTCGTAAATTTCCGTAATCGTCGCTACGGTCGATCGAGGATTGTTTGATCGGGACTTTTGGTCAATTGAAATCGCAGGAGAAAGACCGATGATCTCATCGACATCAGGCTTCTGCATCTGACGAAGGAACTGGCGCGCGTATGAAGAAAGGGATTCGACATAGCGGCGCTGCCCCTCAGCAAAGATCGTATCGAAAGCAAGCGATGACTTTCCAGACCCAGAAAGGCCGGTAATGGCCACTATCTTGTTGCGTGGCATTTCGACCGTAATATTCTTGAGATTGTGAGTGCGAGCTCCCCGGACAATGATTTTTTCATCTGTCTTTTTAACCATAAATATTGATGGTTAACTATATCAGGATATGGGGATTAGGCAACTATTTTTTTATGAGAGCGTCGATCTCGCGGATAATCTCATCGAGAGAAACAGCTGCCTTTACTACGAATTTATTGGCTCCGAGCAGTTTTGCTTTTTCTATATCTCCCTGCTTGCTGAGGTTTGAAAGCATGATCACTGGGATTTTCCTCAATCTATCCTCGCCCTTTATCTTTTGCAAAACTTCGAATCCGCTCATTTCCGGAAGAATGATGTCTAGGATTATGATATCTGGTATTTCTGCCGCCAGTAATGCGAAAGCTTCCTTGCCGTTGATCGCCTTGAGGAGCTTGTAGCCGGTCGCTTCAATCTTTTTTGAAAGGATGGTGCTCAGAAGCTTGTCATCCTCGACCCAAAGGACTTTCTTGCCTGTTCCATGTAATTGATCCTTCACGACAGGTGCAACCGTATCTATAGAATATTCGCGTCCAAGCGCCTTCTCTATCTTTTCAATCACTTCTCTGGGCTCGACGTGTGTCTTTATAATGAAGTCCTTCATCATCGGCGTTGAAGGCAGCTTATTCATCTGTATCGGCATTCCTGAATTTGAGACGACTATAACGGGTATCTTTGTAATTTCACGGTCAAAGCTCTTTTGAATGAGGACCTCGTAGCCGTTAAGGACTGGGAGGTTCGTATCGATAAGCGCAAGATCAGGCTTGAATGACTTCATCTTCCCTAGCGCATCCTTGCCGTTCGTAACGCTGTCAGTGCCATAGCCAAGCTCCTTGAGCTGCTGCATAAGGAGAGCTGAGAGATTCCTGTCTCCAAGGGCAATGAGAATCTTTTCTTTGTTCATGGGGTAATTGTAGCATTAATTTAAACCTCACAATAGCTCCATTCTTTTCTTCAATGCAAGTAGCTCGTCCCTAAGCAATGCCGCAGTCTCGAAATCAAGCACTTTCACAGCCTCATTCATTTCCTCTTCCTTTATCTTCATGAGCTTCTTCGGATCCTTATTGAAAAGTTCCTCGTCAATTTTCATCATTTCGGAAACGGTCTTATCATGCTCGCTCTTCAATTGGTCCGTGATGTCCTGAATTTTCTTGATAATAGTTTTGGGAGTGATTCCATGTTTCGTATTGTAATCTGTCTGGATTTTTCTTCGGCGGGCAGTCTCGTTTATTGCATAATTGAGCGCATCATTCATGACGTCAGCATAAAGAATCACGCGGCCATTCACGTTTCGAGCTGCGCGGCCGATGATTTGGATCAATGAAGTTTCAGATCGCAAAAAACCGGCTTTGTCGGCATCAAGAATGCCGATCAAGGAAACCTCTGGTAGGTCCAAGCCTTCTCGTAGCAAATTGACCCCGACAAGAACATCAAATTTTCCTCTTCGAAACTCGGTTAAAATAGTGATGCGATCAATTGTTTTGATATCGCTGTGCAAATATTCTGATTTGATTCCTTTTTCCTTCAGAAATTCGCTCAAGTCCTCTGCCATTTTTTTTGTTAAAGTCGTTGCGATTGCTCGCTCTCCCCTTTTAATAACTTTTTCAGCCTCAGAAATGAAATCGAAGATCTGACCGACATAAGTTCCTTTTTCTGCAACCGGATTAACATCTATAACTGGATCGATAAGGCCCGTAGGACGAATGACTTGCTCCACAACCTGCTCGCTGTGTTCCTTTTCAAATTTTCCTGGAGTTGCAGTCGTGTAGATGACTTGACCGACAGCCTTTTCGAACTCCTCAAACTTCATCGGTCGATTGTCTTTTGCAGATGGAAGACGAAAACCAAAATCAACAAGCGTTTCCTTTCGTGAAGCATCACCCGCATACATTCCGCCGAGCTGCGGCACAGTAACATGGGATTCATCGATAACAGTGAGGAAATCAGGGGTGCCGTCAGCTTTATGCGGGAAATAAGCGAGCAAGGAATCCGGAGCCTCCCCCGCTTTCTTTCCAGAAAAGTGTCGCGAATAGTTCTCGATACCATTACAATACCCGACCTCCTTTATGAGAGCAAGGTCATACTTCACGCGACGCTTCAATCGTTCAGCCTCGAGCATTTTTCCAGCCTTTTCTAGCTCCTTCAGTCGCTGTTCAAGCTCTGCCTTGATGGTTTCAAATGCCCTTTTTGATTGCTCATCAGTGCTGATGAAATGTTTTGCAGGAAAAAGAAAAACGGTCTCATGAGTCGCCCGCACTGCCATCGTCACTGGATCAAGTTCGATGATATTTGAAATGACGCTTCCGTCGTACTCAATCCTATAAACCGTCCTGTCGCTCACGGGCATAATCTCTATCATGTTTCCAAGCGCACGGAACTGCCCTGCATTGAGGTCAGAAGTTGTCCTTTCAAAATGGACACCGATAAGCTTGCGGATAAGCTCTGCGCGAGAAAGATCCATTCCCTTTTCCAACTTCAAATTTACTTTTTCATATTCTTCTGGGCTTCCCAATCCGTAAATGCAAGAGACTGATGCAACTATGATTACATCCTTACGCGTTAAAAGAGCCTGCGTCGATGCGTGGCGAAGGCGATCGATTTCCTCGTTGATCATGGCTTCCTTCTCTATATATGTGTCCGTAACCGGCATATAGGCTTCCGGCTGATAGTAGTCGTAATATGAGACGAAATAGTGCACTGCGTTATTTGGAAAGAATTCTCGGTACTCTTGCGCAAGCTGAGCTGCGAGAGTCTTGTTATGGGCAATGACGAGTGTCGGCTTGCCATAGTTCGCAATGACATTTGCCATAGTAAAAGTCTTGCCAGAGCCAGTAACGCCGAAAAGCGTCTGTTTTCGCAGACCTTTTTTTAGGCCGCTGGTAAGGCCTTCTATCGCCTTTGGCTGGTCGCCCGCTGGCGTCATGGTTTGTGAGAGGTTGAAGGTGGGCATAAAATAATTTACAATATACCATGAAAGGCACAGAAAGACATACGAATATGAAAAAAACCGTAATTGAGATTCCGCCATCTTCTTGGAAACGCGGTGGGCAACAACCTCGGAAGAGCTTCAAACATGACGGAGAGGCTCAGGAAACAGGACGACGCCCAAAATCCTCGTGCAACACGAAAAAGGAGGGCTCCAAAAGGGATGACCCCCTCGAGCTCCTTTGAAAAGGATTATAACTAGGTTATCGGGCCGCTGGCATCAACCAGCGGCTTATCTTTATTTCTTTCGCAAGAGGACTTTTTGCACTGCTTTCTTTATATCCTTCTCGCCCATTCCATAGTGTTCAAGAAGTTCATCGGGCGTTCCTGATTGGCCAAATTTATTCTTTACGCCAATAAATTCTATCGGTACTGGAAAATGCTGTGCTAGACATTCCGCAACAGCTGATCCCATTCCTCCAGCAATCTGATGTTCTTCGACTGTGACTATTGCTCCCGCCTCATGCGCAAGCTTCCAGACGGCGTCTTCATCGAGCGGCTTGATCGTCGCTAAATTCAAGACCTTTACGCGCTTCCCTTCCTTTTCCAATTCTTGTGCAACTTTCAACGCTTTATAAACAAGAGCTCCTGTGGCAATAATTCCAATTTCTGCTTTGCCTGATTTAGGTTCAAACAATACTTGAGCTTTCCCAATTTCGAAAGGAGTTTCTTCGGTCGTAATGACTGGCGTTTTCTCACGCGCAAGACGTATATATGTTGGAAATTTTGTCTTGGCACAGGCGATCGTTGCTTTTTTCGCTTCTATGGAATCGCATGGCGAAATGACGACCATGTTCGGAATCACTCTCGTTATAGCGAGATCCTCGATAGCCTGATGTGTTCCTCCATCTGGTCCTACGGAGATGCCCGCATGAGAACCAGCGATCTTTACCGGTCGATCATTATAGCAAATCGTCGTTCGGATCTGTTCCCAATTACGTCCAGGGCTGAACATCGCATATGAAGTAATGAAAGGGATCTTGCTCATAGCTGCCATTCCCGAAGCGACACTTGCAAGATTCTGTTCTGCAACGCCCATTTCGATGAATCGCTCTGGAAATTTATTCTTAAAAAGATGCATTTGGGTAGATTCCGTAAGATCAGCACAAAGTCCGACAACGTTTTTATCTAACTCTCCCGCCTTCAAGAGGCCCTCGCCGAAACCTTTGCGGATGGGAACTTGTTCAACATCGATCTCGAGCAGCTTTGGGTTGAGTTTTTGGGAGAGGCTTATCATATTTTAAAGCATAGATAGGTTCACAAACGCTATGATGATGGAAAAGGCAATCAAGGTTCCTCCCTCGATCCTCCTCATGGAATAATCTTTATTTGTCTGCTTGTAGTTGTAACTTGAATCCTTATTGAAAATGAGGACAAGACCGAGCCCTAGGCTGACAAAAAGAATCAGATAGAACCAGAACGAGGTCACATCCTTTATTATGAAAAGATAGATTGCGTTTGCAAGAAAGCCTAATTTAAGTGCAATTTCAAAGTATTTCATATGCACTTAATTATAACCTATATTCGCACAAAACAAGCTATATGACGGTGAGTTTCAATCCAAGACCTGAAGTGACTTTTTGAAGAAATGACAAAGTAGGGTTCGTGCGTCCAGATTCAAAGCGCGCAAGAGCTGACTGGGCAATGCCGAGTTTTTGGGCCAATTGCCTTTGGGTAAGTTTTTTCTCAATCCGTGCCTTGACGAGAGCATTATAAATCTTGAATTCGAGCTCTAGGCTATCATAAGTTTTCTTATTCTCCGGGTCCTTAAGAAATTCTTCCATGAATTCTTTATGCGTTGTCATTTTATTTGTTTTCATGTTGGTATGATAACATATATGTTATATTAAGCAAGCTTATTAATTTCTTTTTGAACTCTTCTGGCATACTTGATATCCTTCACATCTATCTTCCAAGCTTTTTTGATAAAGCCATGAATAATGCACACTTTGCCGTTATGAAAAATATACAGTATCCTAACTTTTTTCTTTCCGAGTGTCCTTAATTCAAATAATCCTCCGCCTAGGCTTTTAGAATCAGGCATACCAATCAAATTTCCATATTCTTCAAGCAAACCTATTGTCTTTCTTGTTCGAGATGCTGAAATAGCATCAAGACTTCTTATAAATCCTTTTACTTTTTCATTATAGTAAATAACTTCCATCACCCAACTCTAGCAGAGCCAGATGAAGAAAAACCTAAGAAGTTCTAAAATCCTGATAAATTTTTGATTGAGCGATAAGAACTAGTAAGCGTCTAGATACCCTATTCTATAAGCTTCTATTCCTATTCTTAATTTTTCCGTAGAAATAACCTACAAGCACGCCTATACCAATGTAAACTAGTAAAATAATTACAAAGGCAATAATAAGTCCTAGAAAACCTGCTGCAGAATGGCCGAGCAAACTTAAATGAAATCCGGAGTATTTTCCAAGAAGATTAAGTGCATCAAGCGGGAAAATTGTAAGATCGTATCTTATGACGAAAGGGGGGATATACAATACTGCAATAATTAAATATATTATTGTAAATACAATTCCTCCCTTCAACCAATATCTTTTTGTGTTTTGCATATAATTTAATTATACTTTAATTCCTAACGCCTTCCTCGCAATACTTATCTCTTCCGGCGTCCCTGGCGGCTTGCCGTGCCATTCGAACATGCGCTCGAAAGCTGGAATTCCTTTCGAAGAAATCGTATTCGCGATAATGACTGACGGCTTGTCGAAAACTGCAAGCGCCTGGGTATACGCTTGATCAATTGCCCTAAAACTATGCCCGTCTATCTCCTGCACATGCCAGTTGAAAGCGGCCCACTTCGCTCCAAGCGGGTCCAAAGGCATGATGTCTTCGGTAAATCCATCGATCTGGATGTTATTCCTATCAACAAAAACCGCCACATTCTGTAATTTTTCCTTTCCTGCAAGCATGATTGCCTCCCAATTCTGCCCTTCATCAAGCTCTCCGTCTCCGACAAGACAAATGAACTGCTTTCCTGAAGTTTTTTCAAAATCAATGCGTTCTGCGAGCGCCATTCCGACGAGTTGCGACAAACCAGAGCCAAGGGGACCTGAAGAATTCTCCAGCGCAGGCAAATATTCCCGGTGAGGATGTCCCTGAAGCTTGCTGCCGAATTTTCGTAGAGTTTTCAGCTCTGAAAGAGGAAAATATCCCGCATGCGCCATAGTCGCGTAAAGGACTGGGCAAATATGTCCATTGGAAAGAACGAGGCGGTCCCGGTATTCCCAGTCGGGCTTCTTCGGATCATGTTTGAGCGCATGGAAATACAGATATGTGAAAATATCAGCCATATCAAGTGGTCCGGCAGTATGGCCGGACTTGGCTTCTATGAGCATCTCGATAATCGACTGCCTTATAGCATGCGCTTTTTCAAAAAGGAATTGGGCTTTTTCGTCTGTGAGAGGTTGAAGGGCCATGATTACCCTTAAGTATATCACCTATATCGCCTGAAAATCAGCGTAAGTATCCACAATGTTCTCTGAATTGAAGATCGCTGACCCGACAACCAACCTATCGGCGCCTGCATGCTTCAGGAGAGGAGCTGTTTCAAGAGAAACTCCCCCATCAATCTGGACCTTAAGCTCTGGAAACATCGCTTTGACTTCTTTTACCTTATCAATAGTTCCTGGTTCGAATTTCTGTCCTTGAAAACCTGCTTTTCGAATTCCCATTACCTGTACAAACTGAATTTTATCCACATATTTATTTAAATCTTCTACGTTTGCCGCCTGACCAATAGCAACTCCAATTTCCACGAGACCTTTAAGGACGTCTAGAACCGGTGTGAGGTCCTTTGAACTCTCGAGATGTAGAACTACTCTTTCAGCACCAGCTGAAAGCCACTTGCGAGCATCGTCGACGGTAGGATTATCGATCATGAGATCAAATTCATAGTTTATCTGCTCCCATTCTGGCATTCCTCGTTCTTCGCGAAGAATCGACTCGAAATTCTCATCCTGCTTCCAATAAGGCCAGGTAATGCTCGGCACGAACTTGCCATCGCAAATATCTATTTGAACGAGCGGGGAAAGGCCTGTGATCAATTCAATATTTTCTTCAATTTCTCTGAAATTCTTCGGCAGTATTGCAGGTATGATCTCCATATGTTTGTTTGATTGGCTATTGGATATTATCAAGCATTTCTATCCTTTTTACATGACGCTCCTCGTGGGTGAAGGGCGTGGCTATCCAAAGACGAACAGCTTCCTGAGCTTCCTTCTCTTTTACAAAATCAGCGCCAATAGAAAGAACATTCGCATCATTGTGCTCACGAGAAAGCCTTACGATTTCCATGCTTCCACCATAGTAAACATCAGCCCGCACACCTGGAAAACGATTGCAAATAATCGCTTCTCCCTGACCTGATCTCCCAAAAACGATTGCTTTCGTGTTTTCTGGATCATCTACGATCTTCATAGCGACTGGCAGCATGATTTCTGGGTAATTATCAGCGGGGTCGAAAGCGCGAGCTCCCATGTCTTCTATTTGAAACCCTTCAGCGATAAGAAAGTCCTTTATGTTGTTCTTGAGTCCGAATCCGGCATGGTCTGCGGCAAGTAATATCTTCATAAGTTTATGCGCTTATTGTAGCATCTTTTATTCCCAAATGTCTCTTTATGAGATCGAGGTCACTTTTTACCCCGCCAAATTCAGCATCAATCTTATCGAATCTGTCATCGATTTTATCGAATCTTTCATACACACGATCAAAATTACCCATCATAGCTTCGGTCATGTAATCAAACTTCTTATCAACTTCATTGAATCTTCGATCGATTTTTGAAAAGTTTTCATCAGTAATAATAAAACCGTTCTCTGAAGTTTTCCTCAGGGAATCAAAATCAGCTTTGGTAACAAATGGAGAATTGTAGGATTCTTGCATCATAGATTAATTATTAAGTAATAATATCACATGATACAGAAGCGAAATGAAGAATTAATGAAGATTTAGGTTTTTCGACAGTTCAACAATAAATCTTGACAAAATGTCCAGCGGGAAGAGTGTAATTATGCTTTATAAAAATCTACTTCCTCATAATAATATGACTGTTCAATACCCTTCATAAAAACATCGCGATCATCGATTTTATCAGTTAGAGCTGCATGTAAAAGCTCGCGAATTTCGAGGTCGTTCACTGGGCTTCGCTGCATAGCATTCAAATAATCCGCTTTATCAATCTTCGCCCAATCAATGCATCGCTTGAGGTTTTTTTTAAAAATCAAATCCAACCAGATTCTCATACTACGTCCATTGCCTTCCATAAACGGATGAGCTATATTCATTTCCACATATTTCGCTATAATTTCCTCAAAAGTGCTTTCTGGCATAATGCTGATGCTTTTGAGACTTTCACTCAAATATAAACAAGAGGCGAATCTAAATCCCCCCTTGCTCATGTCTTTCGTGCGGATCTGACCGGCAAAATCATAAAGTCCTTTGAACAGATATTCATGAACCTGTTGCAGGCCTTTGACCGTGCCCACCTCGAAACTTTCAATTTCTTGGCTGCCAAACAGTTTTTTTGCGCGTTCCTTGCTGATTGCATCGACGTTTTGCATGTACCTATTATACCATAACTTTTGGCTAATTCCAAAAAAGTTTTAGCGATAGAAACCCAAAAAATTTAAATTATCGAGTAAGCTTCCCCGCCTCAATCACATGCCTCACCAGCGTATGCGTATACCCCATCTCATTGTCATACCACGCCAAAACCTTCACGAGATTTCCTCCAACCACCTTCGTAAACGCAAGATCCGCAATAGACGCATGCGGATTTCCCTTTATGTCTGAAGACACGAGGTTTTCTTCTGTAACCGTAAATATTCCCTTCCAGCGTGCATCCTCTGCTGCTGCCTTTTTCAAAATTGAATTCACTTCTTCAACTGAAGTATTCTTCTTCGCAATGAACGTAACATCGACTATAGAGCCTGCCACGACTGGAACTCGGATCGAAATGCCATCAAAAAGCCCTTCAAACTGCGTCATGACCTTCGCAACGGCGATTGCAGCACCTGTCGTAGAAGGGACAATATTTTGCGCCGCTGCTCGGCCTTCTCGCATATCCTTCTTCGCTGGACCATCAACAATAGACTGGCTGGCTGTATAAGCATGAACGGTATTGAGAACTGCTTTCTCAATGCCGATAGCATCGTCGAGAATTGCAAGCAACGGGCTTCCGGCATTCGTCGTGCAAGAAGCATTTGAAGAAATTTCGCAAGTAGAAAGCTTGTCTTCATTAATTCCCATAAGGACAGTCGCACCGCGAATGACTGACATCGAGTCATCCTTGATTGGGGCAGAAACAACCACCCTCTTTGCACCTGCAACAATATGAGCCTGCGCTTTGTCGCTTGAGGTGAAAAGACCTGTTGATTCAACAACGATATCAATCTCGAGCTTCGCCCAAGGCAGCTTTGTCGGGTCCTTCTCGCTCAAGTACTCTACGCCATCAAGCGTAAGGTCACTCATTCCATAGACAGAGTCATATTTTAAAAGATATTTGATGTTATCGACGGAAGCAAGGTCGTTTACGGCTACGATTTCGATTTCTGGATTCTTTTTTGCTACTTTATAAAATGCACGTCCGATGCGGCCGAAACCGTTGATGGCGACTCGTATTTTTTTCATATCATTATTATATCATGACTAATTTGCTTGAACATTTTTACATAATTTCTTCACAAGCCCTGGTCCGACATATATGAGGCTCGTGATAAGCTGAACCAAATCCGCTCCGGCAGTGAATTTCTCCTGCGCAGTCTCAATGCTCGACACCCCGCCCACGCCGATTATGGTGAATCTGTTGCCGTAAAGCTCTTTAGTCTTATAGATGAGCTCTGTTGAAAGGTGTGTGCAGGGTTTCCCGCTTGTTCCACCGCTATATTCTCTTGGCGCCTCGCCCCTCACATCAAGCTTGCTGTAATCTTTATTTAAATTCCCAATCACAATGCCATGAAAGCCACTCCTGTCTATTATCTGAAGCAATGAATCAAAATGATCCCATGGGATATTAATCGGCATCTTGACATATACAGGCTTAACGCATGGGATTTTCTTAAGCGCATCTAGAAGCTTAGGCAGAAGCTCAGGATTTATAAAAGACTCGCCTCCAAAGGAGTTCGGGCAGGAAATGTTGATCGTATAGTAGTCTCCGACATTCTCTTCATTAAGCCGTCTGAAGGAATAGCAGTAGTCTTCAATGCCTGCTTCGATGGAAGCCGATTTATCATCATTGGTCCGAGCAATGCTGACGCCCACCACAAAACCGTTCACTTTCCTATTCTTTTTAATTCTCTCGATAATTGCATCGACTCCGTCGTTCATCAGCCCTTTATTTACAAGGATGCTTTTTGACTTGGGCAAACGAGTGAGGTGCGGTTTGGGATTTCCAACACAAGGCCGTGCCGTAACAGATCCGACCTCTTCGCCGGCAAGTCCAATCGAATTCAGGATATTCGTAAGGCGTGCGTTATAGTCGAATCCTGCAGATAAAAGAAAAGGCGTTCTGTATGTAATTCCATCTACCGTTTTTGATATATCTTTCCCTCGATATCCGTAAGGCAGACTCACAATCCATCTTCCAAGCCAGGACTTTCCCATGAATTCACCGAACCAAACCATAAAATCGTGTACGGATTCCGGATTGAACTTGAAAAAAATAGGTTTTAGTATGTATTTATACACTGTGGTGTTTTGTATTATAATACGTATAGCATGGAAAATCTAACTGATGCCCAGCTTATTGCCCTTTATGCGGAAGGCAACCACAAGGCCTTTGATGGCCTTATCAATCGCCATAGCCAGGCGATTTATCGTTTCACGCTCAAGTTGCTTGGCAATTCTGATGAAGCACGTGATGCGACACAGGAGGCATTCATTAAGGCCTGGAAGCATATTGATAGATTCGACACTAGCAAGAACTTCAAAACCTGGATTTTTTCAATAGCGAAAAATGGCGCGATTGACAAGTTAAGAAAAAATAAATCAGTGAATTTTTCTTCGCTTGATGATGAAAAGAACATCTTTGACGCGAATATCCCTGATGATCAGCTTCTCCCAAATGAGATATTCGAGCGAAATGAGAATATCGAAATAATCAAAAATGCGCTTGGATCAATTCCCTTCGACCAGAAAACTGTGATCCTGCTCCATAACGGCGAAGAAATGACTTTCGAAGAAATTTCCGAGGTCCTGAGCAAGCCCATGAATACCGTTAAAAGCCAGTATCGCCGCGCTCTCATTTCTCTTAGGAAATATATCGAAAGCCAGAATGCACCAAAACCATAACTTCAAACGTACTACCTGTATGATCAAAGATTATAACCAAACATTGCCTGGGCTCGAACAGGACACCATAAGCAAGATCCAAAGTATTCGGAAGCACAGGATATTCATGCGCCAAACCGGCTACGGACTTCTTTCATTGGGATCATTTGCTGGAATCATAGCTTCAGGAATATATGTAAAGGATATTCTTCTGACTTCTGGCTCTTTTGAATATTTCTCACTGTTGTTTTCTGATGTGAAAACCCTTGCGTATTGGAAGGAGTTGTCGCTTTCAATGGCTGAATCATTGCCATTTCTTGGATTGGCGATGCTTTGTGGCATAGGAGCGCTTTTCCTTTGGTCTGCAATGAGAACTACGCAGCTTCAATTATTCAAAAAAGCATTAATTTAAAAAAATAACATGGAAACAAAACCGGGGCGACTAGGAAAAATGAATGCGGCCATCATCGGAATCATAGGACTAGCAGTCGTATTTGCAATCTTTCAGGCGGGCGTCTTCGTGGGATTCAGTAAGGCATCTTTCCTCTTCAGAGGAGGAGATAATTTTTACCGAGCATTTGAGGATGGCCCAGGGCGAATGGGCGGAAAGATGATGTTTCGTGATGAATTTTCTGGCGGTCACGGTGCCATTGGTAAAATCATAAAGATAAATCTCCCGACACTTGTGGTTCTTGGACCGGATAACATTGAAAAAATCATCCTGACAAACGACAGTACAGAGGTGCGACAATTTCGAGATGCATCTTCTCTCGATAAGCTTTCAATAGATCAGCACATCGCTGTTCTTGGCGCGCCAAACGATGATGGTCAGGTAGTAGCGAAATTCATCAGGATAATCCCCGCGCCGCCAGCTGCCGGCTCAATCTCGACTAATCCTCAATAATCATGAAAAAAATAAAGCACTTCATTAAAACGAGGAAGATTTTAAGCATGCTTATACTGCTCGGGCTCATTGGCGCAGGCTACTGGATTTATGCAAAGTCAACCTCAACTGCTGGTGAAATGACATATATTACAGCAAAGGCAAAGCTTGGCGATGTAGTCACGAATATCACTGGGACAGGCCAAGTTTCCGCTTCAAGCCAGGTCGAAATAAAAAGCAAAGCTTCGGGCGATCTTACCTACCTCAATACAGCTGCAAATGGAACAATGATAAAGAAAGGAACGCTCATTGCACAAGTTGATACGCGAGACGCTGCAATAACTCTTGAAAGCGCTAAGATTGCCTACGAAAAAGCGGTCAAGCCGGCTGACGCTGCTGACATCATTGATGCCGAAAACGCCGTGACGGATGCTGTGCTAAGTAACCAAAAATCTTATGAGGAAGGATTCAACACGCTCGTCGCGACATTTCTTGATTTGCCTGAGATAGTGAATGGCTTGAATTCCGTTATATATTCTCGCGATGGGTATTTGCAGACTGAAAAAGTCAGATCAGTCGGGCAAGTCGCTCTTGCTTACAGGGAAAAAACTGTACTTGGCTACGATAAAGCCAGTGCCGCCTATGACGACCTTCTGACCGAATTTAAAAATATCTCAAGAACGAGCGCCACGTCTACAATCGAATCATTTACCGGAAAAACTTATTTGCTTGTAAAAGATATTTCTGAAGCGCTTAAAAACGCCCAAAATGCTGTCGAGTACATAAAAACGCAAAATGATAATGAGAATGCCGAGACTCCGATTACAGACATTGCAACATGGACATCAACAGCCAATTCTGATCTTACAAGCCTACTTTCATCAAAAACATCCATGATCAGTACAATGCAAGATATTGCTAAGGCAAAAGCTGATCTTGCAGACTTGAAAGACGGTCTCGACAGCCTTGACCTTCGATCTCAGCAGCTCTCCCTTCTTCAGAAACAAAATGATTATCAGGACTATTTCATTCGCGCTCCTTTCGACGGGCTGTTGGCAAAACTTTCTGTAAAGCCGACTGATTCCGTAAGCTCTGGAACAGCGATCGGTACTATCGTTTCAAGCCAAAAGCTTACAAGCATCACGCTCAATGAAATCGATGTTTCAAAAGTGCATGTCGGACAGAAGGCGAAGCTGACTTTTGATGCGATCGATGACCTCATCATTGATGGAACGGTTACTGCTGTCGATCTTATCGGAACAGTATCTCAGGGTGTTGTAAATTATAACGTCGAAATCGTGTTAGACACCCAAGATGACCGCATTAAGTCTGGAATGAGCGTCAGTGCTTCGGTCATTGTTGAATCAAAAGAGAATGTTCTGACCGTGCCAAACAGCGCAATCAAAACTCAAGGCAATCTTACATATGTTGAAGCTGGAAATCCTCCTCATAGGATTCCTGTTAAGGTCGGACTCTCAAACGACACAGTTACTGAAATAATCTCTGGACTCAACGCAGGTGATGAAATAATCACAAGAACCGTTGCAGGAACTGCAGCAAAAACTACAGCTGCGGCGGCTCCAAGCCTCTTCGGCGGCGGTACGCGAACGAATTCTGGCAATGCCGTGCGTATAAATAGATAAATCAAACCTACATGATCGAAGTAAGAAATGTTACAAAGACATATGAATCTGGCGCTACAAGCTTTCAAGCCCTCAAGGGTGTTAGCTTCGAGATCAAGGATGGCGAATTCGTCGCTATCATGGGACCTTCTGGTTCTGGAAAATCAACATTGATGCATATTCTTGGAGCCCTTGATACGCCCACGAGTGGGAAATATCTCCTCGACAACAAAGATGTTTCCAAAATGACCGATGATGCTTTGGCTGATATCAGGCGGGATAAAATCGGGTTCGTCTTTCAATCATTCAACCTTCTCCCTCGTGCAAGCGTAATCAGAAATGTGAGTCTTCCCCTTGTCTATGACGGCATCAGGCATGAGGAAAGAGAAAGTCGTGCAAAAAAAGCCTTGCTTTCCGCTGGATTCGACGAAACACATTTTCATCATCTCTCAAACCAGCTTTCTGGCGGTCAGATACAGCGCGTCGCAATCGCGCGAGCTCTGGTCAATGATCCCAAACTAATCCTGGCAGATGAACCGACTGGAAATCTTGATTCCAAAACTGGTGAAATCGTTCTTGGAACTTTCCAAAGACTTAATAAGGAATTCGGAAGAACCATTATCCTTATTACTCATGAGCATGACGTGGCAGAGCACGCAGATAGAATCATTCACATTAAGGATGGCTCGATCATTAGCGATTCAAAGTCCCACAATAGGAGAATTATAAAATAACATGACTACTCTAGACATATTTCAGGAAACGTACTCCGCTCTTTCATCAAACAAAGTGCGCTCTGGATTGACCATGCTTGGCATCGTCATCGGAATAAGCTCTGTTATCGCCATGGTTTCTATTGGGCAGGGCGCTCAGAGCTCCATCCAATCAAGCATCCAGTCCATCGGATCAAACCTAATCACTGTTATGCCCGGAGTACAGAGAGGTCCTGGAGTCCAAATAAGCGGCGGTCAAGGATCTGCACGAAGCCTAGTCCAAGCTGATGCTGACGCAATTTCAAAAGAGATATCGATCGCACAGGCGGTCTCACCAGAGCTTTCTGGCAGATACCAAATCGTCAGCAAAGGCAAAAATACGAATACCTCCGTCCTCGGCAGCACACCAAGCTATCCAACCGTCAGGAATGTTGAAATTGATGAAGGAAACTTCATTACGGAGCAGAATATGAAAAGCGCTTCGAAAGTCGTAGTGCTTGGACCAACGGCACGAGACAGTCTTTTCGGCGAGGGGGCAGAAGCAGTCGGACAAACAATCCGTATCAAGAACATCGAATTTAAGGTCATCGGCGTGACAAAAACAAAAGGAGGAAGCGGTTTTAGCAATCAGGACGATATAGTTTTCATTCCACTGACATCAGCACAAAGATACATTGTCGGTGATAATTACGTGACATCTATCAGCATCCAGGCAAAAGACGCTGAGTCGATGACTCAACTCCAAGAAGATGTTACAAATCTTTTGCTTGATCGACACAACATAAAGGGCGCAACTCTTGCTGATTTCAGCATTTTTAATCAAGCTGATATAGTTGCTGCTGCGTCAAGCGTTACACAGACATTCACTATCCTGCTTGGGGCTGTTGCGGGTATTTCGCTTCTCGTTGGCGGAATTGGAATCATGAATATGATGCTCACGACAGTCACAGAAAGAACTCGAGAAATCGGTTTACGCAAAGCGATTGGGGCAAAAAGAAAAGATATAAATATCCAATTCCTTTCAGAAGCCATTGCTCTTACATTCATCGGGGGGCTCATCGGCGTCATTCTTGGCTGGGCAATCTCCTTCGGTATATCGTACTTCGGCATTCTACAAACAAGCGTTTCAACCGGATCAATTTTACTCGCCTTTGGGGTTTCAGCTTTTATTGGTATAGTATTTGGGTATTATCCGGCTCGGCGGGCATCAAAGCTTAACCCGATCGAAGCGCTGAGGTACGAATGACGCATGAATAAAACAAAAATAGTAATCGTCGGCGGAGGCTTCGGAGGCATCTATACGGCTAAAAATCTTGAGAAGTTTTTTGACTGTGAGACAGCTGAAATCACGCTTATAAATCCGTCAAACTACTTCCTTTTCACTCCTCTGCTTCATGAAGTCGCGACTGGCGGCCTATCTCCAGAAAGCATCGTCGAACCAATTCGCGAAGTTTTCCGCGGCGATTGCATAAAGTTCGTCGAGGACACTGTCGTGGAAATAAAATCAGGAACCAAGGAAGTGATAACATCGCGGGTTACTTATTCGTATGATTATCTCGTCATTTCTGCGGGTGCAGAAACGAACTATTTCGGGACTCCAGGCGCAAAGGAAAATGCCTTTGCGCTTAAAAACCTTAGCGATGCGATTGCATTGCGTAATCATATCATCACGACCTGCGAGAAGGCAGTTCTTGAGAAGAACAAAAGCCTGTTAAGCTTCGCGATTGTCGGGGCTGGCGCGACTGGCGTAGAACTTGCTGCAGAGCTGATTGAGTACGTGCAGCATACCATCTGCTCATACCACAGAGACTCGGGATTCGGAGAAGAGGATATAAAAGTTACTCTCATAACCGCAACGCCAGATGTAATTTCTCAATTCCCCATCAAGATGCGGGACATTGCCCTCAAGGAACTTAACGCGCGAGGAATAGTGGTTACAGCAAATTCCATTGTAGCAAAAGTGGATCCTCACGCCATTACTTTCAAGGATGGGCAAATATTGAATGCTCATACGCTTATATGGGTTGCGGGAGTTACCCCATCACTTGCATCAATTAAAGGAGTTGATGTCGGTCCAAAGAAGCGGATTGAAGTAAATGAATCATTACAAAGCCTAAAAAATCCTGAGATATTCGCTCTAGGAGATGCTTCTGGAGCATTCCCCATGCTTGCGCAAGTCGCTGTGCGGCAGGCAAAAGTAGTCGCAAACAATATTTCCGCCCTGGTTGCTGGAAAAAAGCTCTTAAATTTCTCATTCGATCAGAAAATCCTGCTTATTTCTCTAGGACAATGGTATGCAGCCGGGCATTTCTGGAAAATCACTCTTCGCGGACCTGTCATGTGGTGGATATGGAGAACCGTTTATCTTTTCAACTTCCTGTCATGGCGAAAAAAGATTGAAATAGTCGCGGAATGGACCATCAACCTTTTTTATCCGAGAGACATTACCCTTATCAAATAGGCCTAGAAAAGATTTCTGAAGAAATTAAAAATCTTCTGGAAAAATCCTCCGGACGCATCAAGGGCGCTTGCTGTCTGTGTCTGTTGCGGTTCCTGAATTGCTGGAATTTCTGCTATTATGTTTTCTGGTTCAACAAACCCGACCTCAATATTGCTTGGCGGTACGAACTCTTCATCATCAGATGACGACAAATTCCTCTTGTAGCTTTCGATTGCCGCAAGCTGCTCAGGGGTCAAAGCGAACGAAGACTTGCAATAGATTTCATTGATCTTTTTCTTTGTAGTGTATGACACGATTCCGGAAGCCGTCTGGAGACCCCATGGAAGCATGACATCTTCAATATACTTTGTCTGGAATGCCTTCACTGCATCAAGCGTGACCTGATCAAACACGCCGTCTATTGCGACATCGATTCCTTCAGAATTCAAAAGGAATGTCTGAAGCTTTGTGACCTCCGCTGGATCATTGCTGCTTTTTATATTGAGATAATCTTTTATATACGTGCAGCTTCCGATGTCAGAAAGTGCTGGCAGGCTGGTCGCTGATGACACGATGGTTGTCTTTCTAGAACTGCCAGTTGAACTACTTCCTGAACGCGTGTTCTGGCTTTCTGCGGCAATGATTTCATCGCCATTCGAACCCTGTCCGTCGGGATCTCCCTCAGGACCATTTGATCCTTGTCCGTTTGGAATTATGCCATCTCCTTCGTTGCCGTTACTTCCCTGACCATTCGGAATGATTCCGTCACCCTCATCATTATCATTGCCACCCTGGCCATTAGGAATGATTCCTCCGCCCCCTTCATCGCCTTGTCCTCCGCCATTTGGGATATAGGTAACATCATTATAGGTTAAAGTGCAGCTATATATTACTCCTGGCAAAGCTGTTCCTACACACCCTTCATATGAAATTGAATACGAAGCGTTTTCAGAGCCAGTTACATTGAATACTGAAGGATCAATCACGACATCAATAGAAGCTGTTGATCCGGGAAAAGATGCCTGTGAAGGATTTCCAGCGTCAATAGAGACAATGAAGTCAGAAGCAGAAGCGCCACCTGCATCGTCATTGATTACATTTGTAACTACGGAAATAGTTGAAGTTGCAACAACAAATGAATCGTCTGTTGCTTCTTCATCTACACGGATTTTAATATCAAAGTATCCTGTCTCTCCACAAATAATTTCTCCGCAAACGAGAATGACCTTATATCGATCAGCAGGAACACTGGACATATCGAAAGCTGTAATGATACGGGAAGTCGAACCTCCTACAACCATTGTAGACATCGTGCCACCAGAAGCTGGTGGCAAAGATTCTTGAGCTTCTGTTCTTAGAGACAATGACACTGACTCAGAAAAAGCATCGGATAAAGAAATCGTAAAAGCTTCATCAGTGTAATAAATTCCACCTTCCACTGGCGAATTAACTGTCACAAAAGCAGGTTCTATAGCAGCTTTTGCTGAAAAAGGAGCAATTCCTAAAAAGAGTCCCAAAATAAGCACCATTATCAGAGTCCTGCATGAAAAATTCTTCATAAATTGATTTCGTTCGTTATTCTTCATTAATGCTTGATTCATATCACCTTTTAGGTAAAATGTCAAGCACTCAAAAAATTAAGGGTAAAGTGGGAAACACTTCAATTATACACCATATTCCCTGCTATCTGCTCATTCTGAATCCCAGCCAGATTCCGCAGATGCCGCCGATTATGCTAAAAATGATTGAAGAAAATGAAAAATAACCAGCGCCCCAAAGAAGCGGAAGCAGGCTTCCCCCATACGATCCCACTATCATTCCTGTGTAAATCAGAGTTTTTGGCGACATGACAGTCAATTGACACTATTGAGGCCTAACGGAAAACGAAAAGCGATATTCGTCATCAGCAGTCTTGCGTGTTGAAACAGGATATGGAACGACCTGATCAAGCGTAATTGATAAACTTTCGATTGCAATGGTCTGACCCTCTTCGATTTCTGCAGTCGAGGACCCAACATTTAGAGCGACTTTTGCCCTGCCGGATTGAATGCAGGTTACGTCAGAAGGACAACGGCTGTCCTCTGTCACCGCCAATGCTATGAGTTCCATACCATTAAAGTCAAAAGGTTCATTTAGCCCGAGTGTCGCCTTGACCGTCGTCGAAGTCGCCGTAACGTCAGGACAGACGAATTCGCACTTCAGGCCAGTGCGTCCGACATATGAACCATCCGGGCACATCATCGCGTCCATAGTGCAAATTACCGTTTCTGTCTCTTTGACTTCCTCAACTGGCACAACGTGCTCTGGCGCATTGTTCTTTATAAAGCTCTTGATCTTTGTAGCGACAGAAAGGCCGATGATCAAAAGCAGAATTGTTATGAGAGGTTTTTGCATATATCCGAATTATATAAAAAGATATCGGGTGCCGCAAGAGCAAATAAAACAAAGCCGCTGGGTAAGCAGCGGCTTGCATGAAAAAACCGATTGATTCACATAACGCCTCGCAGTTTGAGATCCTCTCGAACGTCATGGTCGTCAATTAATTCGTAGATAGACACCTGGCCGGCAGCGGTAGGATTAAGCCCTGGCACGTATCCATACGTCGCCCATGACCCGTCGCGGACGCATCGAAATCGTTCCCGCGTTGCAAGTTCTCCCATCGGGAAAGCGATGAGAGGCGTGTTGCCGCCATAGCGCCGCAAAGCGTCTCTTACAAGCTTGCAGTCCCCTTCTTTGACCGCCTTACTGACGAACTTGAAGAAAGCGCAGAGCGGAAAAGTCTCGAATTCCCTCACGGCTTCTTCTGGCTGGTCAGGCGTACCCTAGAGACGATGATCTGAAATACCGATTTTTTTCCAAGAAAACGGCGGGGTTAAATTTCGATCAATCACCCACCGCGCCAGATCGACGGCCCAATCAACAAACACATTTGAAGATGGATTTGCAATCTTCATGACAATCGGGTCAGGAAGCGAATTCCAAAATTTCCATTGATCTTCAGGGGTAATGACGCGCATTCCTCCCTGCGATTTAGGACGCAATGCAAGAATCATGGGCTTGTCTGAAAAAAGCCCGTACAGATGTGCATAGAGAAAACTGATAAGATCAGTATTCCGCATGCCATCTAGACGAATCTCCACTGATGTGGCCACGCACGTGCGCCAGTAAACGGAGATGAGTTTTGAACTTTCGGAAGGGCACATCGAGGCGATGACCCCGAAATAAGGAGTAGTGTTAATGAGCATAATACTCTACTTTATACAACTAACCTACTCTATAGTCAACTTGACTACAAAAAGCATATTAAGTAAGACACCCCGCAGCTTGCACAGCCGCGGGGTGGTGAAATCGGTTGATGTCATGGTTTACTTCTTGGGGCTGGCTGTCAAAACGCGAAGGCGTTCGATACCGGCCCTGATGCAGACGGCCTCGGGACTCAAAGCTGTAACGTCACGCAACTCCAGGACAACCTTGCCGACGGTTTGCTCAACGAGTTCGACCGACAGGCCAAACGCATCGGCAACGTCTTTGACATTCAACTTGGGGTTGGTCTGCAGATACGAGTGAATGAGCAACGCGATCATCGGGTGGACTTCGCCGTTGCTGACGAACTTCAGAAGTTTCGGCTTCGGTGAGTCTGATGGTGAAGCTGGTGCCTGCACACCGCGTTTCTTGTACGGACGACGGGTCTTTTTCCCAATCTTCTTGGCGCGGACTGTGCGAGGTTTCTTGCCTGCAGGGTTTTCATCACCTGCACCACTAGCACCCTCTTCATCCTTGAACTTGATGTCATCAACTTCGCCGAACTTCTTCACAACGGCAGCCAAGGTGGCGTCAGCCATCGCTTTGAAGTTCTTGCCGTAGTCCGAATCAGCTTCGTAAAACTCACGAGCAGAATCCGTCAAGAGATGCACATTTGCTGGGCTGCAATTGCCGAAATGTGGACACATGACTTTCTTGTCATACTCCAATTTATCAATGACAACAAATACGGCCACGCGACGGATGAACCCAACCATTTTGTTCTTGCCTCCGGCGACAATGTCTTCCTTGGTCGTGCCTGCTTCTTTTGCTGACTCGCTCTCGAGTGAAAAAGCAAAAATAAACTCGATGAGCTCGTTTAGTGTCTTTGTCTTCATGTACTATCTTTTTCTTGGTTTACTGCGATTATGTTTCCTACACTTTCGGTATCTTAAAAAAGAAGGGTTGTTTTACTTTTGGAATTACCTTCTTCTCGGCCTGTCCATTTTTCACTGGTTCAGACCCCACTACCTCAACAACCGGAACAGCCGGCTGTGGAACGGGTGCGACTTCGTTGGAGTTTTCCTCCTTTTGTATTCTGCTGTAATTTTTACTGAATATGAACTTATGGCTGTTGGTCCTTTGCTTTTTGGGAGCCTTAGGAAACGCCTCCTGTCCATCCTCATCCTCAAATGAAGGCGCCATGTCCGAAGCCCAATTCAGATTGGGCAATTCGACTTTGATGCCATCAAGCGTTTCTCCAGTCCGATACCTTTTGGGATTAAACTGGATGATCTCAACATGGTCTGAAACCGGCACACAACGAAGTGTCCAATTTCTTGAAAAACCAAAGCATTCGGAAAAGTTCATTGGCCCTTCCCGCGCTCCAAAGATGAGAGACGGTTTCATCGAACCGTATTCGAATTCCTCCATGGTACCGTCGGCAGTATTGAGCGCAACGAGCCTGAATTGGACCGCGCGCTTGTAACTTCCGAGATAAAATGGGACTGTCCAGTATTCAAGGAAAATCCTCAAGCCAGACAGCGGAATGCTTCCATCAAAGTACGGACTCTCGTGGGTCGTAACAACCGAAGTAACCTCAAGAACTGTTTTGCCAGCTCTCGAAGACAACGTATTTTTTGTTTTCATGAGCTGATCTTTCTGTCCTTGCGGACGGTAAGGGGTTTGCTGGCGTAACGCTATCACACCCAGACTAGTTAGGTCAAACCGAAGTTTTCTGCAATATGCATAAAAATACTAGAGCGGAATATTTGACTCTCCCTCGAAGTTTTGTACGACTTCACCGAACTGCATGCTTTGTGAATCAAAAAGAAGCCAGATACTTTTTCCAATTGTTGGAGGAGTTGTGAATGGATCAGTTGGTGCTCGATCAGCATAATTTACGACCACAATCTTTCCCTTGCCTTTTTCTGTAGTCTGAGGAGCTATGCGATCACCAAGAAATAGCGCCTGTCCTCCGACATATCCTCGTTCGGTGTTGAGGGCTGCTACGACATAATAGAAAGTTCCGCTTCCTCCTTTATTTTGAGTAATCAGGAAAACAACATCATCACGACCGTCATTATCAAGATCAGTCTTCAATTCGTTTCCGAAATATTTAGTTTCATTACCAAGCCTGACTCGCTCACCTTCAATGATGAATTCAGCGTCCTTGTAGTCCGCAGCCACATAACCCTGTTTCTGCTCATAGATATAGTCGTTGAATGCGAAAAAAGCTGCAGCAAGCAGGACAAGTGCCGAGAAAATGATTAAAAGTTTTTGGGCGTTCATGTTTAAATTATAATTTGTTTGCTGGACATATAGAACAAGGCTAAAACTTATTTTACGGAATGATTAATCTTAACTATGATGCTTTTTCAAGTCACCAATAAGTTTTTTGGTCTCTTCAATAAAATATTCCCAATCAGTATCCAGTAATTCAATTACAAGTGAAACCGTTTCATCACTGTTCTCGGGTCTGGAACCATATGAGGTTAGACCATGTAAGGATATTGTAGCACTTTTACTTGGAGTGAATAGACCCGTCGTGGTCAGGATTAAAATGAGACAAACGAGACAGTTGCAAGCTATATGGTTGAATGGTGCCTTTCATGCGATTAAGTATACAAAAAGGAATTAGGTGGACTAGATGAGTTAAAATTAAAAAAATATTATATTTTTTAAAGAACTAAGGATCAGGCCAATCTAGTTTACCAATGAAATTCGTCTGGACTCTAGAATTAGTAATGTTACCCTTTGCAAATGTAAAAAATACTCGGTGCTTAGAAATGTATTTTGAAGCAGAATTTTTGAACCACACCTCAACACTGGCGGTATATTCGCCATCTGGGATGTTGTAAAATTCCACACTATTAGAGTAATAATGTCCAGGAATAATAACAACCGGTTCATTTAAATAATTATTAATTATTGTGGCTTGTTCATCTAATTTAAGTTGACGCCTATAAATAAGAATGTTTTCTTTCCCTTGATTTACAATAAACATTTTACTTGTTTCAAAATAAAGAAAAATTGAGGGAGTCTGATTTAATTCAAGTAATTGTTGATTAATATTATTCTGAAACATTCCAATGTAAAATGCAGCCAATAAAGTTAACGACAATAGTATAATTTCTAATTGATTATGATATATACCTAATTTATTCCAAAAATATTTCATTGCTGGGGGATAGGGACTCGAACCCCAATACTCAGGACCAAAACCTGATGTCCTACCATTAGACGATCCCCCAAAATTCCGTTATGCCCTTAACCCAGCCCGTAATCTTGCGATTTAGGTCTGAACTTGCCCTTATAGTAACCCGCAAAAGTCCAATATACAAGGTTCCAGTATTTTTTCTTTTTATTTTTCTTGAAGTAGACATGCTTGAAGAAAGCGCACTGATGGATTTTATAATAAGGCAAGAAAAAAGAGACGAACCGAAGTCCGCCTCTTGAGATCACGATATGAAGTGATCAAGATCCAATCTTTTGTAAAACCATATCTCCCATTCCGCTACAGCCGAGCACTTTTTTACACCCACGCTCGGCGATGTCGCCAGTGCGGTAGCCTTCGCTGAGCACAGCATGCACCGCTTTTTCAATTGCCACCGCTCCGTTTTCAGCACCAATGTGCCTCAAGAGCATCGCTCCAGTCAGAATACGGCCAAGCGGATTCGCCTTGTCCTGTCCTGCAAGCGTCGGAGCTGTGCCGGCACCACTTTCGAACATTGCTTGCCTAGTGTGCGGATTAATCGAGGAGCTGTGCATAAGACCCATTCCTCCAACCATCTCAGCCGCGCCGTCGGAAAGGATGTCCCCGTGTTCGTTACCGCAGGCGATAACACCGCGAAGCCGTTCCGGATGGAACAACAACATGTTGGCGGAATCCACGAGCTGATGTGTAAGTGTAACGTCTGAGAATTCAGCATCATGAACTTCTTGTGCGATTTTCCGCCAAAACATATAGCGAGACATGACATTCGCCTTGTCCACCGATATGAGCGGCAGACCTTTAGCACGTGCGTAGGCGAATGCGTCACGGAAGTATGAAATGAGCGTCAAGCGTCTGTAGTACGCAATTTCTGTGATTATTGGCTCCGTTCCGTCCACATCTTTTTTGAACTTCAGGCCAATTTTGTAAGGAATATCGCTGTAGTCGAAAAGATGGAACAAATCCGTCAATCCGAAGTAACTGTCCTCAAGCAGGAAACGAATGAAGACCATCTCAACCCCTCCATCCGGAATGAGTTCTGGCCGAAGCGGTGAGAGATGCGACAATTCCTTCATCAGTATCATGGGCCTGAAGTTGAGCAGAAGACCGAGATTCTTACGGATAGGCAGAAGCGCACGAGCTTCAGGCATCATTTCAGGATGTTTCTTGCCAATAGTCGTGTCCATTGCAGGGTCACCGACGCCACCGAAGAAGATCGTGCCAATCTTGAGTGCCGTCTCCATTGATTCAGCAGGCGTTGTATCACCGCTTACCTCAAAGGCTTTCCAGCCCATAGGGGTGTTGACCCACTCGATTTCGACACCATCGAGCACTGCGGCTCGACTTACGATTCGTGTTGCCTGCGCCATCATTTCAGGGGCAGATCCGTCACCAGCGACCAGAGCAATTTTAGTATTTTTCATGCAGTAATCTTCTGTTTGTGGTTCGTGTTGAGTTAACGATCATTGTTGATCTGTACTAAATACAACCATAAAATGAGCTTTCGGTCAATAAAAACGTTTTTGCCTTACGTTGAAATGTAGAGAGTACTGTCTCTTTTGTCTCATTTTGACCCCGACCACGACGGGTCTATTCACCTCAACTAAAAGTGCTACAATACTCTTACAGGGTCTAATCTCATATGGTTCCATACTGGGGAACACAGCAATTTAGTTTTTTGTAAATCACCCTGAAAAGTTATAAAATGAAGCTATGAACACAATACCAAAAAATACAATTTGTCTCTGGTTCGATAAGGACGCGGAAGCTGCAGCGAAGTTTTATGCCGCTACTTTTCCGGACAGCAAGCTTACTAATGTTTTCCGTGCGCCAAGTGACTTCCCAAGCGGCAAGGCTGGCGACGTGCTAACGGTGGAGTTCACGGTTTGTGGAACTCGTTGTATCGGCCTGAATGGCGGACCTATTTTCAAACAAAGCGAGGCTTTTTCTTTCCAGATCGCAACTGATGATCAGGAAGAAACGGACCGCTATTGGAATGCTATCGTTGGGAACGGCGGCCAGGAAAGCGAATGCGGATGGTGCAAAGATCGCTGGGGGGTATCATGGCAGATTACACCGCGTACATTGATCGAAGCGCTTGCAGTCGGTGGCGAAGAAGCAAAGCGCGCTTTCGGAGCGATGATGACCATGAGGAAGATCGACGTTGCTACTATTGATGCTGCGCGAAAGGGTTAAATAGGGATCAACCAGTGAAAAAAATAGTAACTATTGGGGGAGGGGGTGGACATTCTCAAGTGCTAAAAGCACTCATGGATATTCCTAATATCCAAATCACTGGCATTTGCCCTAGCACAGACTCAGGCGGATCAACTGGTGTACTACAAAAGGAATATAATGGGAGCGGATACACCGGCGATCTCACAAAGTGCATCTTGACACTCTGCAAAGACGATATTCTCAAAAAGGCGCTTTCATACCGCTATGAGAACGGTCCTTTACATACTCATTCTGTGAAAAATCTTCTCTTTCATGCTTTGGAAAAAGTAAGTGATCCGATGCAATCGCTCGAAATGATGTGGAAAGTATGTGGACTTGGAAAGCACCGCGTAATACCCGTCACCAACGAAAAGACAGAACTTTGTGCTTCTCTTAGCATCGGCAACACTATTTCCGGAGAGACGAATATCGACACGATCGCCAAGAACCCTCTTTGGAATCCTGATGTCCATTCGATTTCAAACATCTATCTGAAACCTGAAGTCAAAGCTTCAAAATTGGCGCTCGACGCAATCAAAGAAGCCGATTACATTATTATCTGCCCTGGAGACCTCTATTCAAGCATCATCCCTACCCTATTACCAAAAGGAATTAAAAAGACAATCTCAAATTCGTCAGCAAAAATAGTGTTAATCCTCAATATCATGACAAAAAAGGGGGAAACGGATAACTACACTGCCATGGATTTTGTAAGAAGAATCGAGGGTCGGCTTGGGAGGAAGACTGATCACATCCTTTATAACAACAAGCCGATTCCTAAAAAAATACTTCTCAAATACTCGCTTGAACAGAAAGTCGAACTTGGAATGCTTAGGGATTCGAAAGATTCGAGAATAATTTCGATCCCTCTTGCAAGGATTTCAGAGTCGAATCAGATTTACAGCGATCCTTATGCAATAATGAAAGCCGTAAAATCACTTATAAGATAAGATGGGAGATCGAATACAAAAAGTGATCATATACGACCTTGATGACACGCTTTTCGATTCTACTGGGCAACCAAAGGATGACGGAAAAAACTGGTCAATAAAATTGTTTGATGGATTGCAAGAAATGCTTGATTCAAAAAAACATCTTAACATTCTTGTAACGCGTGGAAACAAGGAATTGCAGGACAGGAAAATTGACGTGCTTGGCTTGAGAAAAAATTTTTTATCCATATACATAGTTGAATCTGATAGACACAAGCATGAACAATTCAAAAAAATAATGATTGATTTTCCGGATAAGGAAATTGTAATTGTCGGGAATCGCATAGACTGCGAGATAAGATACGGCAATCAGCTCGGCCTAAAAACAATCCACATACGGCATGGCAAATATATGGAATTAAAGCCAAGGGATCAATTTGAAATTCCATCAGAATCACTTGGCTTGGGAGATCTGAATAATCTTGAAGGTTATTTATAAGTAATTTGATATAATTAACTCATGCAAAAAATACATTTTTCAATACAAATTAATGCACCAAAAGAGAAAGTTTGGGACACTATGCTCGGAGATGCGACCTATCGTGAATGGACAACACCGTTCCACGAAGGCTCATATTACAAGGGAGATTGGAGCGAAGGATCAAAAATGCTTTTTCTCGGTCCAGATGAAGCCAGCAAGAAAGATGGTGGCATGGTAAGTCGCATAAAGAAAAACCGTAAATATGAATTCATTTCCATTGAGCACCTAGGAATGGTCATGGGTGGCGTTGTTGATACGACAAGCGATGAGGTAAAGAAATGGACTCCAGCATTCGAGAATTACACGTTCACAGAGAAGGATGGCGGTACGGAAATATCTGTTGAGATCGATATTAATGAAGAATATAAAGCAATGTTCGAGGACATGTGGCCCAAGGCGCTCAGGGTACTGAAGGAGGTTGCAGAAAGATAATTCAGTGAGGAAAAAATGGCTGTCTTAAATGCTAAGAATGTTTAGGAGGATATAAAATAAATTTTAATTTCTGATTTTACTTAAACAACTTCCCAAACTCCCCCATCGGCATATCGTAGTTGAACCCCGCCTCGCGTTCCTGCAACCGGCCCTGCTTATCCTTGTCATATCTCGGAGTGTTCTTGAGTTGAATGAAACAAACAGCAGAGTATCTTCCACCAATAGCTGTCTCTAGAGTCGCAATGACTCGATGACACAACGCATTCAGTTTTCCCTCAGAACGAAGCTGCAGCTGCATCGAAGGAATGATATCTGTCTCGCCAGCAGATATTGAGGCATCCCTCCAAACCTTGCTGGAATCAAGATATTGAAGTCCTGGCGCGCTTTCAAAAAGATGCAAAGTAAATCCTGATTGGTCCACGTGAGCACTTGCAGTTTCGTCTCCCACATTTCGTTCACCAAAATAGTGAATGAAGCGCACAAAGAATGCAGATTCGCTGTCTGCAACTTCTTGTTTGAAGCCTTTCAGACTATATGTTTTTTCAACTTGCTCAGCAAAATCAAGAACAAGCGGCTTGAGTAAACCGACAAGATCCGTAGATTGAACTGCAAAGTTAAGAGCAGCAATGCTTTCAATCTTTTGTGCGTTAACTTTGACCCATCCTTTACCAGCAAGTGTGACATCAAAGTTTTCTTTTCTGTCAGCATTCTTCCCAACCCCGTCCTTGAACTCGTAGCCAACACCCGTCCCTCCATTGCTATACGGCAACCCTTTCTTTGTCTCAGTTGGCAATGCACAGAATCTTTTCCATGACTTCACCGCGTTTTCTACCGGTCCGCGAAGCGATTCCGGATACTTCATAGTTACGAAGCCTTTTGTCTTCAAGTCATTGATAGGTGTTTTCATAGTTTTCTTAAGGAGCTGATTATTTGCTCCAATAAAAGAATATGAAATTGAGAAAAATTAAAAAAGAGAGGACATCCTCGGTAGATTTAATCAAACGAGTTTAATATAAAAAACCACTTTTATCCAAGTTGGATGAAAGTGGCTCTGAACTGCTCAGATTTGCAAGATAACGTCCTTTTTGCCGAAAAAAGTATGACTTCGATGACGTGTCAAAATCATCATTTTCCCCTTTTCCTCATACTTTTCTCCTCCCAAATGGAATACACCCGAGGACTCGACCAATTTTTCCTGGTTTTCGAAATCCTTTCCACCCAGTTTTACCATCAACGTCTTAATTATCGTGAAAGTGAAGGAAACTACCTCGGGCAGTGCTTTTTGTGCAATTTCTTGAGGTTTTAGAGCACCCTCAAATTCCTTAGTGTAGGAATCATGCATTCCTTGCCAAAGGACGCGATATTTTACGACTGTCTTAATTTTCTCTTCCATCTTTTTCCTTTCCACACAAGACTGAGAAAGAAGAAACTGCTCGTTCAAAAAATCCAGAGCCTCCTCAGGCTTGTAGCTAAAAACCAAATTACTCTGTGGTCTTCGCTTCCTTCTGACTGCTTTTTTCTTATTAGTTTTATTCTTTGTTTTTTTGCTCATAGTTCACCTTTCCAAAAAGAAGTATATGCGTCAGCAAAAACAATGATAGTGAGGAATACCTCGGTAATTAAATTTTGTCGCTCTTTATGACCTCCTCCATAAAAAATGGTAATTTATCTATTGAGCCGTCACGAATCGCCTTTAAAACTGTAGTGATGCCTTTAATTGAATCAAACTCATCTGATTCGTTCTTAATTGCCTCATCAATTGGCACCCACATATTATGTCCAAAATCGCTATCCTCAATAAGGTCTCCAAAATATTCATCGGCATAGGCTATTGGGAACATCAAATCAGAAAAAAGTTCTCCAGATTTATACATTATTCGCCGCTCACACCCAATCAATCTAAAATCGGCATCAAGGCCAGTTTCCTGTTTCAGTTTTCTCTTTGCTGCTGGCTCTATAAGCTCACCCTTCAGGACAACACCTCCCATAACGCCAATCTTTCCATATGATGGGTTTGATTTCCTTATTTGATTAAGTATCTCTATTTTTTTGTTATTAATCCTCGAAACGATCGTAATCACATTTATTTTAAAGAGACTCGTGATCGCATCATTGGTGGGATACGGATCTGCAACATGCTTGATGCCTATTTCAGAAAGAGAATATCCCTCGCCGGATTTCAAGATAAAACCTTTTTTGACCAAAAACTGCAGATGATAGTTATAGAGGTCATTCGGGATCTTTTCAGGCTGCATATCGCTATAGCGCAGGGATTTAGCGTTTTTGAGTTTGGAAAGTATGTGGTTCTGGATGGAAGATAGATTGCGAAGCATGCTGGGATACTATCTTGATTTGAGAAATTTGACAAGTAATAAAAAAATAGTACAGTATCGAAAGGACTTTTCAACCGCAACCACAAACCCCGATTGAATCATGCTCATTAACTTTATCGACGATTACCTGATCGAATTCTGGTTTCAGCCCTTAGCGCACAAATTCCAAAGGCTTACAGGAAAAGACAATTTTTTCTTGACTAGGTTTTGTTTTATTTTGCATTGGCTTTCATCAATATCAGCAGGTTATCTCCAATCAAAAAAATCCTCAGAAATTTACGGGTGGTCAACCTTCCTCATAATCATACTTTTGCTTTGGACTTACTCAAGCCAAAGAAATTATAGGGATGCAAGCGGGAACAGCCCGCTACGTGCTATGAACCCTCAAAGGTGGTATCCATTAAACAAAGGATTGCGAACAATCATCGTCGTGTTCGCAATTCAAATAATCTTCTGTGTTCATATTCCTCACATTCTTGATGATGGAACTCAACTGTTAGGGTGCGTAGGTTTAACTTCTGAATTAAGTCTTTCATCAGGATATTATCTAATTGCCTGCACCCCCCTTCCGCCGGGAACTGGATTGTTCAGGAAATGGCTCGATTCTGCCGTTGGATTCATCAAGAGTCTTGGCTCAAACGCTAGCCAGCCGATGCCTGTACCAGGCTGATTAGTAGCTTAAATTTCAACCGCGAAGGGTTTACTCTTCGCGGCTTTTTTATGTTAAAATTGCATTAGAATTTAACTAATTTAACCTAAACAAAATATGAAAAAAATAATAACAATTATCATCGTCATACTTGCGATTATCGCTGTGTATTTTATCGGCAAAAAGTCATCGAATGACACTCCCCCAACGCCGACTCCGGTTGCAAATGACACCAATACTCCCGCGACCTCAACCCAGACCGGAACAGTTACCGACACTACCAAAGAAGTCATTGGCAAATCAGTTGAGGGTCGTGACATCTTCGCGTACCATTACGGTACAGGGTCGACAGAAGTCCTCTTTGTCGGAGGCATCCACGGCGGATACGGATGGAATACTGCCCTCGTAGCTTACCAACTTTCCGATTACTTGAAGGCGAACCCGACTCTCGTCCCTGAAAAGGTAAAAGTCACTGTCATTCCTGTTTTAAATCCTGACGGTCTCTACAAAATCGTAGGAACTACGACGGGCAATTTCACAAAAGCAAATGCTGCGGCCGATACTGTGCCTGGACGTTTCAATGCGCGTACTGTAGATCTCAACAGGAATTTCGATTGCGATTGGAAAAAGGACGGCGTATGGCAAAACAAGACAGTCAGCGGAGGAACAGCGGCATTTTCAGAACCTGAAAGCCAAGCCATAAGAGATTATGTCGAAACAAATGATCCCGCTGCTGTCGTTGTCTGGTACAGTTCAGCTGGCGGAGTATTCGCATCAAATTGCCACGGCGGGGTCTTGTCAGAAACAACTGAAATAATGAAAGCTTACGCCGAAGCATCAGGATACCCAGCTTCTAATAGCTTTGATTTTTACACGACCACAGGTGATTTGACGAACTGGCTCGCAAGAAACATCACGCCCGCAATCAGCGTGCTTCTTACAAACCACACAGATACTGAATGGACGAAAAACCTGGCTGGGGTTGAGGCATTGCTTGAATTCTATTCAAATAAATAATGCAGCCCGCTTTTAAAAAGACAGCGGTCATTGTCGCGATTATTGCTGTTGCAATCACTGCCTTCGTCATGCTTCGCAAGCAGGCGGAGCCTGCAAAAGTAATTGAACAATCGAGACCTGTTGAGGCGGCATATGAGATTATCGGCACTTCTGTACAGGGCAGAAAAATAGAAAGCTACACTTATGGGACCAGCACGAAAAAACTTGTTTTTGTCGGCGGCGTCCATGGCGGGTACGAGTGGAACAGCATACTTCTCGCCTATCAATTCAAAGATTACTTGGACCAAAATCCTACATCAATCCCTGCGGGCCTTTCCGTCATAGTCATTCCAAACCTGAATCCTGACGGTGTATTCCGCGTAACCAAAAAAGAGGGGCGATTTGCTATCGCCGATGTTTCAACAAGTACCTTGATTCAAGAGTCGGGACGATTCAACGCAAACAGCGTCGATCTCAACAGGAACTTCGATTGCAAGTGGCAGCCGAAAAGCACTTGGAGATCAAAGGAAGTCGATGCAGGAACAGCGGCATTCTCCGAACCGGAAGCTTCTGCTTTCCGAAACTTCATTTCAGTTGCAAAGCCTTCAGCTGTCGTCTTTTGGCATAGCCAATCAAATACAGTATACGCCTCGCAGTGCAACAACGGCATTCTTCCACAGACGCTCGATATCATGAACGCATATTCCCAGGCATCCCTCTACCCCGCTGTCCAGACATTTGATGCCTATGTCACCACCGGCGCTGCAGATGATTGGTTGGCTTCAATAAATATTCCGGCAATCACAGTCGAGCTCAAGACTCATGAGACAGTTGAATTCGAACGTAATCTTGCTGGAGTAAAGGCTTTGTTTGAATATTTTAAAGTGAAATAGGGTTTGCTAGTATAAATTAAGATCATGTTTTCTCTAGAGAAATATAACTTGCAAGAAAATCTAGACGAACCAGCCATTCGTCAATATTCAGCTTTTAAATTAGGAGATGTGGATGCAATTAAATATTATTCTGAACTGTTAATAGATCGATTAAAATCTATTCTAAACCCTAACGAGAAATATATTCTTTATACGACAAATAAAAGTCCGACAAACAATTTTTGTAAAAAGAACTCACTGTTGGCTCTGGAGAGAGCTTCTAGTTATTTCAACATACCCTTAGTCATTGGTGAATATACCTTTTCATATAGTCCAGAGACTTTTTACGACAACAATATCTCAAGAAAAACAATTCATATACCCTACCTCAAAAAAGCGGATGAACTTAAAATTCTTGGACACAATGTCATTTTTTTTGATGATTCTATTGTAAGTGGGCTTGCTCTAAAAACCTCGTGTGATATTTTGAAAGGGTTAACAACTAAAATACTTTTCTTTTCTGGAATTGATCTAACAAAAGGTCCATATATTGAAAAAGATTTTAACAATTACTACTTTGAAACAGAGGGTGTGGCTGGACTAGTAAAAATTATTGGACAACAAGAATATGTCTTTACGACCCAAATGATGAGAACGATGGGTGCCCTGCAATCCGAACACATTCAAGAAATTTTTGAAAAAATATCTAGCGACAAAAAAGATAATTTCCTGAAAGCTTATGCACTGTATTTCGGATATCCATACAATTTATAGTCG
This sequence comes from Patescibacteria group bacterium, assembly GCA_038061795.1. Lineage (GTDB taxonomy): Bacteria > Patescibacteriota > Minisyncoccia > Phycocordibacterales > PALSA-1337 > CAIOGI01. The sequence goes on from JBBTYL010000003.1 coordinate 72,486, forward strand.
AGCAGCAGATTTCTCCGCTAAACGAAGTTCTTTCTTCACGGTTTTTTATTCGTAAGTAATTATCGAACCCACAATCTCATCCATTAAATCAATCATTACTGGATTAATTGAAGTATTTTCTTTAATTCTGAATGAGATTTCGTAACGGCTCGTATCAATATGATACGGAACTATACAACTATGATCTTGCTTTGTTATGAAGCAAAATCCGTAGAAAGAATCTCGGCTCATTTCATAGCCATGTGTCTCCTTTCCCCGCACCAAAGGTGTGTTATCTACAAGGATTTCATAATATTCCGCCTGATCGCAAACTAGACTTCCTCCCGTCTCGTATTCATCATATACACCATCCATCCTTTGGATAGTTAGAAAATAACCCTCATTTTCAAGCTCGATAAGATTCTTATCATTCTTTATTTTCCAATTTGCGGGATATTGAAAGGAGAAACCATACTCAGGGCTTGAGAATCGCTTCCATTCCGCCTTATTAAGCTTTTGAACATTTTTTGGTTCAGGCTTACTTCGCAAAAAATCCTCTTCGCATGCAGTGTAGGGATTGCTTATTGAATCGGTCGTACCAGAAACAACCCCAAAAGAACCTGTCATCGAATGATTATAAGTCTTGTGACCTTCATATGTCGTAACGACAGTGGAATAGATAATCTGGTCCTCATCAGGAAGCAATGATGGGGTCTCATTGTTGTGGAGCTGCGCGGAATAGGTATCCACTGGCTGTTTGAAGATCTTAAGAACGATAGCTAATGCAACAATAAATACAAATATAGCGATTAGAAAATAATTTTTCTTCACGCGTTCATAGTATCAAAAGTAATCCATCTTTTCAATAAAAACGAAAGGGTTTAGACACAAATCGCAATGACAGCCAACTCAAGCGGCAACGACTCTATATAAGCTTTTCCTGTTGCATCATAAGATTTAAGAAGCTCCACAAGCATCTTTGAATTCACAAGAGTTTTTTCTTCTTTAGCCAGAGCAGACAGTACTTTCCAATCATCCTCTGAAACGTGTTGTTGCAAGTCTGTTGCATTTGTCAGATTCTTTAGCAAGAGAAGAATGCGCACTTTTTCAAGTACAAGCGCTATGAAAGTCTTTATTGAAATATTTCCTTCCTGTACTTTTCCGACCAAATCGAGAGCCTTTTCTTTTTCTCCATGAGCGAGCGCAGAGATAAAATCATTTACCAGACTCCCCTTTGGCGCGCCTGTAATAGCTTCAACCTCCTTTATTGAAACCTTATCGCCTTTCGTGGAACTCAGAACTTTCTGCAGGATTCCTAAAGTATCTCTGAAAGATCCGTCGCCAAGCAATGCAATCAAATCGGAGGTGCCAGTTTCCAAAGCAAATCCCTCTTTTTTCGCCACCTTCGTCACAAGCGTCTTCAGAATCTCCCGATTCGGCTTCTTAAAAGTGAAGACTTGGCAACGTGATACAACCGTCTCTGGAATTTTGTCAGTCTCAGTCGTAGCAAGAATAAAAAGCGCATGAGAAGGCGGTTCCTCAAGCGTTTTCAAAAGCGCATTGAACGCCTCTTTCGTAAGCATGTGCACCTCATCGATTATGTAAACTTTATATTTGGATTCGAAAGGAAGCACGCTGACGCCGTTGCGGATTTCTCGAATATCATCGATTCCTCGATTCGAAGCCGCATCGATTTCATATATATCATTTTCACTGACATCAAGAGCTCGAGCAAAAATACGCGCAATGGAAGTCTTGCCAGTTCCTCGGCTTCCTGAAAAAAGATACGCATGCGACACCTTGTCGAGCTTTATAGAGCCTTCCAGCACGCTTGTAACGTGATCTTGGCCGATGACATCAGACCAGCTGGCAGGACGATATTTGCGATAGAGTACATTGGACATGTGCCTATTTTAGCACCTTGAGATAGTCTTTCACAATCTTCGTCACATCCTCCAATCCATTCGTTTCCATGAGCTTTACGCGAAGTTCCTTTGCACCATCCCAGCCGGAAACGTATGCTTTGAAATGCTTTTTCATGATGGCAAAGTTCTTTACATCGCCGAGCAGCTTGTCGAATGCCTTTGCGTGATCTAGCATGGCCTTGAGGCGTTCAGCTGTAGGAATATCAGTAACAATTTTTCCAGAAAAAAACCATGGGTTTCCAAAAATCCCTCTGCCTATCATTACGCCATCGCAGCCGCTTTCGGAAATTTTCCTTCGCGCATCCTCCATGCTATCAACATCCCCGTTTCCGAGAATCAAAGTCTCGGGCGCAAGCTTGTCTCGCAAAGCTACAATCTGCGGCATGAGATTCCATTGTGCCGGAACATCCGACATTTCCTTGCGCGTTCTCAGATGCACGGTCAGAGCCGGCAAATTTAGCTTAAGCAAAAATTCAATCCAAGATAAATCAATCTTGTTGTAACCAATCCTCGTCTTAACAGAAATTGGCAGCTTTGGCGCACCAGCTCGCGCGGCTTCGATGACCTTTTTCGCAGTCTCTGAATCCTTTATATGCGCAGCGCCTGCTCCCTGCTTTTCGACAGAACGATCAGGGCATCCCATATTTATATCGATTCCATCAAAACCAAGCTTCTGGACAAGTTTCGCCGCCTCAAACATCTTTTCTGGATGAGACGTGAAAAGCTGTGCGACGATTGGTTTCTCTTTCTTTGAAAATTCAAGATCTGGCAGGAGCATTTTCCTTCCAGGCGAACAGAGTCCGTCTGCGGAAACGAATTCGGTCCACATCACATCTGGCTTGCCATATTTAGCGAACATGGAACGGAAAGCTGCGTCAGTGACATTGGCCATTGGCGCTATGACAAATATAGGCTTTTTGAGCTCCTTCCAGAAATTCTTCATAGGAATCACATACTACTACCTCACAGCCTCCTCAAGCAAGTCAAGGATATCGCTGTCGCGGGCCGAACTGCCTAATAGCATGACGCCATAAACCCGCTTCTGTTTGCCTAATTCAAAAAGAGAAACGCTTGTTCTATCCGCTTCAGGAGTATATCCGTTCTTTCCGCCAGCATACGAAGCGAGATTGAGGAAATGAGTCGGATTGGTCCAGGTATGCGTGCGAATCGTCTTTGCCTTAGCAAGAGTGATGTCAAAGATTTCCGGCTCGTTCTTAAGCATCCATTGCGCAATGATGGAAAGATCGTGGGCAGTCGAAACGTTTTGAGACGAAAGGCCTGATGGATCAGCGAAATACGTGCGATACGCGCCGATGCTATTTACCCAAGCATTCATTTCTTTGAGAAAATTCTTGCGCCCGTAGGCCTGCGCCAAGACTTCAGAAGAGTCATTGCTCGAAACCATTAGCAACGGATACAGAAGCTCACCGACGCGCATTTTTTCGCCTTCGCGGAGGCGTGCCTCGTTTCCATAGGCCGCAAGCGCCTGCTTTGTGATTGTTATGGACTGATCCTCATCAAGAAGCTTCTTGGCGACGACTGCAGTGACAAGCTTCGTCACGGAGGCTATTGGCAAAAGCTTATCGGCGTTCTTTTCGAGAACGACGGCATTGCGATCAAGATCGATGACGACATATGCGGGCGCAGTGACCTTTACTTTTCCCGTCGAAGGCAGTGAATTCTTCGCGCTTTCGATGACTTCCATGCCATCATCCGCAGAATAAATGAACACGCGTGAGAATCGCGAGACAAATGACGGGTCCTGATCGCTTTCTTCGAGCAAGGCGGTGTCTACGTAAGCTTCCTCATTCTGCTCAGCCAAGACTGTCGTCGCCGTATTCTGAATCGAAGGAAAAAAATGATTATTGACGAAACGAAAAGCGAAAATTCCCGCCATTGCGAAAGCCCCTCCAGTTGCGCAGGCCGTGAATATCGAGAAAAAAAGTGCGGTAAGATGTCGTGGCATGATTTTATTTGAAGCTATAGAAGACGTTATTTCCAAAGCGTAGATTGATGTAATCGAAATTTCCTTTGGCCTTGGTATTATCCCAGAAAGCTATGAGATTGGACATAGTGTCGTCTAAAGGAATCCTGTCATCGAAATAGACAACTGCCGTGCTTTGGTCCATATTTTTTATATAGAGCTCATAGCTGCCGGCACTACCTATGAGCATGCCTAGCGTCGAGATGCCGTTTGCCCTAATGCCGCTGACAAAGGCTTGCAATGCCCTGAATCCTGCCTGGTCTATGAAATTCGTGCCAAGAGCAAGCTTATTCGAATCCGAATTCACATAGTATCTTGAATAAACGCCGTCAGAGAATCCTGGTGATTCGGTAAAAATGAACCCGTCCTTGTCAGCAAAGAAGCATTCGTCAAGCTCATCTTCCTCCCTGAATCCTTCGCAGACAATGGCTTCAGGGACACGCTCGGATACGGTGATTTCGAGAGTTGAAAAGCTTTTTCGTACAATTCTCATCGAATCGATCTTCTTATAGGCATCCATCACCGCAACTGTCATGTCGTCTTTTGGATAGAGAAAAGAGAACGATCGCGGAATAACATATAGATAATTGCCTTTTGTGGCGGCAAGAGCTTTTGCCTCAAGCTCTCCAGCCGGCAGGCTTCCTGGCTTCTCGAGCTTCACCGTCGTTATTTGAAAGAACGGAAGCCTCAAGAATAATACGAAAGCCGTAATAACAAAAAGTATACATACTACTGACAAAAAGACCTTTATTGTGGTCTTTTTGCGCTTCTTCTGGAGATATTTCGGTGATTGTAATGTGCGTGTTCGTCTGCTTATCATGAACATTGATTACGAAATGATGCTCTTCCCCATGTATTTCTGAAGTGCTTCCGGAATCCTGATCGTGCCATCTGCCTGCTGAAAATTCTCAACGAGGGAAACAAGGATTCGGGGGGTTGGAATAGCCGTACAGTTCAATGAGTGCGCATAGCGAAGCTTTCCTTCAGCGTCCTTATAGCGGATATTTAGTCGGCGCGTCTGGAAATCGTGGAAGTATGAAGCTGAAGATATTTCGCGATATGTGTTCTCTTTCGGGACCCAGAGCTCGATGTCATATTTCTTGACCTGCCCAAGTCCTAGATCAGCTCCGCAATTCAAAACGGTATGATACGGAATCCCGAGAGACTCTATGAACTCTTCCGTGTTTCTGTTGATCTCTTCATGTACCGCGACAGAAGTTTCATGGCTTGCTTCGCAAAGAACAAGCTGTTCGAATTTATAGAATTCATGAACGCGAATAAGACCCTTCACATCCTTGCTGTGCGCGCCAGCCTCTCGGCGATAACATGGAGAGAATCCGAGGTAACGCTTTGGAAGCTCAGCGATATCAAGAACTTCCTCGCTGTGCATGCCCATAAGTGGAACTTCTGCGGTACCAACAAGGTAATCATTATCCTGCGTCTTATACAAATCCTCTTCTCCGTCAGGAAGATATCCTGTACCGTACATCGTTGGTCTACGAACAATAACAGGCGGAATGACTGGGATGAATTTCTTGTTGCTGAAGAATTCCATCGCGTACTGCCAGATAGCAAAAGAGAGGCGAGCGCCGTCGCCAGTCAAAAAGTATCCACGAAAGCCATGAACCTTTGATCCTCGTTCAAAATCCACCATCGCGAGCTTCGTCATAAGCTCGACGTGATCCTTCGCTTCGAAATCAAATTTCGGCTTTTCTCCCCATTCTTTTATTTCCTTATTGTCCTTATCACTATCACCTTCCGGAACAGACATATCTGGAATATTTGGCACGCGGAGCATCATATCCTGCCATGATTTCATAACCTCCTTGAGGCTGTCCTCTTCTTTCTGGAGAGCCTCTTTGACTACTTTCATATCATTGATCATCTTCTGACGGTCTTCTGCAGAGGCAGTGGGAATTTTCTCGCTGATAGCGTTCTGTTCAGCCCGTTTCTTTTCTATGGAGGTGAGGGTCTCCTTGCGCTTGTCGTCAACAGCAATAAGTTCGGCAATGTCTATCTTTACATGCTTCTTCTGCGCGCCTGCCTGTACGATATCCTTATTTTCCCGGATGAATTTGATGTCTAACATGAGTACTATCATACATTAAATGGGCTAATCAGTAAAATTCATAAGAATTTCATTTCAATTTATTAAACTATGGTGATGGATGATATTTATTTATTAAAAGACAATCAAATTCCCTTTCCCTTAACTCAAATACCGCAGCCACCTAAGAAACTGTATATAAAAGGTATGTTGCCTAAAGAAGGCTCAAAGGTGCTCTGTATCGTAGGCTCAAGGAAGCACTCGAGTTATGGCGAGGGGGCTTGTCGAAAGCTTATCGCAGGCCTCAAGGGATACAATATATGTATAGTATCCGGTTTGGCCATTGGAATTGATGGAGTCGCGCATCGGGCAGCACTTGATGCTGGTTTACAAACCATCGCTTTTCCGGGATCAGGACTTGATGAAAAAATTCTTTATCCCTTACAACACTCTCGACTCGCTAAAGAAATACTCTTTGCAGGAGGCGGTCTGATTTCTGAATTCGAGATGAATCAAACTGGCGCTCATTGGACCTTCCCTCAACGCAATCGTCTGATGGCTGGGATTTCTGAAGCCACGCTGGTAATTGAAGCAGCGCACAAATCGGGCACTCTCATAACCTCCAGGCTGGCGCTCGATTACAATCGTACGGTCTCGGCAGTTCCTGGTCCGATTACCTCTCGACTTTCCGAAGGACCGAACAGGCTAATTCGAGAAGGCGCGACTCCGATCACCTGCTCAGAAGATATTCTCGAAATGCTTGGATTCAATCGGCCAGAAAATGGAGCGGTTCAGAAAGAGCTTCCTCTCGATTTAAGCGAGAACGAAAGAAAAATCGTCCAGCTTCTTAAGATCGAACCTGTAACCATCGAAATGCTGATAATGAAAACGGGCCTGCCGGTACAAGAGGTGCAACAGGCCGTTTCCTTGCTCGAAATCCAAAACTTGATTTCTACTTCTTCTTCGAAACTTTCTTTGCTTTGACTTCTTCTACAGGTTTTGGAGTTTCCTTTGATTCGTCCGTGACTTCCTTGAGAGCGCCTTTGAGCACAAGCTCCTGAACTGCAGTTACGAGTTTGTCGAGCTTTACGTTCATAGCTTCAATCTGTTTCCTTAGATCGGAATTATTAGCTGGGGCTGATTGAGGTGCGAATGAAGAAGTAAATGTTCGCGGATCTTTCCTGAAGGACCTGTCTCCGCCCATTGCGCTTCGTCCTGCGAAACAATCACGGCAGTATACCGGCTTTCCATCAGACGGTCGGAAAGGCACTTCGCATGTCTTGCCACAGCTTGCGCAAGTTGCCTTATGCATCGTCACTGGCCCTCGATCCTCCCTATTGCCTCCCTTATTGAATCGTCCTTTGAAGCTACCTCTTCGATCCCCTCCTCTTGAAAAGTTTTCCATATGTTTTTATTAGCCTCTACCATATCACAGTAATATGAAACTTGTCAATGTTTCACCTTTTCTTTCATCAGCGAAAATTTGCCAATACTTTCACTCTCGTGTAATACTTATCCAAACATATGAAATTACTTATCGTCGAGTCACCAGCAAAAGCAAAAACAATTTCCAAATATTTGGATGGCAAATACACTGTGAAGGCTTCCGTCGGACACATCCGCGACCTTCCGAAAAGCAACAAGAAAGCCATCGACATCGAGGGTGGCTTCATTCCGCACTACGTCGTCTCTCCAGGAAAGGAGCATGTGTTGCAGGAAATAAAGGATCTCGCTGACAAAGCAGATGAGGTCATCCTCGCAACCGACCCCGATCGTGAAGGAGAAGCTATTGCTTGGCATATCGCCGAGGCGGCAGGTCTCAAGGATCCGAAGCGCGTCGTCTTCCATGAAATCACCAAGGAAGCGGTCATAGAAGCCATGGAACATCCACGCAAGATTGATGAGAATCTCCGCATGGCGCAGGAAGCACGGCGAGTGCTTGACCGACTTGTTGGCTACGATCTCTCCGGACTTATCTGGAAAAAGGTGCGTTACGGGCTTTCTGCCGGACGCGTGCAGTCACCCGCCCTTCGAATAATCATGGAACGCGAACGAGAGATCCGCGCATTCAAGTCTCACGCCTTCTGGGTCATTACGGCTGACACAACTACAAAAAACAAAACTCCTCTTCTTTTGACTTGTTCAGAAGAACCTACGGAATTCAAAGAAGTCGAGAGAATACTTAAACTTGGAAAAGAAAATGCCTGGGAAATATTGGGCGTGGAAGAAAGCACTATGAAGCGTTCTCCGAAAGCGCCTTTCATCACCTCTACTCTTCAGCAAGCTGCAAGCTCACGTCTCGGTTTCGCCCCTTCCCGCACCATGCAAATCGCCCAGCGCCTCTACGAAGCCGGACATATCACCTACATGCGTACCGACAGCACGAACTTGAGCAAGGTTGCACTCGCTGAAATCGCAAAAGCCGTTGAGAAGAACTATGGAAAGGAATTTCTCCAGTTCCGAACTTATGCAAAGAAAAGCAAGAATGCGCAGGAAGCTCACGAAGCCATCCGACCTTCGCATATTGCAGATGAAACTGCTGGAATTAACGAGGAACAGAAAAAACTCTACAGGCTGATCTGGGAACGAACGGTTGCATCACAGATGACGGATGCGGAGCTTCTCAGGACAAAGATTGTTGCAAATATAAAAGGAATGGCTGAAGTCATTCCTGATTTTCACGCGAACGGCTCACGAGTGATCTCGCATGGCTGGCTCAAGGCGGATCCAGAAGCGCGAGGGGAAGATGTTGAACTTCCAAGGCTCTCTCAAGGCGAGGCTCTTGATCTCAAGGAAATAAAGAGCGAAGAAAAGGCAACGCAGCCACCAGGAAGATACAGCGAGGCAGGACTTATAAAGGAGCTCGAAAAGCGAGGGATCGGACGACCTTCAACCTATGCTTCCATTATCCGTACTATAGAAGAACGAGGCTATGTAGAAAAGGAAAACAAGGCTCTCAAACCGACTGACACCGGCGATGTTGTTTCAACATTCCTTGAGACGAATTTCATGAACTATATCAACGATTCCTTTACCGCTGAAATGGAAGACTCTCTCGATGATATCGCGAATGGCGACAAACAATACTTGAAAACGCTCAAGGATTTCTATATCCCCTTTCTGAAAGAAGTTAAATTGATGGAAAAAGAGGCGAAGATCACCAACCTAGGCGATGCAGATGCAAAGTATAAATGCCCTAAATGTGGGTCAGACATGATCATCAAGCTCGGGCGAAACGGCAAGTTCCTTTCTTGCTCGAAGTACCCTGACTGCGAAGGCGCGCTCATGATGGATGGAACAGAGATCAAGAAAGATGAACCGATCGGTATCGATCCGACAACAAACCTCCCCATCTTCGTTCTTGTCGGAAAGTATGGACCGTATGTCCAGCTTGGAAATTATGAGCCTAAGGTTAAAAAGGTTCCAGGAGAAAAGAAACCGCGAAGAAAGAAGGGTGATCCGATTGTGCCTAAACCTCCTAAGCCGCCAAAGCCACGCATGGCCTCGATTCCTAAAGGCATGGATCTCACCAATATCAGCATGGAGAATGCATTGAAATATTTGAGTCTTCCGAAAGTTCTTGGTGTCTACCCACCAACGGGCAAGAACATCACAGTAAACATTGGCCGTTTCGGTCCCTATATAGTGCATGATGCTGACTTCCGATCCCTTAAGGCAAAAGATGGTGATGATCCATATACCATCACTCTTGAACGAGCGATTGCTATTCTCAATGTTCCAAAGGTATTTAGAAAAGGAAGGTTTGCGAAGAAGGCAATAGCAGCTCCTACGACTGAAGAGAAGAAATAGTAGTGGTGAAGATTTAAATCGCCGATTTTTCTTCTGCTTTTACAACAATCGGTTGGTCAACTTCTAATTTTAACTTTTCTTCCTCTTCTTTTTTCTTTCTTTCTTGATATGGCTTTATTCTCCTATCATAGAAATTCTTTAAAACTTCGACTTCTGGTTGCATGAAATAAGTAGGCAGATAGACGACTCCTTTCCTGGTCTCATATTCGATGATATATCTAACTTCTCTCAATTCTGAGAAAAATGGTGCGGGATAATCAGATATATTTGTTGTATATATAACTGAACCTGTTCCAAAAGCAGTCGCAGCTATTATTTTGTCGGCAAGTGAAATCTGATGATCTTCGATTTTCATTTCTTTATAAAAACATCCGAGTCTTGCAGCTGCTCTCAATATCGAATTATCAGCTTCAAACGTCTTAAGACCTCTCAAAGCATCTTCCGTTTTTAACTCCTCATCAAGAGTAGATCCTTCTATAAGTTCATAATTTGTAACGGAAGATATTGCAATATTCCATTCACCTTCTGATTTCGAAAATAAGTCTTGTAGATATGTAACCATATCATTTGCAACCTTCTCCTCAATTGGTCTTGTAGCACCTCGACACATCGACAATCTTGATATGATATTCGTATCAAGAATTAAATAATTTATTTTTACTTCTTCCTTACTCGTTTCTGTTTTCTGTGCGTCCATTTTCGGTAGAATAAAAAGCACCGCTTGTAATAGCATTTCTTAAAACCTCCAGCGACTCCTCGGTAGAAAGCTTTTTCTGATGCCTTCCGTTTACTTTTGAAGATTTACCGGATCTATTTAATTCAAACTTTCCTTCTTTTAGAGTTGGTAACCCAATGGTGTTTGTTTTACTCATAGTATATACACTATAGCAGAATCAATCGTTAGATTTTATATTTACATATATAAAATCTGTGTCATAGTTTTATTTAAAATCACTGTAGATGCAAATTATACCCCGAAATTCTTTACCGAATAAAGATCCTCCGTATTTTCTTCTGCCACAATCTCCGCCGGAGTACGGTCATCAAGCGTGTCTGCTGAAACCTGTATCGGCGTAGCTTCTGATATTTTTGCTGCGCTCGTATCTGCAACAACTGCAGCTTGCTGCGAAAGCCTCTGTAAAAGATTCTGGATATCCTGATTATCAAAGAAATCGATCATGATTCTTCCTCCATTTTCTTTCTTTTCTATATACACTTTTGTACCAAGAGTATCCTTAAATTTCTGTTCAAGTTCAGCAAGTGCGGGGTCGATAAGAGACTTCTTGCGCACACGATCCTTCGCAGTATTTCGAGCAAAAGCCTCTGCTTCTCGCACTGTAATCCTCTTTAGGACAATTTCTTTAAATAGAACCATTTGCTCCTCCTTTCTATCTGTAAGCATAAGAAGTGGACGAGTATGCCCTTCTGACAATTTTCCTTCAGAAAGCGCAGTAAGGATTTCTTCAGGCAAATCGAGGATTCGCAAAGTGTTCGAAACATATTCGCGGCTCTTTCCGACTTTTTCTGCAATCTGAACATGCTTCATGCCGAATTCGCTCGCAAGACGAGAGAAGGCACGTGCACGATCAACAGAATTGATATCCTCTCTCTGAAGATTCTCGATGATAGCAAGCTCAAGCTTCATCTTATCGCTCTGGTCGCCGCTGCGGATGAGAGCTGGTACTTGCTGAAGGCCGGCAAGCTTGGAAGCACGTAGGCGTCGTTCTCCGGCAATGAGCTCATATTCAACTGCAAGGCCTCCATCGTCTTTCGTGAACTCCCTGCGAGTCACTACGAGCGGCTGGAGCACGCCGTACATGCGGATGGACTCCGAAAGGTCCTTGAGGCGAGCTTCGTCGAAATCGCGACGAGGCTGGTAGGGATTGGGCTTTATCTTCTCAACTTCAATCCAAAAAATTGAATCCTCGAAGTAATGTTGGGGTGATGACATAAGGCTATTTTAGCACTGCAATTGATTTTGTACAAAAATCTAGTAGACTGAACATATTGCCGAAGTGGCGGAATTGGTATACGCACACGACTCAAAATCGTGCGGGGTAACCCATGAGAGTTCAAGTCTCTCCTTCGGCACATGAAGACTAATATAGCAGTGATTGTCGGCCCTACAGCTGTGGGCAAAAGCGACTTTGCCGTTGACTACGCACTCAAGAACAACGGCGAAATAATCTCAGCGGATTCAAGGCAGGTCTATAAGGGTCTCGATATAGGTACAGGAAAAATAACAAAGGAAGAAATGAGGGGCGTGCCTCATCACCTTCTCGATGTAGCCAATCCTATCGAAAATTTTAATGTTGGGAAATTCAAAGAACTTGCAGAGAAGGCTATAGCTGATATTTCTTCTCGCGGGAAATTGCCGATCATCTGCGGAGGCACTGGCTTCTATATTGATGCGGTGGTAAACAACATTACTTACCCCGATGTGCCTCATAATAGAAAACTGCGAGAGGAACTGGAGGAAAAATCGGCATCAGCGCTATTCGAAATATTAAAAAAACTCGACGCTGATTATGCCATTTCCTTGAATAATTCGGAACAAAATAATCACCAGCGCCTTATTCGCTCTATTGAGATAGCGACGGCTCTCGGCAAGGTACCAAAAATAGTTGAGAATGAGTCTCATTATGAAATTAAATGGATAAAACTCGAGCTTCCTCCTGAGGAATTGAAACAAAGAATTCACATTCGCCTCGCTAAGCGTCTCGAAAATGGCATGATTGAGGAAGTGAAAAACCTCCACAAAAACGGCTTGTCGTGGGAACGCATGGAAGAGCTCGGCCTTGAATACAGGTACGTCTCGCGATTCCTGCGCAGGCACATTACGAAAGAAGAAATGATAGAACAATTGCAGAACGAAATATGGCATTATGCGAAACGGCAAATTTTGTGGTTCAAAAAGATACGAAATTGACGGAAAGGCTTTTAGTGATAGTATGGTTGGCAGGCGGATTAACCGCAGCGAACACCAAAAACCAGACAAAATAATGAAAGCTACATTCTTGCGAGAGATTACGGCTGCAGATTCAAACTTACTCAGCCCTGTCGGGTCATCACACGAACCTTTACAAAAAGGCATGTCTGTGGTCAGTGCCCTTATCTGGCTCAACGAAAAGAAAACGGCCAACTCGCTTAGCATTGCCGATACAAGCAATCATATCGAAGGGGCCGCAATCAAAGCCGAAGAAATCAGCGCTTTTGACCAAAGGCTTGGCGCGCTTGCCGAGGCCTACATCTTCTGCGTAGACAAGGCACAGAAAGACAAACTCGTGGTGCTTGAAAAAGCAATCCTTGATCAGATCCGACTTGTTGACGAATCGGAGGAGGAATTTTCCGACTGGCTCATCACGCTCTTCCATTCTCACATGAGATTTACTGAGGCCATCCGTAGCGCTACAGGAAAAAAACTCTGGCAGATTATCGGCTACAAACCAGCATACGTTCAGCCAGCACTTCCGAGCGCCGCAGCGCTTGCCTGACCTGCAGATTATCAGTCTGCTTTCACCTCGCCCCTTTCGGATTTCTGGAAGGGGCTTGTCTTTTTATGCAAAACAAAACGCCCCGGTTTGATCCAAGGGCGTCCTGTTTGAGAGAATAATTAATTATTTATTGTCCTCCTTCTCTAGTGCGCTGTATGCGCTAGCTGTGTTCATATACTTGTTAGAGTTTACGACCGCGAGGCTTGAAGCTGTGACTGCGGATCGGCAGGCCTTGGTAGTATCCTTGCATCCGATTTCAATGAAGACATTGTTTCCAATATCAGACTTCGCCGGGATCCATGTGGCTACTCCATCATTGAGAGTCTTATCGCTGACAGATCGCACAAGCTCGTATCGATTCGGATTGCTTGAAACTTTCTTGATGACATTAACCTTAACGTTGTCAGAAGAGTAGTTTGATGCAGTCCATTTCAATGCCTGCTTGTTTCCGACTTCGATCGTCTCGCCTCCCTTGTGGCTGGTGAGAGAAAGAAGCGCGTCAGCTGACTTCGAATTGACTGCAGCCCGAGTCATAGGACCAAAGTATCCCGTAGGGTTGATCTTATTTGACTTCTGGAAAGACTTTACAGCCTCTGAAGTAGCATTGAAGTAATTTCCTGTAATTTCGCCCTTGAAGTACCCTTCCTGGGAAAGGAACTGCTGGAGATTCTTCACATCGGCAGAATTCCTAGTACCAAACGACAAATCCTTGCTGAATTTCGTTGCTGCATGGGCCGTTACTGTGACTGAAAGTCCGAGTACAAGCGCTGCGGCAAGAAAAGCAATCTGTTTTCGTGTATTCATACGTATAATTAATTATTTTTATTAATAGGCGTATTATACCAGATATAAATATAATGTCAAGTAATCTATTGACATAGGAAAAAAGCGTTGTATTTACTACACGGAATGTGCTTGTACTTACATTCTCTTCATCCGACAATATTCACTCTTTTCTGTACACAAAACTGAGAAATAATCACTCTCATCTTTAATATTTGAGATCAATAACTTATATGTCTTCAGCTTCTGATCATATGTAAACTCACTAAATTTCCAATTCTCAGGAAGTTTTGGCCAGTCACCAAAATAATTTTCACATATGCGTCCCTGTGATACTGGGGTCAATATTTTACTACCATCTTTAACGCACAAAGCAAAAATATGCATTGAGTAATCAAGACTTCTTGCTATGCCAACTGCTCTAGCCTCATCAGAAAGAAATCTCAAACTATATTCTTCAGGAACACTGGTAGTATTGTTGTCACATTTATTAAAATAATAACCATCAAGGTTTATTTTTTCACAATGGTCAACAAGAAATTGAGCTTTAACCTTATTATCAGCCTCTGCAATCTCTTTTCCAATTTGGGCTGTAATAGTAGATAATCCAAAAGCAATTAATATCGATAGAAGAATTGCAATAGCCGCAGCTCCAAATGCTGAACTATTTTTTATTACCTTAGAAGCAATATATCCGCACAAAGCTCCAACTACTCCCCAAAAAATTATTCCCACTATGAATCCAGGACCTTGTGGGTATGTAACAAACATATCTATGCGAAGAAACATCTTATAATCACCCAAAAGATAACCGACAATGATAAGTGGGCGAATATAAAATCCCATTATAATCCAACCAACAATAGGAATAATCCCAATGAGTACTGGCACGATTCCAATTAGAAAAAAATTCAAAACGCACCTCTTGAGCATTTCATTTTTCATAACAGAATTATAACACCATTTCTTACTAACAAAACCAAATGTGTGCGGGGGATAGAGGAATCGAACCCCTGTCAGAGATTTTGGAGATCCCTGTTTTACCACTAAACTAATCCCCCGTAGGGCTAAATATAAAGCCTAATGAAGTTTTTAGCAAATGAAAGAATGACTCGGGATAGATGTGAATCAAAGTATGAAATTCTTGCACAACCTTTATACCCCTCATGAGAATATTTATGTTCACTTTTCTTCATATAAACTGAAAATTGACCTCTGGGCAGATTAATCGCGTCCGACCATAAATCAAGCGATTCTGACTTATCATGATAATCATGCAAGTGAAGGCATACTTGAAATCTTTTTTTGTCAATCTTAAAGACCTCGCCCAGCATGCGTATAAATGCTTTAATCAGTTCAGGATCAGAATTTGTAAATGCAATACCATTATCCTTTTTAAGTCCTTCGCATCTGTACATCATGGTCAATGCGATGATTGCGGTATTTTTATCGATTATGATTTTTTCTAAAAGTTTATTTGCCTCCTTTTCAGCAAGAATGAGTCTGTCTAATTTCTTCTTATGGAGTATGTCGTGACCTCTCGACCTACTTGCTTTTGCCAATGTTTCGATACGATTTTTAGCTTTTACATCTAAAAGTACATGCTTCGTCCATAGAGATACAGTACTTTTTGAAATACCTAGTTTTTTGGATATTTCACCCAACGAATATCCTAACCCTCTCAATTTGATTGCTTTTTCTTTTTCTACTTTTTTCATTGTTTTTCAAATAAGCTGATAACGCTAAAAAGCCCAGGGTCACCTGAGCAATTTATACATGATTTAGAACAAATTTTTTCCTATTTCTTGGCTTCCTTGAAGGTTACGTGCTTTCGGAGGGCCTTGCTGAATTTCTTGAGCTCGATTTTTCGCTCGACTTTTTTCTTGTTCTTTCGGGTCCAGTATGTTTCGCCCGTTTCCTTGTTCTTAAGCTGTATAAGTTGAATCTGTGACATAGTTCAGACACTATATCCTATCTTATTTAAAAACGCAAACACGCTTCAGGCAAAAGAAAACTGCAGATCCATGGCTAGGCATCTGCAGTTCGTGATTTTACGAGTTCATGTTGGTTTACGGCGTCGCTGCATCATCGCTGCCGTCGAAGGTCTCAGAAGTCTCAGGGATAATGCCTTTGGGGCCGTCCTGGAAGATCCAAGGATAATCCGAGCGATAGAGATTCAGCGCGATCCCAGATACTGGGCTTGATGCCGCACCAATCACTATGACCTTGTATGTTTGATAGCCAGTGAGGTTCTCAACCCTGATGCTGTCCGGCGGGGTGCTAGGAACCTTTTTCATGATCAGTTGTGTCATGACGCCGTCGGTTCCAAGTCCGTGAACTTCAATCCAAGATCCGCCAGCCAAGCCGTAACCGAAGACCTGGACATAATCCTCGCTCTTGGAAACGTGAAGCAAAACGGTTTTTGCATTCTTGTCGTGGTTGAAGCGCGGGATTACCTGATCAAGCTTGAGCGGACTGAATGTGACCATCCAGTCTTTTTCCGTCATCACCGTCTCGAATGTGCGGTTCGGAAGCTCAAGGGAGATCCCGATTCCGTCATTCTGGGGCGGATTCGTGCCCGGCGTCGTGCCACTGAACGGAAGCCATCCGAAGATAGTGTTGTTACGCGTATCAATGAGGTTGAAGCCGGTAGGAGGGCGAAGCGGATCAAATCCGATGATGAATACTCCAAGGCCGGAATCATACCAACCGCTGTAATTTCCATCTTCGCTTTGGATTTGAGTGTTGTTCGCTGTATGCCCTCCCGTCAATGCGTAAGGGATTTTGGCGTACACGTAGCTCAGGTTGATCATGATCTTTATGTCATCGGTGATTTTGAGGACATCCGCACCGAAGTATCCGTAGCGCTTCTGCTGTCCGTCCGCACCATATCCCTCTGCCCGAAGCCAGGCATCTTTCACGGTGCCGGCATACGATGGCAGTACTGCGAGCGGGTGGCCGGCATCAATGATGATTTCTTGACCGTTAATACGGAGCTGGGTAATTGCCCAGCGACCGTTGTGGGGCTCAAGGATGAATTCCTCCAGAACTTCATTGGTGCCGTCTCCGGTAAACCGGTAATAGACAGACCACATCGTGACGGGCGCCTTCGCGAAGGCGTCATCAGTCTGTTCAGAGGTAAGATCCGCCGCCTTGAGGACAGAGATTTGGAGTCCGAGCGTGAACAGGGCGAGGAGTGCGAATTGCTTGATGGTTTTCATTTTTATTTTCTGCGTGTAGGTTTCTTTTGTTGTTCGTTGTTACTTGTTTTGGGACATTGACGAAGTGTAGTTTACCGAGATTCTGTGGCCGGCTGCAGGATCGAAGCCCATTTCACTGAGCTGGAGATTCCGAGCCTCCTTCGCAGGATCAGCGTTCGTGGATTCTTCAATCGCGCGAACTGGTTGATTCGTGCTAGCAACTCTGCTGGCGTCAGTTGGTTTCGCAGCATTCGGCTTCAAACCGGATTTGACGGTAAGCAAACATGCAAAAACTGTGATGATCAGAAGTGCCTTGAGAACGATTTTAGCTTTCATAACTGTATTTTCTGTATTTCCCGCATTCTCCCATTCTCCAACAATCAAGAGACCTCGCACACGCGAGATTCAACATGAACTTGTCAAAGAACGGAAAGGAGCCTTATCGGCCCAGTTGTTTTAATTCGTTTTGCATACTAACATATTTATATATAAAAGTCAATACGCTGTAAACCGCAAACAGAGTAGAATATGATCATGAAAATAAGGCTCAAGAAACTGCTAAAAAGGCTCGTCCGCGAGGAAACTGACCCCCTCATCACCGTTAAAATTTCAAGAGACGCCCTGCTTCATAACCTAGCCCAATTTCAGAAGATCAAGCCTGAAAATAAGATGGCGCCAGTGCTCAAGAGCAATGCCTATGGTCATGGGCTGTTAGAGGTCGCAAGTATCCTTGAGAACAGGGCTGATTTTTTCGTAATTGATTCTTATTTCGAGGCTCAAGCCTTGCGTAATGAGGGAATCAAGACTCCCCTTCTTATCATCGGATATGTAAGACCTGAAACCATTGCCTCTTCAAGACTAAAAAACATATCTTATGCGATTAGTTCTCTTGATACGCTTTTTGCAATAAAATCTCCATGCATAATCCATCTGAAGATAGATACGGGGATGCATCGGCAAGGAATCCTGCCGGATGAGCTTGATCAAGCCATTGCACACGTGAAGAAAAATCGGAATATTGGGCTTGAGGGGATTTGTTCTCATCTTGCAGATGCAGATTCTGCAAACAGCGCATATACGGAAAAACAAATCAGCCTTTGGAACTCAGTTGTTGAAAAAACGAAGAAAGAATTCCCTTCGATTAAATACGTTCATTTAAGCAACAGCCACGGAAACGCCTTTGCAAAAAAGATTTCAGCGAATGTTTCCCGCCTCGGCATCGGATTGTACGGACTTGCCGACATGAAAGATCTGGATCTGAAGCCTGTTTTGGAAATGAGAACGATTCTCACTAACGTGAAACGAATTAAAAAAGGAGATCCTGTCGGCTACAACAATACGTTCATTGCACCAAAGGATATGACGCTTGCCACCATCCCTATCGGCTACTACGAGGGGCTCGATCGAAGGCTTTCGAATAAGGGCTGGGTAAAAATAAAGGGCACTGAGGTACCAATCGTCGGCAGAATAAGCATGAACATTACGACGCTTGATGTCAGCGCAATAAAAGATGCCAAAATCGGCGACGAAGTGCAGGTCATAAGCCCGATTCAAACGGACAAGAATTCAATCTGCTCTATGACAAGAATCGTGGACGCAATATCCTACGAGATGGTAGTCAGCATACCGAAGGAAATAAAACGGGAAATAATTTAGTCTTCAATAAGCACTTTAGCAGTAATGCCCTTGCTCATGGATAACCAAAATACAAAGGGGTTGCTTTCTGCTGGTGCGGCAGCTGTAATTGGATCGTAGTTATAAAAATACCACTGATAACTGCTGAAATCATAATTACACTTTGCCGTGAAACCGGCATTGCAAACTGCATACCAGTTATTGAATGGGCGGGACCAATTAATAATGTTTCCGTTAGAAACGTCGTATGATGGATACATCATCTCATGAGAAATGAGAACGGTCGGCAAAAAAGGAATTTGTGTGCCATTCGACGCGTTACCGTATGCAGTAATTTCACAGCCATCAGAATCACTGCAAAG
The DNA here is from genome assembly GCA_038061795.1 of Patescibacteria group bacterium. Lineage (GTDB taxonomy): Bacteria > Patescibacteriota > Minisyncoccia > Phycocordibacterales > PALSA-1337 > CAIOGI01. Next base: position 91,705 of record JBBTYL010000003.1, read on the forward strand.
CGTAGTCGCATCAATTCTCAAGGCGTTGTTGGTCGTATTGGATTTAGTTTTCTGACTATCAGAAAGGGTGAATATTTCGTCTGAACTTTCGATGTTTTGCGCAACCCACTTTACCTTGCCGGTATTTGTCCCATCAGCAACAAGAATCGATCCATTTGCCACTGTCGCACCCACGCTTGGCAGGAATGTGAAGTTCCCGACTATTCCGAGACCGCCGACTGTCAACGGGCCAGACTTTATCTGAGGAGTGCTGCTTGCATTGATAGGCGCATCAGCGTTGCAGCCAGGAGGCGCACAGGATGGGCCAGAAAAACCAGCTACTGCATATCCCATGCCGATGGTGATGATGAGACCGAGGATTATTGCTTTTAAATTTTGGATTATTTTTGTTTTCATATTGTTATTGATTTAATGATTTCGATACTTGCTCTAATATTGCTTCGAACTGAGGGGTTTGTGGCTGTACCGTGAGACTTTCTGAAACCTCTGCCAACTTCCTCGCCTTCGCTTGAATCAATTCGTTCGGATCCTCTTCCGACACAGCGGCCTGCTGTGGTTTTTCTGCCTTATTGACTTGATACAAGGTTACCGATCCGGCAGCCAAGACAAAAGCAAGGATAGACAAAAGCACATGCAATCTGAGATGCGGATGCTCCGGCAGAAACATTTTCTTGAAATTATCCGATGAGCTTGCCATTGCATTAAGTATAGCAAGAAACGAGCCTGTGAAGGCCCGTCTCTTGTGGATAAACTATTTGTGCGCCGTGCTGGACTCGAACCAGCGATGCTTTAAAAGCCGGGGATTTACAGTCCCCTGGTATAGCCGCTAACCGAACGGCGCATGCCGTTGAATATATTTGACCTTGTATGAGTTTATCAGCTTTTTGATTTCTAGCAAGAGCTTCTTATCATGGTATCTGATGTGTACAACTCCATACTTCATCTTTCGGGAGCCTACTTTGAAATCACTTCTAACATACGGCTTAGAAAATAATTTTTTCGGTATTTTAGTCAGTTTGCTCCAAAAATCAATTAGCTTAGGTACATCCTGATCACCATAACAATATAACAACACACGAAATCTACTTTCGTCCAAAACAAAGATTTCTCTTAGAAATTTAAGAAAAAGTTCAATCATGTCTGCATCACTATTTGTAAAATCAACTTGATGAGCCGGATTCTCGACGCTTCCCTTATATCCCTCACCCCAATACAGCATCGCGCCAATTGCTTTCAGATCTTCTGTTGTTTTGCTTTTCTGTCTTATGCCAAATGAAGGTATTTTATTTTCAAATCGTAATTTCTGTTCTTCTTTAAGCGTTCTCCTCTTTAAATTATTCTTACGCATAAAATAGGCTACACAATCCAAAGAGACTCCGAGCTTTTCACCTACGACTTTCATGCTATATTTTTTGACATAGTAAAGGTTTTTTACTTTTTCAAGTTTTGATTGAGGTATCTTGGCCATGACACAATCTTATTTCCTTAAAAGAATTAAGTCAATGGCAATAGTACCAAAAACTACTAAGATTTACTTCTGCATTTCCACCCCTGGCATGACGATGGGGCTCTCGCCTTTCTTCTTTTTCTTCACGTCAAATGTGAATTCGCCGTTCTTGAGGCCGACGGTTATCGTGCCTCCCCTTATTACCCCCTGTGAAATCATGAGGCCTGCGACAGGAGTCAGGATCTTGTTTTGGATGAGACGCTTGAGCGGTCGTGCTCCGTATTGAGGATTGTAGCCTTCAGTCGCGAGATATTTCATGACGTCGTCTGAAATGACGAGGTTTATGTCCTTGCTCTTGAGGCGCTCAATGACGATGCCGGTCTGGATCTTCACGATCTTTTCGATTGATTCCTTGCCAAGTATGTCAAAGAGAAGAATGTCATCCACTCGGTTGAGGAACTCCGGTCGGAAATAATCCTTAAGAGATCCCATAACCTTGTCCTTCACGTCATCATAATTTCGCTTTTCCTGATTGCTCTCGTTATTTACAAAGCCGATCTTTTCCATCTTCTCGATGAATTGGGCACCAATGTTCGATGTCATGATGATGACGGTGTTCTTGAAATTCACCGTCCTTCCCTTCGCATCAGTAAGTCGTCCATTATCAAGCACCTGTAGAAGTATATTGAAGACCTCTGGATGTGCCTTTTCAATTTCATCAAAGAGAATGACGGCATATGGGCGTCGTCGAACAAGTTCTGTGAGACCTCCTCCCTCGTCATGACCGACATAGCCTGGAGGCGCGCCGATCAATTTTGAAACCGCATGCTTCTCCATGAATTCAGACATGTCGACACGAATAAGAGCCTTCTCGTCATTAAAAAGAAGTTCTGCAAGAGCCTTCGTGAGTTCTGTCTTTCCGACTCCAGTAGGACCAAGGAAAATAAATGAGCCGATCGGTCGCTGAGGATCTGCAATACCTGCTCGTGAACGCTTGATAGTATCAGCAATTTTCTTCACTGCTTCATCCTGACCGACGATTCGCATCTTAAGGTCGTCTTCCATTCGAGCAAGCTTGCGAGCTTCCTCTTCCATCATTCGAGTAACAGGAATTCCCGTCCATCGCGCGACGACTTCAGCGATATCCTGCTCTGTGATTTCTTCCTTAAGGATTCTTCGGGATGACTGGAGCTTCTTCAGACGTCTGCCCTTCGTCTCGAGTTCTTTTTCAAGGTCGGGAATCCGACCATAACGAATTTCTGCAGCCTTTGAGAGGTCTGCACGCGCCTCCGCAGCTTCTGCCTCTATTCGCAAAGTTTCAAGATCCTTCTTGATCTTCTTGATATCAGTGATTGTATCCTTCTCGTTTGTCCACTTGAGCTCAAGTTCGGATGTTCCCTCCTTCAGATCGGCAATTTCCTTTTCAATCTTGTGCATCCGAGCCTTTGATTCCTTGCTTGTCTCTTTCTTCAAGGCTTCACGCTCAATTTCAAGCCGCATGATCTTTCGGCGAGTTTCTTCAAGCTGAGGTGGCATGTTTTCAAGAGAAATCTTCAAAGCGGAAGCTGCCTCATCGACAAGGTCAACGACTTTGTCTGGCAGAAATCGGTCCGAAATATACCGACTTGAAAGATTTACTGCTGCAACAATTGCATCATCTGTAATTCTTACGCCATGAAAAAGCTCGTATTTTTCCTTGAGGCCGCGGAGGATCGCAACCGCATCTTCTACTGAAGGCTCATTTACATAAACAGGTTGGAATCGTCGCGTAAGCGCAGGATCCTTCTCGATATGCTTCTGATATTCGCGAAGCGTCGTCGCGCCGATAGCGCGCAGTTCGCCGCGAGAAAGCGCCGGCTTGAGCATGTTCGAAGCGTCCATCGATCCTTCAGAGGCTCCGGCACCGACAATCGTATGGATCTCGTCGATAAAGAGAATTATTTTGCCTTCTGCCCGCTCAACCTCCTTCAGAATGTTTTTGAGCCGTTCTTCGAATTCCCCTCGGTATTTCGTACCAGCGATAAGGGAACCGAGATCGAGAGAAACAAGCTCCTTGTCCTTCAAAGATTCTGGGATATCGCCTTGTGACATGCGGATAGCAAGGCCCTCGATGATTGCGGTCTTTCCGACTCCGGCTTCTCCGATTAAGATAGGATTATTCTTCGTTCGTCGAGAAAGAATTTGGATGACACGGAGGATTTCATTATCACGTCCGATAACAGGATCGAGTTTGTTTTCCTTCGCAAGCTTCGTGAGGCTTCGCGCGTATTTTGAAAGAGTACGGTACTGCTTCGGCTTCTCGTCTCCTACAGTGTCAGAAGACTTGAGCTCCTCGATGATCTGCAAAACATTGGCCCGCTCGATTTTGAATCTGGCAAGGATGTCCTTTGCCTGTCCCTGCACATCAAAGAATGCGACGAAAAGATGCTCGGTTGAGATGAACTCGTCCTTGAGCTGTGCAGCGACTTTTACGGCATGTTCTAGAACCGCTGCGAGTTCCGGGGTGATATAGACCTGATATGAGGGAGAGAGCGTTCGCCCGGCTTCAGGAGCCTCAAGCTGTTCAAGAATAAGATCGGTAAGAAGCACCGTGTCAATCTCAAGCTTATCGAGTATGGACGTCACCATGCTTTCTTCCTGCAGGATAAGAGCGCACATCAGATGAAGCGGATTCACATGATTAATACCGCGCTCAATAGCCAATTCGTGAGAACGGCGCAGTGCTTCCTTTGCTTTGGTTGTGAAATTTGTTAGCGGCGGCATAATTTATTGTATTTATTGTGTATTATACAATCTTTTTGATAATTTTCAAGGTTTTTTTGAGTTGCTTTTTTGTCGTTTTTCTTCCAAAAGAAAACCTGACCGAGGTCTTCGAACTCGCTCCGATTGCTTTCAATACATATGACTCATCTTCATCCCGCAGACAGGCGCTTTTTGTAGAGCATTCAATCCCTTTCGCATCGAGCTGAAGGACAAAAAATTCGCCGTCGATGCTCGGAATAGAGATATTCATGATGCTTGGCACGGAATTTTCTATCGAACCATTTATTTTAATTCCTGAATTTATTTTTTTCAATTCTTCAAAAAAGAAATTCTTCAGTTTCGAGATCCGTGCGGTTTCTTTTTCTCGATTCTTTTCAGCAAGCTCAAGGGCGAGAGCGAATCCTATGATCCCTGGGATATTATGCGTACCTGCGCGAGTACAAGCAATGGTCCCCCTTCGTATATACAAAGCACCTACACCTCTAGGGCCGTAAATTTTTGCACCATCCAAAGTAAGCACATCGATGCCGAGCTTTTCAACATAGAGCGACAGATGAATTGCAGCCTGACATGCATCAGTGTGCAAAATAATTTCAGTTCCAAAAGCTTTACGCGCATCACGCACAATTTTCGCAATATCTTGAATCGGCTGAATAGACCCGATTTCATTATTAACCATCATAACTGAAACAAGTGAAGTTTCTGCTGTGATTGATTTCTTTAAAAGATCAAGATCGGCAAGTCCGCGGGAATCCACAGGAATATGTGTCACTTCAACGTTCCTTAATATAGACGAGTGTTCTATGGAACTTATTACAATTTTTTTTCCTTTGAATTGATTGAGAACAAGTTGGTTCGACTCTGTACCACCAGAAGTGAAGATGATTTCATCTGCATGAGCATGTAGCACTTTTGCAACCCGCGTCTTTGAGTCTTCAAGAGTTTTTTTCGCTTTTACTGCAGATGCATAAAGAGCAGAAGGATTCGTATAATCCCCCGTTGAATATTTCTTCATTTCCCGCAGAACCTTCTTATCAATAGGCGTCAGCGAGGCATAATCTAGATATATTCGCTTCATGTGATGAATATACCTGAAAAAAACAAAATAGTATATAATCACCCCATGAACTTCCCCATCAATGTCACAACTATCGCTCTTGCCGTACTGGTCGTCCTCGTAATTGTATTGATCGTCTTTATAATTAGCCTCAATAATAAATTAAAAAAATTCCTCATAGGCAAATCATCAAGCAATCTCGATGAATCAATCGAATCAGTGAATACATCATTAAGAGAACTTAACTCTTTCAGGACAGAGCTTGAAAGCTATCTGGCTACTGTTGAAAAGCGCCTCAAGAAAAGCATACAAGCTGTGCACACAGTCCGCTTCAATCCTTTCAAAGGCACCGGATCAGGAAGCAACCAGAGCTTCTCTACAACATTCCTTAATGAAGAAAAAGATGGCGTAATAATTTCGAGCCTCTATTCTCGAGAACATGTCAGCGTTTATTCAAAGCCAGTGAAGAAAGGGACTTCAGAATACGAGCTTTCTGACGAAGAAAAACAAGGACTTGAGACAGCGAAAGAGTTGGTGAAGTAATTTGGTGAGTATCTTAAACTCTATCGCACCACCATCTTCCTAAACTTGACATTATAGTACTAGTGATGCTATAATGTTAACTAAGAAAGGATAGCAATTATGAAAGAGTTCCTTGAGTTGGTTTTGGGAGTTTCAGTGTTGTGGTGCTTTTTGGGATTCGGCCTCTGGCTGTTTCCCTTGAGCCAAGGTCTCATTCACCTCAAAAAGAATGTTTGGTGGAATCTGAAACGGCATAAGTTCAAATTCAATCTCTGGAAGTCGTTTGACGACGCAGGGATATTTGAAAACATTGTCTGGATCAGTTTTCCACTCAGTCCCATTCCCGCAACATTGGCACTTACCCTCCTCGTAACCTTGGGTTACTGAGGTAAAATCGGTTTCGGCGGCGATCAGCAATGGTCGCCGCTTTTTCCTACACCTTAAACTCTATAAAGCCACCGTCTTTGTCATACTTGACAAATTCTGACAAATTTGCTATGATATTCCTAGAACAATCAACTCATGTCGCGTAGTGAAAACTATCGCCTGAATGAGTCCAGTGCCCTTGCGAGGGGCCTTTCAAGGACGAAACAGGAGTTAAGTTGTTCTGCCCAATCAAGACCCTGGGATTAGTGGGTCTTTTTTTCTTGCCTAAATTTTAAACTTTACCACATGCTCGTCTCATACTTTTTTACACTAAAGTTTTAAATGCAACTCACTTGCATCTAGATTCAAAAATACTCATATTCTTCCTTGAGCCAATTGCAACTAATTTGCATTTACAAAAAGTTACATAGAAAAAGAAGTCTGTATTCTATATCTTTTACTCAAATCCATATTTCTAGCCATTTTCCATATTTTGTGATACAGTGAAAACCTGTTAATTTCGCTATATGCCTAAAAAAACCATAGAAAAAGCTGCATCCCAGCTCATATCGCGTCCCCCTGTGGTCGTTATCATGGGCCATATTGACCATGGAAAATCTACGCTTCTTGATTACATTCGAAAAACGAATGTCGTAGGGGGCGAAGCTGGAGGAATAACTCAGCATCTTGGCGCCTATGAAGTCGTTCACGGTAATGGATCCATCACCTTCCTAGACACCCCAGGCCATGAGGCATTCTGCAGCATCCGTGAACGAGGAGCTCGCGTAGCTGACATCGCAGTGCTTGTCGTATCAGCAGAAGACGGCGTAAAGCCGCAGACGCTTGAGGCTCTGAAGTGCATCCTTGCAGAAAAGATCCCTTACATAGTCGCAATCAGCAAAATCGACAAGCCTGGAGCAAATATAGAAGTCACCAAGGCAAGCCTCGCGGAAAACGAGGTCTATGTCGAGGGATTCGGCGGCGATGTCCCAGTCGTACCGATTTCCGCGCTCAAAGGAACAGGGGTCCCCGATCTTCTAGACATGATCATGCTTGTTGCGGACCTCCAAGCCCTCAAGGCAGACAAGGATATGCTTGCTGAAGGCGCAATCATCGAATCATACCGGGACAGCAAGAAGGGAATTTCTGCCACGCTTCTCATCAAGAACGGAACTCTCAAAAGCGGAATGTATGTAGTCGCTGAAGATGCCGTTTCCCCTGTTCGAATTCTTGAGGATAATCAGGGCAAGGCTATCAAAGAAGCAAGCTTCTCAAGCCCTGTGAAAGTCATAGGCTTCAACAAAATTCCAACTGTCGGAGCTATGTTTACTACATGTGCCAACAAGCGCGAAGCAGAAGAGCTTGCGCAGGCCTATAGAATGAAGGCGGGTTCAAGCAAGAGCCTTCCAACTCGAGAAAATCCAAACGATACAACGGTCATGATCCCCATCATCATCAAAGCTGACGTTATCGGCAGCCTTGAGGGCATCAAGCACGAACTCTCAAAGATCAAGAACGATAAGGTAAAGCTCAAGATCGTTTCTGAAAGCATCGGGGATATCAATGAAAATGACATCAAAGCGACTCAGGGGGATCCGAACATCATTATCGTTGCCTTCAACAGCAAGCCAGATGCAAAGACGGCAACGCTCATCGAACGGTCAACTGTTCAGGTGAAGTCTTTCGACATTATCTACAACCTCGTAGAATTCCTCAAGCAGACTGTCTTATCCAAGGTTCCAAAGGAATATATTGATCAGGCTTCAGGAACAGCAAAGATCATGGCGATCTTCAGCAAGAACAAGGACAAGCAGATTCTTGGAGGGAAAGTGCAGGAGGGATCGCTTTCAGTTGGATCAGAAATAAAGATCCTTCGACGCGATGCTGAAATAGGAAGAGGAAAAATAAAAGAGCTTCAGAAGCAGAAAGTAAAGACTGATGAAGTTGCGGAAGGATTTGAATTCGGCTGCATGATCGAATCAAAGACGGAAATAGCTCAAGGCGATAAAATACAAGGATTCATAACAGTAGAGAAAATATGACAGGAAATCGCGATCAAAAATTGAAGGACGTTATTCGCGAGGCTGCTGCCGAGTTCCTTCAGCGCGAATCAAACTATACTTCCATTCTTACGGTGACCGATGTTTCCCTCTCTGACCGAGGAAATCAGTCGACGATCTTTTTTACCGTCTTGCCAGAGGATAAAGAAAAAGCTGCTCTTGATTTCGTAAAGCGAAAACGTGCAGAGTTCCGTGAATTCTTCAAAGGCAAAGCGCGCATGCGAGCCCTTCCCTTCTTTGACTTCGAAATCGACCGCGGCGAGAAAAACCGCCAGAAGATAGACGAAATAGCGAGAAATGTTATAGAATAGCCGGAGTAGGAACATAAGGCGTAGTGGCGAAGTTGGTTAACGCAGCAGTTTGCAAAACTGCCATTCACCGGTTCGATCCCGGTCTACGCCTCCACGCTCGGGTGGTGGAATTGGTTTACACAGCAGACTTAAAATTTGCCGCCGCAAGGCATGTGGGTTCGAGTCCCACCCCGAGCACCATTGAGGACACCTGCGTTCGTTGCTAATTTACAATATTTCTGTTATATTTTTTGCACCTGTAAAAGACAGTGAATGCGCCCATAGCTCAGCTGGTAGAGCAGATCCCTCTTAAGGATAAGGTCGTAGGTTCGATCCCTACTGGGCGCACAAGTACGGAGTACTTGTGCGAGGCGGAGGCACGAAGGTGCCGAGCCAGGGTCGGGCAAGTTTTCAGCAGAAAACTATGCCTGACCACAAGTGAAGTACTAATGGTTTTAATGACACATGCCCGGGTGGTGAAATTGGTAGACACGTCAGTCTTAGGAACTGATGGAGCAATCCTTGGAGGTTCGAGTCCTCTCCCGGGCACCAGAAAGAAGTTTTAAGCCTTATTTTCTATACAATATACTTGACAAGATGTCTAAAATGTGTATAATCGTACACAGGTGCAGTTTGTGTTTTTGCACATCGAAATTTGAATAACCCTCAACCCCCAATGCCTATGGACCCCAAAAAAAATCCGGAACCTTCTGGAGGGGGAACCCCTCCGGTGAAACTACAGTACGATCCGCATGGAAGACGCCTTACATGGATTACTTCGTCAGCAAACGCAGACGAGACACCTTGTACACTCAAAATCGCCTGCGAAGAAATGGGATTATCGTGGTCAACCAAGATCACGGGTGGCCAGGAATTCAGCCTCGCCAGCTTCTTCAGAGCCAAGATTAATATCGCTGGCTATGAACCGAAAGCTGGTATGAAGGCTACTGCCTATGTTGTCTATGGCGATGGTGACAGGATGTCGGACAGCGGAGATCCTCTGGAATTCACACTCCCTGAAATCCCGCCCGAATCGCAACCGCAAACCCAGCAACAACCCAAAAAGAAAAGCTGGTTTGTTCGAGCGAAACTCAAATGTGAGGAACTTCTCGAAGATTGGTCGCAAGCATGGAAACATTGGCGCTCACAGCCAAAACCTGTGAAGCCGCCACGCAAGCCATTCAAGTGGCCCTCCTTCCTCAAATTCAAACTGAAACGGAAAGATCCTCAGCCTTCATCACTTCAACCTGTCAGTTCGGATGAACCACGGAAAAAAATAACCGCCGTGATTGTCAGCTTTTTCAAGCGACAGCCTCGGCAACAACCCCAAACAGAACAGAAAGCTACGGAAATTATGAAAACATCTATTCGTCCATGCGTGATGATGTGCCAATTGGTACATCGAGTCTGGCAATACTTTTGCGAAAAGATCTTGCCCTTCATTGGAGCAGTTGCAGTCATCTTGATCCTCGGAACCCTTGCTGTGATGGGATACAAGAAGTTCGTCGGATCGGGCAACGGAACGGTTGCGGTCGCAACGCAAGTCACGACTCCAGCATTCGTGCCTGTTAGCAACACGATTGCGGCAAGTCCACAGATCGTGTACGTAATGGCAGCAACGCAGATGTTTGCCCTGACGAATCAGCCTACCGTGGTGAATAACGTCACAGGCTCAAACATCACCATTACGGTGGCAGGACGTGACAACGTGTTCCACCAGTACTCAACGAATGCGCCGTATTCAGTGCCAGCGGTTTCAAACCCGCCAGTCTGCCTTCCGACGCAACCAATCATGGCGCCCACAAACGCCGCGCCTGCAGTACAACAACGGCAACCGACGGTTGTCGTGCCTGTGGATGATGACCCCCCAGTCACAAATCCAGCGCCGGCCATACTGCCTGCGCAACCTGCCGTCCAGCCAGCACTCCCGCAGGCAACAGCCACTAAGCTGTTCCCTCAGGACTACAAGTTGGATGACGTAGTGCCTCTCAAGCCGACTGGAGATTACTGTGTGCTTGAGAAAATCCTTCCAGTGGGAAAATTCTACGCATACCACGTGCCCAGTGGATGGACAGTCATCATGGAAACCGACACGCCATTCAAGTATGGCTATCGCCAGTCCATTGGAGGCGAGGAGGTTGCCTATGGGGAGCACCGGTTTGGCAATTCGCTGGAATACCTCAACACGTGGAACAAGGATGTGGTCATCACATTCAAATGCACAAGAAATCCACCGCCAGTTGAAATTCAGCCGTGCGACACAGGAGGGTTCTTCACCTACAGATGACGGAAAAACGCAACAGAGCGGGACGACCATGTCCCGCTCTTTTTTATTGCTTTATTTTCTTCAAAAAACCTAGAAACCAAGGACTGAGGTTTGACCTACTGAAGCTGCCACAAGACGGATTATCCCATAAACCGAAACCATGATTGCCATGCCGATAGTACCGTAAAGAATATGTTTCTGACCCGTTGTTCGCGCTTCAGAATCTTCGCCGTTCTTGAAAAATCCGATAAGACCCCAAATGAATACTAGAATCGCGAGCGCAAAAATAAGCTGGATGATCGGCATGACAATATTGTCTACGATCCTTGGAACGATTGAATTCACGACATCCGCGCTACTTGCAGCGTGTGCAATTTTAGGCAGAAGATTCATAATCATTAGAAAGCTGGAGGAGGAATAACCGTTGGGAACTTCTCTCGAGGAACGTTGTTGTTCGTTGAGAATGTGTTCGTAAGAATCGCTACGAGGCCCCAGATGGAGAGAATGACGAAGAGGCCGACGACTCCCCAAAGGATTGAAAGGCCTCCCTTCTTTCGTCCATCTTCGCTGTCAGCTATGAGATAGCGTACGACATTGAAAATGATGTAAATGACAGAAAATGAAATAAGGAGGACAACAACCGTGTTTCCGATATTCGTAATCTTCGTAGTAAGGCTATTTGCGTCAGTAATCTGCTGTGCGAAGACAGAAACTGGAGCGAGCGAAAGTGCCAATGCGATTAATTTTTTCATGATAAATTATTATAACTTCTTAGTAGTGCTGATAATTGTAACAGATACGCCCATATACACAAACGAAGCTGTGGAAAGCTAATATATAATCCCCCACAAGGTTCTCAAGAAACCCTTGCCGCTGCCGCTTGAAGACGGGTTGGTTATGCCAGAACTTCCGTTATTGGTGACTCCAGAGCTCCCGTTGTTCGTCACGCCAGAGCTTCCATTATTTGTCACTCCGCGCTGAAAGGACTCGGACCTCCTCCACCAGATCCCCCGAAATTACCGAAGAATCCAGAAGGTGCAGTGCTATCAAGCCTGAATGTATTCGTCAGGATATTGACTATGCCCCAGAACGAAAGTATCACGAAGAATCCGACGACGCTCCAAAGGACGTATTGTCCTGCTTCTTTTTTTGCAGTGATGTCATCTCCGCCCTTGATGAAGTACTTGAAGATATTCCACACAAACATTACAGTCGCTAAACCAATAGTAAGATACACGGCAACATTGAAATACTTTACTATAAGCGCAACGATGTACGAAAGATCCTTCTGCTGAGCGAACGCAAGTGCTGGAAGAAACGCTATTGAAACGATGCCTAATTTTGTGATTGTTTTTTTCATATTATTATAATGATAGTTACGATTCAATGCCTGGAGTATAGCTTGCATCTATATTGTCTCCTTTCTTGATTGGGGCCGACTGGAAGTTGTCGCTTCCATTAAGAAACCCTTCATTGACCACTCCCGACTTCACGAGCGTGTTTTTCACTATTTCAACAATAACCTTTGCACTTATAAGCACGGCAAGTCCGACGATAATCCACATGAACCATTCCTTGGCTTTAGTAATCTCTTCGGGCTTTCCCTGGGCCATGACGAACTTGAATCCTACGAAAATAATCGCGAGGATGGCAAAAGAGACTCCGACATATACCATTATATCAACAGCGAGAAGTATCACTGCCTCAATCGAATCTACCTTGAGGGGATTCTGGAGCTTTGATTGGGCATAAGTAAATCCGAAGCTTGTCAGAAAGAGAAATAGAGCGATAGTAATGATTTTTTTCATAGTTTAAAAATTATTCAAGCAGCGAGCTGGCAGTTCCCTTGAACGAATCGCTGACAATCCAGCTGAGCAAGGTACTGACCATGAACCATGCAACTAACATGATAACAAATCCCTTGAGTGCCGCCCAGAGCATCTTGTTAGACTTTTCCCTGTTGCCTGGGCTCGGAGTCATATAAAGGAACCCAGCGTAAGCAAAGAGACCGATAAAAACAGGTATCGAGAGCATGAATATCCATTTTATTATGGAATTCACCGTACCTATAAGGTCTTGAAAATCACATTCGTTGTTGCGTGCGGGTTCGTTTGGATCGACCACACCATCACATTTGACTAACCCTCCATAATCAAGCGCGGCATATACTGGAACCGCCGATCCAATAGCAAGGAACAAGCTACAAATTACAAGTATCTTTTTCATATGTCTTTTAGTGATAAATCAAGTTCATCGCTTCCATCTTGAAGCGCTTGTGAAGCGTTTTTCTTGCCGCTTGTCACTGATTCGACGATGTCTTGGAAAATTCTGTAGGATTCTGCCTTATTCGTATCAAGCCATCCTTTTGAAATAAGTGCTGAGTCATAAAAAATAGAAAGGTATGGATCGCTTGAACCGCTTGCTATCATATCCCTTCGTACTGGAGGCAAATACGACATCGTAACCATTTCAGAAAGAGAGCTTGGGGTAAGTAATTCGCTCAAGACTGCAAAAGCAGAGTTGGCGTCAGCAGAACTTCGCACGATAGAGAAGCCATACATTGTTCCGAAAGTCGCCTTGTTCTGCCCGCCGCGAGCCTGAGGCAAAGGGGCCACATCAAAGTCGATATTCGGATTCTTCTGTCGGATATCCAAGAGTTCGGAGGCGAAGCCTATATACGTCGCAAGGTTTCCAGAAAGAAAGAAACTTTTGGAATTCGGAAGGGAGCGGTTCCATGAATAATCAGGGTTTCTCGGGTCAGAGAATTTCGTAAAGAAATTGAGAGCGGGAAGAGAACTTGTCAGGCCGACATACCCCCTGCTACCGAGCGCACTCGCCATGGCCAAGCTATCGCTTTCACGGTATGTCACAGGGTTACCAGCTTGCAGGAAAAGCACACCAAGAACTTCGCGCGCATGGGCGAGATTGTTGAATTCACCGAGAGAAATCACTGTTTTTCTGACATTTGAATTGACGTCTTTTTGGTTTATACGCTGGCCAATGGCGGAAAATTCATCCCAGAACCTCGGGAAAACCGCCACGCCGGCATTAGTGAACGTATCGCGATTCCAATACATCACAAGCGGATCCAGCATGAAAGGCAGAGCAAGGACCCCTGTAGAATGAAGATACAGCTCCGCCTGCGAAACAAAAGTATTTTGGAAATCTCTCTGGCTCAGCACCGAATACGGAATCGGAACGACTTTGTCTTCGTGCTTATGAAGCAAATCCTGCGACACGAGAATCGCATCGGGACCAAGCCCGCGAGCAAGAGCCTCTATGAAAGCCTTGTCGAAATTCACCTCTGATATCTGGGTATATTCGATTTTAAGTGGGACCGGACGAGTGATATTGAGCTTGGTCACGTATTTCGTCAGCAATGATTCTGGAAACGTGCCCCAAACGGTGATGGAAGGAAGAGTTGTCTGGCTGTCTCCGCCTTTGTATGTAGCAAAAAGTATTACGCCGATTATGATGAAGAGCACGAATATCGAAGTGAGGATTATCTGGAACTTGCTCATGGCCTTTTGAAGATAATGCCGTAGTGATGATCGCCGGCGTCAAAAACTTTTTCAATCTGGAATCCTGCCTTCTGAAAAATGCTCTCTGCAAGCATCTGCGGAACCACGGTTTTAGGGCTTAATGGGCCTCCGCCAATCCAATCGACCACAAGAAGCTTTCCTCCCGACTTTAAGAGCCTTTTGGCCTCAAGGGCAAGATTATCCCTGTCTTCAATGGCGATCTGAAATAGCGTATTTGAAAGAATAATCCTGTCAGCGACAGCTTCTCGAAGCTTGGTTCCGCCGATTTTCTCTATGTTTCCCCAGATGACTTCGATATTGTGAAGACCTACCAAGCCGGCTGAGTTCTTTATCTTATTGAGAAGATCCTGCTGGACATCCACCGCATAGACCGTCCCTCTGGCGCCGACTTTCTTTGCAGCTTCTATCGTATAAAAACCTGAGCCAGCGCCAAGGTCGACGACTTTCATGCCGTCGGCAATGTTAAGTTCTGCAATATTTTTCTGCGGGTCGGAGAACATGCTATAATTATAACCTATAGTAATACAAATATGAAACCAGTCATCTTTGCACAGATTGTTGATATCATGAACGGCGTTGCAGTATTCATCCTGTCAGTCGCTCTTCTCTGGATTGCTGCCAACATCGTCAGATTTTTCGCTGCCGGAAACTATTATGACAAAGACAGAGGCGGCAGTGGCATACTCAAGGGCTGCATAACTCTTTATGCGACGCTTGTAATCTGGGGAATATTGACCCTCATAAAAGAATATTACTTTTAGAGACAGATAAGCGAGGCAAGAGAATCTCCATCCCGAAGTTTCATCACGCGCACTCCCTGAGTAGAACGTCCAAGAGTTGGAATTTCTTTTAGATCGACTCGGATGACCTGGCTCTTCTTTGACATGGCCACCATTTCCTCGATATCGTCAGTAACTACCTTTGCAGCAATCAACGGACCGGTCTTGTCAGTCACATTCATCGTGAGTATTCCTGAACCGCCTCGGTTCTGAACTTTATATTCTCCGAGCTTCGTCTTCTTTCCATATCCATGAGAACCCATGACGAACAACGTAGGATTCTTTGCATCCTTTGACACGATATCTGCGCTGATGACTGCATCGTCCTTTCCAAGCTTGATGACACGTACGCCGGTAGCATTTCGTCCCATTTCTCGGACATCTGCTTCTTCAAAGCGGATAGACTGGCCGTCCTGAGTTGCAATAACGATGTTATCGCCCTTTGTCACGAATGAAGCCGACATGAGCTCATCTCCAGAATCAAGCGTGATAGCGATAAGTCCTGATCGGCGTACGTCGTGGAAATGCTTTGCTGAGCTCTTCTTACCTGTTCCGTTCTTCGTAACCATCATGAGAGCAAGGCCGTCTGCTTCTTTTTTATTCTTTGGCATCGGCAAAATAGAGGTGATCTTCTCTCCCTCTGCAAGAGAAAGGAAATTCATAACTGACTTTCCACGAGTAGCTCGCTTTCCTTCTGGAAGATCATACATCTTTATCTGATAGGCCTTTCCTTTATCTGTGAAGAAAAGAAGATCGTTGTGAGCGCTTGCATAGACAAGATGCGTGATGAAATCCTCTTCTTTCGTATCGAGATCGACAACCCCAACTCCGCCGCGCTTCTGCTTTCGGTATTCGTCAGGATTTGTTCGCTTGATATAGCCTCCCTTCGTGAGGACAAGCACGCTTTCCTCGTCTGGAATGACATCCTCAGGATTGAAATCCTTAAGCCCGTGCTTGATAAGCTTCGTTCGTCGATCATCGCCGTATTTCGCCTTGATTTCAGCAAGTTCGTCCTTGATGATGCCCCGAACCTTCTTTTCGCTGCCAAGGATTTCCTTGAGAGCTTCGATGAGAGCCTGAACTTCTTTGAGCTCATCGAGAACTTTCTTTCGTTCAAGACCTGCAAGCTTCTGGAGTCGCATTTCGAGAATGGCTGTCGCCTGTCGTTCAGAAAACTTGAACTTCTTCATCAAATTCGCATGCGCTTCTACAGCATCTTTTGAGGCGCGGATAAGAGTGATGATTTCATCAATATGATCGAGTGCTTTTTTGAGACCGAGAAGGATATGTTCTCGCTCTTCTGCCTTATTCAAATCAAACTTCGTTCGTCGTCGGATGACTTCGACTCGGTGAGCGACGAATTCTTGTAAAATAGATTTCAAAGAAAGTGTCTGCGGCACGCCATTCACGAGCGCAACGATGTTAACATGGAAAGTATCCTCAAGCTGGGTGTGCTTGTAGATATAGTTGAGGACCTTTTCTGGATGGGCACCGTTCTTGAGGTCAATAACGATTCGCATCTCCTTGTCAGACTCATCTCGGAGGCCTTTGATGCCCTCGATGGCCTTCTCTCGCACGAGATCAGCGATCTTTACGATGAGATCAGACTTGTTGACTCGGTATGGAATAGAAGAAATGACGATCTGGTACTGCCCTTTCTTGTCTTCGACAATCTCAGCTTCTCCTCGAACAACAATTCCTCCGCGTCCAGTAGAATACGCATGGTGAATATCCTTTTCACCATACATGATTCCTCCTGTCGGAAAATCAGGACCCTTTATGAATTTCAAAAGGTCTTCGTTCGTAGCGTCCTTGTCTTCAATAAGATGCGTTGTTGCATCAATTACTTCATTTAAATTGTGAGGGGCGATGTTTGTCGCCATACCCACGGCAATACCGAGCGTTCCATTCAAAAGAAGGTTTGGAACCGCTGTCGGAAGCACGCTTGGCTCCTTACGAGTACCATCATAGTTCGGTCGAAAATCAACAGTATCCTTTTCAATATCTCGAAGAAGCTCTGCTGCCGTTCGTGACATTCGAGCCTCGGTGTATCGCATGGCAGCCGCAGAGTCGCCGTCGATGTTTCCGAAGTTTCCCTGACCTTGAATGAGCTGGTAGCGCATCTTGAAGTCCTGCGCCATACCGACCATAGAGTCATACACCGCTACGTCGCCGTGCGGATGATAGTTACCGAGTACGTCTCCCACGACCACGGCTGACTTTCGGAACTTTGCAGAGGCAGTGAGTCCCTTTTCATGCATGGCGTAGAGGATTCGTCGGTGCACAGGCTTAAGCCCGTCGCGCACGTCAGGCAACGCTCGGTCCGTGATAACCGACATGGCGTAATCAAGAAATGACTCTCTCATTTCTGTCGTGATGTTTCGTGCTACGATGCCTAGCTTTGGATCTCGTGCTTCCGGTTCTGTAATTTCTGGTTCTTTTTTAGCCATGGTTTAAGGGAATTCTTGATAATTTTCTAACGTTTTTATTCGAATATTGTAGCAAAAAAGAGCTGATTTGTCTTGCGGAATAAGAGTTGACTTTTATATAATAGATGATATAATCATGCCAGTTTTGGACTTTGAAAGTTTGAGAATTTTTGACTGTAACAAAGAGCGAATCAAGAGATGATTTGTTGTTTGTTGCAGTTAAAAACAATTAAAACCAAGAAAAGGAATTCTATGAGCAATACGCTCTTTCTGACTCGGACGGCGGACCTCAAAGAGGTGCCTATCGGTTACACCTGGCAATCCAAACCCATGAAAGCTGGTTTGTGGAGATTGATGCTTTATGCAATCTCAAGCGGCGACTGGAATCCAGTTCACATCAATCCATTCACTGCTTGGCTCTACAAATCAAACCTCGGCGGACTCACTTACTGCGCCGATCTGGTTCTGGCGATCACCAAGGCCGGATTCCAGCGCATGATCAAGTTCAAGGAGCAACCGGAAACGATTGCGACTGGGTACGAGAACGTCAAGTTCGATGGACCAATCAATGTGGGTATGAAGTTTTACTATCGCTTCACCCTTGAAAGCCGAGAGCTTCGTGGCAGAGGTAATGCAAAATGCACCTGGAAATTCGAGGTCATCGAGTACAAGACTGACAAGGTACTATACTCGGGACAATGGGTTGCCTGGTACATGCTCGTGAAGCGATCGGTTCAAGGACAGATCGTCTCTGGCGAACATCAATTGGTGAAACTGGGGTTAGAATATGTGAGAAGCAGGTACCAAACTGCGTGTGTGTATACGAAACTTGCTTTTGAATACACCATGACGGCTTGTGGATTACTTCTTCTTGCAGCTCTTCCGTTCTCCTGGCTGTTCTATCGGCCAATGAACGACTATTGCTACCCATTTGCACCTTAATCAATATCCCCGCATCACAGTCCGACTGTGCTCTGCGGGTGATTTTTTTATTTATTTTTATAGACATAATCATGCGAACCGATATTGATCAGGATTTAAAATCAGAATAAACCTCTCCTAATTTCTTTTCAAGTGATAATACTTCATCATGTATTTTGCCTTCTATGAGATTATTTTCATACAAATCTTTTATATAAGCTACACAAATACCAATAGCGTCAACGACGCACGTTTTCCCGATAGTACCTTCATCAAATTTATAAGCCTTATTTCCGTCAGTGCGAATTATTGTATTGATACTTTCGATATTCAAATGGGCAACGGGTGAAAGATATCTGTATATTACAGTATACATCCGCTCAAAATGTCCTTTCTCAATATTTTTGTTTTCCTCATCACATTTTCTCGCCTTTTCTTCCATATTCAGTGCCTTATCTTTTTCAGCGATGTCATTTCCATTTAAAATCCCTTGCCTTTGTTTATTTACATCCTGTCTTATATCTTCCAAGTATTTTTTGCTCAAAAGAGCCCGTGGATCTTGAGATTCCAGATTGGAATATTTGCGTATCAATTCACCAAGCTTATTTATCACCGTAAGCCTACTATCAGCACTTTCTTTTGCTGACAACGCCAACTTTTTATTTGTATCACCTAATTGATGGTAAACAATGTTTATATGACCCTCTACCACACTTCTCAAAAGAACACTGGCGGCATGAAATTTATTTTCTCTATAGAGAATGATGATTGATTCCGTAAAAGAAAACAGCAAATAATGCATGAAGTAGAGATAATTCTGTAGATAGTTGTAGCTATCGGTATTTTTATGGATAAGGGGTTTAGTTTTTTCGATTATGGCCGAAAAATCAGTAATAATCGAGTTTATTTCAGCTTCAGATTTCATAACATTTTATGCGATTGACTTTTCAGGAACCTTTATGCTATTATACAGATATTACGACGAAAGAGGTTCCGAACGGCTCGCTGCCTAAGGAGCCTTTTTCATTACCCTAATCTTGGCTCGTACGCCTGTATCATCCAAGGCAGCAAAATAGGTTGCCCCTATTTTCTTATAAAGTGAAGATGCCCTATCCCTATCGGGAAACAATATTTTCTCAAATTTCTTTTCTTCAATCAAGAAATCAACCATTCGCTTATAGTCGCCATCACCCGATACGAGCACAACTTTTTCAAAGTCTTCCTTCTTATAGAGCTTTTTCATTACATTAAAAATGATGTCAGAATCTACATTGCCCTTCTTGGTCCCGAGCATCGCAGGGTTATGTTCTCTGAAAAGAAGTACGAAGCCAGCTCTTTGGATTCCCTCATAGATGTCATTGTTTTCTTCCTGAACAAAGCCAAGGAAGTAATAGGCTTTGGTTGCATGATATTTTTGTTCAAGATAAATACGAAAACGAACAAGGTCAACATCCCAAGGATTAACCTCTCTTTTTGAAGTGGCCATGTAAAGATTCTGGCCGTCTATGAAAGCGATGTTTTTATCTTTCTCATTTTGCATAGTATGTTTGAAGTATGCGTCTTGACTTTGCCCTCAAGAGCTTCATCAAAACTCAAATAGGTCTCAATGAGAAAGCGATTATGTTCAACAAGACGGGCAGCTTTTTCTGCCTGTAAAGCCAATTTCTTGATTTTAATCATCTGCTTGGTAGTCATAGATATATTTTACCTCTTCCCTCCTGTAACTTCAATAAAATCACCGCTGTATTCAACCTTATTTGATCCAAAAATAATATTCTTCACATCCTCATAAGCCCCTTTTACAGACGCAGTAAGCGTAGATACAGGCGCATCTACAGTACTATCCTTATCTGCTAGGACCGGGGATGATTTGAGGCCATATGAAGCCATCCATCCAGCAAAGACAATAAAAGTAAATGAAAATGCTACCATGAATGCAAAGCGCTTGCGCACATGCTCGGGCTTCTGCTTGAGATTTTCTATATAGTCGTTCATTCTTTTGATGAGTCAAGAACTATTATATCACCTTCTTTGCCTTCAAGGTCTTTCTTCTTAAGAGTCAGCTTGGCTTCTGGCTTTGGGTTCTCTCCTGCTTCCTTCAAGAACACCTTGAGCGCGTCTTTTGTGCCAATATCATCGTAATGCATCGGGATAATGATCTTCGGCTGCAATGAAACTGCAAGCTTGTAGGCCTTTGCAGGATCGAGAACTCCCTCTCCGCCGATTGGAACAAAAAGTATGTCGATTTCATCGAGAGCTTCAATCGTTTCTGTCTTCAATTCTGTGTTATTGATTGCTCCAAGGAAACAAATGTTCATATTCTCGAGAGATACCGTATATATAGTATTGATAAGATCCTTTCCTCCGTATTTTGATTCTGATGGAAGTCCCTTGATGAAGACTCCTCCGACTTCATATTCTCCGGGACCCTCGATAACGAATGGCTGCTTGTCTCCTCGGCCTACTTGGTCAACTCCATTGAAGTCGACGTGATGTGTTGTAGAGAGTACTATATCGGCTCCGAAACGGCTTCCCTTGAGCTTTGATTCGCTTGAGATAGGGTTAAAGGCAAGCGTCGTATCGCCGAACTGCACTTTAAAGAATTCGCCTCCAAGGTATGTGATTATCATAAGTAATGGCATTATAGCAGAACATCATGCTATCGTTAAGAGATGCAGGAACACATATGGGAAAAGGAGTATCAGGACCCGAAACTCGTCACTTTGAGCAACGAACCAGCGCAGTCTTTCAAGGATTTCGTGCGTTTTCTTCGTAAAAATCAGAAATTAGAACTATCGAATCTCTCGATTCTTGATCTTGGCTGCGGAAATGCAAAGAATAGCTTTTATCTTGCTGAACAAGGTGTGAATAACAAAATTGTAGGTGTGGAAATCTCTGAAACCGCTTTAAAACATGCAAAACAGCTTGCGCCGACTGGTAAGTTTCTCAAACAAAGCATTGGTAGACCTCTTCCTTTTGAAGATATAGCTTTCCATATTATTATCGACTCAACCTCATCCAATTCCCTTTCAGAATCAGAACGAGAAGTTTATTTAAAAGAAATTCAGCGACTTCTCAAGCCGAGCGGTTACCTTTTTATCCGTGCTCTCTGCAAGGATGGCGACAAGAATGCACAAAACTTGCTCAAGGAGTTCCCTGGCAAAGAAACAGATACTTATATAATGCCTGACCTTGGACTTACAGAAAGAGTTTTTTCAAAAGAGGATTTACTTACGACGTATTCAGTATTCGGTCAGCCGCTTTATTTAGACAAGGAGACGCACTACACGAAATTTAATGGAAGATCGTATAAGAGAAACTTTTGGATTGGGTGTTGGAGGAAGAATTAAAAATTGACTTTCTCTCTATAGTTGATAATATTATGCATGTATTTGGCATTTGCCACGTCCACCCGCCCCGCAAGAGGCGGGTGATTTGTTTATATTGCTTTTTTATATAATTTGCTCTATTATTTATATTGTACTAATACGAAAAAGGACCCGAGCGGTGCGATACCTAAGGGGCCTTTTTCTTTTCTGGAGAAACTTTATTTATATGAATGTATTCAATTTTTGCCCTAACATCCTTCTCTTCTAGATAGCTGAAGAATTCACCTCCGAGTGCCATATATAGTGAGGATGCAAATTTTCTATTAGGAAATAAGATTTTGCCAAACTTACCCTTTTTAATTAAAAAATCAACCATCTTTTTATAATCACCGTCTCCAGAAATAACAAATATCTTATCAAAAGGGTCATTTTCAATAATTTTCTTCATAACTGAAAAAATAATATCAGAATCGACATTTCCTTTCTTATTACTTTTTAACTCCAAAGGATGTTCTCTAAAACTCAGAATAAATCCTGCTTTCTGTAATCGATCATATAGATCCTTTTCTGCAGTCGATACAAATCCTAGAAAATAATGAGCTTCGGAAACCCGGTATTTTTCCTTCAGATAAATTCTCAATTTCACATGATCAACCGACCAGCCGCAGTTTTTGGTGCCTAGGTGTAGGTTCTGTCCATCAATAAAAGC
Organism: Patescibacteria group bacterium; assembly: GCA_038061795.1. Classification (GTDB taxonomy): domain Bacteria; phylum Patescibacteriota; class Minisyncoccia; order Phycocordibacterales; family PALSA-1337; genus CAIOGI01. The sequence continues at coordinate 114,185 of JBBTYL010000003.1, forward strand.
TATGTTCATGTGCAAAATATAGCAAACCAAAATGAAGAAATGATGAAGTTGTGTATTAAAGCTTAACAAGCCTCGACAAATCCCCCTTTTTATACTATAGTACCCCCGTTACCAACAGCACGTGCTAAACCCGCAAATCATCATTATTAATTAAAAAGCGGACCACGGGCATATAAAAAATGTTAAAGAAAATTAAGGATGCGGTATTAGGTGAAAAGGTAGAGGCGGCAGGTACGGAAACGACAGCAGCGCCAAAGAAAGTTAAAAAGGAAAAAGCTGTCGTAGAGCCAAAGCTCGACACAGTCATGGACCGAATCGTTCATGAGTCAGCAACGCCGGCTCTCGTAGGAGACCTCGTCGAAGGACCGGTTATCAATATAGAAAAGTCAGCGGTATATATCGATCTTGCTCCATTCGGAACAGGTATCATTTTCGGCCGTGAATATCTCACAGCCCGAGATATCATCAAGAAGATTAATATCGGCGATGTCATCGCAGCCAAGGTTGTCGAGACAGACAACAAGGATGGCTACATCGAGCTCTCTCTCAAGGAGGCACGACAGGCCCTCATCTGGAGCGAAGCGGAAGCAGCTATCAATAACAAGACGACTCTTGAGCTTCCTATCATCGAAGCAAACAAGGGAGGACTTATCATTCAGTGGCAAGGAATTTCAGGATTCCTTCCTGCATCTCAGCTCAAGACTGAACACTACCCTCGCGTAGCTGACGGTGACAAGGACAAGATCCTTGAAGAACTCAAGAAGCTCGTCGGAACAAAGATTTCAGTATCTATCATTTCTGCTATCCCAAAGGAAGGCAAGCTCATTTTCTCTGAAAAGAGCCCTGAACTTAAGGACAAGGAGCGAATCATCGGCAAGTACAAGGTTGGCGATACAGTCGACGGAACAGTCACTGGCATCGTAGACTTCGGAGTATTCGTGAAGCTTGAAGATGGACTTGAAGGTCTCGTTCATATCTCAGAAATCGATTGGTCACTTGTCGAAGATCCTCGAGCCCTCTTTAAGGTAGGTCAGAAGATCAAGGTCAAGGTCATCGAAATCAAGGAAGGAAAGGTTTCTCTTTCTCTCAAGGCTCTCAAGGAAAATCCTTGGGTTGAAGCTGGAAAGAAGTACAAGAAGGACCAGCAGGTCCAGGGCGTCGTCATCAAGTTCAACAAGCATGGCGCGCTCGCATCTATCGAGGAAGGTATCGCAGGTCTTGTCCACATCTCTGAATTCGGTTCAGAAGAGAAGCTCCGAAAGAACCTCGAGCTTGGAAAGTCATATGACTTCAAGATCACCCTCTTCGATATCAAGGAACAGAAGATGGCGTTGTCTTTCACAGGAGAGAAGAAGTAAATTTTACTCAAAGAAAAAACCACTCATCTCGGGTGGTTTTTTCATGCTTTTATTACCCCGCGTTATAGATGCTCATCGCCTTTTCCTTCCCTTCCTTCACTAGAACCTCAAGAGCTTCTGCCACAATCTTCGCTGTCTTCTTTAAAACTTTCATTTCATCATCCTTTAATTTCCCAAGAATAAATTTTTCGATCTTTTCATCTCCATGAGGAACTTTAGCGGTTCCCTTCGCAGTTTCTGGAGCAACGCCGATTCGGATTCTCAAAAACGCTTCTGTCTTCACTGCTTTAATGATTGATTCAAGACCATTGTGTCCGCCCGAGCTTCTGTTAAAAGAAATTCGAATCTTTCCCATCGGCAAATTGAAATCATCGTAGATGACAATCAATTTTTCTGCTGCCTTGATGCTCTTCACGACTGTCGCGATCGATTTTCCAGAATTATTCATAAATGTCTCCGGCGCAATCAATTTTATTTTCTCTTTACCTATCTTCATTTCAGAAACAAGTGCGTTATTCTTCTTTTCAAAAGAAAAATCATCATCAGTGAGCGACTGAAGTATGATTCTACCTGTATTGTGACGAGTATTTTCATACTCCTGTCCTGGATTTCCCAAACCTGCGATTATGTATGCCATATGAACAGTATGACACAAGTAAAAATCTTGTGTCAAACGAGTATAGGCAGTACAATTACTGCAATGAATCCTCCAAAGAAAGAAAATTTCGTAAAAGAAATCATAAAATTCACCCTGATTGCACTCGCAATCGTCATTCCAGTCCGAGCTTATGTGGCTCAGCCGTTCATCGTTAGCGGCGCATCCATGGATCCGACATTCTCAACAGGACAATACCTCATCGTCGACCAGTTAAGCTATCATTTCGAAAATCCAAAACGCGGAGAAGTAATCATTTTCAAATATCCTCGAGATCCTGAGACATTTTTCATAAAAAGAATCATTGGGCTTCCTGGGGAAACTATATCCCTTGAGAACGGCAAAGTGACGATCATCAACGTGGAGCATCCAGATGGGATTTTGATTGATGAGACATACATAACAAAGGACCACAAAACCTCAGATACGTTCACCACCACTCTCGGCCACAATGAATACTTCGTCATGGGAGACAATCGTCCGCAAAGTTCGGATTCAAGAGCTTGGGGTCCGCTCGAAGACAAGTATATTGTCGGCAGACCTTTCGTCCGTCTTCTTCCCCTGACGAAAATTTCAGTATTTCCCGGCAGATAGACCATGAAGAAAAATCACGAAAATAAATTCATAGCTTATGAAAATTTGGATAAGATAGGCGAGATTCCTATCTATTACGGCTTCTTTCCGCACAAGAGTCCGGAGATAAAGAGGGCCGACCTTGATCATGCCAAGCTCCTGCTCGATGGCGATTTCATAGAAGACGAAGAAAATGGCAGAGCGCGCCTGCCGCTTCACGTCGAGGAGAAAATCGCGCTACTAAGAATGTATGCGGAAGATGATATGCATGCGCTGCCACAGCCTGTCATGTTCTATTTCAAGGAACCTTTCAGGGGATCGATAAAGAAGAGCTCTCATGCCTATCACCGTTATTGCGACCTTGAAATCATGGGCGGCACAAAAAGCATCGCCGAAGCCCTTCTCATCCAGACGGCTCGCGCAATCCTGAAAGAAGAGGGTTATGAGAATATCTGCGTCGAGATCAACAGTATTGGAGACAGAGAATCCATCAACCGCTTTGCCCGCGATCTCTCTAACTATTACCGCAAGCACATCAATGACATGCATGCCGAGTGCCGTCAGTTGCTCAAGAAGGATCCTTTCGATCTCTTGAGCTGCACGAACGACAAATGCCGAAAAATTAACGACGACGCGCCGCGATCGATGGATTTTCTTTCCGAATCTAGCAGGACTCATTTCCAAGAGGTGCTTGAGTATCTCGAGGCGCTCGGAGTCCCGTATAGGATTAATAACCATCTCATTGGAAACAGAAAATACTGCACTGAGACCATATTCGCAATCACCGATGCGGACCATGACAAGAAAAGCAGCAATCCTAAAACTCTGGCGATCGGCGTGCGTTATGACGGACTGGCGAAGAAGATGGGACTAAAAAAGGAGATCCAGGGCGTCGGAATCTCATTGCTCATAAAGAACAGCAAAACTGAACTTCGCAAGGAAATCAAGAAGTTCAAGAAGCCATTCGCCTCATTCGTGCAGCTCGGCTTCGAGTCAAAGCTCTTAAGCCTTTCCATCATCGAGGAACTCCGCCATGCCAGAATCCCTCTTTACCTTTCTCTCGCCCGCGACCGCCTCGGTGCCCAGGTTTCTGTCGTCGAAAAGCACCATATTCCATATGCGCTCATCATGGGGAAGAAAGAGGCTGTCGAGAGGACCGTGATCGTCCGAAACAATGATACGCATGCCCAGGAAATCATCTCCATCGACAAATTGTCAGGCTATATGAAAAAGCTTGAAAAGTAATCGAATGTATAGTACTATAGTCTGACTATGGCAACAAATGTAGAAATAACAAGGAACGGCACCGAAAACAGCATGGGTGTCCTTCGACGATTTACCAAGAAGGTCCAGGGCGCCGGCATACTCCCTAGAGTACGAAGCCTCCGATACAACCAGCGGATTCTCTCCTCATACAAGACGAAAATGAAGACGCTGAAGTCGCTCAAGAGGAAAGCTGAAGTCCAGGAACTTATCAAGATGGGCAAAATGCAGGAAAAGACCTCACGATACTCAAAGTAAGATGTCAGAACCGTCATTCACAATGACTAACACCACAAAAGCCAAGCTTCCCCGCTTGGCTTTTGCCGATATGAAAGACGCGGTTTTGGGCAAAAAATACGAACTGTCGGTAATCATAGTCGGGAAGAAAGAAATCCAGAAGCTCAACAAAGAGTATCGGGATATCAATAAGCCGACAGACATCTTGAGCTTCCCTCTCTCGGATAATTTTGGAGAAATTTATATTAATCCTGAAATGACGAAGCTTGAAGCGAAAAAATTCAATCGTAATTATGAAAATTTCTTCGGTTTTTTGTTTATCCACGGTTTGACGCATTTGAAAGGATTCGATCATGGTAGTACAATGGAGAGCATAGAGGCTCGTTTCCGAAAGAAATTCGGCATTTGAGGCTCTCCTCTCAATGTCACGATCAATCATTACCGGGATAGATATCGGAACTCACCATGTCAAGGCGGTTATTGCTGATTCACAAGAACGGAATGAAAAGGGATTTCCAAAAATACTTGCTATCGCGATGATAGAGTCTAGAGGGCTTCGCCATGGCTATATCGTGAATATACAGGATGTCGTAGCCTGCATACGCCAAGCCGTAAACGAAGCCGAGAAAAGAGCCGATGTCAAAGTCAGGAAGGCCTTCGTCTCCATCGGAGGCATCGGGCTCGGAAGCATGACCTCGACAAGCTCGATGATCATCTCACGTGCAGATCTCGAAATCACATCTTTGGATATAAAAAAACTGCAAGAACAGTGCGAGAAGGACATCCCGGCTGCCGCGTCGCTCAACAAGAAAATCATCCATAGCATTCCGATCCAATACAAAATCGATGGCAAGGCGGTCCTTGGAAAGCCCGAGGGCATGAAAGGTAGCAAATTTGAAATAAAGACGCTGTACATAACATGTCTCGAACATCATCTGAACGACATCATCCAGGCTGTAGAGGAAGCTGGGGTAAGCGTCCAGGACGTCATGGCTTCGCCGATCGCTGCAAGCCTAGTGACGCTCACAAAATCGCAAAAAATCGCAGGCTGCGTGCTTGCAAACATCGGGGCAGAAACTGTTTCAATTGCCGTGTTTGAAAACAACATTCCTGTTTCGCTTGAGGTATTCCCTATCGGCTCGACGGATATTACGAACGACATCGCTCTCGGACTCAAGGTTCCGCTAGAAGAAGCTGAGCAAATAAAAATTGGTGCAATCACTGGCAGCTCATATCCGCGCAAAAAGCTTGAGGAAATAATATCTGCCAGACTTTCGGATATTTTCGAGCTTATAGAGGCTCATTTGAAAAAGATCGGACGGAACGGCCTCCTGCCTGCCGGCATCATCATCACTGGAGGAGGATCAGGGCTTTCAGGAATAGAGGAAATGGCAAAGTCAGCCCTCCGCCTTCCTTCCCGCATCGGGCTTGTGGGCCTCGGAATACCAGACAAGCAGATTTTCAAGGATTCAGCCTGGGCTGTATCCTATGGCCTCTGCATCCTCGGCGTGCATGCTGAAGAAGACATGCCAATCGACAGCAGCACGAGGATATTCGAGCACTCAAAAAGGACAGTTATCGCCTGGTTGAAACAGTTTTTGCCATAATTGTCAATCCTTTTCTTTTTTCATTCCAGTCTGATATTATGTGCCCATGCCCAACATCACCCCAGACATCGAAGCATTCGCCCGCATCAAGGTCATAGGCGTCGGCGGATCAGGAAAGAATGCCGTAAACCACATGATCAATTCTAAGGTTAAGGGGGTTGATTTTATTTCCATAAATACCGATGCGCAGGATTTGCATCACTCTCTCGCGAAGAAACGCATACATATAGGGAAGAACCTCACTCGAGGACTCGGAACAGGAATGAATCCCGAAATGGGAAAACGCGCCATTGAAGAGACAAAGGAGGACGTTCAGGAGGCTCTTAAGGGCGCTGACATGGTCTTTGTGGCATGCGGACTAGGCGGAGGTACAGGAAGCGGTGCAAGCCCTATCGTAGCTCGTACAGCTAAGGAGCTTGGAGCGCTCACGGTTGCCGTAGTCACCAAGCCATTCTTCTTCGAGGGACAACAGCGATCAAAGATAGCCGAGGTGGCGCTTGATGAACTACGAAAGGAAGTCGATGCGATCATCGTAATCCCTAACGACAGGCTTCTCACAACTATCGACAAGAGCACGACCGTAAAGAACGCCTTTTCGATTTGCGATGAAATCCTCCGGCAGGCAGTCGAGGGGATTTCAGATCTCATCACGACGCCAGGACTCATCAACATCGACTTTGCCGACATTAGGACGGTCATGGAAAGCGCCGGATCTGCCCTTATGGGCATCGGGTCCGCAATCGGAGACAACCGAGCCGTTGAAGCCGCGAAAATGGCAATCAACTCTCCCCTTCTCGATGTCTCCATCACTGGCGCAAAGGGCGTTCTTTTCTCCATAGCTGGAGGCGAAGATCTTACCATGTTCGAAATCCAGGATGCTGCAAAAATCATCACGGAATCAGTCGATCCGAATGCCAAAGTCATTTTCGGTACTGTACGAGATGACAAACTCAAGAAGAACGAGGTCAAGATTACTGTCATTGCAGCAGGATTCCCTGAAGGAACGATAGGCATGCCTTCAGAGCAGGCTAAGCCACAGGGATTCTCAATGGCCGAGGCTCGACCAGCACCCAAGGAAGAATCCCGAGGAAGAATCTTCAATTCAATCCCTGCACAGCAGCCTCCTAAGATTGAGAAAGTCGAGGAACGTAAAGACCTTAAGAACGAAGTCCAAAACGACGATGATGACTGGGGTGCAGTTCCAGCTTTCCTACGACGTTCAAAGTTGAAATAATTTTGCTATAATCATCTGATGTACGATTTAACAATAATTGGCGGAGGACCTGCCGGCGTTGCTGCGGGCGTTTATGCTGCACGCAAGGAGCTTAAAACCCTTTTCATAACGAAGGATTGGAACAGCCAAAGCGCGGTTTCAGAAGGAATCGAGAACTGGATCGGTACTGTCAAGATTTCCGGGGCTGATTTTGCAAAAAGCCTTGAAAAACACCTTCGTGCATATGCAAAAGACTCTGTCGATATACATACCAACGAGTCTGTTGAAAAAATCGAAAAAAATGCTGAAGGATTTAAGATAACTACTCCAAAAGGCTCATATGAATCAAAAACCGTCCTTATAACTGCTGGAAGCTTCAGAAAGAAGCTTGAAGCAAAAGGCGCTGATTTTTTTGAACACAAAGGACTCACCTACTGTGCCTCCTGCGATGGTCCACTTTTTTCTGGACAAGACGTCGTAGTCATTGGAGGAGGAAATGCAGCTTTCGAAAGCGCGGCTCAGCTTCTTGCGTATTGCAAAAGCGTAACCCTGATCAATCGAACTGATAAATTCCGCGCTGATCCTGTTACCATTGAAGCAGTTTCCAGGAATCCTCATTTTAAGATAATAACTAATGCCATTTCAAAGGAGGTTAAGGGAAACAAATTCGTAAATGCTTACGTATACACTGATACGAAGACCGGAAAAGATACCGAATTGTCTGTTGCAGCTATTTTCGTAGAAATCGGATCTGTCCCGACAACTTATTTTGCAAAAGATCTGGTCAAGACTACCGAGTACGGTCAGATAGTCGTCGATCCTCGAAATCAGCGCGCATCAGTCGATGGAATCTGGGCTGCGGGAGACTGCACCGATGGCCTATACCATCAGAACAACATTGCCGCTGGGGACGCAGTGAAGGCTCTCGAAGATATTTATCTTTTCATCAAGGCTAAATAGGTCGCTAGATCAGGCTCTCTGCGTAAGCTATCTCTTCCCTGCTATTCAGGCCCATGGCCTCAAATGGCTCGACGGAAATCTCGCCGATCGTTTGACCGTCATCTTGTGCAATTTTTATAATATCAGTCAGATAATATTCCCCCTGAGCGTTATTCGGACGTATTTTTTCAAGTGCAGTCCTAAGCCAATCAACACGGACAGCATAAAAGCCGGGGTTTACTTTCGATAGCACTCTCGTTGCCTCATCAGCATCCTTATATTCAGTCACTTTTTCGATTGAGCCAGATTCTGAATATATAATTCTCCCCCAGTGCTTGAAAATCGATTTCCAGCCACTAAAGTCGCCTCCATCGAGCGTCGCAAGGCCTATCGTATTATCCTCAAGGCACGAAAGAAGCCTGGCAACGGTATCTCCGGAAACGAAAGGATGATCGGCGTAAAGAATCACGACATTCTTCGTTGTCGGCAGAATGGCTCGGAGAGCAGTCTGGGCCGCATGAGCGGTTCCTTTCTGCTCTATCTGTCTCGCATATCTTGCGCGATCGCCAAGGTAGTTTTCGATGACCTCAGCCTTGTGGCCAGTGACTAGAAGAGGCTTGTTGACTAGGGCTTTTTTAAGATTGGCAAGCAGACGCTCTATTATCGGCACCCCCTTTACTGGCACGAGGCATTTCGGAATATCAGCGCCCATCCTCGTCCCTTTTCCAGCGGCCAATATGATGATTTCGGTATTTTCCATAGAAAAGAATTGTATCATTTATTCGCATTTTTTCCATAATCCGAGCTTCGTATCCTTAGATAGCTTTTCTACTTTCCTGAATTCCTTTTGCAACGAATATGCCTTGCCGTATGTATATTCCCGTGCAAAGCCGTTTTCCAAAAGGAACCTGTTCATGAACAATCCGTCATCCCGATAAGCATAAGCAAGCAACCTGCCGAACTTGTCGACATTCGATTTGTTTTTGTCGATCTTAAGCATCACTGATCGTCCGGAAAGCATGCTTTTCGTCATTTCGGATGCCTCCTTGCCGAAGCACTGCACCGGCTTCCTTGGATCGACAGTTTCCGGTGTATCGATACCGATCATGCGCACCGTCTCCGTTATTTTTCCCATCCTTATATCGAACGTATCTCCGTCGAGGATGTTTGTGACTTGGTATTTTTCATCAGGATCTATCTTGGAAATCTTCCTATCGTATTTCGATCTGGGAGCCGAAGAATATGATGCGTAGGCACAGGAAAAAGCAATAAGCGCGATTAAAATAATCTTATATCTCATTCTTCAACCATATCAAACAAAAATGAAGAAAAACCTAATTTTGTGACCCTACAGGGAGTCGAACCCTGCTTACCGCCTTGAAAAGGCGATGTCCTAGCCGATAGACGATAGGGCCATATAACAAGGCCTATACTAACATATTTTTAAAAAATGGTAAAAGATGCTACAATTTTGGTATGAAAGGATTCATCGAATTTATTCGTACACAGGGCGTAGTAGGTCTGGCAGTGGGATTCGTTCTTGGCAAGGCGGTTTCCGATGTCGTTGCTTCTATCGTTAATGATCTCATAAATCCGATAATCGGCATTGCACTAGGAAGATTCGGGGACTTATCATTGATTTCTGCACATGTGCTTTCGGCAAATATAACGTACGGAAAATTCATTAGCGTCATAATCAATTTCATCATAATTGCTTTCGTTGTCTACTTCGGGGTAAAAAAGCTTGACCTTGATAAGCTCGATAAGCCCAAGGAATAAATAAAAATAATGATCGAGTACGTCGCAGGATTGTCGTGGGGTACGCTTGTCGGATTTGCCATCGCTGTCCCTGTTGGGCCAGTGGGTCTCATTTGTATCCAAAGAACTCTTTCAAGAAATAGGAAATCCGGCCTCGTTTCCGGCCTTGGGGCAGCGGTCGCTGATGTGCTTCTCGCATCAATTGGCGCTTTCAGCATTACGATAGTCTTCTCGTTCATATCGGGACATAAGTCTTTTTTGGGAATTATCGGCGGTTTCCTTCTGCTTTTTCTCGGAATAATGTCGCTTATATCAAAGCCAAAGGAAAGAGCGGTCGAACCCGACACCGCCCTAGATTATGTCGATGAATTCCTCTCTGCTTTCGTCCTGACGATTACCAACCCATTCTCCGCATTTTCTTTTTTTGTGGCATTCGGCGCGGTGAGCAGCAAGATTGGAGACGGATTGAGCTTTGCAATAACTTTCGTCGTCGGCGTATTTATCGGATCATGCCTATGGTGGATCCTCCTTACCTATGTAACTGATAGGATTGCTCACAGGATCACTCCGGAACATATCAAAACCACAAACAAGGTTTTTGCCTGCATCATCGCCATTTTGGGCGCGACCATACTTTTGGGTGTACTTTTCAAGTAATTTTGGTATAGTAAAACGCATGCGCGGTTAGCTCAGTTGGTAGAGCATCCCCTTGACGTGGGGAGGGTCACAGGTTCGAATCCTGTATCGCGCACATTTAGGCAAGATAAAAGGGACTGGCGCAGGGTTTGCACCAGTCCCGATTGGGGTTAAAAATAGATTGGGGTTATGTTGAACTGAACTGGTGCGGATGAATCTTGTTGCGGTTGTGTCGAGCTCCGATTGGCCTGAAGCCTCCGCCGTGAAGCGAGAAGCTATCCTGGTCGGTCGTGAGTAGCCTTGACAGCTTCGGGCTTCCTCCGCCCTGTGGCGTACCGGACTTAAGGCATTCGGCAATTTGTGCTTCGCTCAATACTCCTTCTTGGGATTTTTCTGCGTGTGCCATGTTTTTCCTTCTCTATTTTGGGGTTCTAACAGGAACGTCATGCTCCCGTAGCAGACTGTATTATATACCACATAAACACCAAAGTCAATAGCCTCTTTTCCACATTTAACCTTATAATCAAAGGCATTATGATTACCTTGGGAATTGAAACAAGCTGTGATGAAACAGCTATTTGCTTGCTTGAAACTAAGGAAAATCAGTACCGCATCCTTGGAAACATCGTTCATTCGCAGATTGAATCGCATAGAGAATTTGGTGGTGTCGTTCCTATGCTTGCCAAGCGAGAACACATAAAGAATCTTCCTATCCTTTATGAAAAAATTATTAAGGAATCAGGGGTTTCGGAAAGCATGATTGACCGGGTAGCGGTCACTCAAGGACCTGGTCTCGAACCTGCTTTATGGACCGGAATCCTTTTTGCACAAGAACTCGGAAAGAAATTAGATGTACCCGTTATTCCCATGAATCATATGGAGGGGCACATTGTCGCTTCCCTGCTTTCTCAATCGAAATCGCACAGTGAATTTCAAACCTTAAAAGAACTTTCTCTGCCCGCACTCGCCGTACTTATCAGCGGAGGCCACACAGAAATAGTAAAAATAGAAAAGCTGGGATCGTATAAAGTCCTTGGAAGCACTGTTGACGATGCTGTCGGAGAGGCTTTCGATAAAGTTGCACGCATGCTTCAGCTTCCCTACCCAGGCGGACCAGAAATTTCAAAATTAGCAGAAAAGGCGCGAAGGGAAAGTATTCCGAACAAGATCAAATTGCCTCGGCCGATGATTCATTCAAAAAACCTTACGTTCTCTTTTTCAGGTTTAAAAACCGCTGCTTTGTACGCATTAAGAGAAATCGGAACGCCAACCACCGAACAAGTCATGGGTATCGCCCGCGAATTCGAAGATGCTGTGACCGAGGTACTTATTTCAAAGACGCAACAAGCACTCGAGGAACATGAAGCTCAGACTCTCATAGTCGGTGGTGGTGTAATTGCCAATATTCACATCCGTGAAGCATTTGAGAATCTTGCTAACAAGTATTCTATCCCTCTTTATTTGCCCGCTACAGGCCTTTCTGGCGACAATGCGCTTATGATTGCCCTCTGCGGCTCCTTTGCAGATGCAAAAAAGCCCTCGAGCGAGGGCTTTAAAGCAAGTGGTAACTTATCACTCTAACTGTTTCTTTGGATTAGTATCCGAAGAGCCACTTGATGAAGTTCCAAATCCTTGTTCCGAATCCTGCAACCGATGCCGTCTGTGAGCTATCAGCTGATCCTACTTCAGGAATAAGCGGAATCGTGCCAGTAGCGTTTATCTCAGAACCGTTAGCATCGACTGTGATAGTTCCATCAGCAAGGCCCTTTCGATATGCCTCGATCTGAGCGATCTGGGCTGGAGTCAAAGCAAATGTAGACTTACAATAAATTTCGTTGATCTTCTTCTTTGTCGTGTAGAAAACCTGGCCTGTCGGAGTTGTTACACCCCATGGAGCCATGATTTCGTCCACATACTTTGCCTGGAATGCCTTTACAGCATCGACAGTCTTCTGATCAAACTTTCCATTGATATCAACATCAAGTTTCTCAGTATTCTTCAGGAATGTCTGGAGCTTTGTAACCTCAGCTGTGTTGTTTGTTCCATCAAGCTTCATGTAGTCGTTGATGTATGAGCAGCTTCCGAGATTCGTAAGAAGTGGAAGGGTTGTAGTAGCTGATAATTTAGCCTTCCTAGAAGATGATCCGGAAGCCCCGTTTCCACCTCCATTGTCTGTAGGATCAGGATTAGAAGGAGTGTTGTTATCAGTTCCTCCTACCTCGTCGTTGTTAGCACCGCTGCCGTTTGGAATAATACCTGCACCCTCATTCTCATCTGAACCCTGACCACCAGGGATAAGACCTGAACCTTCAGAGTCGTTTGTGCCCTGACCAGAAGGAGTTGCTTCTTCAGAGGCGTTCGCTCCGACGACAGAAGGAGCTGCCTCCTGTGCTTGTACAACTGAGATCGTCAAAAATAGCCCAATCAGAGCCACAAGAACGATCGCAGAAAGTGTTATTTTATTGGTATTCATGACTATTTATGAATTAATCTGCTGTTAATATAAGAAATAATGTATTCGATAATACAGCGTGTACCCTATCATGCCTATGTAAAAATGTCAATAAAAAAGCCCCTCCGCGAATTTGGGAGGGGCTTGTGGAAACCGTGGGAACTGACTATTCGATACCGTTGTACACCTGTACAGACGGGACGAATTTGGAGTCAACGGGTGCCGAGAACGACGCAAGTGACGTGACCGGCACCTGCACAGCTCGATAGAAACAATGGGCAGTGAAGTTCGTATCCGTGAAGTATCCTTCGGGAGACGGAGCACTAATCGTTTCCCAAGCATTCGTTGAATTGAGGTGTTCCTTGCGTTGCAGCTGGTATGAAATACCGCTGAGACGGCGCTGACCTTCGATATCCACGATCGCCATGCCCAATGCGACACTTGCCTGAACTTCAGGCCGGCAATGCGGGTGCGTAGTGATGTTGTTCGTGTTCGCTGCAACGATGTTACCACTGCCATCCTTGGCGTAAACCGCGAAGGAATTCGTGAAGTACAGCAAGCGATTCTTGATGTAGTTCAAGTTGTTCCCAACAACAGTCATGTCCGACACCTGGAAGCCGACGCGAACCGAAGCGATGACACGATTGACTGGATGACCAGCAATCGTTTCACCGCTCCTGTAGGTCGTGATTACGACACCGTTCGTTCCAACAACTTGACCACGGAGCGTTTCTGAGAAAAACAGTGCGTTGTTAGGCGCCGCTGTATTCGTGCCAGTATTTCCAGAGTACGCGAGTACCCTGGAAAGGTCGGAGGAGTCAGAAGCGAAGTAAAGGTCCGAAGCCAAGAAGGGCGTCGTAAGATCTTCCGCAACATAAATCCAACAGAACCGCGTTCCGCCCTGGTTGGTGAAAACCCCAGTAGGAGCCGCACTGTCGTAGAGCTTGAATGCAGGCAGCGTGGTGTAGTTCAGTTCGGAAGCACGCAAAACGCCTGGGGAGTACACCGTCGTAGGACTGGTAGGCCGCGTACTGACGTCAATGTATCCGCCGGTGCCGGTGATCAGGTTTTCAGTATAGTCGTACATGTTCTGCAAGCACTGACTGTTGTCAGGGCTCACCGCAGCGGTCACAATATGGAACCGCGAATACAACTTGATCGTTGCCGAAGCCGCGTGAGCGGGGGTTGATGTCAGGAAGACTGCGGATGCCGTGAGGCCGATAGCCGCAGTCAGGAGGAGTTTGTTCATTTTCATAACTGGAGTGTTTGGTTTGTTCGTTTTCGGAATTGAGTGAATTCACTCTACCCTTCTCGAGCAACACTAATGGCAAAACCAAGGATAAATCCTCGATTAAGTACGGCTTCAGGCCGTTTCCACGTATTAGCAAAGAGCAGAGCTTTGAAGTGAGCCTATCATACTTTATCTCTATTGTCAACGCACTATTCTGGGGATACGGAAACGTTAAAATTAGCAACCATAGGCTATAATATACACATGACAATAGCCTATGCCCTTCTCGCCGGACTGCTTCCAGCCCTTCTATGGCTTCTGTTTTGGCTCAGGGAAGACAACCTGCACCCAGAGCCGAAATCTTTGATAACAGGAACCTTCATATCCGGCATGCTAGTAGTCGTAGTGGCAGTTTTTCTAGAAAAATATGCTGCCGACATCATTGCCGATGAGAAATACAGATATATCGCATGGGCGGCTATTGAAGAAATAGCGAAATTCCTTGCCGTGGCCATAATTGCTCTTCGCTCAAGAAGCATGGATGAGCCGGTAGATGCGATGATCTATTGCATCACAGTCGCTCTCGGGTTTGCTGCGCTAGAGAATGCCCTTTTCATACTCTCGCCCCTTGATACTGGCGATGTCACCCGATCAATCGTCACTGGAAACATGAGGTTCATAGGTGCGACTCTCGTCCATGTCGTATGTTCAGCTTCCATAGGCTTCATGATCGGGCTTTCTTTCTACAAGAATGCTTTTTTGAAAGCGCTCTCGCTGATCTTCGGAGTTATCCTCGCCATCGCATTGCATGCAAGCTTCAATTTGTCTATAATTAACGAAACGGTAACGAATACGCTTAAAGTTTTCGGTTGGGTATGGCTCGCGGTAGTAATTCTCATCGTCCTTTTCGAGGAGGTGAAAGGTATCAGGCCGAAAAGCGGAGTTTGGGAAGCGTAAGTTTATTAATAGATTATTTCAGGAGTACTTATACACAATCACATATGGCAAAAGAAAAGAAATCATTTTTTGAAAGGCTCACCGGAACCGTCCGAATGGATGAGACGCGTGACAACGAATTCAAAAGCGCCGCAGACGGCTCAAAGAACGTCGTCGCCTGGATGGATGAGGAGGAGAAAGACGGCGAATTGACCGTCGATGTCTACCAGACCAATGAAATGATCGTCATCAAAGCCATGATTGCAGGCGTACGTCCTGAAGATTTGGATATTGCCATCACCAGAGATATGGTAACCATCAAGGGCAGCCGTGAAGAGGAGAAAGTTGCTCGAGATGACGATTACTTTGTCCGCGAACTCTACTGGGGTTCATTTTCAAGAAGCATTTCCCTTCCCGAAGAAATCGATGTTGATGAGTCAGAAGCAGTCGAAAAGCATGGGCTGCTTATCCTCAAGCTACCGAAGCTCGACAAGAAGCGCCAGTCGAAACTCAAAGTAAAGACCATTTAAAACAAAAAACTCCATTAAGGAGTTTTTTGTTTGTGGTGCCAAGGACCAGGATCGAACTGGTGACCCTTCCCTCTTCAGGGGAATGCTCTACCAACTGAGCTACCTTGGCAGGTCTGGAAACTATTGCATCAAATCTTGAAGTGTCTTTAGAAAATCCTGCGATACTGGTGCTGACTCTGATGTCTCGCTTCCAGTAATTCCTAATGCGCTTGTCATGAACTCAACATATGGCTGAATGAAATAGAATGCGCCGATCGAGAGTCCGATGATCACGACCCAATACGTCGCCTTGATGGCCATGCTCCACCTGTTTCCACGGCGAATCTTGCGGAGAATCTCATTGTTCTCCTCAGCCATCTTATATGTTCTTTCTAGCAACGACCGTTCTTCTGGACTCATGAAAATGAGTATACCAGAAAGCTGGGAAAAATAAAGCTTCATATTGCTTTTAATATGGTGCCCCCGGCCAGAATCGAACTGACATCAAATTCTTAGGAGAAATCTGTTCTATCCATTGAACTACGGGGGCATAAGGAGCATAGTGCCTCTTATACTATTTTATTCCAAGCGCCGCTGCAAGCTCACTTTCTTCGAAACCTATCATAAGCTTGCCGTCGACATCAATGACTGGAACGCCGAGCTGGCCGCTCTTGTCTACCATGATCTTGCGCTGTTCGAGGTCGTGAGCGACATCATGCTCAGTAAAGGCGATGTTATGGTCATTCATGTATTTCTTGGCTTCAATGCAGAAGTGGCAAGTCGGGGTCGAGTAGATGGTTACGTTCTTCATGTGTGTATATTTAAATGATAATTATGGCAATTCTATCATATTTGAAACCAATGGAACAATCGATACCAGAATCCGCGCGTCGTTGTCGCTGTCTGAGCCGTCCCAGTAGCTTGTCCGTCGATGATTACGGCAACCTGTTCCCCTTCCTTGACCACGCGGAATTTGGCGCGTATCTCGCTCTCGATTCCCTGATCCGTCTTCAGATAATCAAGGGAAGCTGCGAGATTCTTTTCGCGAAGCGCGAACCTCTCAAGCTCGTTCCTTTCCTGCTCAAGATTCTGCACGCTCAGGCGGTTTTTCTTATAAACACCCCAAACTCCTCTGAACAGAAGTATGAAAATGATAGCGAGAAGAAGCAGAACAATTGGGGAATAGAGGATTTTCCTTAATTTTTTCTTCTTTTGGAACTCAAGCATTGAAGTTTATTATGCATATAGTATACTATGCTTCACCTATGTTATTCCATAAAAATACAAAGAAAGCAGCCAATGTCCTTATGATCATCGTCGGGGTCTTGATTATCATCAGCATGGTTCTCTTCTATTTTCCCATAGCAAACTACTAGTCTGACCTCATCATCTTGATGAAGACTTCCTGCGGGATATTGACGTTTCCTCGTCCAAGCTCCTTCATTTTCTTCTTTCCCTCTTTTTGCTTCTCCCACAATTTCATCTTCCTAGTTCTATCTCCTCCGTACATGTGCTGGGTAACGTTTTTCTGCATTCCTGTAAGGGTTTCCGAGGCGATGATGCGTCCCTGCGCTTTTCCCTGAATCTTGAGTGTGAACATTTGCCGAGGAAGCACCTTATGCAGCTTTTCGACTGACGCTTTTGCCTCTTCTTCCAACCTTCGTCTGGCGACAACGCGGGTAAAGGCTATGACAGGCTCATCGGCAACGAGAATATCGAGGCGGGCCACATCCGCCTCCCTCATATCGCCTATTTCATAAGAAATCGAAGCATAGCCAGAAGAAATGCTCTTTATCTCATCAAAGAAGTTTCTCATGAGTTCCCGCAATGGCATGATGAGCGCAATCGAGTTCCTGTTTTCTCCGAAATTATCCGTCGAAGTGACTTCCCCTTCATGATTGAAAACGGCCTGCATGATGACGCCGAGATAATCCGGCGGAGTGATGATTTTCATATTCACCAAAGGCTCGAAGACCTGCTTAACTTCATGATCATCTGGAAAAAGCGCCGGGGAGTAGACAGTGATCGTCTTTCCATTTTTCATTTCGACATTGTAAGTGATGCTTGGCGTCGTAACTATGAGGTTAAGATTGAATTCGCGCCTGAGACGTTCAGTAATAATTTCCAGATGAAGCATTCCGAGGAAGCCGCAGCGAAATCCCCTTCCTAGGGTTCCCGAGGCCTCTTCTTCGTGCGTGAATGACGAATCAGAAAGACGGAGACGTCCGAGGGCCATTCGCAGAGAATTGAAATCATCCTGGCTTTCGGTATACACAGAAGCCCAGACGACTGGCCGAGGAGACATATAGCCATGAAGCGCCGGCGTCGTATCACGAATAGAGGCGACAGTGTCTCCGACAGAAGCGATTCCAGGCTGCTTGATGCCAGTCACGATGTAACCGATTTCTCCTGCGCTCAAGCTGTCAGTCGGAGTATCATCGGGAGCGAAGATTCCCACTTCAAGCGCGGTGAATTTCTCATCTGAAATCTTGAAGAGAAGCGAGTCGTTCTTTTTTACGGATCCGTTCATAACACGGACATAGACGATTACGCCTTTATGATTCGAATATTGGAAATCGAAGACGAGTGATCGGAATTCCTTCGTGTTATTGTCTTCTGGAGCTTTCGGCTCTGGAACGCGGTCAATGACCTGATCAAGAAGATCGATAACGCCTTCCCCAGTTTTTCCAGAAACCTTGAGCACATCTTTTTCTTCGCAGCCGAGAAGTTCGCAAACTTCGTGGACAACCTCCTGAACGCGTGCAAGCGGGGAATCGATCTTCGAAACTACTGGAATAATCGTAAGGCCTGATTCGCGGGCCATATTGAGCGTGGTCAATGTTTGAGCTTGGACGCCCTGAGTCGCGTCCACGAGCAGAATCGAGCCTTCTACGGCCTTCAGGGCTCGAGAAACCTCGTAGGAGAAGTCGATGTGGCCAGGCGTATCTATGAGATTCAAAACGTAATCCCGCCATTTCATGCGCACTGGCTGCATCTTGATGGTAATGCCGCGTTCTCGCTCAAGCTCCATGCTATCGAGCACCTGCTCCTGCATCTTTCGCTTCTCGATCGTATTCGTCAATTCAAGCATGCGGTCTGCAAGCGTTGATTTGCCGTGATCAATGTGGGCGATTATGGAGAAATTTCGTATTCTAATATCATCTTTGGGAAAATTCATAAGGTAGAAGTCATACTAGCAGATAAAGGCTTGGAATTAAAGCGTCTCCTGATCTGGCACAACGACATTCGACTTCCAGAACTTATGATGGAGAGTAGCCCAAACCTCCTTTATTTCCCTGTTCTTGAGTATTACAAGCACGATGATCCCCGCGATTATGCCTACGATGCCCGCGCAGAAACCCTGAAGAAACACTCCCCACGCCTTGTCGAGCGTAAAGAAAAGATTGAAGAAACGGAGAGAAAGGAATGTCACATAACCCATGATGATAGAAGCGCAGAAACTCTGGAAAAGCGCCGCGATGACCGGCTTGGTGAAGCCAGGATAATCCTTCTCGAAAATATGCCAATGAAGATAGGTATTGAAGATGATTCCGATCGAATATGCCAGAGGAAGCACAAGAACGCTAGTTCCCATCTGTCCAGAAACCTTGAGCAAGTCCTGAAGAAAAAAAGCAAACATCGGAAAAGCGAAAAAGGCCTTCGTAAATCCATAACCGAGTCCGGCGATGACAAGCCCGGAAATGATGTTTATGATAAGTGGCTTCCGCGTCTTCCCTTCAGCATAATATGCGCGAACGAAAAGAAGAATGAGGCTCTGGCCGATGACAGAAACGATGAAAATTGCGAGCGTGGCGGCCGTGAGGCGCGTGTCGGCCCAATCGAACTTTCCAGCACCGTAGATGGTTCGGACGATTTGCGCGCGAAGCACTATGAAGAGCACCATGATTGGGATCGACCAAAAGACAATGTGGCGGGCAGAATCAATCATCTGGCCAAGGAATTCGGTGCGGTTCTTTTCAACAAAAAATTTAGACAGTGTCGGGAATACAGCGGAAGAATAACTGACGCCGATGATGGAAAGCGGTACGGATTGGAGATTGAGCGCGAGATTGAAGATGGAGATTGATCCGCCGCTCATGAGAGAGGCAAGAGCGATCAGGAAAAAGGAGGCAAGCTGATTGGCGGAAAGCGTCAGCGTCCTCGGCAGGGAAATCATTACCACCTTCCTGATGTCATTCCAATCGATGCGGAAATTGAAGCTAGGGAAGGTTTCCTTGTGCATGATGAAAGGAATCTGTATCGTCATATGCAAGAGCGCGCCTATCACGACGCCCCAGATCAGGCCATGCAATCCTAGGAAAGGATATAGGAATATGATGCCGAAGATTATGCCGGCATTGTATACGACCGGACTAAGCGCATATACGAGGAATCGGCGGTGCATCTGCGTGATGCTTGAAAGGAAATTTGAGAGGCCTAGGAAGATCGGGGAAAGAAGAAGTATCCTCGTCGCCGAAATGAGTTCCGGCAAGGACGGATCATTGACGAATCCAGGTATAAGGATCTGTATGAGCCAAGGTATCAGGAAATAAGCGATGATGCTCACGGCGATGATCGCAAGAAAGAAAGCAGAGAAGATGCTGTCGATGAATTTCCTTCCCTTATCGGAATCTTTATGGAACCGATCGATGAAGAACGGCACTAGCACGGAAGCAGACACTACCGAGGCGACAGAAACGAATATCAGATCAGGAATCCTGAATGCGGAATAATAAACGTCGAGCATATGACCAGCTCCGAAGCTGTAAGCAAGAAGCTTGTCACGGACAAGCCCAAGCACCTGCGACATGACCGCAAAGAATGCGAGAAGATACGCAGCTTCATGAAGGCCGCGTATCTCTTTGCCCATCATCTCGAAAAACTTTTTTACCATTATTTTTTAGCCGGACTTTCCTTCACTGGAAGACTGCTTCTCTTTTCCGGCTTGCTGTCAGTTGGAGGCTGTGCGTCTGCAAACGGCGACTTGCCGGCCTTTAGGTTGGAAAGGATCAGGGAGACTTCTTCGCTGTCAGGGTTGGTTTGCGCGAGAATTTCAAATTGGCTTATGGCATCTGCTGTCTTGCCGAGACGAGCGTATGAAAGGCCTAGGAAGTATTGGGCATTTGCGTACTGATTGTTAAGCTCAGTCGCCTTGCTGAAGGCATTGACTGCCTCCTGATAAGCCTTGTCATTGTAGTAAAGCAAGCCGAGCTGGAAAAATACGAGGGGATTCGTGGGGTTGATTTGGCTTGCGACCTGGACAGATGTTATGGCCTCCTTTATCTGGCCCTGGCTCACTTGTATCTGAGAAAGAAGGAAGATTGCCTCGATGTAATTCTGCTTGAGCTGAAGGGCGGCGCCCACGAACTGCTGAGCCTCAGCAAACTTGTTCTGAGAAGCTTCTATGCGGGCAAGATTGAGATAGAGCGCTGGATTGTAAGGATTATGCTTCAGGGCATTCAAGTATGCCGTCTTCGTATTTTCATAGGCATTTTCAATCTTAAGAGAAAGGGCCACTTCGGAGATGCGGGCCTCGGCAACGTAGTTATAATAATTCGTCGGATCAAAAGCTGTTGCGCTCCTGGTATATCCAACTGCCTCCTCTACAAGCTTCCCAATCTGTGCAATCAGCGCTGAATCAGGAGTCTTTGCGCCTTGTTGGGCTTGCAGCTGGAGCTGTTGCGACAACGCCGTAATTTTCAGGATATCGACTTCAGAAAGCGCTTGGTAATAAATGTCGTTCTCATCCCACGAAATCGCTTTGCCGAAGTTCTTTTCTGCAGTCTCTATTCCCTGATTCTGTGGGAGATTGAGAGCGCTGATTCCACTCTGGAAATAACCGATAGCAACCATTTTCTTGAGGTAAGCGAAAGCCCAAACGACGCAAACGACGAGCGCGGCTGCAATGATGATCTGGATGATTTTTTTGAAACGAGAGCTTTCCGAAGATCCTGTTCCCACAAGCTGGACTTGGCCCTCTGCAACAAGCGATGAGATGAAAAGGCCGGTCATCACGAAGGTAAGCAGCATGATCGAATGCGAAGGCACGGAGACAAAGCATGCGATCCATAGGAAAATCGACGTGAAGAATGTCGAACCGACGAAGAAACGTGAAAAATTGTCATTTGTCTTTCTGAGTCCGCTGAAGCCCGCAAACGCAAGCATGATGATGAATATGCACCAGAGAAGAAAACCTACGATTCCTTGGGTCGCAAGAGAGGACATTATGACGCCAGAACCGTTGCTGAACTCAACGCTCCAAAGATTATCCGCATTGATTCCAGCCGGTTTGAATTTGAGATATTGTGAAGCGAACCTGTTAGGTCCTGCCCCGAAAAGCGGGGATTCCTTGAGGGTATCGGATGCGACATCGAGAGTCAGCTGCCATGGCAATGCCACCTCGCTTGGTTCAAGCTTGAGCGCTTCTATGACCGGGCGAGCAAGCGTATCCCCTTTCCACGCACAAGCGAGAGCGATGATAAGTATGATGAGTGATAAGACGGGCAATCTTTTGATGATTCCCGCTTTTTCACCATTCTCATGAGCAGGGGCCAATGAATACTGATAGTACACCATTCCCGCTGCCACGAGAGCGACTGCGATCCAAATGACTGAAGAATTCACAATGAAAAGAAAGATTCCAGATACTACCAGAAGGGCAATCAGAAGGAATTTAAGAAACTTATTGAGCGTAATGAACTGAAGGCCGATATACGAGACTATTCCGACTATCCCAGCAAGAAGCGCAAGATCATCCCACCTTCCAATAAGCGATGACATGGTTGATTGGAAAAGCCCGAAAGTCAGGACCTCTGGTCCTACCAAAAATCTGACAGCATGAAAAAGAGCCAAGATTATGAAGGAAACGATGATGCCACCATATATGTAAAGCACCCGATCCTTTTCCTTGTGAGTAAGGTACACCGTAAGAAGCGACGCGAGGAATAGGACGAGAAACAAGCTGCCAGTACCAAGCTCGAATCCCTGGCCGAAAAAGGATTTTGAGATATTAGTGCTCAAAAGCGTCGAGATAATAATAGAAGCGATGATTCCGCCAGCGACAAAGACAAGCGGGTGTTTCGGAATCGAGAGATTCTTTTGCTTGAATGCCGATATGAAATAGAGAATTCCTGAAGTGAGAACTCCGAAGACAATCACTGCGGTCTTTGACATATCAAGCAACGCATGTGAGGTCGGTAAAAATGCCAAGGGGGCAAGGATTATGGTTATGAGAAAAACAATGAAAGATATTTTTTCAAGCCCGCCTTTAGGAGACGGAGAAATCTCTGTTGGTGTTGTATCCATATAATAAATACGATGAATCTGCTTAATTTTTAATAAACCTCTTGTACTTTGAAGTTATTATAACAAACAAAAAACTCCCTGTTAAGGGAGTTTTTTGATGTGACATATCGATAAGCCGAGTTCTGTATCTGCAATCCGCTTTTGACGGCGACTGCAGACGACAATCATTTATCTGGGAGATGGATTGCTCCATCCCTCAAGCGGCACTCCGGCGAAGCATTGCTGCGACTCCGGCACGGCCTTGCACTGGGGTAAGGATTTTGCCGTTTCACTCCCACTAAAGGGATTCGTCACTGTTCTCACCTCGCGTCTCGCGACGGACGGGCGTTACCCGCTACCTTGCTGCTCTGTTTACACATAGCCAGTGCTCGGACTTTCCTCTATTGGCACTTTCGCGCCAACAGCGACTGTCTGATATGTAAGCGTATTATACCACAATTAAAAAATGTGCGCAAGAACCAGTATGCGGCTTAGCTAGGCCTCTGGCGCAGATTTCTCGGGCTCCGACTTCTTCTTCGCATGTGCATGAGAATCGACTTCATAGCTTGTATTCTGGGCCTCGAAAAAATTCACGAGCTCATAAACATCCGTAGCCGTGCTCATCCACTTTGCTGGATTTGTGACATTGTAGAATTTCGGGAAGCCGAGCTCTTCCAGGCGACGGTCAGCGACATATTTCACATATTGATTCACATAGTCCGCATTGAGTCCGAGAATTCCGTTCGGAAAAAGATCCTTGTTGTAATCGACTTCCTTATTTACTCCTTCAATCACGATATTGCGGATATCATCGGCGAATTCCGGGGTAAGAAGCTCTGGATTTTCTTCGAGAACATTCTGGATGAGATTCATCCCGAACTGGAGATGAAGGCTCTCATCTCGTAGCACCCAATTGATCATCGATCCGAAATTGCGAAGCTGTTTTCTTTGGCGGAACGAAAGCACGACCATGAATCCGGAGTAGAACCAAACCCCTTCCATCACGATGTTCGTTGCGACAAGGTTCCGAATGAAATCCTTCTTCCCTTCCACGGTCTCGACATCAAGAGAAACTTCAGTCATCCTCTTCATATACTTATTTATGTAGTCTTCCTTCGCTTTCATAGAAGGCACGTTGAGATGATGATCGAAGACTTTTTCCCGATCGAATGGGAAAGTTTCAAGCACATACTCGAAAGCGACGCAGTGGTTCGCTTCTTCCCACATCTGCTTCGCAAGGTAGAGATGACATTCCGGAGACTTCACATACGGATAAACTCCGAGCGCAAGCGATCGGTTCACGATAAGCTCTGCGGGATTGAAGAAAGCCATGAGAAACTCGACGGCGTGACGCTCGTCTTCCGTCATGTTCTTCCAGTCGTCAAGGTCTTCTTTGAGAGTTATCTCGTGGGGAAACCATGTATTTCGCACAGCCTGCATATAGAGATCATACGCCCACTTATATTTTATGGGGTGCAGGCTTGTGTCTTCAGGAGCAGCTTTTCCGATAAGCATATGATTTTAAAAAATTAAATTGGTAATGTCGGCACCATTCTACTGGCACGCTTCGCACTGCGCAAGCTCTGAAGGATCGACTGGGCAAACCTTAGGCTTTGCTTTCTTTGGAGAAATCTGGATGTTGGGATTTGAGCTTAATTGGGCCATGATGTCTTCTCGTGATGGGGTTGATGAAACAGGAACTTGGATAATTGGTGCTTCTGCGACAGCTACAGGGACTTTTTCGATGACTGGCATCTGAACAGGGGTCTGGATTGATGGCTGAGCCTCAATAATGACTTCGTTTTCCTTCTTCATGGAGGCAACGGCGGAGAATCCTTTTTTGCCCATCTTTTCAGCCTTGTTGACCTTCGTAGTGCTCTGTTCAGCCGTATGTCGAGGCTTCATGTGGAGATAATAAGTAGACTTAAGACCCTTCTTCCATGCTGTCGTATAGATAGACATTGTCTCATCAATATCTCGCGTTTCGAGATACATGTTTCGTGAAAGAGCCTGATCAACCCACTTCTGTGCTCGAGCTGCCACTTCGACGTATGCAAGAGACGAAGTCGTAAATGCCGTCTTGTAGATATCCTTCGTATGCTGAGGAATATGTGAGATTGAAGAAATGTCTCCTTGATTTTCAATAATCGCTTCTCGAACTTTTTCCCAGATTCCCATGTTCTTCAAATCCTTAACAAGGTTGTGATTGATATCCATATACTTTCCTGAAATCTTGTTTCGAGAGAAGACCTGGGCGAACCGCGCGTCGATTCCTGGAGTTGTTCCCACAACAAGGCCGATGTTTGCATTCGGCGCAACTGCCATAAGCGTAGCGTTTCGCATTCCCTTCTTGACCTTCGCACGCAAGAGATCCCAGTTGAGTCCCTTATGCTTGCTTTGATTATCGACTGTAACTGCAATGCCTCGCTCTTCAGAAAGTTTCTTGATCGTATCGATAGGAACATATCCCTTTGACCACATTGATCCGTTGAAATTCTTGTATGATCCTCTCTCAACTGCGAGATTTGCGCTCTCGTCGATCGCCATATAGCTCACGAACTCGAAAATTCGATCTGCGAAATCCCAAGCATGCTCACTGTCGTATGCCATGCCAAGCTGTTCTATAGTATCTGCAAATCCCATCACGCCGAGACCCATTGCCCTGTTTTCCCTATCAGACTTTGCTGCTTCTGGAATCGGAAGAACGTTGATATCTATAAGATTGTCGAGCTGTCGAACAGCGAGTCGCACAGATTCTTCGAGACGGCCCCAATGCACCTCCTTGTTCTTGATATGAGCAGCAAGATTGAGTGACGCAAGGTTACATACGGCAACATTTTCTTTGTCTTGAGGAAGGCAGATTTCTGTGCACAAGTTGGACATATGTATCGTACCAGTATTGTTGTTGAGGGCACGAGTATTTATGGTGTCCTTCCAGACAAGCCAAGGATGCGAAGTAGACTGGAGGGAAACAAGAATCTGGCGGTATTGCTCAGCTGCAGGAACTTTCTTGAAAAGCCTAAGCTCTCCCCTGTCTGCTTTCTCTATATAGTATGCATATCGGACGCTGAATTCCTGGCCATAAAGCTCATTCAAATCAGCTGTTTCTGCAGGATCGAACATGTACCAATCCTTGCCAGCTTCAACGCGCTTCATGAATTCGTCAGACAAGAAAGCGGCAGTATTGGCTGTTCTCATTCGGACATAGTCGTCTCCCGCATTGTGTTTCCAGTCGAGAAATTCAGGAAAATCGATGTGCCAATTCTCCATATAGAAGCAGAGTGCGCCGACTTTCTTTCCTCCTCGCTGTACGGCACGGATAGATGTGTCGAGAATCTTAGCGAAAGGAGTCGGACCGCTTGAAGTTCCACCGAAGCTTGATTTCAAAGGAGAGCCTGTTGCTCTAAGCTTCGTGATGGATGCGCCGATTCCTCCAGAGCCCTTGGAGAGAAGAATAACGTCTGAAACCGACTTCGCAATATGTCCCATGTCATCATGAATCTCCAAAAGATAACAGTTAGAGAGCGCTGGACGAGTAGTTCCCGCCCCGAGATTCGTAGAACCCCCGGCAATGTACTGGTGTCGAGACATCTTGTCATAAAATTTCTTTGCGTATTCTGTAGGATTATTCTCATGATATGAAAGTCCCATGGCAACTCGCATAAAAAAATATTGCGGGGTCTCAACAGTCTCTTGCCTGTCATCCTTCATGAAGTATCTATTGAGAATTCCGTCGAGGCCAGCGTAACCGAAGAGTTCATCACGCTCGATAGCGAGAGAATCAGCAAGCTGCTCCAAATTGAACTTGCGTCCCATGTCTGGGTGAAGTCTCTTGTTCTCTACTCCAGTCCTTATATATGTGACAAAACCGTCTCGGTGCTTTTTTTTGAGATCCGCGGGATTTTCTTTGTCATATTCGCCAATAGCTTTTCGGTAAATGGTCTTGAGAAGAAGCCTGGTAGCGACTTTGTCGTACTGGATGTCCTCCTTTATGTTCTGAACGGCTGCATTGATTGTCGCCTGGTCGAGCTCATCGGTCGTGATGCCGTCATAGAGAGTCAGCCGAGTCTCAGTGGCTATCTGAGTCACCATAGCAATCGGATCGATGAGTCCAGCGCACGCGCGCTCTATGGAACGATTCACTCGGTCGGCATTATGGGGCTCTCTGGTTCCGTCGGCTTTGGTGATTGTTATGCTCATGAGTTGGCGAATTGATTAAGCTGATAAGTAAGGGTTATTTTACCTTAAAAAAAATATAAAGACTGGGGATAAATCTGTAAATTTATTAATAAGAGACAGAAACAGAAAATTGTAAATGGTTTTTCGTATTTTTCCTTACTTTTGACCCATTATCTTGCCGAAATTGAGAAATTTTCCTGTCACGAGAGCATTTTTTTGAGCGAAACCGGAGTTTGCTTCAAGAATATAGAGGGTTTTTTCCGGTGGGAAGAAAACTTTCGGGTAAGAATCGGGGGAAACGTCCTTTTCCACGTGGACAATCTTGCCCTTATCATCAAGCCAGAAGATGTCGATCGGGAATTTCATGTCCTTCATCCAGATGCCGTACTTATCGGGATCATCAAATACGAAAAGCATCGCAGAATCAGCGGGCAAAGAGTCCGTGCCTCCAAGTCCTCTAGTTCTGCTTTCAGAAGTCGCGACTACTGTCAGTTCGATCTTTTTTTCTGGAAGGATCAAATACGCTTTTTCATCATAAATGCTGGTATTTGAATTGGAAAATATGGATACCCCTCCGATGAGGATGCTTCCGGCAAGGGCGAAAAAGAGAATCCTGGACGGCATATCATTTATTCCTATGGAACGGGTGCAGATGGGCAGCAACGCCCATCGCGAGAGCGACGATTACGAGATTCTTGATGATATACTGCCCCTCGAGAGTCGGGACAAGAATGCTCTGCCATGTCATGGCTGGTAAAAAGATGAGCGGAAGCGTCGTCATGACCATGTGCGGGATAAGCAGCGCTATAGCGAAGCGTGCGAGGCGAGGAATAAGGAATGATATTCCTATAAGCATTTCATAGATAGCGAAAATGATGATGAACGTCCCCCACTCCATAAATGGCAAAGTTGCTTCCATGAGATCCATGACCATCGGACCTGCTGGACTCAATCCGAGGATTTTCAATATGCCGAACCAGAAGAAGACAATGAAAAGCGCGACACGAGCGGCAGGCATGCTTAATTTTCTCAAGAGGTGTATGAACCAGCTGTCGAATTGTTCAAAGTAGCGCCTCATGTGGATATGCTAATAGTATATATGATATCATACGGACATGAAAATCGCTTTTGTAGGGCCGGCCGCAGTCGGAAAGGATGTGGCATCGGATTATATTGCAAAAAAATTCAATTTGGCGCATATCCCTACTGGCGATATCGTCCGAGAATACATGACGAAAAATAATTTGGGTGAGCTTGATCGAGCCAATGTGAGGATCATTGCAAAAAAGATGCGCGACGAGCAGGGCGGCGATATTTTCGTCAGAATTGCCCTTAAAGACAATCCTGACGATGTCGTGCTTAGCGGATTGAGAGCGGTGGATGAGATTTATACGCTCAAGAAGCTTGGCGGAAAAGTGATTGCTCTCGACGCTCCAACAGAAAAGAGGTTCGAATGGGCGAAAATCAGGGGTAGAATCGGTGACCATATATCATTTGAGGAATTCAAGGCAATCGAAAAAAAAGAATATGAGAATAAGGACAAGAATGGCCAGAATGTGGCCCGCGTCATGGCTTTGGCGGACTTTCAAGTAATGAATGATTCTGATCTAGAGAGCCTGTTCAAAAAACTAGACACTTTGAATCTTTAGCTTATTCCGAAGAAGTTTCTTCCACTACCTCGGTCGTCGTTTCAGTAGGCGTCTCTTCAATACCTTCTTCTGTTGCCGGTTCCTCAACGGGTTCTTCTTCAACAACATCAATTTCTTCTATATTATTGTCTTCCACCGGCGTAGTCTGTTCCGATACCTCCTGAGTACTAGAAGCAACACTATCATCTGCAGTACCCGCCTCAGTTTCATGTTCTGTATCTGTCTCACCAACATCATCTGTTGAAGTCGAAACGGTTGTTGATGATTCTGGTATTGTGGTTGGCGTAGAGGTAGAAACTATATCATCATGAATAGTGTCCTGTTCGTCAGATTCCTCCGTCTCATCATCTGATACAGATTCCTGGTGAACGGTACCACCGGCATCTAGAAGTAGAGCCTTAAATTGATCCTTGGTCACGCACACATCATCGACACAAATATCATTCTGAACATTGAATGTCCCGTCAACGAACCAAGCAAGTACTTTATTGATTTTTGCCACTAGCTCCTTCACCGCCTTGACCAAGATGGAAATGATGGCACGGTCATCGATACCAGAAAGGTCTCCGTCTGCATTGTAAGTGACGAGACGAGCGTCGATACCTTCTACTTCATCGGCAATGAAACCGTATCGAAGTCGCTGGTCTCCATCATTGTAGACAAATGATGTCGGCATGAGACCGTTGACGACTGACAGGGCGTCTAGAGACAAAGTTTCGATGTCGTGCTTGGTCTCGCGGAGAGATGGGAGACATGCGTCAGAACCAGAGTTGTATACTAGTTCGTTGTTCGAGGAGAGACAGACTGATCCTGCTCCGGTGGAGCCGGTGAGGCCATCGAATCCAGCCGTGCCAGTAACTGAAAACTTGCGCCACGGCGATGTAGTACCAACACCGACATTTCCCCCTCCATTGAAGATGGCGTCGTAGTTGTTGGTGCCTCCGGTCACTGAGGATATGTACAGGCCTATGTTGTTAGCCGATGTTCCAGACCATGAGCCGGTGGAGACGATCTCTATGCCAGACTTGTTGATGAAAGACGTGGTTGATGTGGCGGTATTTGATACCTTGATGCCACTGAAGGCTGAAGTTTTGACATCGGAGTCAGCTGGCAGTGAAATGTCCAGGATATGAGACGGAGTAATGTCATTGATGCCTATGAGTCCTAGGCCAGAGATGAAAAGACGCGACAGTGAGGCTGATCCAGAGTTGGTCTCGAAGCTTATGGGGCGGTAGACTGCATTCCCTGAGGTGCTCGTGAACTTCGCTCCACCGTTCGATCCTGTGGCGCTGATGTTGAAGGAAGATTGGCCAGTCTTGGTTATGAGGAGAGACGGGTCGCTTGTGTTGCTTATCTGTATGTCCTTAGCGAAGGTGCTAGCTACGGTTGTAGATGTAGCAGTGAACGAACCTGCCAGAGCGTTCGTGCCTAGGTCGGAAGACCCGTTGACTGACAATGCTCTCCAGGGGGAGGTGGTGCCGATACCGATGTTGCCGGCGACTGGGACGCTTGAGACAGAAGCACCATTATAAACACCAGTACCATATATGAGATTACCGATATTTAATTGTTGGCTACCGGTTACAGAAGGTGCTTCTATGTTTTGGCCAATGACGATATTGTAGCCTCCTGTGGTTATTCCATATCCAGCCTGATAGCCGAGAAGTGTGTTGTAATTACTACCAGTACTTGCACTATATCCTGCTTGATAGCCAGCATATACGCCTCCTTGATTAGAATATGGTGTCACTCCACCCGACCCAGCGTTATATCCGATTGCCACAGTATTAGTCGCGGAAGTGTTGTACGCGAGCGCATACATACCAACCGCTGAATTGTATGACCCAGTCTTATTGCTTCCAAGTGCCCAATGTCCAATAGCAGAGTTGCGCGATCCAGTCGTATTTTCATAATTGGAATAATATCCGACCGACGAATTGTAATTACCTGAACTGTTCCTATATAGGCTTGAGTGACCGATTCCGGTATTTTGTGTGCCAGTCGTACTGTACAACGATGCATAACCAAGCCCAGTATTACCGACACCGCTAACATTGAGTTGCAATGACTGTGCTCCGACGGCGGTATTATGAGTTCCTGTCTGCAATGTAGATGCCGCCCCATGTCCTATCGCCGTATTGTATCCACCAGTAGTTAGTGCCCTCAATGAATCAAATCCTGTACCAACATTGTATGATCCAGATGCAGCAATATTCCAGCTGGGATTACCGACAAATAGATTTGATAGGGTTGTCGTACCAAACACATATCCAGCATCGATTATATCCTTCGTAGCCAGATTGCTTATCGGCTTATCAATCGATGGAGCAAGCGAATCAATCAAAGTGGCTAGTCCTCTAGCTATGACATCATACCCAGTCGAATTTAGATGGAGTGTATCGTATCGTAGCGATGTCGGTGGTGTTCCGGCGCTACAGTTTGTCTGATCCGCCGTAGTTGACGCATACCATCCTGTAGTATTCGATGGTCCAATTGGATTACAAGTGGATAACAGCCATTCCATCGTATCAAAATAATTATCACCGTAAGTAGATGACAAAGTACTATTGATTGAAGCGATGTTGTCATATGTTCCAGTTCCTGAGCCTTCAGTTAGGCCAGTAATCACACCCATGACTATAAAGTACCTTGGTTGCGTCATGAGTGAGACCATCGAAGCAATGTTCGCTATCACTGTCGCTGGCGAACTATTGTCATTACGGCCAGACCATATGACCTCAAAATCATTCTGCCTGTTGGTAGCTTTCACGAATCTTGCAAGTATATTAGTGCTTGACTCTCCACCAACACCGCCATTGAATGTAATATATTCCCTG
The DNA here is from genome assembly GCA_038061795.1 of Patescibacteria group bacterium. Classification (GTDB taxonomy): domain Bacteria; phylum Patescibacteriota; class Minisyncoccia; order Phycocordibacterales; family PALSA-1337; genus CAIOGI01. The sequence continues at coordinate 145,501 of JBBTYL010000003.1, forward strand.
CTCGTGTAATTGTTTATCGTGTATGTCCACGGATTTCCGCCACTACCGCTCGTCAAACTGTCTCCCCACGCCGATATCCTAAACGACGACGATACGCTCGATGATGTAGCATACTGTGCATAAAGATTTCCGGAAACAGTAAGATTTGTCGTCGATGCATTCGTAAACATCTGCAACCCGGTAAACGTATTAGCGGAATACAGCTTCGGTATAGTCGTCGAAGCATTGATGTAGCTGTTCACTCTAGCATCAGTGTAATAGAGGTTCGAACCTTCAGAGACATTGGTAGTGAGGAGACCGAGAGAGGAGGTGGAAATGCCAGAGAGAGTCGTGCCGTTTGCAGCATAGTAGGCGAGCTGGTTGGCAGTGCCGCTATTGATGGTGCCAGAACCACCAGCACTGATACCCAACGATGATGTAGCCACCAGGTCATAGCCTCCCAGAGCATTGCCGAGGAGGACTTCACCGTAGGCTGGAGCAGTAGATGTACCTGTACCACCGTTGCTGATTGCTAGATCTGTACCAGACCAGTTGGAGTCATTGACTGACGAAGCAGTAGCTAGAGTACCTAGACCAGATATGCTAGAGGTATCTAGGTCATCTACGGAATTGCCAATACTGGTGAATACACGATCAGTCTGTATAGATGACTTGGTCTTGAAGGCTTCGAGCTCGGAGCGGAGGGATGATATGAGGGAGAGGAGGTAGTCTGCTGAAGCTTCTGGGGGATTGGGTGTTGCCTGTTCCCTGATGATGGTCTCGACTATCCTGACTGGAGCTGAAGTCTGAGGGTTGAAATCGGATACGGGAACCAAGGGAGCTTCAGGAGCAGGGCTAGCTATGACAATATCCTCCTTGCACATGTCAGTGCTAAGGGACAGGAGCGAGGTCAGAGAACAGACGAACCCCTTCCAGCCGTCTGAAGCAGAGGCAGTCTGCCATCCCCATGCAGTGGAAAAGGCGTAGGAGCTCTGGGGTGGCATGCTGCTGAAGACCACAGCCAAGAAAAGCGCCGCCACAAGCATTGCTCCAGCCCTGCGGAGCCGTTTTTTCAGGAAATCCATGCTGTAATTGTATCATTCGTAGGGGAAGAAAAACGGGGAGAGGGTGGGGATAACGTGGAGGGTGGGGGATTGTTGTCAAAACCCCTCTGTCGGCATTTTTACGAAATTGCGGAGGAAGAGGGATTCGAATCCACAGTAAAAACCTGTAATGTCGGTTGAAATTCAACCGTAGCACTCGAGAGGCTCTAGATATGTATTATAGCTATTTCTTAATTTGATCAACAGCTTGTGACTCATCAAAATCAAGCCATTGGGCCCAACCTCCTAATCTATAAATTAGACCTGGCCAATCAAATGTAATGGTTCCATTATCTTCTCTTAGATTTATTTTTTCGCGTACGTCATTTGGCAAATCCTTAACGTATTTAATCCACATCGCCTTACCCATATCAGACATCTCACTTGTCCTTGTATATTGAATAATACCGTTAAAAGATTCTACCTTCTCAAAATTAAATCCTGCCTGTAGAAACCATTGTTCAAGCTCAGTCTGAGTGGCAAAATATCTAGGTCTTTCATTACCCATATCTTGATATTGTCCAGAAGCCAAATCCTTTAAATTCACAAGGTCATTTAATACTTTATTAGTATCATCAGTAGAATAATATGTTTGAAGAATAAATAGCCCATCTTTTTTAAGCACTCTACGTATTTCTTGAAGTGCTTTCAATTGTGCCTGGCGCGGAAGATCATAAAGTGCAGAACGTAAAAATACACGATCAAATGATCTCTTTAAAAAAGGGGTTGAGATAATTGAAGATTCGACTTTTTGAATTGCTGGTTCAATCATATTAAGCATGCCTGGGCTAAAATCCAATGCCCAGGCATCAGTCTGAGGAAATTTATCTTTAATTTGGCTAGACAAAAGAGCTGTTCCGCTCATCGCTTCGAGAACACGTAAACCATCAGACATACGCCCGCTATCAATAAGTTTTGGAATAAACTCATCTTTTCTTATTCCTTCATAAAGAGGACCGTTCCAGCTTCCAGCAATACGATCGTATCTTTTTTGAAGTGGAATATTTAATATCGGGAAAGAATGGGTTTCGATCTTCAATTCTTCATTATTTTCGCCAGAAGGAGATTTCTCAAATTTTTCCATATAATTAATACTACTATAGTTTCCAATATAGACAACTCATCTCGACTTGGCGGAGGAAGAGGGATTCGGTCAGGAGTCGCTTTCTGCTGAGAGAATAACCAAAGCGGCTATAGAGGCCTTGTAGGGCTTTAAAATTCAATCTCCTTTCCAAGCTCCAAAGAAATAAATTGTATTCCTGCTTTTTCTGAATAAAGTTTGAGAAGTCTTTCTGTGATGCCATGTGTCCTTATAAGATTTCCATCATGAACAGGAAAGGCGATTCTCGGTTTTACGTCAAGAATATAATCAATCGACTGAGCAATGCTGCTCCATGGAGCCGAAACAGGAAATGCCAAAATATCTACAGGAACATTTGGATTATGGAAGGCGTCTCCAGGGCAGAATAATTTTTTATCAAAAAGATATCCAGTATTTTCTACTTGCTCATAATCACTATAAATAGGCGCGTGAGTTGTGCCATGTCCAGCAATCTCGACTCCGCCTATTTCGATTTTTTCTCCGTCTCTGACCTTCGTATATGCAATAGATTCCTTATCAAGAATCTTTCCGACTGAAGCATTAGTGATAATTTGTGCTTGAGGATTATTCTTTAAAACAATTTTGAGAGACTCAATGTGAAGATGGTCAGTGTGCTCGTGAGTAATAACAATGCAATCAATATTTTTTACCTCATTTTGTTCAGTAGTATATGCGCCGGGATCAGTCAGAAACCGTTTTTCGTTTATTTCGATAATAAGGCAGCAATGGCCGAGTTTTGTAATTTTCATATTTGAATTCTAGCACAGGTGAACACAATACCAGGATATATTGACATATTTAACATTAAATGCTATAATATAAAGCGAATGAATACTTTGAGCGTTCTTTTTACCTTCGTCCTCGTAACCATCGCAATATCATACGGATTCGGATGGATGTTGGGGGGACCGAAAAAAGCAAATTGGATAGTTTCATGGGAGCTTAAAAAGCTAACCCAATTCATGCGATGGGCTCTCGGGCTCATCTTTCAGAAGCTAGCAGACCTTTGCAAGCCTCCGAAAAAGAAAAAAATACCTTAACCCTGGCGAACGACTCACACTCGTTCGCCTCAACTTTTATATAGACAAAAATTCTGCGGAGGAAGAGGGATTCGGTCAGGAGTCGCTTTCTGCTGAAAGCGCTCCCGACCCGGCCTCGCTCGCCTGCGCTCGCTCCGGCTTTCTCACCCTCCCCCTACACTAGTTTGCGCAAGCTAAAAAGCTTGCTCAAACTATCGTTGCGGAGGAAGAGGGATTCGAACCCTCGAGACCAGTGAAGGCCTGCCGCTTTTCGAAAGCGGTACTTTAAACCACTCAGCCATTCCTCCGTATTGTGCGGAAGATGAGGGATTTGAACCCTCGAAGGCCGTTAAGCCTTACCACCTTTCCAAGATGGCGCACTAGGCCGCTATGCGAATCTTCCAATAGCATCATATTACCATCTTCCGCTCGAACCGCCACCCCCCGACATTCCTCCACCGAATCCCCCGAAACCTCCCCCTGATCCGCCATGCCCGCCACCAAAGCCGCCCCAAAACCCTCCTCCATGTCCTCCACCCTTTGAAACAAGAAAATCAATTATGAGGCCAAGAATCGTAAGCCCGATGATTGAGAGAATTCCTGTAAAAAAGAAACCGAATATGAATCCAATGATGATTCCTATCACGCCTCCAACCACTCCTCCAAGCCACCACGATTTTGTCCTGCCCAAGATGCTCGCGATGATTATGAAGAGAACAAAGCCATAGTGCTGAAGGAAATAGATAATTCCTGATGCAGGACTTGCTTCGGGATCAGTAGAGTAGTCAGCCTCGCTTTTCACAACATCGATGATTGCCTGCGTTCCGCTTATAATTCCCTCTTCCATTTTTCCTTCCCTGAAAGCAGGAACGATGATTTTCTGGATGATTCCGTTCGATTGAGCATCAGTCAGCGCCCCTTCTAGGCCATAGCCGACTTCGATGCGGACTTGGCGGTCATTTGGCGCAACTAGGAAAAGCACCCCGTTATCTTTCGCTTCCCCGCCAATTCCCCACTCTTCAAAAAGCTTTACGGCATATTTTTCTATCGTTTCATCGCCAAGGGATGGAACAGTCACGACTGCTATCTGTATCGTCGTCTCTTTGCTGAAAGCAGAAAGTCGCTGCTCGAGCTCGGTCTGTACGGAAGATGAAATAGTTTCAGCATAATCATTCACAAAGCCCTGTGGCTTTCCAGGGCTTGTGTAGGCAGCGGCAGACGCCGCGCTAAAAATAAAAACTGAAAGAGCGAGAAGTGTGGCTCGCTTCATGATGCTAAAACTTAATCTGCGGAGCATTTTCTGCACCCTCCGTCGCTTCAAAATAGGCTCTCTCATCAAAGCCAGTCAGAGAAGCTATGATTGAGCTTGGAATCCTCATGACTTTTAGATTGTAAGTTTTTACAGCTTCATTGAATCTCATTCGCTCTACGCTGATGCGGTTTTCCGTACCCTCATTCTGAGCCATAAGCGTCTGGACTACTTCTGAAGACTTTAGCTGTGGATAATTTTCAGTGATGACAAGAAGCCGTCCGAGGGCGCTTTCAACCTGCCCGGCTGCTCTGGCCTTTTCATCTACCGTAGTGGCACCGGAATACTTCGTCCTGGCTTCAGCTATAGCCGTAAATACAGCCTGTTCCTGTCCCATGACGCCTTTCGCTGATTCAACCAGGTTAGGAATGAGATCAAATCGCCTCTGATAGTCGACTTCGACCTGCTTCCACTGGGTATCGGCATTGATACTAAGGGTCACTAGGTTGTTATATGTTGAAAATCCATACCACACAGCTGCAAGGACTATGATTATGATTATGACAAGAGTCTTTTTCATTTATTTTTAAATAAGCTAATAACTATTTCTTCGGAGAAACTTTCGTCTCATCCTGTCCTGCCGGACCGACAACGAATTTGAATGACTTGATCATGTCTTTGAACTGGGCATCAGCAGTATCGACTAGCATGGTGTTTCTGGCGCCGACAGCCTGTGCATCAGCACCGACGAATCCTTTGCTTGTAGGGCTAAGGACAACCGAAGTGAATGTGAAAAAGTAACAGATGGAATCCTTCTGCAGAGAATACATCCTGCTGAAGTAATTCCGCCCTTGCACGGTATTTGCGATAGAAATCATATTGAAAGAACGGTCATCGACTTTTAGCACATCCCTTTCCTTGACAGTCGTTACTGGAGGAAATGCGCATTTTGACGAAAGGATATCGATCTTGGCCTGAAGATTCCCGATCGTATTCTTCTCTTTTGTCGAATCCGTAATCATGCTGAACGTGACGTTGTTAGCCGCCTCCCCGCGCTCCCATGCCGTAGGATACTTGACCGAAAAGCCCAGCTCGTCATTCTTGTATTCTGAAAGCTTGTCAGAAATCTTGACGGTCTGGCTTGTGGGAACCTTCGGCTCATCTTGCTCTGAGGTGTTTTGATTGTCATTGGACAAGCCCCTATTTGAGCTTGTAAATTTCCACGCTACAGCGCCGATAATGGCCACAATCACGACTAAGACGATGATTTTTTTCATAATATGAAAATTGTACTATTATATGACAAAAAAATCAACGATTCCCTATATTTCTTTCGCCTCTTCCGCGATTGCAGCTTCTGTAGTAAGGAGAAGCGCCGAAGCCGAACATGAATTCTGAACTCCAAATCTAGTAACCTTCACTGGATCAATAATACCGAGAGCAATCATGTCGGGAACCATCTCATCCTTATAGGCATCATAGCCGGCGTTTCCTTTGCCGTTTTTTACTTTTTCGACAATGACTGATCCGTCATCTTTGCCTGCATTCATCGCAATCTGTTTCAAAGGCGATTCGAGGGCTTTCAGCACGATCTGGTAGCCCAATTCGAATTCCTTTGATGGATGCTTCTTGCCCGCAAGGCTATCAGAGACTTTTTGGGCTGCCTTGATAAGCGCTACGCCTCCTCCGGCCACAATTCCTTCCTCGATCGCCGCTTTTGTCGCATTTACAGCATCTTCAATCTTCAACTTTAGATATTTTATTTCCGTTTCCGTTGCTGCTCCCACGCGAATCACCGCGACTCCCCCTGAAAGCTTGGCGATGCGGGCATCAAGCTTCTCTTTCTCGTATTTCGAGTCGAGATTTTCCTTTTGCTGCTTCAGTTGGGAAATCCTCTCTTCGATATCGGCTTTCTTTCCTTTTCCACCGACGATGATTGTCGTGTCCTTCTTTGAAACGACACGGCGAGCCTTTCCGAGCATTGCAATATCGGCATTCTCGAACGTAATGCCGACTTCTTCTGAAATGACCGTCGCGCCGATCGTCACTGCGACATCCTCAAGGGCTGCTTTCTTGCTGTCTCCAAACCCAGGAGATTTGATCGCAAGGACATTGAATGTGCCTCGAAGCTTATTGACGATGAATGTCGAGAGCGCTTCGCCGTCAACGTCCTCTGCGATAATTACCAGGTCCTTCTTTCCTGCCGCCGCTAGCTTTTCAAGCAGAGGCAACACCTCCTTTATAGATGAGATCTTCCTGTCGGTGACAAGGATTGCGGGGTCTGCATATTCTGCCTCCATTCTTTCGCTATTCGTCACTAGGTAAGGTGAAATGTAACCCTTATCGAATTCGATCCCTTCGGTGACTTCTGACTCGAGGCCGATCGACTGCGATTCCTCGACGGTAACCACGCCATCTTTTCCAACTTTCTTGATAGTGTCTGCAATGATCGTCCCGAGCTCGAGGGATTCAGCCGAAATAGTCGCTACTTGGCGAATCTCTTCATCAGTCTTGATCGGCTTCGCAATGGACTTGAGCGCCGTGACTACGTCTTTTGCTGCAGCTTCGATTCCGAACTTCACGCCCATGGCGTTCAATCCCATGGAAGTATATTTCATTCCTTCGGCAACGATGGCTTGGGTCAGTACAACGGAAGTGGTCGTCCCGTCTCCGGCTATTTCATTCGTCTTGGTCGCAACCTCCTTTATGATTTCCGCACCCATATTCTCGAACTTATCCTTGAGGGAAATTTCCCGAGCGATCGAAACGCCGTCGTTCGTAATCGTCGGAGCACCATAGCCTTTTTCAAGAACGACATTCCTTCCGCGTGGGCCAAGCGTGATTCTCACTGCATCAGCCACAGCGTCGATGCCTCTTTTGAGTGATTTTCTGGCGTCTTCATTGTATAGTATTTTTTTTGACATGAAATTCTTGATTTATTTGATTACAGCCAATAATTCGCTCTCTTTAACTATGTAGTACTCTTCACCGTCAATCGTTACCTTGTCTCCCCACTGGAAAAGCACTTCATCTCCGACTTTCACCGATACCGGCACCAATTTCCCTTCTTCATATCTTCCTGCTCCGACTGCAACTATCTTTCCAGCCTTGCTTCCCTTATCGTCATTTACCGTAATTGGAATTATGATTCCAGAAGCTGTCTTCTTTTCTTTCATATCCGTATTTTCTTTTATTAAAATCCTATCTCCGAGCGGCTGAATGTTCAGCTTTATTTTTTTTGCGTCTTTTGTCATGCTTTGTATTATATAGGTAACAGTTGCAAGAACAACTTGACTGATCATTAAATAGTATGTGTGTTTGAATAATCAGTAATTCACCGTAATTAGTCAAAGATTTTTTATTATTTCTTCATTTCGGTTTGGTACCGTTAATGAATGTCGGTACGAAATTTATTCAAAAGATATATAGAGAAATCAAAATATAAAAAGAATGTTGTCATTTATCGCGCTTATGTATGCACTCCAAGAAAAGAAATACAAGATATTGTGTCAAAAGAGAATCAAAAAATGGTATTTATTTCGACAAAATCATTAAAACACATCTATGACAGGCACGTTTACGAAAAGAAAAAGCCGAAAGATTTTTACTTTTTAATTAAGAACATTGAAAAGATTATCGGCCGTCCGGATAGAATTTACAAAAACAAGCCGAATAAAAGGGGTGATTTTATTTTTGTAAAAGAAATGGCAAATCAAACTTATATGTGCACATTGGAAATCGTAAATAAGACAGAATTAGATATAGTTTCAGCTTATATCACTGGCGAAAAATACCTCTCTAAATTCACACTTTTGTGGAGCTAGAGGACGGCGAACCCTCTCTCGTAACACAAATGGATTTTCATCCATCCATGCCCCGCAGTAGAGCCATTTCTGCATTTAGCCCCGCAAAAAAGCAAATTTATATCGAAATAGTATCAGAAGGTATTTCTTCTTGCAACTTGCACCTCCAATCCCGATATGCTATAGTACCCCGCAATGAAGACTATCGCTTCTCTACTTCCGTACACGCAGATTGTACTTGCGGTTATACTTGTAACGGCAATACTACTACAAAGAACCGGCGCTCAAGTCGGCGGCGCTTTCGGCGGCAGCGACAATTTCAGCTCGGCTTTCCATACCCGACGCGGATTTGAAAAGACTCTCTTCATTATAACGATTGTAGTTGCTATCCTCTTCGCAGTTTCAGCTCTCGTTACTCTTATCTAACACTAATTACATACCGAAGTGAAAAAGGAATTTCGCTTAAAGGGAAGTGAAAAATTGCTTGGCATGATTCGTGCTTTTTCTGCGACAGAAAGGGCGGTTTTCGGCCTACTGACTTTCGTCGCCCTAATCAGCGCCCTCGTAATGGCCTGGAAAGTGAATAAGTCTTTCCTAGTCCAGATGCCATCGCACGGAGGATCTTTCAGCGAGGGCGTCATAGGACTGCCGCGCTCAATCAACCCCGTCCTTGCCTTTACCGATGTCGACAAAGACCTTTCAACGCTTATCTATTCCGGACTTATGAAATACGAGAATGGTAAGCTCGTTGGTGATCTTGCAAAAAGCTACGCCGTATCGAAGGATGGCCTCTCTTATTCTTTTGTCTTGAATGACGACTTGAAATTCCATGACGGCGCTCCGCTGACGACGGACGACATAGAGTTTACAGTGCAGAGAGTTCAGGATGATGCTCTCAAAAGCCCGAAACGCGTCGATTGGGCGAGCGTAACCGTAAAGAAAATCAGTTCAACGGAAATCGAATTCATCCTGAAGCAGCCGTATGCGCCTTTCCTTTCAAATACGACTCTGGGCATAATTCCGAAGCATATTTGGAAAAATGTCTATGCTGACCAATTCATCTTTAGCCAATACAACATCGAGCCGATCGGTTCAGGCCCTTATGAAGTGAATTCTATCGAGCGCGACAGCGGAGGAATCCCTCAATACTACATTTTAAATACGTTCAGCAGATACCACAACGAAAAGCCTTACATTTCCCGTGTAAACGTTTATTTCTATCCGAACGAAGCAGCTGCGCTTGATGCCTATAATGCCGGAATCATAGATAATCTTGCCGGAGTTTCTCCACAGGAAGCCACAAAAATAGCTTCTTCATCGGCTTCTGGCAGCAACATTTCCCATACCCCTCTTCCTAGAATCTTCGGGGTCTTTTTCAATCAAAATAGCTCGCTAGTGTTGGCAAACAAAGAAGTCCGACAGGCTCTTGACATGGCACTCGATAAGGAAAGAATAATCCAGCAGGTGCTTTACGGGTACGGAGTCAGCATTGACAGCCCGATACCCTTCGGAACGCTGCAAGGAACTTCATCGCCAAAGACTGGTGACAAGGACGCGGCAAGAGCTCTATTATCAAAAGCCGGATGGCTGACCAATGTCGATGGTGTTTTGGAGAAAAAAACGAAAACATCAGCTCAGACTCTCGAATTTTCAATCGCAACTACCGATGCGCCAGATCTCAAGAAAACCGCAGAAATCATCAAGGAAGAATGGGAGCAGCTCGGCGCTCGGATAACGATAAAGGTCTTCGAATACGGCGACCTTTCGCAGAACATCATCAAGACAAGAAAATACGATGCGCTGCTATTCGGAGAAGTCGTCGGCAAGGACCTCGACCTCTATGCATTCTGGCACTCTTCGCAACGCAATGCGCCTGGACTCAACCTCTCAATGTACGTGAACAGCAAAGCAGACAAAATGCTCGAAGATGCGAGAATCACTTCAGATGAGAAAACAAGGAATGCCACGTACAAATCATTCGAGAAGATTATACAAGATGAGGTGCCGGCAGTCTTCCTTTATTCTCCGGAGTATGTGTACGTAACATCAGGCGGAATCAAGGGAATCGATCTCAAATCAATAACCAGCGCTTCCGATAGATGGTACGGCATCGACAAATGGTATATAGAGACGGACAACGTATGGAAGATTTTCTTAAAAAATAACTAGAAATAAAAAAATGGAAAACAAAATCGCAAATTCAGCACCGAAAACAGCGCCTGCATTTTCAAGGCCTTCAAGCAGGGGTCCGCGAAAAACCATGGGCAGGTCGCACGGAATGCGTCCGTCTCGGCCGCCGGATGCAACGCAGACGCATAAGAAAGTCGAGGATACCGTCCCTCCGTTAGCTCCTGATTCTATCAGGATTATTCCGCTGGGAGGAGTCGAGGAAATCGGAAAAAACATGACAATGGTCGAGTACGGAAACGACATCGTCATCATCGACATCGGCTTTCAATTTAAGGATGAAAACACCCCAGGAATCGACTACATACTTCCTAACACGAAATATCTTGAAGAAAGGAAGGACCGCATCCGCGCAGTCATCATCACCCACGGCCACCTAGACCATATCGGTGGCATTCCCTACGTCATGCCGCGCATCGGCAATCCGCCACTCTATACCAGGATGCTTACGGCCGTCATGATCAAAAAGCGCCAAGAAGAATTCACCCATGTCCCGCCACTTGACATCAAAGTCGTTGAAAAAGACGAAACGATCACGCTTGGCTCGCTAAAGGTGAAATTCTTCGCTGTGACCCACACGATTCCTGATGCCATGGGAGTAGTCATCGTGACTCCTCATGGATCAATCGTCCACACTGGAGACCTCAAGCTCGACCACGTAGACGGAATCCCTACCGATGATGAAGAAGCCGAATTCGATCGCGTATTCAAGAATGAGAAAGTCCTCCTCCTTATGGCAGACTCTACGAACGTGGAAAATCCCGGTTTCTCTTTGCCTGAAAAGACCGTCCACAAGAACATCGAGGAAATCATAAAGAACACTAAGGGGCGCCTCATCATCGCGACTTTCGCTTCGCTTTTGGAGCGAATGCTCAAGATAATAGATTACGCAGAAAAATACGGCAAGAAAGTCGTCGTTGAGGGCCGAAGCATGAAAGGCAATATCGAGATATGTCGCAATCTCGGGCTTCTCAAGCCCAAGAAGGATACTCTCATCACTGTCGAGCAGATAGAGAGCTATCCGCCAGACAAGATCGTCATCCTGGCCACAGGAGCCCAGGGCGATGAATTCGCAGCCATGATGCGAATGTCCAACAAGACGCATAAATACATCAAGATAAGCAAGCGGGACACGATTCTCCTATCATCCTCTATCGTTCCCGGAAATGAGCGGGCGGTCCAGAAGCTCAAGGACAACCTTTCAAGGCAAGGCGCGCATATCATTCACTACAAGATCGCTGATGTCCACTCTTCAGGGCACGCAAACCATGATGAAACTGCCTGGATACACAGGAAAATCAGACCTAAGTTCTTCGTGCCTGTACATGGATACCATTACATGCTTCGAGTGCATGGGGAGATTGCGCATGAAACGAACGGCCTTACTGAAGACCAGATCATCATCCCGGACAACGGATCAATCATAGAAATCCAGGGCTCTGGCTCAAAAATCGTAAAAATCAAAGAGAAGGCGCCTTCGGGAATTGTCATGGTCGATGGATTCTCAGTCGGAGATATCCAGGATGTGGTCATCCGCGACCGCCAAATGCTTGCTCAAGATGGAATATTCATCGTCTTTGCCATCATAAACGCGCAGACGGGCAGGCTCAAGAAATCTCCAGATATCATTTCTCGAGGATTCGTCTATCTTCGAGAATCACAGGAACTTCTGCACCACGCTCGAATCATAATAAAAAATACGATAGAAGAATCGACAAAAGGCATGAATCCGATCAACGTCGAGTATGTGAAAACAAACATTACCGATAACGTCAGCAAATTCCTCCTGCAAAAAACTGCAAAGCGACCCATTGTCATTCCCGTATTGCTGACGATATAGTCTGTCAATGCTATAATAGCTGATGTCATGAGGCATCATCCTTACATAAGAAAAACGACTGCGCTCTACACGATCGGCGTAGTTGGTTTTTTTTCCGCGCTTCATGCCAGCCTGCCAACCTATTTCAATTCAAGCTTCCTGGGATCTTTCACCGACGAAAGAACCGTCAGTCTCATCTATCTTATTATCTCGCTTGTTACCATCGTAGGGTTCCTTTCGATGCACAGCATTCTGCAGAAATTGGGAAATCTGAGAACCTCCCTGCTCCTGATCATCTTGCAGATCGGCATCTTCTACGGCCTGATAACCGCGACATCATTCAGCGTCATAGCCCCTCTTTTCATCCTTGGTATGAGCGTAGTCAGCCTTATCGCGCTGACCATAGACATATTCCTCCAAAGAAGCACTGACATCGGGCATACTGGGAGCGTGCGCGGAATTTTCATGACCGTCATAAACACCGCTTGGATACTAGGCCCGCTTATCGGAGGAATGCTAATCATTGAAAACGACTACAAGGGCGTATATATGGCAAGCTTCGCCATACTTTTCCCATTGCTTTACCTCGTCTACAAGAATTTCAATAACTTCAAGGATTCCAATTATGTCAATTTTTCAGCTTTGCAGACGATTTCAAGAATCATCAAGAACAGAGACATCAATAGCATATTCATAGTCAATATCGTCCTGCAGACATTCTATGCCTGGATGACGGTTTACACCCCAATCTATCTGCACAACACCATCGGATTCGACTGGAGGGAAATCAGCATCATCTTCACCATCATGCTCATACCTTTCGTGCTCGTTGATGCGCCCCTCGGCAAGCTTGCAGATAAGAAGTGGGGTGAAAAAGAAATGCTGGCAATAGGATTCGTCATCATGGGAATATCGACTGGAGCGCTAGTTTTTTTCGGCACAAAGAGCCTCATCGCATGGACTGTCATGCTTTTCCTGACTCGCATCGGCGCGGCCATTGCCGAGGTCATGATCGAAACATATTTCTTCAAGAAAGTCGACGGCAAGGACCCTGAGGTGTTGAGCATGTTCCGAACGACCCGCCCTCTTTCGTTCTTCATAGCTCCTGTCATAACTACCATAGGGCTCGTATATACGAGCGAGCGCTACCTTTTTATAGTTCTCGGAATGATTTGCCTTCTGACTCTTTTTCCTATCTTAAAAATGAAAGATACGAATTAGATTTGATTAGATTTTCCTTGCTTCAAGCATGAGAAACATGGGAATCTCCTTTCGGATCCTGTTTTCTTCAGTAGCCCGAGGTCCAGGGTTGCTCTCCTTATGCGAAACCCATTCTTCGAGTCTAGTTACAGCAAAACCAGCCCTAGTAAGGGCTTTAAAATATACCTGAAGCGGCCTATGGAAGGAGACTGTGAATTTCTTTTCGCCCTCGTTCTGAGCGCCTGGATTCATTTCTATCTTGTTTTTCGTATCTGACATATACGCATCGATGCGGCGGTATTGCTGGTGGCTTTTGCCATCCCAATCCCAGCTCGAATTTTTCGGGATACGAAAAGCGGGATGGTTGAGGACGATATAAAAAGTTCCGCTTGGCTTGAGTGCACGGTACGCCTCCTTAACCGCGCCTTGAAGATTTTCAATATTTTGTAGCGCGAGAACGATCAAAGCCTTATCGAATGAACCGTCCTGCGCGAACGTAAGCGCGTCAGCAGGTGCGATCTCAAACGAAATCGATTTTGGCGAATGAATTCGGGCAATTCCGATAAGTTCCTTCGCAATATCAGCTCCAGTTACCTGTGCCCCGGCTTCATTGAGAAATCTTGAGAAATAACCCTGCCCACACGCAATATCGAGTATTTTTTCGCCTTTTTGTGGGTTTATGAGCCTTTTCAAGTTCGGAAGTATGACCTCCTGCTGATACGTACCATCCTTATTCTCGAGCAATTCATCGTACCAGCCAGCCACGTTGCCCCATGAGGTGTCTTTTTTGTCCATATGTTTAAGTATACACAAAGTTGATATACTTACGAAACATCTTAATAATTAATATTCAGAATACAAATGGCAAAGATAAAATCAGTTTTCGCTCGAGAAATTCTAGATTCCAGGGGAAACCCGACCGTCGAAGTTGACATGACTCTCAAGGATGGATCTTCTGGGCGGGCGGCAGTGCCTTCAGGAGCTTCTACAGGAAGCCATGAAGCTGTTGAGCTTCGAGATGGTGACAAAAACCGACACAACGGAAAAGGCGTTGAAAAAGCCGTCAAAAACGTAAATACCGTCATAGCGAAAGCCCTCGCAAACAAAGAATTCGATCAGAGATCCATTGATGCGGCTTTGGTCAAGCTCGACGGCACGGAAAACAAGGGTCGTCTTGGTGCAAATGCCATCCTTGGCGTATCAATGGCTTTCTCAAAGGCATCTGCGTGCAGCCAAAAAACTCCTCTCTACAAGTATTTCAGCAAGATCGCAAAGACAAAGAATACTATTCAGCTTCCAGTCCCGATGATGAATATCCTCAATGGCGGTAAGCACGCCGAAAAATCAACAGATTTCCAGGAATTCATGATCATGCCTGTAGGCGCGAAGTCATTCAAGACTGCGTTGCAATGTGGAGCTGAAATCTTCCATGCTCTCAAAAAGATTCTTCATGACCGAGGGCTTGCAACGACTGTCGGGGATGAAGGTGGCTTTGCCCCTTCCCTTTCTTCAAACGAAGAAGCTGTGAAAATCATACTCGAGGCAATCGAAAAGGCTGGGTATGTCGCTGGAAAAGACGTTGCGATTGCGCTCGATGTTGCAGCTACAGAGCTTTACAAAGATGGCAAATACCACCTCGCATGCGAAAACCGAACTCTTACCTCAGAAGAGATGGTCAATTTCTATGTTGATTGGTGTTCGAAATATCCCATTGTTTCAATCGAAGACGGCCTTGCAGAGGATGACTGGGATGGTTACAAGCTTATGACAGAGAAGCTTGGAAAGAAGGTGCAGATTGTCGGCGACGACCTCTTCGTCACGAATATCGACCGGCTCAAGATGGGAATAGAGAAAAATGTCGGTAATTCCATACTCATCAAGCTAAACCAGATTGGAACGGTTTCAGAGACGATCGATGCGATAAATATGGCAAAGAAAGCTGGGTATACATCGATCATCTCTCATCGCTCAGGAGAGACAGAGGACACGACAATCGCTGACTTCGTAGTCGGCACAGGAACTGGGCAGATCAAGACTGGATCACTTTCACGAACAGATCGTGTTGCGAAATACAACCAACTATTAAGGCTTGAGGAGGAACTTGGAAATAAGGCAATCTACCGAGGAAATAAAGTTTTCAAGACTGAATAAACTACCACAGCAGGTTGTCCACACATAATCGCTACTTATAAACAAGTTGTGAACAGTATTTCCCCTTTTCCGATGCTTTTTCTATTGACTTAGAAAATCATGGGAATATACTTAAAAGTGAGTCTACCCTCTCCAAGGAGAAGATCCTTAAATTTAACAAAAGGAGTCCGCAGTATAGTGGCTTCGGCCGCATAAAGGACACCGCCTTATAGTTATGGTATCTCTCTCCTTCATCAGAGTAGGCTACCCCAAAAGAAAACAGCCTCGCATGTCTGACATGCAGTGGGCTGTTTTCTTTTTCCTATTATATCAACTGTACGACTTTAGTATTCGTAAGCTCCCACATCCCATACTCCATCCGCTCCACGAGTAGCTCCCACTGGATCCTTCTCGAAGGTAGTGACTGGACCAAGGACTGTAGTCACGTTCGGAACGGACACTCCAGCTATCGGAGCCGCAAGCTTGAATGTTCCTGATGCGAACGGATTGCTTGATGCAGTCACGTTATTGCTTGAGTTGGTTGGAAGATATCCTATGCCTCCGCCCGCAACATTGTAGACTAAGTTGTTCCTAACTACGCTGTCAGATGACCAGAACACCGTGGTATCACCGCGCGTGATGGCTGCCCACGCGTTGGTTATGGTGTTGTTATAGACATAGAACGGACCATGGGTGACATTTCCTGAGTATGAACGAAGCTCTAAGAATCGATGCGTGCTTCCGTTCTTTCCTCCATATCCGTCATGGAAGACGTTGCCGTAGACATACCAGTTCCTGCTCGTGCTTCCCCATGGGTACAATCCTTCAACCTGCCAGTTGTATACGTCGTTATTCCTGAAGACAATACCGTTGCTTCCATTAACGATCATGAGATTTCCGTGCCAAGTAGCTGAGTTTGCGGCACCGTTGTCGTAAACCTTATTGTTCTCGATAAGAACATTGTTTGCACCAGCGAACCAGAATTCATTTGGATGGCCGCGGACTCGGCTATTTCGCACGGTAATATTGTTAGTGCTATGGCTTGGATATCCGTAACCGATATTTACTCCGCTATTATCTCCATTGAATGTTGCGAGCGCGCTGCCTATAGATGTTCCTTCGAGGCTGTTTGCCGCGCTTGGACCGACGAGGTCGACATGGTCAACAGTGACATAATGTCCGTTCGTAGCGTCGTATGATGATGGCACTCCGCTACTATTTGAAGAGATAAATCTCATACCCATATCAACTCTTCCATCGATATACACATATGATACTGGTGTTGACAATGAGCCGAATGTGGCTCGCGAATCAAGAGCCGCGATCCATCCGGATCCTGTCGCTACAGAATCGCTCGAAAGGATTCGCTTGATGTATATAAGATTTGCAGCAGTACCGCTCTTTCCTACATTCAAGCCAGAATAGCTACCTCCCGCAACCCAAATCGTATCACCTGGTTGGATACTGCTCCAGACGATATTGTTTGTATTCTTCCATGCGCTTGACCATGATGTACCGTTTCCTGAAGTTCCAACTGAGGCATTTAGATACCAGTTATTGCCAGTGCCTGTAGGCTCAGCATTAAACGTCGCTGTAACTGTTCCTGCTGAAGTCAATGCACATGAGTTGACTGTACATGAACCTGCTGATGTAGGAGATGCTGTCAGACCAGCAAGAGTTGAACCTGAAGCAGCTGTTGCTGAAACAAGAACTGTTGATCCTGAATTCGTACTGCATGATGCAGGGCTGCATGTAACCGTTCCTGAACCAGTTCCTGCCTTTGCCGTAGTGACAGTAAAGGTTGTTGTTGGATCGGACACGATGACATTGAATGCCGCATTGACTGTCGTATTTGAATTGAGTGTAAATGAACATGACTGAGATGTTCCTGTACATGCTCCTGACCAGCCAGCGAATGAATGAGTATAGACTGAGCCTCCAGAAGTAGTCTGTGGGGCAGGTGTCGCTGTCAAAATAATAGTCTGTCCCACATTTCCACTTGCTGCACATGAGGTACCGCAATTTATTGAAGATGAGGTAACTGTTCCAGATCCAGCACCTGACTTCGTAATAGTATACGAAGCTTGCACTGGAGGCGTATATGCATCAAGACCATCTTGACCTACCCATCCGTCAACTCCAGAGTTGAAATCAATATTCCACCATTGATATGACGTACCACTTAATGTCGCTGTAACTGGACCTGCTACAGTGGTTCCAGGCACAGCTGTTGATTGTGTATCAAGAAGCGTTCCTGCGGCTGTCTGACGGACATTTACTATTGCATTCGGTATGACTGATTGAGGAATTGTGAACTTCGCTGCTACAAGAGTGATTGTGACTGAAGCGCTTCGTGAAAGCGAGACATTGCCTGCTAGGTCCTTCGCCCACGCATAGAGTGTCTTCGATCCTGCTGTTGCAAAAGTATAAGACGTTGGTGCTGAGAGGGTCCAACCAGAAACAGTTGCGGAAGGGGCTGTTGCTGATTCAGTAATCAAATAACCTGTCACACCAAAATTATCACTCGCGACAACCGAAGTCGTCACTGTAAGTGAAGATGAGGTAGAAGGAATTGTGAATGCAGTAACTGTAGGCTTTGTAGTATCGTTTGTTACAGGAATCGTGTTGAACGTCGCCGTAACTGTTCCAGCCGAAGTGAGCGTACATGCTCCTGTTCCAGTACATGCTCCTGACCAGCCTACGAAGGTCGAGCCTGAAGCTGGAACTGCTGTAACTGATACTGTTGAACCTATGTTTGCAGTACATGATGTTGGAGCACATGTGACTGTTCCTGAGCCATTGCCAGCCTTTGCCGTAGTGACAGTGAAGGTAACTGGGTTAACAATGACAGCTGTAAATGTGGCTGTGACCGTTCCAGCCGAAGTTACCGTACAAGCTCCTGTTCCCATACATGCTCCCGACCATCCTGTGAATGTTGAGCCTGATGCTGGTGTTGCAGTTACAGATACTGATGAACCTACAGAAGCGCTACATGAACTTGGGCTACATGAAACCGTTCCTGAGCCAGTTCCTGCCTTTGCCGTAGTGACAGTAAAGGTTGTCGCTGCTGAATAAAGCTTCAAAGTTCCCTGTCCAGAATAGCCGTCAACCGTAGTTCCATCGTAATCAATTTTCCACCAATAGAAACCGTCTGTAGGATTTTGAATTCCACCTCCTACTATTGTTCCGATAGAACCAAGCGCTCTAGTTCCAACTAAAGTTCCACTTAATGAGGCAATCGTTCGGACATTAGTCTGTTCATTCGTCTGGATTCGATCGCCAACTTTGAAATTAGTAGAAAGTACTGCTGGCTTTATATTTTCTTCACCGACATATCCATCAACACCTGTCTCAAAATCAAGTTTCCACCAGAAATGTCCATCGGTTGAATTTTTTATACCTTCAGGAGCATCTGGATCATCAACAACAGTTGCAGGTGATCCTGTATATTGAGTACCATCAAGCCTTGAAGACAGCGCAGCCAAACGTCGAACATTTGAAACGTTTACAGTCTGAACTTTGTCACCAATCCTGAATTTTGAAGAAGTGACTACTTGAGCTGGCGCGACCGAAATAGTTACTGAAGAAATCGTCGATACTCCGCCAAGCCCAGTACAATAAATCGTATACATCGTGCTTGTTTGGATTTCTGTTATTGTAGTCACGGTCTGTGATCCTGAAACCGCCTTCGTACCGGCAAACGATCCGCCAGAACCAGTACATGACGTAGCGTCAGTCGATGATGTCCAGGACAACGTTGACGGCTGGCCTGAAGCGACAGAGGTAGGGTTTGCAGAAAGTGAGACCGTAGGAGCGTTTGGAAGCGTCTTCACTTGAACAGCGGCGGATTGATCAGAGGCATTTCCAGCCGCATCGACTGCTACGACCGTATATGAATATGGCGTATTCGGACCAGCCCCTGAGTCAGAGTAGCTGGTATTTGTCACATCGCTGATCTTTGATCCGTTTCGATAGACCTTGTATCCTGTCACGCCGATATTGTCTGTTGATGCTGACCAAGAGATTCGAGCGCCTGTCTTGGTGATGTCTGAAGCTGTAACACCAGAAGGTATGGATGGCTTTGTCGTATCTGTCGCAGACTTTGTCGTAAACTTAGAATTTGAAGAAGATGCCTTGTTTCCTGCAGTATCAACAGAGGTGACGCTAAAATTGTATTCGGTACCGGACGCCAAGCCAGTGATCGTTGCCGAATGTGAGGTTACTTTGCTCGTATTGAGGCCTGTGTTGCTTGTATATGAAGATGTGAATCCGTATTCTACAAAGCTGTCTGAAGCCTCATTCGTCGTCCATGTCACTGTTGCCTGGCTTTCTGTTATATTTGACACATTTACGCTTGAGATGGAAGGAGCGGTAGTATCTGAAGGAGACGATGTTTCCCCCGTGTATGTGTAAAGGGCTGTCACATCAGAAGCAGAAAGAGCCTTATTGTAAATCCTAAAATCATCCACTAAGCTCTTTGCGAAGAAGGATCCGGTGTTTCCATAGTGTCCGATATGCACCTGATCAAAAAAGTCTCCAGGGGAATTGGCATTCTTGCTTACGATTCGTGTGCCGTCAAGGTAAATTTTGACATTATTGGAAGCATCGTAGCTCATCACGACATGATGCCATTTACCATCATTTACTATTTTTCCAGTACCAGTTGAGTAGAATTGGTCGGTGTATTCCCAAGAGAGTTTGCCTCCTTCTATGTAAAGGGTCGGTGCTCGTTGCGCACCTGAACCGCCGTAGCTACCAGTGAGAGTTCCATCGCCAGTCGGCTTGAACCAGAACGAGACCGTTCCGGCAGATGTTTGATATACCTGGCTATCGATAAAAACGTAGTTTGTTCCATCGAATGAGACAGAGCCGTTTCCAATCTTTCCTGATGAAAAGCTCGAAGATCCAGACCATGAGCCGTCGTTTCCGCTGCCAGAGGCATCGGCGAGAGAAGAATCATCGAACGGAAGGTGTGCGACAAGTCCTGAAGGAAGAGCTGCGGATACCTGTGCCTGCTGGCTATCGAGGATATTGTCTGCAACCTGCTGTTGGTTGAGGGAGAGCGAACCGATATACACTCCTGTAAGGACGATGATGCCGACAAGCAAGGAACCTAATAGTTTGGGATTCATTTAATTAATGTTATACGATTAATAAGCTTTTTAATAAATAGGAAACGGCCACTAAAAGAACTCCGCTAATTTTAACATGCAATCAAAATATAATCCCCATAACACATGTGGATAAAAAGCAACCCCAAAGATTTATTGGATCTTCAGGGCTGCTTTAATCCTCCGCGAGCATTACTGCTGTGGAGCAGGGGCTGCAGGTGCAGGATTCTCTGCTGGTGGCTTGTGTGCCATATGCATTATGCTCAGGTTGATTAGCTCCTGTGCGGGGTTAATTGTAATCCACCTTCAAGCAAGATTAACTTTCAGTCATTAAGTTGACAGAGCGTCAAAAGCTTTGGCGAAAAGACAAGGAATGATGGTACTTTCCAGCCATGGTGTAATGATGATCAAAATTAGAAAACATTTTATGATTTTTGGCAAAACTTTTTGGAGTTTTCGGCCTGATGCAGTAGAATGAAGTACTATGAAAAAACCTATAATGCTTATCGTGCTCGACGGCTGGGGCCACCGCGAAGAGATAAAGGACAATGCAATAAGACAGTCAAAAACCCCATTTTTCAACACGCTTTGGGATAAATATCCCCATTCCCTGCTGAAAGCCTCTGGAAATGCTGTGGGTTTGCCTGAAGGCCAGATGGGCAACAGCGAAGTCGGCCACACTACTATAGGAGCCGGGAAACCAGTCGATACTGACCTCGTTCGCATCGACAAAGCCATAGCAGAAGGAGCACTTCATACGAACCCAGCCTTCGTCGCTCTTTTTGAGCATATAAAGAAAAATAATTCGACCCTTCATGTGCAGGGTCTCGTCAGTATCGGCGGAGTTCACAGCCACCAGAACCATCTTTTCGCCTTCTTGCGGGAAGCCAAGGCTCAAGGAATGAAAAAAGTTGCTATCCATGTCTTTACAGACGGCCGAGACACGCCTCCCCAGAGCGCTTCAAAGTACATGAAAGAGCTTGAGGCGCTTATTGAGGAACTCGGCCCGGAATTCTTCATCGCAACTATCTCAGGACGATACTACGCCATGGATCGCGACAACAACTGGGACCGTCTCGCAAAAGCCGAACAGGCGATGTTCGAATGCAAAGGCAATGTCTGTGAAATCAAGCCTTCAGCTTATCTTGAAGAACAATACAAGCTCGGCAAGACCGATGAGCTCCTCGAACCAGCCGTCTGCGCCACACTTGAGGGCCGAGGTTGCGCCCTTGAAAAGAACGATGGCGTCTTTTTCTTCAATTTCCGTGCTGATCGCGCCAGAATGCTCACCCAGAAGCTCATCGAGAAGCAGAAAGCTGACAATATTTACGTCGTAACCTTAACTGAATACTGCATCGATTATACGTGCCACGTCGCCTTTCCTCCTTCAAATATCGAAGTGACGCTTGGAGAAGAGGTCTCTCGAGTCGGACTCAAGCAAAGCCACATTGCTGAGACTGAAAAATTCGCCCATGCCACCTATTTCCTCAACGGCGGACGAGAAAAGCCATACGATGGAGAGACTGATATCATGCTTCCAAGCCGAAAAGACGTGAAAACACACGATGAAGCTCCCGAAATGCGCGCAGAGGGCATTGCGGACAAGGCTATCGAGGAAATCGAGAAGGGAGTCGACTTTATTTTCATAAACTTCGCAAATCCTGATATGGTCGGACATACCGCAAACGTTCCGGCCATCATAAAAGCGGTTGAGACAGTAGATACCCAGCTCAACCGAGTCATTACGGCACTTGAAAAGAAAGGTGGGGTCGCCTTCATCACTGCTGATCATGGAAATGCAGAGGTTAACATCGACCCAATCACTGGAACGAGACATACAGCTCACACCGTAAATCCTGTACCCGCAATTCTCACAGATACTTCACACACGCTCAGAGATGGCGGTCTTGCTGACATCGCACCGACCATCCTTGCACTCCTCGACATAGAAACTCCAGCAAAAATGACTGGAAAGAAGCTTATTTAGGCAAAAAAGTAAGCAAAAGAAAACGCGCCGCTTTGCAGTGGCGCGAATTTGTAAAAAGCTTGTGGATGATTATTACCCCTAATGCCAAGAAGATCCTCTTATGTTCCACAAAGTGATCCCCTTTAATTTGAGATCAGCGATGAATCCGTTAGTGTCGAGTTCATAGCGAGTGGGTGCATCTAGAAGCATCTTGCGATGCGTGTAGAACGAGTCTGTTGTAATGCCTGTCAGCATATTCGCGGCATTTGCTTGATAGTTTGTCTGACCTACCGCATCCGCAAAGACAAGCTCATTCTCGATCCCCATAACCCCGACCTCAAGAACATATTGTTCGAGGTTATTGAAAACCCTAACGTTCCAAGACTCAGGAGCAAGTTTATAGATGACTCGTGTCGCACCATTCGTATAGTTGCGCAAAGAATTCTGGTACCAAATCCCTGCCGGGACATGATGGAATTTCTCTTCTTTTTCAAAATACAGGTCATTATTCCCTTGGACAACAAAGGGAAAACCGTACACCAACGAAAGAAACGCAAGCGGAAACGAGAAAAGCATAATAGCTCCGACAACTGTTTTTTTCCTGCTTTTTGCATTGACAAACAATGAACATCCGACTATCGTTGCAGCAAGGAATCCAAGCAACGTGAAGAAGACCATCATGAGAGGTAATCGTATCATAAGAGTTTCACTTTCATTTAGAAGTTTTCAAACCGCAAGCAGCTTTCGACTGCCAGCAAAGAGCTTCAGCCCAGTGCCATTTACTGGTATTTATTATGCATAAAAATATAAAAAAGTCAAGAGTCTATCCCCTCCTATATTCCCTGAATTTCGTTATAAAAAGCCCAAAATACCTCACTGAAAGTATCATAAGCGTCGTCCAGAAAAGGCCGAAACCAATGCCTGCCACCACATCAGAAACCCAGTGTACGCCAAGATAGATCCTACTGAAGCCGACAAGAAGCCCTAGCGCAACACAAACAACGATAAAAAGCTCTCTCCAAACAAGCAGTTGTATCCTCCGCGCAAAGATATAGATGGCAAGGGCAAAGAAGATGGTTGCCGCGACAGCATGCCCGCTCGGGAAGCTGTACCCTGTTTCTATAAGAAAAGCTGTTTCCGGACGGGCGCGCATGACAAGAGCTTTCATGATGCTATTCAAGACAAATCCCCCGCCGATTGAAGAAAAAGTGATGACTGCATATCTCCAGGATTTTTTATAGATAAAGTAGATCATGGCTGCCAAGCCTGCAGCAGCAATCATTTCCGGACTGAAAACATTCGTAATGACATTCATGAATGTCAGCCAGACCGCAGTCGCATGCGTCAAGAAGAAGAAATTGATCCAGACATCGAAATCAGCCATGAATGCGTGGTCGCTCAAGGCATCCTGCACCGTCTTGAAAAAGATGAAAAGGCCGGCGAGATTCGCGACAAGCGTAATAAGCTCGTATTTTGCAAAGATATGGAACTGCTTGTTAACGAAGCGATATGCCATGACTATAAGGATAGCAAGAATTATGCCAATGACAATGAACTTTCCAAGTAGGCCCGCAACAGTATGGTAGCTTGCTCCGAATATATAGCCGACCGAGAGCGATAGCGATGTCCAGATTAGGACGCCGATGAGGTCAAGCGGCAGGAATTTCTTGAACGGAATTCCGCTTGCACCAACAATGAAAGGCGCCAGTGGACGTGTTACTGGGCTGAATCTGCCAAGAATAGTCGTCTTCCCCACATGTTTGCTGATCAATCCACTGACTCTTTCTATTTTGTCCTCAGTGATGAAAAAATACTTGCCGAATTTGCTTAGAAGCATGAATCCGAACCTTTTCCCGCAATAATAGGCAACGCAATCCCCTCCCAATGCACCAAGGACGATAAGTGGCACAATGATGTAGATATTGAGAACTTGGAGCTTGGCAAGAAAACCTGAAAGGATGACGATGGTGTGGCCAGGGACGAATTGGCCTATTGCCGGGACTCCTTCGAGGACAGTGACGAGAAAAAGAGCTATGTATCCCCCGTGCTCGATGATGGCTTCGATGTGGGAGATGATGGGGGCGAGGAAAGAGTGCATGGGAATTGTACGTGGCGATGATTATACCATATCCCGTATGAAGTTTTAGTGAAGAAATTTCGGGGTTTTGCACAGATTATTTTGTTGGGAAAGAGAAAAATAAACTATAATGATTCTCATGAAAATTTTAATAATTGAAGATGATGAGGACGTAATTGATTTTCTAAGGGTCAGCCTTAAATCAGAATCTTTTACGGTTGATGTCGCGAGAAATGGTTCAGATGGCTCATTCCTGGCTCGAACGAACCCCTATGATATGATAATAATTGATTACTCACTCCCCGTTAAAAATGGCCTGACTGTCTGCAAAGAAATCAGGACTGCAGAAATTGAAACTCCAATAATTTTCCTGACAATCCATTTGGAAATCAAAAAGAAAATCGATGCTTTAGATATTGGCGCAGATGATTACATAGTAAAGCCATTTTCATTTGACGAGCTGAGGTCAAGGATCTATGCAATCAAAAGAAGGCCTAAGAAGATCGAAAGCTTAATATTGGCAGCTGGCGATATAGTAATTGATACAAGAAAACAGGATGCTCGCAGAGAAAACATAGCACTTAACTTAACAAGAAAAGAATACAATCTGCTTGAGTATCTTGTCAAAAATAAAAATATGGTTGTATCGCGAGGAATGATCATGGAACATGTGTGGAACGCCGAAAGTGATCCCCTATCAAACACCGTAGAAGCTCACATCCTTAATTTGAGAAAAAAAATAAATATAGAATCAGCACTAGGAAAGAATAAAGAAATTATTAGGAATGTTCCTGGGCGCGGTTACATAATTGATGCGTAGTTAAAATTTAATCAATATTTTATAATTTTTTTTATTTTTCTTTATTACCAGTTGTTATACTTTCAGGCGTTATAAGTCGAAATAACATTTAGCCATTAAAAAAATAACCATGAATAACTACATACAACAGATACTTTCTGGTGAAGCTGGACGAAAAAGCATCACCATAGAATCAGCATCCAAAAATGCTGATGAAAATTTCTTGCCGTGGAGCGGATAAGCTCGATTTAAAATATGAATATATGAAATTCAAAATACATCGGCTTTACATGGCAAAATCTCAGGATGAGGACACAAAAAGGCATGAGTATATACTCAATATAATCCTTTGCGTATCAATCCTCATATTGACCTTATACGATCTTATCATCCTTAGAAACTCTCTTGTAAAAACGATAGATTATGATGGGATACAATTTGCGACATTCACAGCAATTATTTGTGCGTACGTGGTTTTATTAATACTCTCAAAAAGAGGTTACATAAAAACAGCATCGTATGCCCTCATAGCTTCATATTGGGCAGGCGCGCTCCATTGCGGGTACCAATGGGGCGCTAGTTTGCCTATAACATTAATAACCTTTATTCTTGTCATTTTTATCTCATCAATTCTGATAAGTTCTAAATTTGGGGCATCAGTGACTTTCATCACTATAATATCATTTGTATTGCTTGGCATTCATGAGTATAAGAATCCAGAAATATTGTCTTGGCGAATGGATTCAATCAACAACACTGATTTAATAGCATATTCATTTTTTCTTGTTGGCATAGCATTGCTTTCGTGGCTTTCTAACAAAGAAACTGAGAGATCATTGAGACGAGCGCGCAACTCAGAAAATGAACTGAAAAATGAAAGGGATCAGCTCGAAATAAAGATAGTCGAAAGAACAAAAGAACTTAGAGAAAGTCAGTTGATGCGAATGTCAGAGCTTGAAAGGATAGCAGAGTTCGGCAGGCTATCACAGGGCTTGTTTCATGACCTAATCTCCCCATTGACATCAGTCATGCTTCATATGGAAAAGATAAAAGGGATTTCGCCGTCAGAATTAAATGAATCGCATGCCTCGTTAGAAAAAATAGTCATTGCTTCAAAGAAAATGGGAGAGAACATGCAAAATTTAAGATTTTCCCTGAGAAACACTTTGCCACCTAGGCAATGTTCAATTGCGGATGAGCTCAATAAATGCATCGGTTTTCTTAAATTTAAAATAAGAGAGAATAACATAAGCATTAGGATTAAAAATGACTCAAATTGTTTGTGGTTCGGCGATCCAGTCAAATTACAACAAATATTCTCCAATCTTATAACGAATGCCATTGATGCCTGCACCTCAAAAAACACCGAAGCTGGAAAAATTATAATCAGCTTAAACTCTCACGATAAGAAGTGTCGAATAAGCATAAAAGACAATGGTATCGGAATGGACGCAGAAACAATTAAAAAAATATTTGACCCGTTTTTCACGACAAAACCACCGGAACTCGGCACTGGAATCGGACTTACAACTGTTCAAAGAATTATGGACGAAATCAATGGAACCATATCAGTTAAGAGTATAAAAGATGGTGGTAGCACTTTTATACTATTATTACCACTAAAATAGGCTTAACTAAACCCCATGACACTTCTTGTACTTCTTTCCAGACCCGCAAGGGCAAGGGTCATTTCTTCCCACCTCCGCCTTCTTTGGTGCTGAAGCCTGAGCATTCTGCTTGTCACCATCCCCAGAACCTATAGTCTGAGCTTGTTCGTGGACTTCCTTGAGCTCCACAGCCTCCTGATTCACCATTCCTCCTGCAATATGTGGCATGAGGTCAGTGATCTTTGAGTTGATAGCAGCCTGCATTTCCTTGAAAAGCCTGAGGCCTTCTTTCTTGTACTCGACGAGAGGATCACGCTGTCCGTAAGCGCGAAGATTCACGCTTGAGCGGGTATAGTCCATGATTTCGAGGTGTTCCACCCAGTACATGTCGATAGTCTGGAGCATGAGCTGGCGAGCGACCGTGAGAAATCGTTCCTTGCCGATCTGCGCGATCTTGTCATCCATGATTTTCTTGAGCTCAGCACTGTCGCCGATCACTTCCATGATCTTTTCTTCCACTTCCTCTGGAGTTCCGAGAAGAATCTTTCGTCGTCGCTCGTAGACTGTCTTTCGCTGATGGTTCAGGATATCGTCATATTCAAGGACATGCTTTCGCGAGTCAAAGT
Source organism: Patescibacteria group bacterium (assembly GCA_038061795.1). Taxonomy (GTDB): domain Bacteria; phylum Patescibacteriota; class Minisyncoccia; order Phycocordibacterales; family PALSA-1337; genus CAIOGI01. The sequence continues at coordinate 173,278 of JBBTYL010000003.1, forward strand.
TAAATCCTTCGATCTTCGTCTGCGCGTTCTCAAGTGATCGCGTGATGATGCTGTTCTCGATCGCTTCGTCCTCAGCCACGCCAAGCTTGCCCATCAATTTCTTGATAGTATCTGAAGCAAAAATGCGCATGAGAGAATCCTCGAGAGAGACAAAAAACTGCGTAGCTCCAGGATCTCCCTGTCGTCCGGATCGTCCGCGGAGCTGGTTATCGATGCGTCGCGCTTCGTGTCGTTCTGTACCGAGCACAAATAGCCCGCCGATGGACTTCACTTCTTCATAGAGATCCTTTGATCCGGGATTTCCTCCAAGCCGGATGTCCACTCCTCGTCCTGCCATGTTTGTAGCGATAGTCACCGCGCCCTTCTTTCCGGCTTGCGCGATGATTTCTCCTTCTCGTTCGTGATTCTTGGCATTCAAGATTTCATGCTGGACCCCCTCGGCTTTCAAGAATTCAGAAAGAACTTCGTTCTTTTCGATAGAGACTGTACCGATGAGCACCGGCTGGCCAGTCTTGTTCAATTCCTTAACCTTTCGAGCAATCGCCTTGAACTTCCCTATTTCTGTCTGGAAAATGAGGTCATTGTGATCGGCGCGCTGTGCATCCTTGTTCGTAGGAACAGTCACGACTTCAAGTCCATATACCTTGTAGAACTCTTCGCTTGAGGTCGAAGCAGTACCTGTCATACCAGAAAGCTTCTTGTAGAGGCGGAAATAGTTCTGGAATGTGATGGAAGCGAATGTTCGGGATTCCTTCTGCACAGAAACTCCTTCTTTCGCCTCAATGGCCTGATGAAGTCCATCTGACCATCGCCGTCCTGGCTGGAGACGTCCTGTAAATGTATCGACGATTATAATTGAATTCTCCTTTATGACGTATTCAGTATTCAAATTAAAAAGCGCTTTGGCCTTCACTGCCGTCTCGAGATGGTGGACGTATTTGATTCCCTTTTCTGTATAAATATTATCGACACCGAGCTTCTTCTCTGCTTTCTCGATTCCCTGGGAAGTCATGGCGATGCTTCGCTGCTTCTCGTCAACGGTGAAATCCTCGTCCTTTACGAAATCCTTCGCCATCTGAGCGAAAATTCCGTAAAGGTTTTCAGAATCAGTCGTCGGAGCGGAAATGATAAGAGGAGTTCGAGCCTCATCGATCAAGATAGAGTCAATCTCGTCCACAACAGCGTAATTAAATTCCCTCTGGCGAAGCCTTGAAGATTCGTATTCGAGATTGTCTCGGAGATAATCGAAGCCGAACTCGTTGTTAGTACCATATGTTATATCCGCAGCATAAGCCTCGTGTCGAGAAACTGGACGAAGAAATTCGTGCACGACCTTGAAAGATCCGAGATCATCGCGCTCCTTGTCGAGGGATTTGTCTTCTTCGGTATGCGAAGGATCATAGATAAAAGAAGATTCGTGATTGATGACTCCTGTCGTAAGTCCGAGGAAATTGTAAATCTGTCCCATCCATACTGCATCTCGTCGAGAGAGATAATCATTGACGGTAACGACGTGCACGCCTTTCCCAGTAAGTCCGTTAAGATATGCCGGCAATGTTGCGACAAGCGTCTTTCCCTCTCCTGTTCGCATTTCAGCGATGCTTCCGCTATTGAGTATTGCTCCTCCGATAAGCTGCACGTCGAAATGGCGCTGCTTGAGCACGCGCTTCGATGCTTCACGGACGACGGCGAAGGCTTCAGGCAGAAGCTGTTCGAGCGTCTCGCTTTTTCCATCTTTTTCATCCAGACGTGCCCTGAATTCTGCAGTCTTTGCCCTGAGCTGTTCATCAGATAGGGCTGAAATAGCTGGCTCAAAAGCATTGACCTGGGCTACGATGGGCTGGTATTTCTTGAGCAGTTTCTTGTTCGGATCCCCGAAAATATGCTGTAATTTGAATGCCATAAGTACACGCCACTATATCACATCGGGAAGGATTAAAAAAGCAAAAACAGCCCGGCTTTCGCTGGGCTGTTTCATTGCGTCTATCTTCGTGACTTCTTTGATTTCTTTGCCTTCTTTTTTGATGCCTTCTTCTTCGTTGTCTTTCGAGCTTTCTTTTTCATTTGAGTGATGGGAAAAATCAATTCCCACAAAAAATCTTTTAGAGTTCTAACGAAGCAAACAATTTTCGACCTTGAGAAATTGCGTACTTGCTTATATTATGACGCACGCAGAATTATTTACAATGCTTTCTTAGGAAATATGTGGACAACTCCAAAAAATTATTTTTGAATTTACTGCACGTATTCCACCTCAGGAAAAATTTCTATGCCGGTTTTTTCGTAAACTGCATCAACCATTTTTTGTGCGAGGTCAGTTATTTCCTGCGCGGTCGCGTCTCCATAATTTATCAAAACGAGCGCTTGATTTTTGTATGTGCCGACATTCCCCTTCTTCACTCCGCGAAATCCGCAAACATGATCGAGCAGCCATGCCAGAGGAATCTTCACTTTCTTGTCATTTACTGCATGAACGACCATTTCTGGATATTTAGCAACAAGTTCTTGTGACTGTATCTGAGAAACGATAACATTCTTGAAGAATGATCCAGCTGTTCCGTATTCGCGCACGTCAGGCAGCTTTCGCATGCGGATCTCGATGACTGCATCACGAACCTGCTTGAGTGTCGGTTCTTTTATTTTTTTAAATGAAAAATATTCCTGAACATCCTTGTAACTGATATTAAGTCCGGCTTTCTTTTTCAAGATGCATGTCATCGAAAGCACAACGTATCGTCCTGGCTCTTGTTTAAAAATACTTGTCCTGTATGCGAATTTGCACTCGCTGTTCTTAATCGTCTTGTATTCATCCTTGAGTACATCGAGGACATAGACTGACTCCAAAGCATCTTTTATCTCGCTGCCGTATGCGCCGATATTCTGCACTGGTGCTGCTCCAACCGTTCCGGGAATATATGAAAGATTTTCAAAACCATACAAGCCCCTATCTACAGTCGCCTGGACAAGCGCATCCCAGCTTTCTCCAGCGGCTGCAGTCACCCTTACATCATTGCCTTCTTCGGCATAAGTCACGCCCTTCATTTCCATCTTTATGACGATACCAGGAAAACCGGCATCTGAAATCAAAATATTCGAGCCCCCGCCGAGTATGAAAAAAGGCACTTTTTTCTTCTTTGAGAAGCTGACAGCCTCTATGAGATCATCTTCGTTCTGCGCAACACAAAAAAATCGGGCGGGGCCCCCGATCCTGAAAGTCGTGTATTGATTGAGCAGTATGTTTTCCTGGATTGTCATGGTTGCGCTGAATGTTGGCGAACGGGTGTTAGCTCCAAATATAATGTCTAAATTAATATGTGAGTACAGCCGGTCGCCATCACTTAGAACAACCTACGCTCATTATAGCAAAAGGTCAATCATGCTACAATAAAGATACAATCCTATGAATTTCGAAATCATCATAAATGACAGCTATAGCATCTTCGCGAATCTATTGAGCATCGTGCTTTTTGCGGCGCTGCTGCTGTTCATCCTGCTGTTCATCACTCGTATGATCTGGAGGAAATTCAGGAAATACGAGACTCTGAAATACGAGTTCGTCACCATCATCGCTCACAAATTCCGCACGCCTTTGACGCAGATGAAATGGATCGCTGAGACCATCCTTGAGAAAGAGCAGGATCCTTACAAGGTAGAGAGCCTGAAGAGCCTGAACCAGTCGAACCAGGGGCTGATCAGCCTCACTGGAACCCTCATAGAGCTTACGGACTCCGCTCATACCTCGCTTGCCGCCTATAATCTTGAAAAAATCGACGTCTGCAAGCTGGCCGGCAGCGTGCTTGAGACGCTCAAGAAGGAATTCCATGAGAAGAACCTTTTCTTCGGCATCCAATGCTCGGATGCGGAAATTTTTGCGAAAGCCGATCGTACCAGACTCGAATTCGTGATACAAACTTTACTTGAAAATAGCATCCGTTACAGCCCCACAGGAAGAAATGTCGAGGTCGAAGTCGTCAGAAACCGCCGCAAGGTGCAGATAAAAGTGATCGATCACGGCATCGGCATCGATCCTGCAGACATGCAGAGCATGTTCACGAAATTCTTCCGCGCGCAGAACGCACGATCAATGGACACTGAGGGCTTCGGCGTCGGCCTCTATCTCGCTCAATCGATTGTAAAGAGGCATAAAGGGAAAATAGGCGTCTACTCTGCCGGCCTTGGACAAGGTTCGACATTCACTGTCACATTGCCGTTGGCTAAATAGGACTTTGCTTTATGAATACACAAAATCCTGCCGAGGCAGGACCTTATGTAGACATTTTATTTTTGAAGTACCAACAACTAAGCCGAAGCTTTATCAGTACTCACACCTTTATAGTATACACCCGTACAAGGCGGCGTGCAAGACAGATTTATTGCATCGCAGGAAGCTTCCCTTCCTGTATCTGTTTGATCACAGCATCAATCTGCGTCTTGAGAAGCGGGAATTTCTCCGCAGCAGCTTTCAAAGTCTGTATCGCCAAGTAATCCTGTTTGCTCAAGATATACACGGAGGCAAGGGAAGAATAGAGTTCTTGGCTATCCGGCGATTCCTTGAGGAGCTGTTTGTATATTTCAATGGCCTTGCCGAACTGCTTAGTCGAGACATACGCGTTAATGACGCCTGGATCAGCGAAGACCGATGGCTCATCGACGAATATCTCCCGGGCTCTCTTTTCTTCTCCAGATGAAATAAGGATGGCTGCGTAGCCGATCTTCGCATTCCTGTTATCGGGCGCTGACAGATACGCTTTCTCGATCAATGCGACAGCTTCTTTCTGCTTGTTGGAATTTATATAGTTAAGCGCAAGCTCGAAGAGAATGGTCTGCTTCGTCGGGGAAAGCTGCGCGGCTTTTTCGAGAAGCGGACGGGCATTGTCCCAATCCTGTATCGAATCATAGAATCCTCCAGCAATGATATGGGTTCTCGCGTCGTTCGGCGTAACTGCTATCTGATTCTTCGTCTCATCATTCACCAGCCTGTAGAATTCAGCCTTTTTGTCTACAGCTACACTGCTCCTTATGACATTTGCAGCACAAGTGTACATTTGTTCGCGGATTTCCTGATTTGCCATTGTTTGGCCGAGCGATAGGGCTTTCTTGAATGAATCAGCAGAAATCGTCTGCGCGCTTGCGCAGGCTCTTAGAGCATCAATGAGACGCGTGTTCGCTTGGATCGGCCGGATATTCACAAGGTAAAGAGTCGAAAAAAGGGCGAGAATAATGACCGGGGTAAAGACATAATTCCGAAGCGTCGAGTAGTTTTCAGAGACAAGCTTCTTCGTATCGTGAAGCCATCCAGGAATCTTTGCCGACTTGAAAGAATGGACGAATGCAAGGAATGTAAAGAACATCACGTAGCTTGTTTGGTTATCGAAAACAAAGACATTGTGGATGCTATAGCCGACAAGCAACCCGGTCAGCATGGACTTCTGTCCAACACTCGTATCGCTCCTCCATATATATATGAGCGCGAGGACATAGAGAGCAAGATATGCGATAAGGCCAAGCAAGCCTCCGGCGACAAGCCAGTCGAGGAAGACGCTATGCGCGCGGTCGAACCATTGCTCGTGCGCCCACATCTTCGGATCATAGTGCGAATTGAAAATATAGTTGAAATTCTCTTGTCCGATGCCGATAATGGCTGTCTTTGGATTCTCAAAAATTCCTTTTATTGCCATCGGCCAGATGAATCCTCGAGCCTGAGTCTTCGTGTCTGATAGAGATATTGTTGCGAGACGTCCGAGCACGGCGTTATGCTGTATCCACTGTGCATTTCTGTTGAAATAGAAAAGGATTCCAAGAAGCACAACGAGACCAATTATTCCTCCCGCGATTGTTCGAGAGCGATTTGATTGCCCTTTTTCCTTCGTGCCGATGACTGCATACATGAAGCAAAAAATCATCACTCCAGCAATCCATCCAAGGATGGTTCCTCGAGTCGCAGTCTGGAACATGATGAAGGAAAAGAAGCCTGCAGACACCGAATAGACCCAAATAAATACGTTGCTGCTGCCTTTTATAGCAAGCTTATGGACATACGCCGTGCACGCCATATATCCCGCGAGAAAAGCATTGATGAGCATGTACACCGCCATGTATGCGGAATTTCCAAGAGAAGCATCAACTCGAGTAGCACCCTGATGCGTTTCTGCCCAGCCAAAAAACTGAAAGAGTCCGTAGAATGCCGTTATGCCTCCAGCGACGAGGGCGACATTAAGGAATCGGTGCCAATTTTTTCGTCCATCCATGGTTGAAATTGATGCGCCGAATATGCTTGAAAGAACAATGAAATATGCCCATAGATGAATAATCGTCATCCATCCTTCCATTCTCTCAAAGTTTGACCAGATACTTCTCAAAAAATTGAGTCCAAAAATATCAGCAACGAAAATAATGACTGTAAAAATAGTGACGGAAATCGTCAATGAATTTATCCGCGGAGCGATGCTTGCATCCGTGCCAGCAACAGAAGTTCCCCTTTCCCGAAGGACGAGAATGAGCCAGAGGGCAAAAACGATCTCAACGATGATGCGGAATGCGAAGGCTTTTCCTGTTATAAAAGGAAAGAAGAGTGGGTTGGCGACATAGAGCGGGATGAACGGAACGAGTGCCAGACCAGCGATTACTGCATTCTTGAGTACTTTATTCATAGTGTTATTCATGGTTATTGTTTAATTTTTCCTGAAATAATCTTGATTCTTCTAATAATCGCTTTCGTATACTTTCTCATGAATATGATGACCTTTGCAACTGACATTTTGACTTTGTAATGATCTATCGGATTCACTTTGGCGTTCCAAGTCCCGCTGATTCCCGTTAAAATCGCAGTCCGCCTGATAGGTATGCATTGTTCACCGTCCGCCATCGCCATTGTTATAGCGTCGTAGAGCACTGCTTCCATCGATTTCCTTTCCGAATCATTTATCTTGTCCTGAAGCGGCAAAAGGTATTTCTCAAGGAAAGAAATTTTTGCGACAAAAAACAGGCTCCAAGTATATGTAATGTTGCGATCGAAGGTTGAAGCGATCATGAAATCCCCCTCTTTCTCAAGATCGCCAAGAATGTCCTTGAGATTCTCGATGATGTAGCGGCCAGTGAATTTCACCACGTATTTTGAATCCAGAATGAGCTTGGAATTATTAATTGCGTTTCTGATGGCAAGCGTTTCGCCATAGCCTTTTCCGAGATGCCGCGGAAAATTCTGACCGTCTGGATATTCGATGATTTCATAAGGCACCTGCGGAAATTTTTTGAAGACGGCTTCGATCCTTGACGTATCCGATCCTGAATTTTCAGAAAAAACGACAGGGTACTGGCAGACCGAAAGAAGCCTCTCAAGCGCTACGATATAATCGTTCTCACGCAGCTTCGGATTCTTGCGACGAGTGAATGACATCCCTTTCGGATCAATTGTCGCCGTAATGAGTATACAGAAAGTAGACATAATCAAGCATTATAGTATCATAAACCTACCTTACTTCTAAATGACAGGAACCAGGCCAACATATCCCCTTTTCGCCAAGATGCAGTCTTTTGTGAAGACCGATCTTTCTTATTTCATCAGGGGCGGGTTCTGGATCAATTCAAATTACGTTTTCGGATCGATACTTTCTCTCGTGCTTTCAATGCTTTTCGCTCACTATGTTTCTAAGGATATTTTCGGAATCTATAAATACATCATTTCCATTGCTTCAGTCGCTGCCGCATTTTCTCTTACCGGAATGAATGTCGCCGTGATGCGATCCGTCGCACAAGGATTCGATGGTATCTTCAAGAAATCTCTAATTGTCCAATTCAAATGGTCATTGCCTCAATTGCTTTTTGTCCTCGCCTTTTCCGCCTATTATTTTTTTCAAGGAAATTCTACCTATGGATTCGCCTTCCTTTTCATCAGCGTCCTAAGCCCGCTTTCCTCGATTGCCAATACATATAATGCGCTTCTGAACGGAAAAAAAGATTTCAAGACCGGTTCGCTCTATGGATTCTTCACTAATGTCGCCTATTTCATCGTCATGACGATTGCAATCCTGAGCGCCTCATCATCAGCACTCATTCTCGCCGTCTCATACTTCCTCGTCATGACCAGCATGAATGTTTTCTTCTGCATCAGGATATATAAAAAATACGAAGCAGGAAAAAAACAGGATTATCGCGAAGAAGATATCTCGTATGGAAAGCATATGAGCCTCATGGGAGCAGTCGGGTCGCTCGCAAGCCAGCTCGACAATATTCTCCTCTATCATCTTCTTGGTCCTGCCACCCTCGCTCTCTACAGCTTCGCTACCATCATCCCCGAGCGGATTCGTTCAATGTTCGGATTCATCTCGACGCTGGCATTTCCGAAAATAGCTGAAAAGGAGGAAAGTATTTCAAGAAAAGCCCTCGCACATAAGATACTCCAGCTCCTTGGACTTTCCATAGTAATTGCCGGAGTATATGCTCTGACTGCCCCTTTCCTTTATGACCTATTGTTCCCTCAATACTCGAATGCAGTCATCTACTCGCAGATATTCGCGCTTTCCCTTGTCGCAATCGGCGCGAACATCTCTTCGACCGCTCTTCAGGCGCAGCGACGACAAAAAGAGCTCTATTATCTCAATACGATTGCCCCTATCCTCAAAATCGTCCTGACCGTCGTCGGAATCTGGTACTTCGGCATCTGGGGCGCCATCATCTCGAAGCTTTTAAGCTATTTCTTTCTCCTCGGATTCTCTTCATACCTTCTTTTAAAAAATGATTCACCTCGCATATAGGGCGCCGCGCTACAGCACCATCATAGGAAAGATATTCGAGAAGATCGCCTTCTCGAAGTTTGGCCTACCGAAAGGATTCCCGACGTTCTGGCGCAATGGCAATCATCTTGCCTGGAGAAAACCTACTCGGGCACCGCACTCGATTTCCTGTCACCTGATCGAAGCATTCAAAAGAAAGGAGGGCAAGATAAAATTCTACGATCTTTATGAAAATACCGTCTGCAATCTCAAATCCGGGGATATCTTCATCGGCGTGCCTATCCAGGTATTCGAAGAGAAGGCCTGGGGCGACTCAGCAATACATCGAGTGACAGCGCGCACGCTTGAAGCATATGCAAACCGCGATGACATCAAGAAAGTGGTCATCATGCCGTACACCCACGATCCTCGCTACAACATTGCAACCACCGAGCTCATCAAGCGATACGGGAAAAATCTCATCATCGTTTCCGGAGAAATATGGAAGCGCACATGGGATCTATCTCCATTGAAAGAATATGTAAAAGACCTTCTGCAGGTTGAAATGGCTGTCGATAGCGCGGATTACCCTGTCGTCAAGAAAAGCTTCAATGCTCCTGGCAAACGGAAATATCTCTACGTCGGACATACCGGGCATTACAAAAACATCGCACAGATGGAGGCTCTCGCAGAAGCGCTGCCTGATTTTCAAGGCGGACATATCGGCCTCGGAACAATCAAGGGTTGGAAAAAAATCTCTGATTTCGCCGACCTAACGCCTGAATTCATGTCGAAAATCGCCGAGGAATATGACATCTTCATGAATACAAGCAGCGCTGATGCGTCAGTGACCACCGTGCTCGAACAAATGTGCTTCGGGTTTGCAGTAGCTTGTACTCCAGAGTCCGGCTATGCGTATGATTCCATCGCCGCGCTTTCGATAAACGATACGCAGAAAAATGTCGAGCTTCTGACTTCGCTTCAAAACGAAGACGAGCAGTCATTGCTTGCGAAAAGCAGAAAAAATCGCGAATATGCGATCAGGTTTCATAATTGGGATATTTTCACCGAGAAGATTTACGATTACCTAATGAAAAAATAATCATGAGCAATACAGTAAAAAATCTTGAGGTAATCGATATCGTCCTCAGCATCTACAACCAGGAGAAGATCATCGCTCGCGTCCTATCGGGAATTTTCGATAACACGACGACGCCTTTCAACCTTATCCTCATCTTCGATGGATGCACAGATGCCAGCATGCAGATTGCTCTTGATCATGTAAAAAAAGAAAATCCTCCGCTCATGAAAGAGTTTATTACAACGACTGCGACGAATGTCTACGAGACAAAAGCAAATAATATCGGCTTCAAGCTCGGAAAAGAAAAATATCTGCTTACCATTCAAGACGATATCGTTATCTGCGAAAAAGGATGGGAGCGCCGACTGACTTTCCCTATCCGTGCATTCAATGACGTCTTCGCAGTCAGCGCACGCGCAGCACTCAATCCGTATTTCAATGATGACAGCTCTTATCCCCTTTATCGAGACAAAGCAGGGCGGGAATTCTTCACGCTTAAGCGCAATCAATTCAAGATCCGTTCTGTCATAAATCGCGGTCCGATTGCGTTCGATGCTGACGTGCTCCGCAAGCTGAACTTTCTTGATGAGGCCTTCGCTCCTGCTCAGCTTGATGAAGCTGATCTTGTTCTACGTGCACGCGAACAGCTTGGGCTAAAAAGCGGTGTCTTCTCCGTTTATTACCGATCAGATGCAGCTTGGGGAAAGACTCGAAGCGCTGACTCATCCATGAATACGGGCAAAACCCTTGCAAAGAACGGCGAACTTCTCAAATCACGCCATTTCATGCAAGCAAAAGCATTTTCAGAAACGCGCACTGTACCAGCGGATTCGATCGATTATATTGAAACAGATTCCCTGCCGGCACGAATCAAAAACTTTGCATTCGATTTCAAGCAGAGCTTATTGCTTTATATGACTCGAAAATATAATTCTATCCGCCACTCCGTCGCAACAAAAATAAAAAAACTCCTTAGACTCTAGGTTTAGCAATAAACGTATCTTCCATCTCCAAAATCGCCGCAAGAGATTCCTGTTTTATCTTGCTTCCCTTCAGTGTAAACAATTCATAGCCGTTCTGAATGAACCAGGCAAGAATGTCATCATGGGTGTATGAGTAGGCTTTAAGATTACGCGGCTCGATTTCGAGAAAAATGACCGGCTTATATTTCAAAATGGTCTCCCTACCTCCTTTCAAAACAAGAAGTTCAGCACCTTCAGTATCTATTTTAATGACATCAATCTGATTGATTTTCTCTCGTGCCGCCCATTCATCAAGCGTAATGATCTGCACGCGAACGGATTTGCCTCCATCTGCCCTTCCGGTATCCATGAGTCCGTCAGTGCCGGCATGCTTCGGATCATGTATAAAGAATTCTGTTTCTCCTGCCTTGTCGCCAAGCGCTTCAGGAAAAATTTCCAAATCATTCACAGCATTTTTTTCAACTGAAAGATTGAGAAGCTCACGCTGCATCATTCCGGGTTCAAATGCAAAGATTTGAACATCAGAGACTTTTGATTTTGTGGCAAAGCTTATCAATCCGATATTCGCTCCGACATCAAGAAAAACCGGATTTTCCTTCTTCTGAAGCTCGGCGACAATTCCATCACAAAGTTCCATCTCGAAAACAGGCTCGCGTTTCAGACGACGAACAATCGCATTTCCTTTATTATAATAAAGGCTGATGCCAGAATATTTTCTAGAACGGACCGCTGGACCAAGATTTGCAATAAAATCAGCTACTGAAAAATAAGCAGTTCTGGCAAACTCCCAAGCAGATTTCGGAATATGTTTTTTTAGGAATTCTTTCATAGGATTTTGATCAGAGGATTAACGATTTCTTTCGGCGTGAAGTGCTCCAAATAAGTCTTCAGATTGTTTTCTGCGAGCGACTTCTGTAATTCGGACGAATTTTTCAACTTCAGGATCTTTTCTGCCAAATCCCTTGCATCAGCCTTGTTTGTCAGCAAGCAATTTTCTCCGTCTCGAGCGATTTCCGAAACGCTCACAGTTCTAGAAGTAATATAAGGAAGCTTCAATACCATCGCTTCAAAGGCTTTGTGTGGAATCGTCCGCTCCACACGCTCATTATCGGAAAACTGTCCAAGGCTCGCATGACATTGTAGCATCAATCGGTTCAATTCATCTGTGGCGACATGCTTGCTAATAAAAGTTATATTCGAGAATGAATTATTCTTGAGAATTTCATCAAATTCCCTTTTTGCAGGACCCCAGCCATAGCCAACAACGAGAAAATCGACACTGTCTCTTTCAAGAATCTTCGCTGCTTCAAGCACATACTTCAATCCAGCTTCTTGTGTAATTCTCCCCCTGAAAAGCACAGTGAATTTCTCATTCTTCTGGACAGATTGATCAAAATGGAATTTCGCCTCGTCGACGCCGGTGTATGTCACGACGGCTTTTTCCCTTGCGACGCCAAGCTTCTGCACGAAATACTCCTTCTGCGCTTCCGTCTCGACAAGAATATAGTCAGCGCTTCGCGTTGCGAGCCAATCAACCAGCTTCACGTACGGGATGCGAAAAGGATTTCCTCGATACGCATCTCGGGAAATTATCTGAGACTCATAAAATGAGCAGAGGGCGTCAAAAATAATAGGTTTGTTCCAAGCGAATAACCGAGCAAATGGCGTAACTATATATCCAGGGTATCCGACGATAATCACGTCGTATTCACCTTTAAGAGCGCGAGTCTTTTTAAACAACTTGAAGAACTTAAGCGGACCGCGGCTCTTATCAATGCAATAAATCACCTCAAAGCCATGAAGCTTCAAACCATCTGCATAGACCTTATTCCTGGAAAAATCATGATCAAAAATGCCGAAGTAAAGTATTTTTTTCATATCATTTCTTAGCTGTGGCAAAATATCCCAACGGATAATTCTTTTTCGAGAATTTTGCTTTAATGATTGCATCCAGCCCTTTTGCAGCAAACGCAAAGGGAAAACGGATGATATCGAAATAAAGTGCATTATAAATAATTTGGTATGCCGCCGTGAACGGGCCGGCTCCTACTGCAACAACGTTGACATCCCTGAATCCCGCTTCGGAAAGGATTTTCTCCAGCGTATCGCCAGAGTATCTCCAATAATCATGTGGGCATGGATGAATCTGTATCATGAATGGCACAGCAATGACAATGCTGCCTCCCTGTCTCAATATCCTGAAGCTTTCCGACAGAAAATTCCGATAATCATAGACATGTTCCATGACATTAATCGCAAGAGTGGCATCGTATGAATTTGCAGAAAGTAGAAAAGATTTTTCCAAATCAACCTTATGGTCATATCCGTATCCTTCATCAATATTTGCCACCTCGATTAAAAAATCGCCTTTGAGAATCTCATGATAGCCGGATTTCCGTGATCCGCCCAGGTCAATGATCTTGCCCGAAAGGTTCAGTGAGCTTAATTCCTTATACAGTTTTTTTCTCCAAGGCGTCGGCATTGTTATTTAATAAAATAATAGGAATCTCCAAGCTGATTCTTGAGCAAGAGGTTAAGCGCATTCAGGTCAAAATAATCAGGCTCAGACCTCTGATGCCAGTCGAATTCATAATAATAGATGATGTGATCATATTCGTCTATCAGGTCCTTCGTCAGGATAAAATAGTCAGGAATGGAATAGCGGATCGAAAGTGGAATCGAGTCTTTCGGCAAATCGGTCTCCTGAATAGCCTTATAGAGATTAAGACTACTCTTGTTCGTCATATCAGTATATGCCTTATATGCCTCCTTAGTGTGAGCGGCGCCGAGGAGATAATGCTTCACTACCAGCGTTTTCGCATCAGATTCCTCAATCTGCAATTTCTGCAGATCTCGAATCAATTCAGTCTCTTTTGGCGATTGCATCCAGGTCTTGATCAGCAAACCATCAATGAAAATATTGAAAACAAACACGGATGAAATTAGTGTGATGAAAATGATAGAAACATGCTTGTTCAAATGAAATTCCTTGCTATATGAATGTGATGCAAGTATTCCAGCATACAGGACAAGCAATACCATAATCGGAAGTATATATCTACTTTCATGATGTCCCATCAGCCCGAAAAGCAGGAAAAAAAGCGATCCTGGCAGGATGAGCGTCCAGAACCAAAAGCGTCTGTATATTTTCTGCTTAATGCAGAGGTAAATCGTCATCAAGGCAATAGCAATGAGAAGAGGTAGCTGATTATTCAAAAGTATGCGCGAATAATATGAAAACGACAATCCTATTGGCGACTTTTCAAGGGAATGTTGCGTCGTATCCGTGTCAACGATATCGCCCCCAGTCAGTCCGACAATCCTGAAGAAAGGATGTGGATTCCATACAACGACGAGCGATGCAAAAGCGATGAGGGAAATAAGAAAAACAGCGAACCTTTTGAGCTGAAAATAGTTCCTACCCTTGATCCAGACAAAAAGCAATGGAAGCCACAGAGTCATAAAAATAATGCTCAAATAACTGATACCGAAACCGAAAATCGTAAAAAAAAGCGAATGATAGAAATATTTCCTTTCGCCAGATTCATGAAGCCTGACGATTGAATACAGCATGCCGACAATTGAAAAAAGGATGAATATCCAATGCCTGAAAAAATGCCCGTATTCGAAAAAAAGAAAATTTGTAGAAAGAAGAACCGTAACAGCTAACGGCAGATATTTGTTGCTGCTCGGATTGAACGTTTCGGTGCAAAATAGCTTAAAAACAATTAGAAGCGACAAGAAGCTGAACAAAACTGAGATCAGTCTCGCCTTCCAAACGATACCTCCCCAATTCCACAATATATGATCGCGATAGTCCGAGGCAGAACGAACGCCAGAAAAAAGAAACTTTTCAGAGAAGTCGGCAATTACAGCTGGCAAAGCAATGATCGAGAAAATCGGACCATAATAAACAGTCTGCGCATTCCTCATTCCCAAAAGACTCCTTTCTTGGAGTATCTTCAGTGCGCCATTTATAGGTGCCTGTTCATCGCCGATATATGACATATGCAACGCGAGCTTCTGGGTGCCGTAAAAGACCGCAGGAAGCTGGGTGATGAGCCATACGAGGGAAAGGATTACGAGGGATATTTTGAGACCTTTTGACATGCGTTCAGTCTATCAATATATCAGTTATGAGACAAATTATAATGGGATTCGACGAGAAAACCGACAAAAGCAAAGAGGAGCTGTACAGCGAAGATAGAAAGCGAAAGAGAAAGCGCCACGGCAGACGATACAGAGAAAAGAGCAAGAATTCCTACAAACGAGACTTCCCTGACTCCGATCCCAGCAATACTTATCGGCAGGAATTGCAGCACAGACACAAAACCAAAAATCCAAAACCAATCAATGATCGAAATATGAATCCCCAAAGTTCTCGCAAGTACCATTGTTATGAGGACTGAAAGAATCTGGTAGAGTGCACCAAGAAAAATATTGAGCAAGACGATTGTGTGGCTCTTTTTAAATTCTTCGAGGCTTGAAAGAACGTTCTTGGGCGGGGTCCATGTTATGCGACGACTTAGAAAACCGGACACAGCTGGAAAATCAAAAATATAAATGCTTGCAATACCAGCGGCAAGAAGCAGCGTAATGATTATATAGAGAAAAAGTGGAAATGAATGCTCAGAAAAAGAAATGCCTATCAAAGCAACAAAAACAAGTCCGATCAATCCTGTTATCTTGTCCATCCATATCGAAACTGCAACTTTCTTCATATCACCTGTCCTTTTGCCAAGTCTGAATGCTTTTGCAACCTCTCCTGAAATCTGTCCTGGCAAGACCATGCCATAAAAAATATCGATAAATGTAAATTGGAAAAGTCTACTAAATCCTTGCTCTGGCAGAAAAAGCTTCCATTTAAAGCAATTCACGAGTATCGCACAAAAATAGAGTGCGATTACTGCAGCGATCGTTAAAGGCATAATATTTTTCCACGATAAAATAACCTCTGCCAAATCTATTCTTCTGAAAAGAAAATAGATAAGCAGAACTGAGATCGATACTTTTAGAAGTATTAAGAGCCGCTTATTCATTTTTTCTTAAAGTTATGATGAGTGGTGAGTATGACTTCGTAGCCACAAGCGTCCAAATCGCCAGTTTCAAAAGTCCAGTCTTTTTCACAAGTTCAAGCCATCTCTTGACCTTTTCAAGACCTGCCCATGTCGAAAAATTGATACCCTGCATCCTCTCCTTAAAAATCTCCTCACCGAACGTAATCTCAGTCACCGCCCCGCGCTTCAGATATGGCTTCAAGATTTTGCGTACGCTAAAATAATTCATCTCCGTTCTCAAAGTATCGACATACGAAACGTCTTTTTTATGAAAAACCCTAATAAACAATTTCCAAAGCCACTTCGGTTGATATGGAATATAGAAGCTTGAATAGTGTCCATCATAAAATGATCCATAGTTCGGAAACACAATCTGAACATATCCCCCTGGCTTACAAACCCTGATCGCCTCAGAAATAAAATCTTTCGGACTTTGCACGTGCTCGAGTACATTTGTAGAATACACAATATCAAAACTATCCTTTTCAAATGGCAGCGCCTCCCCCATTCCAGTCTTTATTATCCCTTTTTCGATTCCATTTTCTTCAAGAATTTTTTGTGAGATAACAAAAGAATCCCCAAACCCTTCGCCATCAGGCTCGACTCCGTATGACTCAATATTTTTTTGTCGAGAAGCTGTGATAAAAATTCCAAAACCCGATCCAACTTCCAAAAGTTTTCTACCTCCGAGGCTTCCACAATATCTCTCAATGATAGCCAACTGCTCTTCAGGCTTTTTTTCTGAAAGCACATCTTGAGTTATCTTATGCGCAGACACGCCTGTAAGCGGCTCGTAGTAACGGCCGTATGAGTTTTCGACTTTAGTATAAATCTCCTGAGTTATCTTCATATTTTTTCAAAAAGTCCACAGAATTGATCCCCGAGCTTACGCTTAGTCGAGCAATATTTGAAAAAGAAAAATATAACAGCTGAAAGTGATTTCTGCTTCCATCCATATTTTCCAGTCGTAAATGAATTGCCGGCTGAATTAGTAAGATTGCAGACTTCGCGGTATATCGGATTATAAAAAGGAAATCCTGCATAAAAAATACTCTCGGCTTTGAATCCTTTTTGTTTCATAAATTCTTCAACTTCGCCTTTCTTGAAATTTCTGAAGTGGCCGACAATGACCTCGAATGCGCGCATCCTTCCCGTTGGAAAAGAAACAAGCACGTATTTATTCGACGCATCAGCCATTCTACCGAGAAGATTCTTCCAATCCTCGATATGCTCAAGTACTTCGAAAGCAGTAACAAGATCATATTTATTTTTTAAATTGACCGACCCTTCATCGTGAATGAATTTAAGATTAGGGGAAGAGTAAGCCTTTTTCGCGCATAAAATGCCAGTCAATGAAAAATCTATTCCAGTAACCTGCGCTTCAGGAATATCTTTCGCAAGATGATACGTTATCGTACCTTCACCTGAGCCGACATCGAGAACCGACTTGATCTTATTCGGACCGATAAAAGCAAGTTGATCTTTTATCAAAGACCTAAGCCATCTGCTCGCTGGACCGTAAATCTTCATATCGACCCAATCTACCCAAGTCGAATCGTAAATTTTTTTATTGTTTACTTTATTTTCTGACATATGTTTATATATTTCTCAGCAACCATTTTCCAAGAGAATGTCTGCGACTTTAATTCTGACGCCTTGCCGAAACTTGTCCTCAAATCAGGATCCTTAATAAATTTCTCTATAATCTCAGAAAGATCTTTGTGGTCTTTATAAAGGAACCCATTTGATCCTGATTCGACAAGCTCGTCGTTTCCAGCGATGTCAGTCGCGATGATTGCCATGCCAGAGGCGATAGCTTCAAGCACGACATTCGGCATTCCTTCATCAAACGAAGGCAAAACAAAGACATCAGCTTTTTGATAATATGCAGGCAGATCAGCCCTCGAAGCCCAACCAAGAAAAGAAAAGGCATGCTCAAGATTTTTTGACTTAGCCTCAGCTTCCAAACTTTCGCGTAGCGAGCCATCACCGATGACGTCACATGAGATTGCGTCCTTAAGCGAAGGATTTTTCAAAATAATCTGCTCTACCGCCTTTATCAAATACGTAACGCCTTTCTGCTCGACAAGGCGTCCAACAAAAAGCAATTTAAGCTTTGATGTATCCTTTACAACCTGTGCTGGAAAAAATTCTTTCGTATTTACTCCATTTGGAATATACTCAACAGTCTTACTGAATTTTAGTGCAGTCTTTTCAGCAAGTGTCGTCAAACCCTTGCTATTAGCGATTATGTCGGCAGATCCTTTCCAAACAAGGTTAGTAACCGAAGCTGAAATAATGTGATGATATTTTAGACTTATCGGCAAAAAGCCCGGTACATCTCCTCCTCTTAGTGAAATGATATACGGCAATTTATACTTTTTCTTGAGGTACAGTCCGATAATGCCGGTTGGCACCGCAAAGAAGCAGACTACTTTTTCTGGCTTGAACTCGCTCACAATACTCTTGCTTCCTCGAATGGCACACCATACGAAATGAAGCATCTCAACAAGATTCGAGCTCTCTTTTTTCTTGCGTAGAGAATGCAGACGAATTACCCGATATCTATCGACAACCTCATCGTCTGATTGTCCCTCAAACCACGCAGTAACAACACAAACGGAATGTCCGAGCGCTGTCATTTCGCGCGCAATGTTCTTTGTTGCATTTCCTGCACCTCCGCCAAGTGGTGGAAATTCATAATTTAAAAGTAGGATTCTCATTGTTTTAACATTCCTCCAAATTTCCAAGAATTGCCGTTTCTCATGAGAATGTATTTTGAATTCTGGTCTATTTCGGGATACGCTGCAAGCCATTTCTCAAGAGTCTCCTTTTTGAGGTACGTTGTCTGTGGAGTCACAAGCTGATCAAACGCAACATGTCTGAAGAAAGCGAATTCCCTTTTTGAAATCCAAACGCTGTAATCATAAAGAGGAAGCATTTTGAAAAAAGAAAACTTTGAAACTATTTTTGCATATATGAAATACGGCACAACAAGCGGGGTCGCAACGAAATATTTTGTAAACCACCACGGAAATTTTGAAACAATCTTTCTGATTGGATCGACGATACAAACAATCACGGTATTACCTTCGCGTGCGTACACCCATGCATGAAATTTCCCACCTTTCTTTGTATTTCTTATGAGCGACTCAAAACCTTTTGCAGGATCCTTAAGGTGATGAAGTACGCCAATAGAGTATGCAATATCAAAACCTTCGCTCCTGTATTCGGTCAAATCAGCTTTTGTAATTTTCCAGTTCCTGAGTTGTGCAAGATTTTTTTGAGCTGAAAGCACAGAATCTCCGAGATCAACTCCCTCAAGATATGAAGGATTCCAACCTGCCATATGAACCATTAGACTTCCATTCCCGCAGCCAAGCTCAAGCACTCTTTCGCCTTCAATATCAGTTTTCGTAAGTGGTGCGAACCAGTCTTCAAACTGTTCTTTCGTATAGACAGAGCCCTCGGGAAGATTATTCCAGGAAGTCGCAAAAGCGTCAGCGGTCTTGAGGTCTTTGGTCATGATGTGGCTATTTTACCCATTTCCTCCACCACAAAGCAAATATGAGAAGAGTCCATATCTGTTTCCTATTGTCCTTCTTACCCGCCATATGTTCGCCCACAAGCCAACTTACAAAATCCGAGTTAAAAAGATTCATCTCTTTCAAAGATTTTTCTCCGAGTACATCGAGTATGAGGGGTTTCAAGTCACCGCGAATCCATTCAGCAATCGGCATGCCGAACCCTTTCTTTTTTCGATAGATGATGTCTTTCGGCAGTTTCCCTTCCATGAGCTTTTTCAAAATGTATTTCTTCTCAAGCCCCTTGAATTTAAAATCAACAGGCATGTGGTTTGTAAGATCAACTACTCGCGTATCGAGAAACGGTGCACGAATCTCAAGAGAGTTGTACATGCTAGCACGATCAACTTTCACCAAAATCTGATCCATCATATACAGCCTCTGATACTCATATCCGAGCTGGTCAAAATAATCCCTCGAGTCGCACTCGGCATGATATCTGTCTACATCATCAAATTCATTCTTGTTTTCAAGCGTTTTCCAAATTTCATTTTTTAAAAGCTTCTGGCGGTCCTCTCTATCAAAAGACCCAAGCCATCGCTGATTTCTGTATTTTTTCTCGCCATCAAAGCCTCCGACAAATTTCTTTATCTTAAAATCAAGACTCATGTTCGCATACGAGGTCGGCAAAGAAACTGCAATCTTCTGGATGAACTTTCTCAAAAAGTGAGGGATGATTTCGTAATACCCTGCAAGCTTGTGAGCAGTGAACGTATCATATCCGCAGAAAAGCTCATCGCCACCATCACCACCAAGTGCGACTGTGACGTGCTCTTTGGTGAACTTTGAAAGCAAATATGTGGGAATGATAGACGCATCAGCCATTGGTTCATCGAGCATTTCAGCGACTTTAGGAATGAGGCTCGAGGCATCTTTTGCGCTCAAAATTTTCTCATAGTGTTCGGTTCCAAGATGCTCCGCAACCTTGCGCGCATATACAGATTCGTCAAAAGACTTTTCTTCAAAGCCGATTGAAAACGTCTTTACTTTTGTTTTTGAATTCTTTGAAGCATAGTAGGCGATCAAACTGCTATCCAATCCACCCGAAAGAAAAATACCGAGTGGAACATCTGCGACAAGTCTCGTAGAAACTGCTTCATCGAGTCTGCGATCAAGTTCAGTGAGCGATTCAGTAAATGAAGCAGATTTTGGCAAAAACGTCGGCTTCCAGAACTGCTTTTTCTGTGATGTCTTCCCATCCCAGACCAAGTACGTTCCAGCTTCAAGCTTATACGTATCTTTGAAGATCGTATGCGGGGTCGGAATATTCTCGTACAAAAAATACTTATCCAAAGACTCAAGATTAATCTGCTTCTTGAATTTCGGATGCGCCATAAGTGCCTTGAGTTCAGAACCAAAAATGAATGCACCATCATGGACACCCCAGAACAACGGCTTCTTCCCCATTCTGTCTCGCCCGAGCACAAGCTTTTCTTTTTTAATATCGTAAATAGCCAAAGCAAACATTCCCTGAATCTTTTCAAAAACTTTCTCGCCAATCTCCTCATAAAGATGAATGATGATTTCTGTATCAGTCGAACTCTTGAAATCATGCATCTGTTTCAGCTCTTTCCTAAGTTCTTGGAAGTTATATATTTCACCGTTGAAAACAATCCAGACGCTACCATCTTCGTTCGACATTGGCTGATGTCCTGCAGGGGAAAGATCAATGATAGAAAGCCGGCTTTGCGCGAGGCAAACATCTCCAGCAATGTTAATTCCCTTGTCATCTGGACCGCGATGCGAAAGCGAATCGATCATGGAATGAAGGATTTTTTCTTTTTCGCTTCCTTGTGACCAATATCCGGCTATTCCGCACATATTATAAGTTTATAGTTTCTGCGATTCGATACGGGGTCTTGTTCTGAGATTCGTAGTACACGCGCATGAGTATTTCTGCAATGACACCCATAGCTATGAGCTGGACGCCGACAATAATGAAAAGTGCTGAGAAAATTGGCAGCGGCGTAGCGACGAAATCGCGGATAGAAAATAGTTTCAAAGCAATCGCAACCAAACCAGCAAGAGTTCCAAATCCGAAAGAAACGAAACCGATTGCACCAAAGAAATGCATCGGTTTGTTCATATACTTAGAAAGGAACTTCACAACGACAAGATCAAGCAACACCTTGAATGTTCTTGAGATTCCGTATTTTGTTGTACCGTGAATTCGCGCGCGGTGATTTACGATAATTTCTGTAACTTTACCTCCATGCCACCCTGCATATGCTGGGATGAAGCGATGCATTTCACCATACAGTTTAATGTCCTGGATAAGCTCTCTCCTGTATGCCTTCATTGAACAACCATAGTCGTGGACATACACCTTCGTGATATGGCGAATGACCCAGTTTGCGATTTTTGATGGAAGCTTTCTGCTGATAGCAAAATCCTGTCGTGACTTTCTCCATCCAGAGACGACATCGAAACCTTCCTGAATCTTGTCGACAAAACGAGGAATGTCTTTTGGATCATTCTGGAGATCAGAATCCATTGGAATGATAATATCGCCAGTAGCCGCATGAATTCCTGCTGACATCGCAGCAGTCTGCCCTGAATTGTATTTAAAGTTGATGACCTTGAGCTTCGTATCCTTTGCAGCAAGTTCCTTGAGCTTTGCGAGGCTTCCGTCTTTTGAACCATCATTCACACAAAGGATTTCATACTCATATGAAAGAGGCTTGAATGTTTCTATGATTTCCTTATAAAGAATTTCGATATTTTTCTCTTCGTTATAAATCGGCAGGACAATTGAGATTTTCATGATGGTGAGACTATATCACACTCTTGAGGAAGATTGCCAGATGCTTCGCGAACGTGTCAGGGTCGAGCTTTTGGAGGGCGAATTCTCGCGCTTTTTGGCCCATATCCCTTCTTTTTGTATCGTTCTTAAGCAAATAAACAATCGCATTCCTCATTTCAGTTACATCTTCTTTTTTTACAAAAATGCCATTAATTCCATCGTAAATATACGACTTCATACTTTTTGTGTGTGTCACTATAGTCGCCTTCCCCATAGACATCGCTTCACCAAGCGACAGGGTCCCAACTGAATCAAAATATGAGTCATCAGTACATAGACTGACAACGACAATTTTTGACTCTGCATACGCACGAACAATTTCATTTTGCGTTAGCTGAGTAGATTTTACATATGGAGGCAGCTTAGCAGCTTTTTCTTTTGAAAATTTTCCGACAATTAGCAAATTGACATCTATTTCCTCAATAGCCTTTATTACAGTATCGAAATCGCGTCCATAGTTGCCCACAGTAACAATCTGATTACTTTCCTTGATGTTCATTGGGGCAAAAAATTTCGTATCAGTCGTCTCGTGCAAAAAAATAATCCTGTCTTTCAAGTTGGGAAAATGGAGCTTGAGTGCATCGGCTTCAGCCTGAGAAATCGCGACAATCCCATCCGCGCCCTTTCTAACTGCCCAGTCAAAAATCTTCTGCTTAACAGTTGTTCGTTTTTGAAGCGTACCAAGAAGATTAAAATCAAGAATCACCCATTTAAAACTTTTGATATTGAAAAGTGCTTTTAAAACCAGCGAGCCATATGCAGTCGAAGTAAACACAACATCGTATCTGAAAAAAAATGGAAAAAGCGGGATGTGCGCATAATGCATGGTGAGAATGTACCTTCGAAGAAACCCTGCGAACTTTCTAGGAATATACTTTTCAATTTCCAGAGAATCAGTATCAATGCCGAATTTTCTGAGGCGCAACATACCGAAAAGCCAGCTATCGTGTCCATTTCCCTTCTCTATTTCTTGAATAGCAGACCCCATGACTTTGTTGAACAAACACAAGACCTTCATACGATATTATTTATGGTGACATGATTTGAGATCTTTTCCTCAACATACGCCTTTGCTCTTACGAGCATAGCTGGATCGAGACGGGCGTTTTTAATAATTTCATTAAAACCTTCCTGATCTTTGGCTTCTTCCCAAATCCTTCCCCTATCGCCATCCTTGCCAATTGTCTCAACGATACCATCAGCAATACTGCCCACTATTGGGACCTGCGCATACATTGCTTCCCAAAAAACCACCCCAAGCGCTTCAACTTTTGAAAGAAGTACAAAAACATCTGCGTCTGCATAAAAATTCCATATCTCATCTCTGTGAACGAAGCCCGCAAAAATAACTCTTTTTTCAATTCCAAGATCTCTGCATTTTGCCTTAAGTTCTTCAAAAAGACTTCCGCTACCGAGTGCGATGAGCGTATATCCATCTCCTAGCCCAGAGAACAACTCAAGCAATCTGTGATAATTCTTTTCAGCTTCCAAACGCGCGACAGTAAGCAATATCTTATTATTCTCAGGAATCGAATATTTCTTTCTTATGATTCCTTTTTGCGCTTGAGCAATGAAGTCTTTATCTCTATCAATCGTATTCATAGAAAAAACAGTTATCTTTGATTTATCAACACCAAGAGTCATAAGATAGCTTCTCATCGTCTCGTTAATCGTAAAAAAATGATCTGGGAGCCTGTAAAAAAGCTTCTCTATAATCCATGAGTAGATCGACTTGATTGATCCAAACCTTCTTGTTTTTGAATACATCCTCGGCTGATTGTTCAGACACATTATGAATTTTCCGCCAAAGAGCTTTTTCAAAACCCAGAGCGTCGGCGCAAATCCAAAGTCATAGCAGGTCCAAACATCATTCTTTATCTTATTCTTCCACACATGATAAATAACAACAGGAAAAGTCCAGACATCAAGCAATGGTCTGAAATAATCAAGCTTGGTTTTCCTATGAATAGAAGAAAAACGTGAATCTTTTTTTTGAAAATACGAAGTTCTGGCCCAAGAAAATATGTAGAAAGAATTTATATCTCCGCCAAGGCGATCCCTATAGAGCTTGTCTTTAAGAACGATAAAAGAATCTCTGAACATATCCTTCCAATCACAATTGAGCAGAAATACAGAAAGTGGCTTCATTATTTTTTTTGATTAAGCGGTTGCCGCGCGACAAAGCAGAGATCAAAAGCAAATAGCTGCGGAGAAATTCTGGCGATTTTACCTAACCTTCCCATGCCAACAATCTCAACTTCACTAAAATGTTTTCTCAACATTGACTTAAGTTCTTTTGATGAAAATTGATTGATATGAGTCGGGTCTGACATCGGTGTATTTTTCTTTATAGCAAAAAGATATTTTAAGCGATTCTTGAGGCTGAAAGCATTTGGAACTGATCCAACAAAAACACCATCTGCTGTTAGAATTTCAGCGACCTTGCCCATAATTTTCTGCGGGTAATAGACATGCTCAAGAAATTCTCCAGCGACGGCAGCATCAAATTTTTTTCCATTCAAAGCGCTCCAGTCAGACTGTATATCAAATGAAAATGTTTCAATTCCGAGAGATTCCGATGCTCTCGCTAGGCTAACTTCATCTATATCAACGCCTGTCACCTTATTGCCTTTAACAAAAAAAGATGTCAGCGCACCGTCTCTACAGCCCAAATCAAGAATGCTTTTACCGGTACCCAATGATTCTGAGAAAAACGCACCCCTATCAGATTTCATTATACTGAATCCTGCTCTGCGGGCGGTTCCGTGATGCTCTTCGTATATTTTTCTAAGTGATTCTGACATTTACACTATATTACGCAATTGCCTCTGATAATTCAACTGCTAACTTGCTCAAGCTATGCTGCCGGGCGAACGCTTGGAGCTTCTCTGACGCCTCCACCCTTTCTGTCGGAGAATACTTCAAAAGTATTTTGAGCTTCGCGGCGAGCTCATCGACAGAGCGATCAGCGAAAATGAAATCATCCGGTATTTTTCCTCGCAGATTTTCATTTGATGCGAGAATGATGCAACCGCACGACATCGCCTCGAAAATCGTCTTGTCGTACATCCCGCTCGAAGAAAGATTCACAAAAATATCGTGCGCTTGGTAGACTTTTACTGTTTCAATATTCGGAATGCCTTTATGGAAAGAAATATTCTTGCCAGCTTTTTCTTTAAGCTTTTCAAAATATCCGACATCCTTTGGCAAAGCATCTCCATAGATATTGACGTTTATGCTCGGCGAATCAATCTTTCCCACAGCATCAACAAGCACGTCAATATTTTTTGATGAAGAAATTCTTCCAAGCGAAAGAATGCTTTGCGACGTCCTCGCGCTTTCTGCATGCGGCTTGAAATTATCAATATCAACTCCGACAGGCATGAATACGGTCTTCTTGTATTTTGCTGTAAATGAAAATCGGGACGTGCAAAAAACCTTTGTGCAAAAAGCTGCTGCAATGTCAGTAAGAAAAGACCCAGCATGATGGTTCCTCCACATGAACATTTCTTTTCCTAATATTTTCCAGAGCATACCGCCGAGAAGAATGTACTCCTGATTCATATGCACAAAAACCTTGTCATAGTTCTTTCGTTCGCTCCAGACATAACGAAAAAATCTCACGACATATTTCAATCTTGACTCACCCTCCTCTTTTCCAAGAGAAAGTACACGTACGTTTTCAGGTAATCGAGCCTCGCCTTTGTAGAGACAAATCACAACAACGCTTTCGCAATGCTTTGAAAATTCAGCAATCCATCGATGAAAAAAACCGAGTATCGGATCATTGACGTCGACTTTTTGTGTAAAGATAAGAAGTTTCATTTTAGAGCTTCAACTATTTTTTCAGAAATGCTTTGTGCAGTATGTTCGGCAATGTGTGCACCGACATCTCGAACAATACCGACATCCGTAGAAATGATTCTGCATCCAGCAGTTTGCGCCTCTTTCAAGACCATTCCGTACCCCTCAAACCATGAGGTCAGCAGAAACACATCACAGCCCTTATAGTATGGCACAAGATCAGTTTGCCAGCCCACAAATGCCACCGAAGCCTCTATTTTGAGGCTGTACGCAAGCTTCTTCAGCTGAGGCAACCATGAGCCCGAACCGACGATAACCACCCCCAAACCAGGTATTTGAGCCTGGGCGATTTTCACCGCTTCGAGCGCCATCGGGATGTTTTTCTCTGTTTCAAGACGAGATACCATGAGAAGTATTTTTTTAAACTGAGGATATTTTTCGTGAAGATTAAAAGCAGGAGCATTCTGCTGGAACGCCGTGAGATTCACATCAATTGGCTTGATGAGTATTTTTTCAGCATTGATTCCTTTCTCGACGAGAGACTCAGCAATCTTCTGTGAGACGACACGGACCACATCAGCCTGCGGCAATGTTCGCTTCGAAAGCATGACGCGAATCCTGTTCAAGACTGCATTCTTGAGCCCGATTCGGTTATCCGTAAAGTACGGACTGAAAAGGTCAGTGTGTATCTGCAAAAGCAATTCGGAGTCCTTTCTCCAATGCGTGAGGCACTTACCCGCAAGTCCAGTCTCAAAAGGATCTTGGCACGAAATTAAAACCGGAGCCTGCTTGTCTATTTTTTTCAAAATCTTCTTGCCAACTCTAAAAGCGCCAGTGACATAGCCGAGCTTTGAAAAAGAATCTGTCGAATACAAAAAGCACTTTTCTGAAAGCTGCTGTTTCTGGAATCTTTTCAAAGAAAAAACGATGATATGCAGTTCTTTATAGAGCTTTGAGTGCTCGAGCATCCTAGCCCAGGCAGGACTTTTTTCGAGAAAAATAGAACGATCAGTCGAAATCATGACCGCAACATGTTTTGAATAGTCCTTATACTCACTTTTAAAGTTTCTCATAGAGGTCAATAAATTCCTGAGCAATCTGCTCCCAGGTATGGACCCACGTGAATTGTTTAACTTTCTCTGCCTGAAGTGCGCGATTCTTTGGATCAGAAATCCAGACTATTTTTTCTGTGATATCCTTCTCGTCTTTTGGATCTACAAAAATTGCACAGTCCCTTACCCTATCAGCAATTCCTGTTTCTTTCGTAAGAATAAATGGGGTTCCTACTCGAATTGCATCGAGAATCATATTCGGACTGATGTCACCGAGCGATGTCAAAATAACTGCGTATGATCGACGCATTCGCTCCTGGAAATTATCATAGACTGCTTTTGTCGTATCAAATTCGATTTCTTCAAAGCCCTTGGTTTTTACTTCTTCTTGAGCAACCTTAAATGCTCTCTTGAGTGCATCGATATTTTTCCATTTGAGCTCGCGCGTTGCCGCTACGAATACGCGACCTTCTGACTCTCTCGATTCTTCTCGAACTCCGCAGAAGTTCTCGACAATCCTGCTTTTTGAACCATCAAGCTTATATGCCTTTTCAAAAATATTCTTCTGCCACTGTGTACTGTAGATGACAAGTGCAGCCTTTCTCAAAGTATCCCCGCCAAGCTTGTAGATGAGCTTTTCTTTTTTTGAAAGCTTAGCCATCGAAGTATCGTAAAAATCCTTAAGGAGTACGAGATCACCCGTTCGCTCAGTATAGCTTTCCCAAAGGAAATCGCCGCCAGTCCTGATGATGTATTTCTTTCTCATCAAAGCGCACGCATACATCGTAGGAACTGCCGCGCTCCATGTATCGAGTACGATTATAAGATCAGCATTCCATCCCTTTCTGAAAATTTTTAAAAAGAAAAGTATATGGCGGACAAACGTAGGAAATGCCCTTTCCCATCGGTA
The DNA here is from genome assembly GCA_038061795.1 of Patescibacteria group bacterium. Lineage (GTDB taxonomy): Bacteria > Patescibacteriota > Minisyncoccia > Phycocordibacterales > PALSA-1337 > CAIOGI01. The sequence goes on from JBBTYL010000003.1 coordinate 201,263, forward strand.
GGCTGCAACTTTTACATCATGACCCTGCTTCTTCCATGTCTCGTAGAGATTGCGGGCGTATTGCGCTGGTCCGCCGATATCTGGAGGATATATCCCTGTGGAAATGAGTATTTTCATATTTTAAAATAATTGAAACTTCTTACTTCACCTTTTTATGTATCTTATCCTTATACCAATCCACTTGCCTTTTAAGTCCCTCTTCGAGTTTTACTTTTGGCTTGTACTTGAGCACGCTCTTAATTTTTTTAATATTAGCGGATGTTTCGAGCTGATCACCGTGTCGCTTCGGAAGGAGTTTGATCTTGGCTTTTTTATTCATGATCTTCTCAACAAACTTCAATCCCTCTCCAGTCGTATTCGTCCTATCGCTGCCAAGATTAAAAATCTCGCCCTTTACTTTTTCCAAATTCTCGAGTGCAAGGATGCATCCATCAATTATATCACTAATGTAGGTATAGCTACGAACATGGTCATGACTGCCCTCGTACATAGTTATTTCATCATCGTTATGCATCGCCTTTATGAGCTTGTGCCAAAACTTTTCTGGTCGTTCTCGTTCTCCATAGACAGAAAAGAATCTAAGAACTGAAACTGGAAGTCCTATTTGACGATGATATGAAAGAGCGAGCTGTTCTGCGGCAAGCTTAGTAACGCCATAATTTGAAGTCGGCTTTGTTTCAGTGGTCTCATCTCCATAGGCATGTGATCCGTAGACTGAAGAAGTTGAAGCATGAAAGAACATTTTGAGCTTTTTATTATTTTTTACCGCCTCAAGCAACTTCTGAGTTGCCACAATATTATTCTTTACGTATTCCTGAAATGGAGTCGAGGCAGAAATACCCGGCTGTGCCGCGAGATGAAAAACAACATCCATATCTTTCACAAGCTTTTCAATATTATCTTCAGCGAGGTCCTTTTTATGGAATTTAACGCCTTTCTTGCGGATATCATTAACAGTAATTTTCTTTATTTCAGGAGAATAATAGTTGGTCAGTGAATCAATACCAACAACCTCATGCCCGAGATCAGCAAGTCGTTCTGCAAGGTGAGAACCTATAGCTCCAGCCGCTCCTGTAACGATGATTTTCATTCAGAAAATTGTATATTATTTTGGAAAAAAGTCAATTATTAAGCCAGATTTTGTATAAAAAAGCTCCTCTACCCGCTTGCACCGAAGTGCTTGCAAAGTAGAGGAACCGTGAATTGAAGAGCTGATTGATTATTAGTCGGCCATGACAGCGACCTCGAGGTCGGCGAACGTGCAGCCGAGCTGTTCAGCAAACGCCGTCTGGCGTTTGAACTTGCTGGCCATCTTGGCATTGTGCCGTTCAAGCTCAGCGGGATCAGTGGGCAATACCCACGTACCTTTGATTTCCGGCATGATCGGCTTGATGCACGCACCGTACAGGTTTGCCAAGCGAAGCAGTGTCGGAATTTCTTCCACACCAGCAAGCTTCTTGTGGTCACTTACGGGAGCGTTGGAACAGCGGAAGTCAAAACCACCAACAGTCAGGAGCGACAGGATGTCGTAGCCGGCGAACGTGTTCGCAAGCCGGCCATCCATGATTGACTCCTCGAGCTCGTTTAGGGCAAGGCCAGCAGCACGCGCACCGGAACGAAAGGCCTTCATAAGCGCCTTCATATTGCCAAGCGTAATGTAGTCCGCACAACCCGTAGAAATGACGAGAGTGTGGGTACAGCCGCGCTGCAACTGAAGTCCAGCCATCTGATTCAACAGACCGCAGAACAAGTCTGCGTTGGTCTCGTGAACCTCGACAGTGATGCCCTCGAATTTTGAGGTCTCGACGAGGGCACGAAGCGCCGGAGCAAGCTCACCGCAATCAGCATCAACAAAACCTTTGTTGACCGGGATTGCAATATAGACGTGCACAGTAGGGTTGAACTCATCGTGTGACGCAACTGTTGCAAGGTTGAGCAGGGTCTTCTTGACTCCCGCAACCGTCTTTTCGACGCTTTCGGGTTTTGAGGCGAATCCTCGGAGAGTTACTCCGAGAGTAATAGTTGACATGGAACAGTACTTTCTCTTTTCACCACGACTTCATGCCATGGATCAATACCCTACCTTGTAGCATTTTTTGTGCTGTTTGTCAATACCTTTTTCATCTCCCCAGCTATCTTTCCCCATTCATACTTTTCCCCAACCATCTGCTCTGCGTTTTTTATTATATAATCCCGGGACTCTTTATCTTTTATCAATTTCTCGACTTTCTGCGCGATACTTTTCGGATTCTGGACTTCACAGAAAAGGCCTGTTTCACCATCTTTCAGGAAATCAACAATGCCGCCGACAGGCGTAGCGATTACAGGAATGCCTGCCGCCATCGCTTCCACGTATGAATTTCCGAAACCTTCCGAAAGCGAAGGCCTTATGAAGATGTCAGAGATGTGCAAATACTGTGGCATGTCTTTATGCGGAATAAAGCCAAGGAATTGCACTCGTTCTTTTAATCCAAGCTTCTCTGCTTTCTCTTTGAGCATTTTTTCTTGAAAACCTTGGCCAAGACTGATGAATTTCACATTGGCCGGGAGATACTGGAGCGCATCAATGGTATCCGCTACTGCATTCTTCACCACGAGGCGACCAGTGGTTATTATGAAGACGTCATCAGGCCTCTTGCCAAGAGATTCCTTGAGAACCGCAAGTTCAGTATCGGATTTTCGGGTCGAGAAGAAAGCGAAGTCGACGGCATTCGGCACCACGGTTATAGGACACTTTGCCTTCATATCCAGAGCCCAATCTGCAAGATACTTTGATATCGTCTGAATATGATCAGCTTTTCTGAAAATCATCTTGAACAGTGGCCACATTGGCAACGCGCGACGCTTGATCTGGGGGATCGGATCACCCTCCTGAAGAGTCAGAAGGAATGGGGTTTTAGGGTGAGTTAATTTAAAGAAAAGAGCGGCAAATGAATTGTAGCTCGCCATCATCGACCATGTCGCGTCGTATTTGTTCTTTCCATTGAGCTGCAACGCTTTGAAAAAAGCAAAGAAAGGATACATGAGTTTCTGGACATATCCGACCTTGCCGAATATCCGGTGGACCGAAATATTCCTGATCTTCTCAAATGCGGGTTCGCCTGCCCCATTAAGCGTTATCATGTCAAACTCGATCTCCAACGGAGAGATCCTGTCTGTAATCTCCTTTATTGCAATCTCCGCACCACTGACATAGCGAGGATAGTACGTAAGAGAAAATATGAGGATTCTGCGCATTTGAAAATAGTATCACAAATAAAAGTCTCCGTCTCTATTGCCCTGATTTTTTAAACATTTATACTATTCTTCAAGTACCCAACTTATTTATCAAACTCTAACCCATAAAAGCATGAACGAAACTACACCCAAATACATAATCGAATTAAAGAACGAATTAAAGAATAATATCACTGGACTCAAACAAGAGTTCGGGGAATTAAAGACTACTTTAGTAAATCGCATAGATAAAATGGATGTGAAAATTAATAAGATGGATGTAAAAATGGATGAAATCATTGAAAAGCAGGATATACATTTTGAGACTATCGGCGAATTAAAAGTCCAAGTAACTGGAATTGAGCTCAATCTCAAAAACAAGGCAAACCATGATTACGTGAAGGAAATTGAAAAGAGGACCGACAAACTTGAGAAAGTCGTTTTTGCTTAAAAACTAATCAACCTTAAGAACGTCTCGAAGTACATCTTCGGGAATTTCTTTCTGCTGTACTTGCGAAACAGTCTTTGGTGTAGGAGTGGCCCTCTTTTCTTCTTTCTTCGGTAAACCTCCGAGTGCAGCAGAAAGAGCATTCTTCAATTCATTCACGCGTTGAGGGGTTGCATTCTTCTGTCCTGGCTTTGAAGAAAGAGAATTTAAAGAAACAGGTTTAGGAACGACTGGCACTGGTGTGGGAGCAACTTTTTCCTGAACAGTCGCCGGATCAATTTTAATTTCAGCAAAAGCTTTCTTAAATTGCTGCTCTGCGACAGGAGCTTTCACTGGTGTTGGCTTTGGTGCCTGAGGAACTGGTTTCGACGCGACAGGCACAGGTATAGGCACTGGCGCAGCAGCCACTGGTTTCGGAACTACCGGAGCAGCTACAGGAACATGCACAGGAGCTGGCTCCTTCGGCTTCATCGCCGGCTTGACAGGAACAAGAGGCGCCATCCAGTCATCGATTTTCTTTTCTACTTCGAGACGATTGCGGGCAAACTGCTTGCGGGACATTTCTATGACCTTATCCATGCTTGAGTTTTCAGGCTTTGCGATCGGAGGCAATGTCGTTCCGGAAAATGGCTGAGAACTGATGCCGTCAATCATAAGCTTCAAATAAATCTGGAAAATGCCAAGATTTACGATGTCTTCAGCCGTAAACTGCGGAGCAAACTCCTTTTCAAGGACCTCAGCATCAAATGCGCCAACGCGGAATACGATCATCGTTCCGACGTTTCCGAATACGGCTGCCCTCACTTCCTCTTCCATCTGTTCGATGTATTGGTGGGCCATGGTCAGGTTGAGCTTGTATTTTCTGGCCTCAGAAAGGATATCCGCAAAGGATTCATTGGCAAAAGACTGGAATTCGTCTACGAAAAGATAGAAGTTCGGGAGAGTCTTGAGGACCCGATCGGGAATATCAGCGCGAGAAAGAGCGGCGAGATAAATTTTCGTGATGAGCATTCCTCCGAGAAGGTTCGCGTTGGACTCGCCGATTCTTCCCTTCGAGAGGTTGATGATGAAGATCTTTCCCTGATCCATCATTTTTCTGATGTCGAAAGAAGACTTTGGCTGACCTATCATATTCCTGATCAACGCATTCGCCGTGAACTGCCCTATCTTGTTCTGGATAGCTGGCACGGCCTCCAATGCCATTCGCTCGGTGTAATTTGCAAATTCCTGTGTCCAGAAAGCTTTCACCGAAGCGTCGGTGATATAGGTAATGACATGGTTACGGAAAACCTTGTCAGAAAGCATCCTATTCACGCCGAGAAGTGTCGCGTCCGGATATTCAAGAAGCGCAAGAAGCGTGTTGGTCAGGATATATTCCATTCGAGCGGACCAAGCGTCCTGCCAGATCTTCTTGAAGGTACTCATGAGTCCCGAAACGACAAGGTGACGCTTGTCAGGATCAACGCTTTCAAGGACGTTGAAAGAAATAGGATGCTCCATATCGAACGGGGCGAAATAGACCACGTCTTTGTGACGATGCTCAGGAACATATTCCAAGAGAAGCTCGGCAGTCTTTCCGTGAGGATCAATGAATGCCATTCCCTCACCGTTCTTGATATCCTGCACAGCCATGTTCTCAAGCAGGGTTGATTTTCCCATGCCAGTCTTTCCAATCACGTAGACGTGCTTGGTACGATCCTTGGCCTTGATGCCGAAGGTCACTTTCTTGTTTCGCGCATCGGTCTGGCCGAAATATGTGATTCTATCTTCGTTCATATAGAGCTTTTATATGCCCTATTTTAGCATGGTTTGCGAGATTTGTTGACAAAGGTTATTTGGTTTTGCTATTATAAGCAATGAAAAGGTATGTATTTCGAATTGTTACCGGACGGTGGCTTGGCTGAATTTATTCAGTCTAGAATACATATCGGGAAAAGTCTCCTTCGGGAGATTTTTCTTTTTACGGAAGAATATGCACGACCTCAATATGTTTACTTATAATGTTCTTCATTTCGCCGTTCCCCTCGTAACTCTTTCTTATACTGCCTGCAATCATATCTGCCATTTGAATAAGCATATTGCTTCTTGAATCAACAAAAGTAATTTCTTTCACGATTTTTGTTTCATTGACATTCAAACTCTTTTTAATCATTGACTTAAATTGTTTCTTAAATGAACTACTTCCACTGCCATCGATCTTTATCTTAGCATTACTGATCCTTTTGTCATTTAGCAAAACCTTTATTGCATCAATATAAAAGTAACCTGTATTTTTGAAAATTTTACTTCTGTCCGCCTGCATTTTATTAACTGCAAGAAAGTGAATTCTGTACTTATTATTCTTGATTGCCTTTAGGAATTTAATTCGAGTTGAGTGGCTAGATTTGTTGAATTTAAATTCAGTGTTTTGAAAACCTAGAGCATCCTTTAAATCTGATAGCATTCTATCAACCCTATTTGCTTCAGCATAATCATCAAAAATAACTGCAACTATCACGAAATAGTTACTTGATCCTTTGTTGAACTTAAGGCCGGTATCGCCTGATTCATCAATAAATATGAGCATCTACTCACTCTACCAAACCAAAATGAACTTCTAATGAATTTTCACCCAAACAAAAACCCCGCCTTGCGGGCGGAGATTATTAAGTATTTTTCTTAACGGCTAGCAACCAGTAAATGAAGCTGCAGAAACTGGCGTTGTTGTAGTGCCAGCTTTACCAATATTACCAACACACCAGCTGATAGAAGGATTGGTCTTAAGTGGAACAGAAACTGACCACCCACCACCAGATCCAATACCTGTTGCATTATTTGCACCACAGTATGCATTTCCATTACCTTTCTGATTCATGGCCGCCTTTAAGGCATTTTGAATCGTAACATCAGTAAATAATCCTGCTGGGGTTCCGCAAAGACCTGTTAATCCAATCGTCGAAGATGCCATAGTTCCATAACTATTACCGTTACTATCATAATAAAATTCGGACTGAACCCTCAAGGTTGCGAGATTTGCCTTAATGGCAGTATCGGCACTTTTACTACGCGCCGTATTAAGTGATGCAAGAACAACTGACGAAAGGATACCTATGATTGCGATAACGACGAGAAGCTCTATCAATGTGAAACCTCGATTTGCGTAATTTTTCATCTTTTAATTATAATACGAGTCCGTGCAAAACAAAAACCCCGCCGTAAAGCGGAGTTTCGCGAACTAAAAACTTTTTATTAGTCGCAATCCTGATTTGCGTCAGTTGTGTAAGATGACTTTGTAGTAGTAGTTGCATTACCCTTATAGTCAACACAGAAATATGATCCTGATGCTGTCTTGAGGGTTGCATAAACAACCCACTCATCAGCGTCTGCACTACAACCAGCTGTTCCGCTACCGCTTGTTCGAGCTGAATTGACGGCATTTGTAACATTTGCATTCGAACAAACTGTGGCATAGCTATTTGGAGAAACACCGTCGTAAACGATTTCAGCCTGTGGTCGAACTCCTGTAAGATTACCCTTGACCGCAGCGTCTCCTCCCTTTGATCGCGCCGTATTAAGTGATGCAAGAACAACTGACGAAAGGATACCTATGATTGCGATAACGACGAGAAGCTCGATCAATGTGAAACCTCGATTTGCGTAATTTTTCATACTTATTAAGTTAACTTATAAAAACCTGATAATTAAACTTATGGCTGTAATTATAGCAAAACCTTGAAAAATAAGGTCAAGTGCCGTGGGGATAACTATTGCGCACTCGCAACGTTGTAAATAGGAATGAGGACGGAAGCCAAGAGGACAGCCACGCCTCCTCCGAGACAGACGATCATGAGCGGTTCTATGAGATCGACAAGGCCATCGACGGCTGTAGTTACCTCTCTGGCATAGAACTTGGCCAATGTTTTCAAGATATTTCCAAGCTCTCCAGATTCTTCCCCCACCTTCATCATCTGAATCATGATTCCAGGAATCTCATCATTGCCTGAAAGCGCTTCTGAAATGGCCTTTCCGCCTTTCACAGCTTCGACGGAATCAGAGATGATCTTGTGGTAAATGGTGTTGTTGATGACGGAAGACGTGAGATCGAGCGCGCGAATCATGGGAATTCCAGCGACAAGCATGGTGTTCATGTTATCGGCGAGACGTGACCAGTAGAGCTTCCTGAAAAGGTTGCTGATGTAAGGGATACTGAGCTTTACCCTATCATAAACCTCCTTTCCTGAAGGCGTTCGGATGTATTTGAATACGAAGAACCCTCCGATAATGACAACGCCAAGAAGTATAAATCCATAATCGACGAAGAAGTTGCTGATGCCAAGGACGATCTTGGTATAAATCGGTATTTCCTGTCCAGAATCGACGAGTATTGAGCTTATCTTCGGAATGACCATGGTGAACATCAGGATCATTACGGTTATGAAGGTGATGACAACGAACGCGGGATAAATCAATGCCCCTTTAGCTTTGCTGATAAGTTCATAGGTGCGATCAAGATAGTCAGCTAGATAATTGAACGTCTCATTGAGCTTTCCCGACTCTTCGCCGGCCTTGACCATGCTGACATAGAAGTCGGAGAAGACTTTCGGATGCTTTGCGAGAGCCGCTGAAATGGCTGTACCCGCTTGGAGATCATCAGCAATTTGGGCAAGCTTGGAACCAAGGACCTTGTTATCGCTCTCTGAAGACAAAAGCCTGAACACGCGCAATGCTGAAACCTGCGCTTCGAAAAGCGTGGCAAGCTGGCGAGAAAGGATGACAACATCCTTGTTAGAGACCCTTTCGAACCAGGCGATATTCATCGAAAGCAATCCCGCCTTCTTGTCGGCTTCGTTTATCGAAGTTATAACAAGCCCCCTTCTTTGGAGGGATGTTATTGCAATATCGACATTGACCGCATCGATCGATCCGGTCTTCGGGGCGCCTGTCTGGTCTACTGCTTGATAGTTAAAAAGCATAATTTTTTATTACATCATCCTCTCAAGAGTCTTAGGGTTAAACGAATTCAAATACGCGCTCTCGACTGTAATCTCTCCCCTTCTGACGAGTTCAGCGAGCGAGCGGTTCATGTCTATCATACCATCGCCGGAGCTTGTTTCAATAACGGTGTTTATTTCATGAATCCTTTTTTCACGGATGAGGTTCGCTACGGCGCTGTTATTGATAAGCAGTTCGTACGCAGGAATCAATCCTCCCGAAATCCTCGGGATGAGGCGCTGAGAAAAAATGCCCGTCATGCTTCCCGCAAGCTGGATGCGTATCTGGTCCTGCTGGCTCGACGGGAACGAGTCGATGATTCGGTTGATGGTCTGCGCGGCATTGTTCGTATGAAGCGTCGAGAAAACGAGGTGGCCGGTTTCTGCCGCTGTCACGGCAGTCGCCATGGTATTGTTGTCGCGCATTTCGCCTACGAGGCACACGTCGATGTCCTGGCGGAACATCGAGACGAGGGCGCCGCTAAAATCAGGCGTATCGCTTCGCACTTCGCGCTGGTCAATGATGGATTTTTTTGATTCGAAAAGATATTCGACAGGATCCTCGATGGTCAGGATGTGCTCGTTGCGAGTCTGATTTATCATTTCGATCAACGCCGCCAGCGTCGTGGTCTTTCCTTGTCCGATAGGTCCGACTACGAGGAAAAATCCCTGCTGTTTTCTTGTGAAAGATTCGAGGATCGGGGGAAGGTTGAGCTCGGCAAGCGTCCTGATGCTTTTTGGAATAAGCCTCAATGCGACTGAAAGCACGCCCTGGTGATAGAAAGCATTGCCTCTGAAACGGCTTTTAGTAAGGCTGTATGAAAAATCAACTTCACGGTTTTCTTCGAGAAGCTTCTCGTTGTCGTCGCTCAAGAATTCCTTGATATAGCCGTGCATGTCCTCCTTCGTAGATATAGGCTTCTTTGAAAGAGGAATGAGCGATCCTGAAACGCGAATCACCGGATTGCGCCCTTCCGCAAGGTGAAGGTCAGAAGCGCCTTCTTGAATCACCATATCTACGAGATCTTCGATTTGTTTCTTATATTCCATGATTATTTCATTTCTTGACTGACGAATAAATATTCTTCACCTCGGCAAGGACGTCTGAAGGGATGGTGGTAGCCTTGATGATATACCCATCGACATTGAGCTTTTTTGCGCGCGCAACATCGTCTGAAAGCCCCTGATTCGTAAGCATGATGACCACGGCTTTCTTGAGAAGATTTTCTTTCTTGAGAAGGGTCAGGAGCTCGATGCCGTCCATGCCTGGCATGACGACGTCCAGAAGGAGTATATCAGGATCAAGGCCGTCTCGGATAAGCTTGAGGGCGTCCTCCGGGCCCTGCGCCGTATGAACCTCGAAGTCATTTTTTGAAAATTTGAGAGCATACATGTCAAGCAGGAACTTGTCGTCATCAACGAAGAGTATCGAGAGCTGTTTTGTTGCTGAGGGTGTTTCCATGGTGCGTTTATTATATCACAAGGCACTGAATCTAAAATTAAAGCTTGTTAACTTCTTCGAACGGTATCTTCTTCTCGAAAGCCTTTATCATCGCATCCTCCTTCATTGTGATCACGCCTTTCTGTCGCAGAAGATTGTTGATATCGATTTCGTTCGCGCCCTTTAGGATGATGCTCTCGATTTCCTTATCCATCCTGAAGGCTTCGAACACGGCCATGCGTCCTCGCGTTCCCTTCGGATTTTCTGCCGTCGGAGCAATGCCATAAACCGTGTCTGAGAACGGAATATCCTTCTTGAACTGATCTGGGAGATCCTCAAACTGCTTGTCGACCATCATCTTGATGCTGCCCTCGACAGGTATCGGCTTGCCGCCTCCGCCCTCAGGAAAAGTGCCGACGAGGCGCTGAGCGATGGCAAGGATCAAAGTGGGAGCAATGAGGTAAGGATCAACGCCCATGTCTATGAGGCGCGGGATAACACCGGCTGAGTTATTGGTGTGGAGCGTCGAGAACACGAGGTGACCGGTAAGAGCCGCCTGCACCGCAAGCTGCGCCGTCTCCTTGTCTCGGATCTCACCCACCATGATGATGTCTGGATCCTGTCGCAATGTGGTTCGAAGTCCGGATGCGAATGTGTAGCCGATTTCGGGATGAACCTGCGACTGGCTGACGCCGTCCATGTTGTATTCGATCGGATCTTCAAGAGAAAGCACGTTGAAGCTCTCGCGATCGACTTCATTGAGCATCGAATAAAGCGTCGTGGACTTTCCGGATCCTGTGGGACCAGTAATGAGGATAAGGCCGTATGGCCGTGCGATGGCCTCTTTCACGAGATCGAGGTTTTTCTTCGTAAGACCCATTTCATCGAGCTTCTTTACGCCCTTTTCCTGGTCCAAGATTCGCATCACCACCTTTTCGCCGTAATATGCCGGGAATGTTGAGACTCGGAAGTCTATCTTTCGTCCGTCGATACGCGCAGAAAATCGCCCGTCTTGAGGCTTTCGTTTTTCATCAAGCTTCATATTGCAGAGCACTTTGATGCGGGCGACTACGGCGCTGTGTACTTGCGGCGGAAGCACTAGACTGGTATTGAGAATGCCGTCCACACGGAATCTGACTCGCACCTTGTCGCGCATATGCTCGATATGCACATCGGAAGCGTTTCCCTCCGTGGCATATCGGACAACGGTCGCCACGATCTTGACCACCGGGGCATCCTCGATGATGATCGCCTCGGAATTCTCTTCCGTCTTGCTCTGCTTGAGATCAATGGATCCCTCGACATCGACCGAAAGGACCGATTCAAGCTCCGTAAGAGCCTTCGAAACCTCCCCGCTGATGCCTTTGTAGGATTCGATGACTTTCTGATAGTCGTCAGTCGTGATAAGGAAAACCTTGTATGGAATATTGTTTTTTGCCGCGATGAAATTGAGCGCATCTCGCGCCTCGATATTGTCCGGATCGACGAGACCGACTTCTAGAGCCCCTTCCTTGATGCCAATCGGCACGAATTTGTAGTGGACAGCTGATTCCTCTGGAATATAATCAAGAACCTCGAAAGGCACGGTGACGCTTGCCAAGCTCCTTACAGGAATATCGAGGGATTCCCCTTGCGCAGCGAGAATATCCTCGGATTTCACGCCTCGCTCTATCAAGACTTTATCAATGGGTTCTCCGTCAGACATTTTCTGCCGAATCTCCTTAATATCATCTTTTGATATAAGATTTTTGCTTAAAAGGATGTCGATTACGCTCATGGTTTATATTCTCTAATTGCCCGTGGATGGAAGCCTGACCGAAGAGTTCTGCGGCGCAGAGCCTGAGATTGGAGCGAATGGGTTCGATCGTCCGACATTCTGCTCTGGAATCGTTATGGTGTAGTCGACGAGGCTATTGTAGACGGCGCTATCGAAGATAGAAGCGTCTATCTTGAGCGAGTTGATCTGATTGAGAAGAGACAGCACCCGCGTTCCGACTGCTTGAGCATCTATAGAAGTAGGGCTGTCCTGCGCCTCAAGAGATGATGTAGAAGAAGAATCCGGCGTTCCCTTGAAATAGAAATAGGCTCCAAGCGCGAGGATTATGATGATTGCGACTATGAAGAATGTTTTCTTTGATGATTGCTGTTTTTGCATGATGGTTTTATTGCTTAAGCCAATACGTCTTAATCTCTACGCCATACTCGTAAATTCCCGTATCGCTGACGTTCAGCGTAATCCTCGATATGTCCATGATGCGCAAGCTTGCCTCGAGATCCTTCAAGAAATCGATGAAAGTCTGATAGTTCGTATTTACATTGAAAGAAAGCGTAACCGTGTCATAGGAATTCGGAACGCTTGCCGTTCCGCGGCCGACGGGTGCCGGAGTCGTGATATTCGCATTCGTCGCGCTCGTCTTCACGTTCTTGATCGCCAAGCCATGACGCGCGGCGACTCCATTTGCATCGATGATAAGGCGTACGTTATCTACATTATCCGGAAGCATCTTCTCCAAGCGTTCCCTGTCATCGGCGCTGATATCGTTATACGTCTTAAGAACGCTGTCTCTGACTTTGACCAGCCTCTCGGAATTATTCAAGGCCTGCTGGTATTGCAAATTTACCTCTTTGATTGCGCTCAGATCATTGAGCTTCGTGCGAGTAAAGGTGAAATAAATGCCGAGCGCAAGGATTATGAGAATGATTGGCGTTACGTTCTTATTCATATGTGTTATGGGGTTGTTTCGTTAGACTCATCTGAAGTCAGGATCTTTTCGTACAGGACGTCTCCAGGGTTTATTATCGTGCTGAACGTGAAGCCGACATTTCCATTCGCGTCAAGAGCGAGATCTGAAAGCACCGGATTCTTGAGAATCTTGTTCGTTCCGTATTTCTGGGATTGTCCGAAAACATCGGATTGGAAAGCAATGGCGCTGAAGCTGTTGCCGACGCCCCGCATAGAAATCTTGATGCCTTCGCTATCCTTTGCTGGAGCGACGAATTCGAAGCTTGTAAAACGGATGCCCTCTATGGTGAGGCGGCTTATTATGGAAAAGAGTTCAGAGACTGCAAGATGGCCCTTCAGAAGCTGCTTGCTCAAATCAATCTTGGTATTGGCCTTCTTGAGCTCTTCGATGAGAGAAAGGTTGAATCTTTTTTCGCTTTCTGCGAGCTGCACCTTGTAATTTTCCTGCGATTTGTTGAGAACATTCTTCCAAAGAACGGAAAACACCGCGCCGGCGATCGAAGCGACGAAAAGTATGATTGCGACAAACATGAAAATGCTCGTGCCAGCGCTGCGATTGCTGCTCATCTTTTGATCAGAGACAAGGGGCTTCTTTGGGATGAACGATGTTTGGAATTTTGTTTCCATTTATTTTAAAATATCATTTGAATTATAGTTCATTACTCCAATTCAGACAACCGGCGTAATGCACAGCCGATGGCGACCGCGAACTCCGGACCAGCCTGCGCAAACTGCTCGGCAAGAAAGGCCGGGGTCTCGAGCTTGCCGAATGGATCTGCGTAGACTATCTCTGTCTGGAAGCTTATCTTTGCCAAATCAGTGAAGCCCTTGAGCAACACTCCTCCTCCTGTCAGGATGACTTTGCTGATGTTCTTCATGTATTTCTTCTGGTAGTTGAGAAGAGCGGCATTTGACTCGTAAAAAATATAATCAAGGTTAACCGTGATTATTTCAGTGAGCTCCTTGTACTCCGGACCGCCTTTGAGGCCGAAAGACCGCTTCATGTTCTCGGCTTCATTGACGCTGACGCTCAATGATTTCGATATCGCAAGCGTGATATCCTGCGCGCCTCTGTTGATAATATGCGACGCACGAAGAATCCCCCTCTCGATGATGTATAGCTTGGTCGCCCGGGCTCCCATGTCGATAATCATGACCGCCTGGATTCCCTGCTCGACAACCGCGCGGACCGAGCTGAAAATCTCGATCTCGTAAAAGCCTGGCTGGACTCCCGACTTCGCGGTGATTGCCTGATAGTTGTTTATGTATTCGTTGTGGATAGCGACAACAAGCACGTCCTGGACCTGCTTCTCGACCTGCTTTCCCTGAGTTTCATCGTCGTTTGCAAACGTGTCTTCGCGCGGAACTAGAGAATAATCAAGCATGACCTCGCTCATAGGAACCGGAATGTATTTTCTCGCCTCAAGAGCAATGACTTCCGGCAATTGCTTCTCTGGGACTGGCGGAACGCTTATGAAAGTAATGAGGCTCGAAGAAAGCGGCAAAGCTATGCCGGAAGCCAGAGTCGTCGTCTTTGCTTCTCGCAAGATATCCTTAAGCGCCTCGACTATCTTGTCATTAGGAAGGTTCGTCGATCTTCCGACCTCTATTCCGGCATAAGGGCCGAGGGCAAGTTCTCCATACGTTTCTAGCACGGCACGGCCCCTTTTCTTCTTCACCTGCACTATCTTGATTGCGGAAGATCCTATATCGATTCCGAGCACGCTCTCGCTCTGCTTGGAAAAAAGAGATGATATAATAGCCGAAAAATTCATGCAGATATTATACCATATCATTGATTTCATATTCCCTCCCCCGCCAGAGGAGCTCAAGCTTCGGGAAATTTCTCCTGAACGGTTTCTGAATGACTCCGCAAAAGCAGATCCGGCAGAATTTCCATTCATTAAAAGCATCTTTTCCTATAAGGATCCTCTCGTCAAGGAACTGGTCTGGCAGATAAAATACAAGAAAAATAAGAAAGCGGTGGAAATCGCCAGCCATGCGCTTTTTCACAACCTTAAATGGCCTGCTCTCCTGATTCCGATACCGATTTCAAAAAAACGAAGGAAGGAGCGCGGATACAACCAATGCGAGCTTTTAATCGAAGAAATTCTGGAGCTAGATGTTGAAAACAAATTTGAAAAAGACTTTGATTTGCTCATTCGTTCAAAGCATATTGAAAAGCAAACTCATAAAAAACGAAACGAGAGGCTGGAAAATACTAAAAATATTTTTGAAGTTACAAAAAAGGAAAATCTAGTCCAGAAAATCATTATTATCGATGATGTCTCGACGACTGGCAGCACGCTAAAAGAAGCCCGTGATGAGCTTCTTTCTGCTGGATATTCTGATGTTACTGCGCTGACGGTGGCACACTAGGCGTCGAAGATATTGAGGCTACTTTACTGCCCCCCAACTTCTGTCTTTACGAAAAGCTTTGTAAACCATCCAAAAACGCTGAATGTGCTTTCGTGTGCCTCGACATATGCTTCGAGCGTTGCCTGCTGTTCTTCAAGAGCGTCTATCTCTACATTAAGCTCTGCCCATGCAGCGGCTGTCGTTGTCTTATCAAGAAGACTCTCAAGCTTTTCGATATTATTCTTTGTCTTCTGGGCTTCGCTTCGGATAACGCCAAGATTCCTATAGTCATCGCCGATAAGAAATTTTTTGAATGATCCTCTGTTTTCAACCTTGACCATGGCTGACGCTGATGTCGAAGCAGAATCATTCTGTGCACGAGCGACTTCCCTAACTTCTGCACCAATGCCCTTTTCCCTATCTGCAATGCTTAGGAGGGATTTAACGAATGTTGAAACTTCACTGCCCCGCTGCTCCGTTGTCATCGCATTGTCCTTTTTCGTTGAACTTGCCGCAACGTCCGCCTTTATTTTTGCAGCTGAAGACGCCTGAGTGCCTTTGTCTGATTTGACTTCTGCATTCGACTCAACCTTAAGGTCAACACCGCCGAGAAGAGCGAGAGAGGATGCTTGCGCTTGTATTGCAACAAAAGCTGAAGCAAAAATCGTTAAAGCTAGGATTTTTGAAATATTCTTCATGATATATACATTATTTGCTTATAATTAGTCCGACTACTGAAACTACATTATATCATGACGGCTCAATGGAGATTAAATTACCTGGGAATTTGCGCTATAATTAACAACATGAAAAAGAAGATTACAGTCTTTGCCCTGATACTTGTCCTGGGCCCGATCGTCAGCTACACGCTACTTGTGTTTCTTGTCCAACCCTCGAACGATAGGAATTGGTCTACTGATCAGGCAGTTCTTCCTTCTGCAATCGTGAAAAACAACCTCGTTTCAATCAAGAATATCAGGAACTTTTCGTACACTTCGACATCTACGTACACAACAAACTACTACGACAAGACTTTTGACTTGAACAAGCTGAAGAAAGTCTGGTATGTTGTCGAGCCCTTCTCTGGATACGTGGGTGCGGCTCATACTTTTCTTTCATTTGAATTCGAAGGAGATCAATTCGTTTCTATTTCAGTCGAGATTCGAAAGGAAAAGGGAGAATCTTTCTCCGCCTTCAAGGGCCTCATGCGCCAATACGAGCTCATGTACGTCATTGCTGACGAGCGCGACGTGGTGAAGCTCCGTTCGAATTACCGGAAAGATCTCGTGTATGTTTATCCTGTAAAAGCTGACAAAGAAAAATCTCAGACCTTGTTTCTCGACATGATCGCGCGGACGAACAAACTTAAAGATGAGCCTGAATTTTATAACACTCTCACAAGCACCTGCACGACGAATATCGTCGATCATGTGAATAAGATAACTCCGGAGCGCGTTCCTTTCGGCTTTGAGATTCTCTTCCCTGCGGATTCAGATAAACTCGCTCTTGAAATCGGACTCATCGATACGGACCTTTCTCTCGAGAAGGCACGGGAGAAATACCTGATAAATGAGAAGGCGGAAAAATACGCCAACGACCCTAAGTTTTCGGTTAGGATTAGAGAATAAATTGCCACACCGTTGCGGAAACGTCTCGAGTTAGAACCTTTTGGTTCATTGCATCATAAGGCTTTTGGGACACTTTTGTGATATCACATCGACGCGTATCGAGCGGGTCAAAAATCATAGTTTTACTGATCTGATAAAGCTATTTCTTTGGCCATTTTAATCTTCCTTTATTGTCAAAAATTGGATGTGCAAAATCACCAGTACCTTTTTCTAAACCTTTCATCTCTTCAGATAATTCTTTTAGGGGCATTATTGATATAGCAGCTAACAACCCCTTTTTTCTCTCTTCCGTAGGAAGGCCATGGTTTTTTGATGCTTTAAATGACCCCCAGGATTCATCCCACATTTGGTCCCCTCCAGCCTTAAATCCAAAGACTGCATCATCAAGAATTAAGGCGACTTCGTATTGCCTAGATTCTGTCATCATTTCACTATCTTGCAAATATGTAAGCGCATTAACGATTTCCCTGAGTGCTCCTTTTTCTTTTATATACTCGGGATTATTTTTAAGTTTGAAAAAAATATTTATATTACTGCGCCCAAATCTAAGTTCCTCAACTAAATTAAGTAGATATTGATTGAGTCTTTCTTTTTCTTCATCATTAAGAATAATAGACGGATGACGCTCGGAAAAATTATCTATGAAATCTGATGCCTTATCCCAAATGAAACTACCTTGCTTATCCTTTATATAATTCTGAAATTCATTCTTTATATCTTTTACCATGGAACTACCTACAATTTCCGTGACGCCCTTTTCTAATGTATCAAACTCAACATTATCTCTAAATGGATAATGACGCATTCGATTTATCACCTCCAAAAAACTATCTCTAATCTTTTCAAGTTTAGCGTCTTTACCTTCGTCCTTATGTTCATGTTCGACACTCTTAATAATTGATAACAAATTATCTGCCACACCCACTGAAACACCGCTTATATTTACCCAATTTGTCTTATCTATCCCCCATCTCGCCCAGTTTTTGAAATCAACAAAAGGTCTTCCGTCGGATTGGCCATGTAATATAACTTGACCGTCAAATTCACCGGTCTCAAGGATTCTTTTGTATTCTTCTAGATTTACATATCTTACTGAAAAATCTCTGAATTCTGGATTTTCTATCTTGGATAATTTCCAATAGGCTACTGATTCAGAATATTCAATCTCTTCAGGTGAAGATGATTTCATATCTTCAACCTGCAAAACGGGATCTTTGTATACAAGTTTTTTAAAATCTTCCATGTTTATAATTATAACATCTAAACTAACACCTGAAATACTCAACCACTTCTATACCTCTCAAGTGCTCGACTACCCCTGGGTACTCGAGCTAGCTCCTGTTGGCGGGGTGTCTCGAGTTAGAACCTTTTGATTCATTGCACCATAAGGCTTTTGGGACACTTTTCATAATATCACATCGACGCGTCTCGAGCAGACCAAAAAGTGACAAAAGTGACACAGGATTGAGTATTAAAGTTACACGCAACTGTAACTATTGCTTTTAAGTTGGTTCTTTATCAACTAAAGTTCCACAACCCTTCTTGCATGCGTACTTGCCGTTATCATTCCCATAATTTTCTTCCAATTTCCACCATCCCTCAGAATGATCGCAACAAATTTCACACGGCTTCATGTGATTCTCATCATACATATAGTTGCCTGTCCCCTTGCATTTTTCACATTGTTTCTCGGCCATACACGTATTTTTTCATAAAAAGGGATTTTAGTAAACTTCTGCATTATGCACCTTTAAGGCGAAGGTGATGAAGGGATCAGCCCCACGATCTTGTTTTTTAATTTTTGAGCATTTCCATGATTCATCATACCTATATACGACTGCAAAGTTGTTGACGAGGGGCTCTTCTTTATAGTCCTTATCATTCTTTTCTTTGTTGCTGTTCGCAAAACCCTATGATCAGAAAAGTGCACCCAGCCCAGGAAATCCACTCCAGAAGAAAATGTCTTGATAAAGACCTTATTAGGGTGAAGATCTAGAGCTAATTTTGATTTTAGAAAAAGATTAATTTTTGGAAGCAAATCGAGAAGATAGTTTTTATCCTCACTCATTATCACGAAATCATCAGCATATCGAATGTAATGTTTTGCTTTCAGCACATGCTTTACATATTGATCAAATTCATTCATGTACACGTTTACAAGAAGCTGAGAGGTTAGGTTTCCTAGGGGCAATCCTTTCCCTTGTCCTGTACTTTGGAAACTTTCAACTATATTCTGAATAAGCCCTACAATAGAGACATCAGAAATATGTCTTTTAACAATAATCATGAGTATAGAGTGATCAATTGAGGCAAAAAACTTTTTAATATCGCATTTCAATACCCAGCAGGTTCGGTGGTTGTTCCGTGACACTTTATAATAAAAATCAGTGAACCGATCAAGCGCCTTGTGGGTTCCTTTGAGATATCTACAGGAGTAGGAATCATAAATGAATTTAGTATCGAAATACGGATACAAGACCCTATAAATAGCATGATGTAATAATCTGTCCTGAACCGTAGCCTTATGAATACTTCTGGGCTTGGGGTCACTGATAGAAAACGCTCGATACTCTCCATGGCAATATGTTTGGTTTTTTAATTCTTCATGAAGCCTAAAAATGTTACGTGAGAGATGTAGTGCGAAATCTGCCACGTCTTTTTTATATTTCTTACCACAAACAAACTCCATCCATGCAGCATAGAGATTTTCCAAAGATATGATATGGTTGTAATCCATTATTATTTTCATTTCATTCAAACACCTATGATGACCCCCCCCCCCGCACGGTTCCAGGCGTAATTTTAAAGGAAAAAGAAGCATATCAGTTCTGGTTAGTACTTCATAGGAATTTTCCACGGGTTGAAAGGTTGGGTCTCGGTCAAAAGATTGAGACTGTTTTTCTGGATATTTTAGAGTTAAGTTTTTCGTGCGTATATCTTCCCCTTGAGCCCAAAATACTCTTGTTAGGAAAAGTCATTTCAAGGCTGGATACGCTCAAGTTCTTCACACAGCTGGCATGGGAAGGAAAACTGATACCAAACGAGAAATACGTCGAGCTTTCTAAGAAGCTGGAGGAGATCGGAAAAATGCTTGGAGGATGGAGAAAAGGATTACAAAATCCGGCAAACAAAACTCTCACCTTGAAGTAGTGAGAGAAATAACGAGTTTCGAGAGCCACCACACGATGGCGGTTGTCGGCATTCCAGACGTTGTCGTTCGAGAATCGGTTGACGTTGGCGTTAAGCGTGCCGTCATCGTTGACGTTCACGTTAGCAACGAAGAACTCGTACAGCAAGCCATCCTGCACACCATCGCCCAAATCATGAACGATTGAAACTTATGTGGGACGTAGAAGTCCGCAAGCTTGCTGCACCAACTAGCATTTTTTTATTTGAAAAGATAGACCCACTCTTCCGCAAGACGTATCCAGCAGAATTCTCAAGTGTATCCTTACACAACCATTGCGCTTGAGCCGTAGCCGAAGCGCACCGATGTATTGCCTTTTCATTATACAAAAATCCCCCTGATTTGCCAAAATAAATTTTGACAAGGGTCAGAGGGACTGAGAGCCAAAGTAGGCTCGGGGGACTAATTTTTGAGTGCCAGTTGCGGAGCCACCACACGACGGCGGCTGCCGGCACGCCAGACGAGGCCGTTCGAGAATCGGCGGACGTGGGCGCCAAGCGTGCCGTCATCGCGGACGAACACGCGAGCAACGAAGAACTCGTCGCCAACCTTGAAGAGGAAGAACGTGGCGTAACCTTCCGTGCGAAGCCACTTCTTGTGCTTCTGCACGAACTGGATGATCTGGGCCTGCGTGAGGCACAGCTCGTCCAAGTTCTCGCTCAGGCCTCCGAAGATCTTGGCAAACGTGCCATCCTTGACCATCTCGTGGACATGGACGTTTTGCGCAGTCGTCGGATCAGCCTTGACGTTGCAACCCCAGTTCTGGAAATCGCTATCAATGCCCCATGTGAAGACTTCCTTAGCCTTCGCAATGGTCCGCTTGCCGTCCGTGGGTTCAAGCTCAAGGGTTTCAGCCCCAGAGATGAGCTTCAGACAGCCAGCGATGTTTTCGGCGAGTTCAGCGAACAGAGCTTTGACGAATTCCTTGATTCGGGGAGCCACTTGACGTGACCCAACCAAACGTTGGATGTTCTCGCTGTTGAGAACGCCATTCGCTTCCAGTTCGTTGACCGCTTCTTCACTCCCTTTGCGTGCCGCGTCTTTGGCAACAGTGACGCACTGTTCTTTCTGACCAGATGTAATCGGTTTCATACCGTTATCATCCTTTCTCCCTTTCGGGTTTGGTTTATTAATTTGCTGGACTCTTCGCCACAGCGGAGAAAGCCCTATGAATAAGGCATTTTCTGCTATGGCGAATATTCAAAAATAAGTTGGAAATGTACTTACTTATACTGATACTATTATACACCTTTTATAGGTATATGTCAATATTAGCCAAAGGAGCTTATCGGGGACTTTTATATGGTTTCTTGATCGTGTATAACAAAGTTGATTTTCGTCTCTCCTCCATCATAAACAGTGTCATCAAGTGAATATTTAACCAAAGGTGCCATACCACGAGCTGAGTACTCCAAAGTCTTGAATAGGTAACCTAGAAATGTACCCGTGTATTTATATAATCTTATACATCCTCGCATTCTTTCTTCCAGCTCGTCTGTGTATCCTTTCCATCTATATATCTGCCACCTGCGGTCGATCCATTCGTCCACGATAAATTTAAGCCATTTAATAAGTTCTTGTTGTGCCAAGATATTCCCTTTTTGACTGATACGGACTAGGGCGACAATGATTTTTTCTTGATCGCGCTCTTCTTTAGGATTATTTGGAACGAGTAGAGTATATAACTTGCTCCTGTGTTTCAGAAGAATCAAATCTACTTCTTCTTGATTCTCATATTCCTTAAGAGACCTTCGTCTGTTACTAGTCCATCTTTTTTGGAATTTTCGATCAAGCCTGAGAGTTACCCTGTCCCAGTTCACATCATTGTTTTCTGTCCTGATATATTTCCAAATGTAGCGATAGGCGGATGGAGCTTCCATTTGGACCCACCTGCTGCCAAATGTCGTTGGTTGTTTTTCTTTGAGGGATTTTTTAAGGATTTTGATGGCTTCTTTTAAATTCATAACTCCCTACATTTTAACCTTTCTTTTTATTTGGGAAAATCTTTGAAGAGAAATAGACCAGAACAGCGACGGCTGCAATAGACATTACAATTCCTAATATTTTTTGTTGAAGATTATCAGAATATGCAAATGATAAAACTAGTTGGAAAAGTGCTACTAGCAACTGCACAACGGAAAGCAGAAAAAGAGCTATAGTAAATTTTTTCTCAACCTCTGACGACTTTTCGACTTGAAGGGTCTGTTTATCAATTGACTCATTAAGACGCCTTATACTACGTCTTGTTAGTTCATCTGAAGCAAGATGTACTACTCTATAATCTAATTGGTTAACCCATGATAACAGTTCTTTTTCGGTGGCGTCTTCAACGTTTTTTGAGAATTTTTTCATTGTTTTAAGATTTCACTACTTTTAATTTACTTGGTGAAGGTTTTACCAAACCATCCACAATCACAAGTTCTGGGCATTTTTTGTTCGCCTTCTTATTTTCCTCACAAAGTTTAGTGATGATATCAAGTTGAGAGTAACTATCATTCTTTTTGGGTTGTTTCTTAACTAAAATAACTACAAAAAAACTATACTGTGCATTTTCACTCTTTTCATATGCTTCAAGCTGTTTTTTATACCCGCTCTCCAAATTTTTATTATTAGATTTCTTTATTTCTACCAAAACCTTCTCTTGATACCCTGTACCTAATGAGAAGTCAACAGGGCCTCTGCCAGCATCTGATTCGCCAGATAAAAGAATGTTTGCTTGTCGACAAAATAGATCCGCAATCATATAAAATATTTTTTGAGAAACATCTTCGTGATGCGGTTCTTTTTTCAAGATCTTTCCTGTCTTTGTTCTGTGATACAAGAGATTACTACCTCCATTATCTTCTATCGTCCTTTTAAACTGAGTGGTAAGATCTCTGATTGAATTAATTAGTTCGCTAGCATTTTTAGGCTTATTATGAGCTTTAATTTTGGAAGATTGTTTTTCAATGAACGGGTCAATCTTATAATATCCTTTCTCATCAATATTGAGGTCATAAGATTTGACTTCTACTTTTCTATAGACATCAAGTAATGCTGACATATCTTTTTTAAATGCCTCCTTCTCTTTCTGACTACCTTGAGATATGTCTTTCATAATTTTTTCCAGTGCTGGCTGTACAATGTCTTCGAGTTGCTTTCTTAATGATTCGTTACGTGCGGCGGCATTTGCTATTTGATCCCAAGATGCCGCGACCGGTAGAACACTTAATAGAGAGTACGGGATAAAAATTATCTGCTCGTTAGTAAACGGATGGGTAGGAAGAAAATATTTACTTCCCTCAATTGTATATTGCCTAGTTTTTACTCCCAGCTTCAATGAAACTCTTTCTGTATACTTACAGAGGTCGGAGTAAATAATACTAATAATTAGATCACTTATACTGTCTGGACCAAATTTAGGAACAAACAAACTAAGAAGTTCCACAACTTCTGCGTCTTCAATTCCAACAGAAAAAATTTCACTTACTGAAAGTAAAATTTTATTTGCCACAGGTTTTGGAACTGACGTACCATTATCACTTTTACTTCCATAACCAATTGAAACACCTTCTGGCTCAGGTACTGCTAACATATCTCTTGCTTGATTTCTTAAACGAGGAGATTTGTGAGACTGCTTATGTATTCTTAGAAGAGTAGTAAAATAGTCAAGTATTCTTTTTCTTGAATCTCTAAGTTCTGGAATATCTGAACTGACCAATAATTTAGGATCAACAAAAAGTTTGGTGTCCAACCCCAAGGTGGCATCAAAAACACCTACCTTCTCTAAAACTTTTCTTGCTACTCCTAGATGCTTACTTAAAGGAATTATTTTCATAAATTCCCTTATTATATGTTTACCTTCATCCAATCTGTGACTTCTTTAGTGACTCCTACTGTTGCCCAATCATCATCTGTAATATTCACAACAAGTATTCCATCATTTAAATCTGTTTGAGCTTTGATGTAATCACAGACGTCAGAAGCAGATTTAGTTGTCGTGACAAACCATACTGATTTGAGTGGTGTTGCCCAGCCCCCAAGTGCTTTTATTGCGTTAATCAATTTTTTATAATCCTCTGATGTTTCTGGAACCCTAAGGTCATAGGAAATAAGATGCGTGCTCATATTATTTTCGTTTGTTAGGTCGTTGTGTCAGTGCCGACGCTGCTAATGTCTTTACGTCTTTTTTTGTTATCGGAAGTCCTCGCAATGCTCGAGATGCTATGGTGGCGACCTTTCTAGATGTTCTTTCGTTTTTACTCATAATTTTATTTTAATGCAGATCTTCTGGAAGCACCGCAACAACTACCCCTTGGATCATACAATTATCTGTTAATATAATAGGCCTGTGGCTTTTATTTGTTGATTTTGGTCTAAGAATAATAGCATCACGAGTCTTTTCAAAACTCTTCACTGTTGCCTCATCGTTGATGAGAGCAACTACGTTGTCTCCATTTTCTGCTGTATCTTGCTGTCTTATAAGAAGTAAATCGCCACTATTGATTCCGACTTCATTCATCGAATCACCTGATGCTCTAAGTAGGAAATATTTTGATCCTTTTTGAGCCATTCTTGTGGAAATAGGAATGTAGGTCTCTATGTTTTCCTTTGCAAAAATCGGTGTACCACATGCAACCTGTCCGACAAGAGGCACATTTATAGTACTTACTGAATTTGCGCTATAAGTATTTGCTAGGATAAGTTTTCTACCTTTCCTTTTTATAAGACCGGATGCAACAAGTCGTTCTACCACCAGACTTGCAGATCTTGGAGATCTTCCTCCCGTCACCACGTTTATCTCACGCAGAGAAGGGCTTTCACCATAATGGATAATCTTGTTGCGGATAAGGGCAAAAGCTTTTTTGTCTTTGTCACTAAGGTTATTTGTCATGGTATAAGAAGTATACAAAACTCTATACAAAAATGCAAGTGTTTGATATTATTGCCTTATGAGAAAAGAATTAATTTACCTGACTGACATAACTCTGCATATGCGAGGTTTTCGTCAAACCTTGAATTTTGCCAAAGTAGCACAGAAAGGCAGAATGTACTCACCTCTCTCGAGAGATTATGTAAAAAATATTAAGATTGCAGATAGTGGGAATGATCACCAAAAATTCGCATTTCAAATTGACTTACCGAAAGATTTAAGGGAGAAGATAGAGAAAGGTGAAGCCGAGCTTATGATACCTGAGGGTGGTCTTTTGATCTTCCCAGGTAAGGACGTTGTAGAGTATTTAAAGTCAGAGGAAAAAAAGAAGTGGCGAGAGCTTATCCACAAAAACCGAAACCATACTTGGCATGTGGATAAGAAATAGAGTATAATATAGGTACAATTAAATATTACTTGTGGTGCCTCACACATCCGTGTCACGCCCACTTCGTAGGAAAGCCTAAAAGAATCACTTGTTGATTCTTTAAGTCTTCTTCGCGAAGTGGGCTTTCTCGTTTATTTATTAGTAATTATCACTTAATAATATGGAAAATATAAAATTAGTTTGGCACTCCGAGCGTCGCCAAGTAAGTACGCTCAAGGCGTGGAATCGAAATCCTCGCAAGATAACAACCCAGAAGTTCAATCAGCTTATTGAACGCATTAAAAGTCGCGGCTTCCACGATGTCATCAAGATCGACACTGACGGTACAGTACTTTCAGGCAACCAGCGCAAGAAAGCTTTGCTGAAGCTCAGCATCAAGGAAGTGAATGTTCTCGTCCCTAATCGCAAGCTCACCGAAGAAGAGCGCGACCGCGTGGGAATCGAGAGCAACACCAATGACGGCGAATGGGATTATGAAGGCTTGAAGTCATTTGATCTCGACACCCTCACCGATGTCGGCTTCGACACAAATAATCTCTCGGAGATGTGGAGCGAGAACCTCTCGGCTGAAGATGACGAATTCAATCCTGACGAGGAAATTGAGAAAATTAAAGATCCAAAAACCAAGCTTGGTGATCTCATCCTCATGGGTAACCATAAGTTGATTTGCGGCGATTCTACCAACCCTACAATATTAAAAAGGCTTTTCGGCAATGATCGTGCCTCGATGATATACAGTGACCCTGTATTCAACATCAACTACTCATACAAATCTGGACTTGGTGGCAAGAAGAACTATGGTGCAACCGTCAACGACACCCGAACTGACCAAGAGTATGCTGAATTCCTACGAAAAAGCCTTAAATGCGCTTTGTCTGTAACTAAACCTGATGCCCATGTTTTCTACTGGTCTGATCAATGTTACATCTGGCTCATACAGACCCTGTATCGTGAGCTTGGTATCGAAAACAAGCGTGTGTGCCTGTGGATCAAGAACGGCTTTAGTCCAACGCCCGCCGTTGCATTCAACAAGTGCTTTGAACCCTCTACTTATGGCATTCTTGGTCACCCCTATCTCAATGATAGTGTCCAAAACCTCAATGAGGTATCAAACGGCAATCTGACCACAGGCAACGACATGCTCGATCAGATTTCCGACATATGGGCGGTGAAGCGATTGTCGGCAAAGGATTATGAGCATGCGACATCCAAGCCCCCGAAGCTCCACGAGAAAGCGATTCGTCGCTGTACCCGCCCAGGTGACATTATCTTGGACAGCTTTTCGGGATCGGCAAGTACCATGATTGCAGCCGAGCAATTGAAGCGCAGGGTTTATGCAATCGAACTTGAACCACGCTTCTGTGATCTTGCGATCAAGAGGTACGAGAAGCTCACCGGAAAAAAAGCAAAAGTAATCCGCAAATACCATGAAGAAAAATAAAGTAAAAGATAATTTCCTCGCAGAGTTGAGGAAGATACCGATCGTTCAGGTAGCCTGCGAAAGGATCGGTGTTTCAAGGAATAGTGTCTATCGTTGGAAAAATACCGATGAGATATTTTCTGATGAAATGGACAGAGCGCTTGCAGAGGGAGAAGCATTGGTAAATGACCTCACTGAAAACCAGCTTCTCACCCTCATCAAGGAAAAAGAGTGGTCTGCTATATCGTTCTGGCTTCGTCATCGTAATCCGAAGTTTAGGGAACGTGTGGAAATCACAACTAAGACAGAAAGTGACGGCAAGCTAACAGCTGAACAAGAATCAATCGTACGGGAAGCACTGCGTCTTTCTGCGGTCGCACCTGTTCAAACTATCACTGATAACAAACAAGACGATGAACCAAAATAAAGAAATAGCACAAGAGCTGGTTGAAGCCATGATTAAGGATCAAAAGGTTCGTATAGCAATCACCAAGAAAAGTCATTGGTATTTTTTCCATTTCTATTTTGCAAAGTACGTCAAACATGCAACGGCAGAGTTTCAAAGGGAAATTATTCGACTTACCGAGAACGAAGATATCAAAAATTTCTTCATTGTTGCATTTAGAGGATCGGGAAAATCTACTATCATCACGACTTCATATGTCCTCTGGGCGATTCTTGGTGAACAGCAGAAAAAATTTATCCTCATTCTAGGTCAGACAAGAAATCAGACAAAGCAATACATGATGAACATCAAGCGAGAGCTTGAAACGAATGATATCCTTAAAAGAGACCTCGGCCCGTTTCAGGAAGAAAGCGATGAATGGGGTGCAACCTCTATCGTATTTTCACAACATAATGCACGAATAACTGTAGCATCCACAGAACAAGGTATTCGTGGTCTGCGACACAATGAACATCGCCCCGACCTTATTATTGGAGACGATATTGAAGACCTCAATTCAACAAAGACAAAGGAAAGTCGACAGAAAACCTATGAATGGCTTACTGGCGAAGTAATTCCTGCTGGAGATCAGAATACTCGCCTGATCATCATCGGAAACCTTCTTCATGAAGATTCTCTTCTTATGAAAATTAGGGGGAAGCTCGATAAAAAAGAAATGAAAGGGGTGTTTAAATTCATACCACTGCTTGATTCCGAGGGTAAAAGCATGTGGCCAGGAAAATACCCGACCCCCGAATCAATCGAGGATGAAAAGCAGAAGACAGGAAGCGAACAATCGTGGCAAAGAGAATACCTTCTCAGGATTATTCCAACAGAGGTACAAGTAATTCATAAGGAATGGATCCAATACTACGATATGTTACCACCGCGAGGTGCTGAAAACTACGAGTATACATGGGCAGGGGTTGATCTTGCAATATCAGAAAAAACTACAGCAGACTGTACCGCGATTGTTGGAGCGCAGGTACATGGCAGACGTAAAAAAAGAAAGATATACATTCTTCCAAATTCCATAAATCAAAGAATGCTCTTTCCAGACATTGTTCGCTTGTGTAAAGACTATATCAAAAATGTGCTTCATAACGGCAAACTGATAATCGAAAGTGTTGCGTTTCAAGCTTCCTTGGCACAGCTACTTCATAGCGAAGGTCATTATGTTGAGGGAATGCCTGTTCATGGAGATAAACGATCAAGACTTGCCATGACCTCATCACTCATACAAAACGGGTTCATCCTTTTTCCAAAACAAGGAGCTGAACAGCTTATCCAACAGCTTGTTGGGTTCGGAGTTGAAAAACACGATGATCTAGTTGATGCATTTACACTACTTATTCATAAGCTTATGGAGGAAGACAATCAACCAAGGCCGAATATCGGATGGTTTGATATGCGAACAGGCAGATTTGATTGGGCGATAGACTACGATGATGATGAATTCGTGTAATCAACGCTTATTGGAAAGTAATGTTCAAATCAGGTATCCTGTTTTCTCCTTTCGTCGATCGCAGAATCTGAATAACTGTAGACCAAATATATGGATTCGTCACCGGAAACTGGAGGCTTTTGGTACGTGTTTCTGATGTGATTTCAATCGCATTAAGATAAGTTTCTATTGTCATTATCTTATCCAATAAAATACTCCTATTCTCCTTGGCACCCAAGTACATGATTCTCTTGTTTGTAATTATAAGCTGTCCGTTGTCGATATCCCTCCATTCTTGATGGCTCTCTGATCTGCTTGAACTTCTACCAACAACAACTCCCTTGGCCAGACGCACCCCTCCGAAGCCACCTACGGTCTGGCGTACTGCACGCGTTTCCTGCAATTTGGTATTTTCAGATAAAAAAGCTTGTTCGTTTGCATCAAGCAAAGCGTTGGTTTGAATTATCGGTAGCTTGCCATCTTTCTTGATCTTATCAACAAAACTATTTGCTTGAGTAGCTATAAATTCCTTTCTCTTGATCTTAGAGTTCTTAATATTCCAGCGAATCAATATAATGATTGCGATTAAAATACTGAGGTATTTGCTTATTGCGAAGAATACAAATATCGACGCCAAGATTCCCCAAAAACAAGGTTCTTTGATCAGATCACTGACGAAGGTAGATTTAGTGTTTTTCATTTGGCATGCTTTATACTAAAAACTTATCGCCTCATGGTAATTGTTTCGACTATCAATCTTGTGTTCCGAAGTCAGGAGACTCGGTAAATCCCTAGTATAAAAGCTGGACCAATTAATCTTGCTAAAGAGTGGTCGCGCAATTGAATAGACAATTGCAACATCATCCTTCTGGTTGCCGTATTTATCTTTTACTGGCAGATATGACCAAAGAATGATGTCGCCAAAATCTTCAGATAGAGGAAATACTGCCTTAAAAACTTTTGCAGCATCATCGTGCATAGATCCCTTCAAAAGATTTGTTGTGAGGTTTTCATCTGAATTAATCTTTATGAACAAGCCAGAAACTGAATCTGTAGATTTATATCCAGATTCTGAAAGTTCGACTGGCTTATATTTGCTTATCTCAATACTTATTACGCGAGGCTTGTCTGTATTTGTTGTGGCCTTAAGGCTATTTTCGATTGCACTTTTTATTTTTTCTTCGAGTGTCTGTGGTTGAGGCGGTACGACTGGAGCAACCTGTTCTGGTACTGGTTGGGCTACCACAGGCTGACTGGATACTGGTGTTGCTACAACCTCATCTGATTTGAGATTAAAACCAGCAACAGCTAATAATACTAGCACCAATAAAATCTTAACATTTCTACTCAAATTAACCTGAAATTTAGCACTTACCCCGCTCATTATTGGAGGAATCAAGATTGCAGAGGCAAGTAAGAAAACAAGCCCCGAAATTGGGCTTGAAAAAATATTTACCAAACCAGTAAGAGCAAAAATAATACCGAGAAACCAGCCAATAATATATCCAATGGTTATATTTTTCGTCTTACCATCAGGAGACGGATTTATGTTGTTCATTTTATTGCTTGATAGGTCTTAATAAATCCGAAACGGGTAACAGAAATCCCGCCGCGGGTAGAGACCGAAATCTCTCATACCAGTTTCCCGATATGGCCTATCAAGCGACCCCACGACGGGGTTTCTGAACTTGATAGGACTTCTTTCACCATGCCCCGTAAGGGGTTTAGGCTACTTCTCATATTTAGTTGTATCTACATAATACAAGCAAATCTTGTATCAGTCCATATTCTATCGCATATCAATTCTTTTGCTAAGAGCTAATACGACCATGTAATAGATCGATAGTTTTGCATAGCTATGCACCACCAGTAAAAGGAATGCTCTCGATTGTCGAAAAAGAAAATTTAGACTTAGTTGATATACGCCGGAAATGTAAAAAGGATTGATGTAAATGATATTAGTATACAAATTATGCAAAATATATTTTAGGAGAGGGGTTGGATCTTGAAAAGAGAGAACTAATATCTTGTTTTAAAAATAAAATTTCTTTGAATGGAAAAGCGGTATCTTTGTAGTCGATATAAAACGCCCCGCTACCAAAAGTGGTAACGGGGCTGAAACTGCAAACTGATCTTAATTTTCCTTGAGCCTGAAGAAATGATTTCCGCTTTGAACGGGAACCGTCAAGTACATGATACTCAAGGCAGTGTTCGTAATCAGAAGATTGCTCCAATCTGCAAGGTTTGTCGAGGTCTGAACAGTGTATGAGGTTTGCTCTTTGCAAAGTGCCCCAAAAACAGCATTTCCGCCTTGAAGGTTGGAAATGTAGAACTTCGGTCGAAACACATCAACAACCTCGATGTAGGTACCAGTAGAAGAAAGAATTGCTTTTCCAATGCTTGCACCACCGACGTAAGTGGCATCAATTCCGCTTTTGATAAGGGCAGACACCTCATCGGTCGTCCAAAGGAATGTTCCTTCTTCAGAATCAGGCAAGACTTCGCAGACCAATGTTAACTCCTTTGCCTGTCCAACCATCAGAGTCAGACTGAATGGAAAATCCACTCGCGTACTGTAGTTTTCACCTTGTGACGGCCGGAAACTAAGCGTATTGGTTGCCAAAGCCTGACTGCCGTCCTTAAGGGTAAACTTCAGCGACAGCCAATTCGTAGAGTAGCTCGTGAAGATAATTTTGACCTGCGATATGGCAACACTGTTTGTCGCTAGTGCAGCGTCAAGAACTATCGACGCGCAGATTGCACTATCTCCACGGGCAATCGAATAGACCATGTCATTTGGAACCAGCGACATTCTCAAGCCTTGCGTGAAAATATCTACAGGATTGAATGACTGTACGATGGCATATTTTTCGTTAATGATGACGACATTATGCAATCCGTCAGCGACGCTGTAAGAAGCAGGCGGATAAGCCGAGGTTAAGGAGGCAGGATATGGCACAGCGAATGACTGCGTCCCGCTTTCGGTTGTCATGATCATATTGGTCACTAGAAACCCGTAATCCGCCGTATGGTAGGAAGGATTTTCAAGAATCACCGAACAACTATCATTGCTCTGAAAACCAGTCCATGTAATCGTGTTCGTACGAATCTGCCCAGGAAACCAGAGATTCGTATCATTAAACTGGCTTGTAAAGACAGCTGGTTTCGTGATTTGGAAAAAATCACTGCTCACTGTAATGTTCGTAGTGGCATTCGTACCGACAAGACGAATCTTGTATTGGTTGTTGGTGGGATACAGGACAGGCGTACTGAAGACAAAGCTGTTTGTCCCCGCGGAAAGCACCCGAGAGTACAGCGAGGTATCGCCGATCATCAATGTGCCGTTCGTGTCATACCAATCAAGGTAGCCAGTAACGCCGAAACTTGCTGAATTGGTCCAGAGAATCGTGTGTTTCCCGTTCGATGGCAATTTCTCGCCGCCCGATGGGTACAAAAGGGCCAAATTCGCCTGAACCGAAATTGCCTGACTACAGGTCAAGGCAAGGACGAAGCATAACTTTTTCATTATTTTCTTTCTGTTTGAGTTTTGTGTTGAACCGTCTGAAAAGACGATACCATAAAAACAAAAATAGCAAAAGTTTCACAAAACCAATTGATTCTGCTATGATTTGACCATGAGTAAGAAAATTCTAACTTTAATCATTCTTGTGCTACTGCTTGGCGTATTTGGTATTTTTATTGTCCAAAAAGACAAGGTCTCTCAAGATTCAACTAATGATCAGACAGCTTCATCAACAGAGGTGAAATATACGACTACCCATCTGCCAGAAGAACAGGGTGGCTTGTATGTTCACTCGATGTCAGGATCTTTCGGTACAATCTACGCGACAACTTCCTCAATTAATAACCCATATAGTTCTTGCGAAGAAGAATTTGGCCGTACGAAGCCTGAAGTTATTGATACGAATAAGATTAACAAGACTGGTTGGAAAACAGTCCAAAAAATAAGCTATTCGCTCAAACTCCCTGAAGATTGGATGATCAGCGATCAGGATTATAACCAAACGAATATTCGCATTAACAAAAATAAGTATGCAATTCTGATTTCAGAAGTTACCAACTCGATGGGCGGAGAAACCATATGCAATCAGGAAGAATATTATTCTATGAATATAGACGGGGTAGATGTTTTAAGATCAAAAGAAGCTACGATAAATGAAATAGGTCACTATCCGTATTTTAATTTATGTACGATTGAAAATGAATCTTGCGGTTATTCATTAAAATTCGGTGAAAAATATTATACGGTATCTTACTGGCTTGAAGAGAGGGGTGCGGAGATGGATCAAGCGTCAATCACACTTATGGATGAAATCGTCAGTTCGATAAGCTTTAAGGAAAAATAAAAAAACGGGCACTTCGAAAGAAATGCCCGTTGTGCTTTTTATCAATACAGCAAACTTACTCCGTATTTGTTGATTGATAATAAATTGGGATACTGGGGGTTGCGTTCAACTTATAATCCTTAAGCAACCTGTTTTCCATTCGAACAAGATTCAGGTAAGCCGAATCATTCCAGCCGCCGACTGGTGTCCCGCCAGTGCCTTTGAAGTAAAACGTGACATGAAGATGCACATCGGCAGTCCCAGTTTTTCCCATAATACCGATTTGCTGGCCCTGTTGGACAAATGCACCCTCACCGAACAATGGTATTTGTTTGAGATGGAGGTAGGTCGTTTGAAAACCAGTGTTCTGTTTTGAATCATCAGAATCATGATCAATCCTGATAAACCAACCATTGAGAGCATTTGATGCTACTTGATAAACCTTGCCACTAGCAGCGGCGTAAACTGGAGGATCTATCGCAAGCTGCTCGGCACCACCAGTGAGGGCTTTCCAACGTGGACTGAAGTCAAGTGAGTAATATGTGCCTTCGGTATGATTTTCATCAATAGTGCCGTCATATGCAGGGCCACCAATCTCTACAGTCAACTTCCAAGCCTTATTTCCTGCCAAAGGCATCTTGAAGCGGGGATTCCGCTCGTAGAAAACCTCGATGTAAGGTTGCCATTCAAGCTTGTTCTCCGATGAGCGGAAGTAATTGAACTTGTTGTTTACATCATCCGGCATTAGAAGGATTCCGTAATTAGGTTCTGCTCCAGTAAGCCATGCAAAGAATTCCGGAGCGATATCAAAGGAATACAGGCTATTTGGAAGAGGTGCGGGTATCTGACTTTGAGGATTTATTGTGAGACCCCACTGATCAGATATTGATGACTCTGACCATGGAGTGCGCACAAGATATTTGTGCATTGTCGTCGGATTCTTTGAATCAAGCGAGTACATATTGAGAGTTGCTCTGGTTATAATAAGTCTCGATGTGCCAGGCACATAAAAATGAACCGGCATCTTGACCAAGGTGGCATTCCAACTTCCCCAACCACCGACTCGCAAGGTACTGTCGTTAATTGCATCCCGAAAGTCCAAAGAGCCGAACCATTTATCTTGTATCGAGCCCGCCCCTGGAATGTAGTATTTTTCTTCAAACGCTCCGACGTTTTGGATTGTGAGGAACGCGACGAACACCGCCAGCCATAAACTGACTTTGATTTTCATTGTTTTTCTTTCTGTTTGAGTTTTGTGTTGAACCGTCTGAAAAGACAATAGCAAAAATAATCTCTAATATCAAGAATAATTTTTTATATTGGTGAACAGTAATCATTTCTTCAGATTGAAGCAGAACTAGCTTCTCTGATCGGTTTCAGGCTCTGTTGTCCCTTGCGGATAACAGAGTTCTTTTTTTGTTGCAAATTTCAATACGACCACACAATAAATCCTTAGTTCTGCATAGCTATGCACCACCAATGGTTCTGTCATTAATTAATACATGCAAACACAAATGAATGCCCAAGTTGGTACCCCTGCCATACTAGCCCCAGTCAAAATGAAGTACTGCCTATATGCCAGAAAAAGTACCGAATCAGAAGAACGACAAATTCTTTCTATTGATTCTCAGGTCAAAGAGATGCTCCAACTGGCAGAACGAGAAAATATTGAAATCATAGATATCAGGCGTGAATCACATTCAGCCAAGGATTCGGGACAACGTCCTGTATTCAAAGAACTGCTTGAAGATATACGACGAGACAGATTTAACGGAATATTAACATGGGCACCTGATCGCCTATCCAGAAATGCAGGTGACCTCGGTTCATTAGTGGACCTTATGGATCAAAAGCTACTTCTTGAAATTCGTACGTACGGTCAGCATTTCAAGAACTCGCCGAATGAAAAATTTCTACTCATGATCCTTTGTAGCCAAGCAAAGCTCGAGAATGACAACAAGGGTATCAATGTCAAACGTGGACAAAGGACAAGGTGTGAAATGGGATTGAGACCAGGAGTAGCTCCTACTGGTTACCTGAATGAAAAACGAAGCGATCGTAAATGTCATGCCAGCATAGACCCCACACGAGCACCAGTTATTAAGAAAATGTTTGAAAAAGTTGCCTATGAAAAATATAGTGGAAAGAAAATATATATGTGGCTCAAGTTTGATCTAAATTTTAGAACTGCTAACGGAAAGAAGCATTTAAGTCTCGGCAATATCTTCCGTATCCTCTACAACCCTTTCTATTACGGCACATTTGAGTATCCAAAAGAAAGTGGTAATTGGTATCAAGGCAAACATGAACCAATAATCACCAAAGAATTATTTGATCAGGCACATGCGCAGCTCAAAAGTAACATAATGCGCACCGAAAATCAGGAATTCGCTTTTACTAAACTCATGATATGCGGTATATGTCAGTCAGGTATATCAGCTTGTGAGAAATGGAAGAATCAGAAAAACGGCAATGTCCATCGATATGTATACTATGGATGCACTAAGAGTAAAGATAAAAACTGTAAGTGTGGCTACATTGAAGAAAAAGAGCTTATTATCCAGTTTGCAGACCTCATCGACAAGATCGATCTCGATGAGATTGGCATGAAAGAGAAAATCAAGACTGAGGTTGAGCGATTCAAGAAGTTTCAGAAAAATCTACTCGGCATCAAGGAAAAAGTTGAGGTTGGTGATATCGACATACGGAATTATGCTAAATACATTCTGAAAGACGGGAATGATCTTGAAAAGAGAGAGTTATTAAGATGTTTGAAGAATAAGATAGTACTAAAGAATAAATTGATTTCTTTAGATTAAAAAAATAATTATACTCGCCCTAATTCATACTCTACTCTGGCAATAATCTGACCTGCTCGTGTTCCGCCAACACCAAATTTCTGACCAGTTTCTCTGAGTGTATGTTTGGTGCCATCAGTGATACCATTTCTATACTCAAAAAATACTAAATATCTTTCACTTAGTTTAAGTAAATGTTTCTTTTCTTGGTATTGCTTCATACTTTTAATTTATTAATAAATGGCATAATACTCTGATAGACATCTTCTGGTTTAATTACGTATTCATTGTAGGCCTGATCTAATTCTGAAAAAAGATAGAAGTTGCATTGATTGAAAGAACTAGTCGGTAATAAAAATAAATTATCAATCGGATCTTTTTTATCAAGAGTAATACTTACAGCAAAAACCTTATCAAAGTTTCTTGTCTCTTCATCAATAGCGAATAGGGTGTATTTTTTCAATGGATCTCCTTCATAAGAATTTACACAATAAGCAAGTGGAATCTTCTTAATTTTTGTTTCAGCTTGATCGTCACTAAACCCTTCCTTAAGGAGCAATTCTTTGACTTCTTTCTCAATGAATTTTTGTGCCTTGCGAACCATCGTCACGCCTTTCTTCCATCTAGAAGGCATACTCCAGAAAAGTCTCTTCTGTGCTTTCCAGTAATCATCTGTGCTAACTATAGATTGAAATGCCTCTGGAGCAACAACCCACTCGTTTCGAGGATTTTTGACTTTTCTTTGTTTTAATTTACCTGAAGTTTTATTATAAACTCTAGTACCTGTATAGACTTCATTACTTAATATTCGGTTAATGCTTCCCGTGTTCCATTTTTTGCCATTTGCTGAAGGTACACCTTTTTCGTTTAAAGTCTCGGCGATATCTTCTGATGTTTTCCATTTATTAATAAATAAATCAAATATCTCTTTAACGATACTGGTTGTTTCGTCATTTAGGGGTGTAAATGTAACGCGCTGATTGGAAATTAATTTATGCTGACCTTTTTTTAAAATACTAACCGGTTTTCTATTTTCATCAAGCAGTAATCTAGCCATGCCATATGGAGCTGTTCCTCCAGCAGAAAATCCATCCCTAGATATCTTCATCGAACCATGCCAGACTTTTTCACTTAGAACTCTAGAGTACTCCGCTGCCATAAAGCGATCAATTGAATCAATTAGACTTGTTGTGAGCTGCTGACCTTCTTGAGGGAAACCACGAAACACATTTACCAGTGTCTTACCGTGTTTTTTGCACATAAAGGCATAATGAGCACCCTCGTTCTGATCTTGGAAACGACCCCAGCGAGAAATATCGAAGAATAGAACGTAATCAAATTTTGGTGCATCCAAGTTATATACCCAGTCATTGAATAATCTTTTAAATCCGGGTCTATTTGCAATCAATCCACTTACACCCTCATCGGATTCCTCGTGAATGATTTCTATATTATGTTTAGCTGCAAACTTTTCTGCGTGTTCACGTTGAATCTGTACCGAGTTTTCTTGCTTATCTTCAGCTGAGTGACGATAGTACGCAACAGCTTTTTTTGATGACTGTAGGAATTTCATAGATTAGAGTATCTTTTTAAGCTCTACTACTAATCCCTTTTCTTTATCATCAAATGGAATTCCATTTTTTCTTTTCTTTTTTATTTCCTCAATAAGTTGAAGTACGTGTAAAGAAAAACCTGATTGAATAGTATCTCGATCGAGTTCTGCTACTGTTGCATCAGAATCAGAAAGAAATTTATAAATTTCTGCTTCATTAGCAGAAGCACGTGCAAATATTTTTTGTATCTTACGAAAATCTTTGGCGTTCTTAATAATTCGGTGCTTAACTTTTTCAAAAAGTATTTTGATGATGTCGGGCGTCTCAAAACTTTTTATCTTTCTTAATTTTGGCCATAATCTTACAAACTCCATACGATATACCTCTTTGAGATCGTATTTAACCATAAGCTCAAGATAATCCAATTTTTGTTCTCGAAGTTGAAGAGAGGAAGCAATCGTTGATCTTGATATGTTAATAAGCTTTGAAAGCTCTTCATTGCTCTTGAGACCCAACATTGTTTTTGCTCTATAGAGCGAGTTTGACTTTTCCATCGGCTTCCAGCCCTTACGATTGTTTTGCTTCTCATATCGACGAATTTCAAGCTCACCATCATCAAGATCAGGGTATATCTGGCACATAGCCTTCTCAACACCTAGTTCTTTTAAGCAAAGGTAACGACGATGACCATCAATGATAAGGTAACGATTATCATCTTTCTGTGTAACCATAATTGGCTCTTGTAAGCCAAATTGCATTAGTGAACTCTTAAGTTTCTCTTGTTCAGAGGGGCTACCATATTCTTTTCTAGGTTGATTACTATCAAGCTCAATCTGGGAAATAGGCAATTCTTTGAATGCTGTTATATGTTTTCCTATCATAAAGGTATGTATTATGTATTAATAATTACGAGCCAGAATTGCCTGGAATAGCCAAAAATTACCCGTTCTGAACGAAATTATCATAGGACAATAAAAAAGTAAAGACGTCAGCCCCTTTATATATTATTCTTATGTATCTCGAGCGCTCGACTGCCTCTTGACACTCGAGCTAACTCGTGTTGGCGGAAACGGAGGGATTCGAACCCTCGGAGCCTTTAAAGGGCTCACATCTTTAGCAAAGATGCTCGTTAGACCACTCCGACACGTTTCCAATATCCGTCATTCTTACATAATAAGGCAAAAAAACAAAATCTACACTATTGCAAAGAGCTAGCGTATAATGCACTTCATGCATATCGATTCCGCTGTTTCTGACATAGCTCGGCTGGCACCTCCGCAAAAAATCGCTCTCAAAAAGCTCGGCATTTCGACTGCGCATGACCTTCTCTACCATTTCCCTGCACGCTATGGCGATACATCAGAAACAAGAAGCATTTCCTCGCTCGGCAAAGGCGATACGGCGGTCATTTTTGGAAAAATCAGCAAGCTCAAGACCAGCAAAGGCTTCAAGACAAAAATTGCCATGGCCGATGCCTGGATCGAAGACGAAAGTGGAAAGATCCACTGTGTCTGGTTCAACCAGCCCTATCTCGCAAAGATGACTCCGGAAGATGCTCTCGTGCGAATTGAAGGAAAAATTTCAGAAAGAAAAACAACACAAGAATTATATTTCTCAAACCCAAAAATCGAGGTTGTGAATAAATTACCAACTGGAGTTGGAGATTCTCTGTTTGGTGATGACGGAAAAGCCCACACCCTCTATCCCGTGTATCCCGAATCACGCGGAATCACTTCGAACTGGATTTATCATAAGATAATAGATATTTTTAGAAATGGCTTGCTTGATGCGCTTGTCGATCCGATTCCAAAAGAAATTCTCGAAAAATACAGCCTGCCATCGCTCAAGACTGCCCTGATCTGGATTCATACGCCCATGAAACAGGAAGACGCGACGGCCGCACGGAAGCGTTTCGCATTCGAGGAAGTTTTTTTCATTCAACTCGAAAAGCAGATTGCACGAAAAGAATATGAGAAAAATCCCGCTTTCGTCATTGAGCCTGACGAAAAAAGCCAGCAAGAATTTATAAAAAGATTCCCTTTCCAAGCTACTGATGCGCAACAGAAATCAATAAAGACAATCACAGAAGATTTTCAAAAAGGCTACGCCATGTCTCGCTTACTTGAAGGAGATGTGGGGTCAGGAAAAACAGCCGTGGCTGCTTCAACTGCATACGCAGTCGTGACGACAGCGCCCCAAGGGCGCAAATACGGCCATCTGCAGGTCGCCTATATGTGTCCCACGGAAATCCTCGCGACTCAGCATTTCGAATCGTTCATACAGTATTTTGCATATCTCGGCATTCAGATAGGCCTTATCACTGGAAGCGGCTGCAGGAAATTCCCTTCCAAGCTCAATCCGAAAGGCTGGACGGATATTTCACGAACTCAGCTTCTCAAATGGGTTGAGAACGGAGAAATTCCGATTCTCATCGGCACGCATGCGCTCATACAAAAAGCTGTTAAATTCAAAAATCTCGCATACGTCATCATCGACGAGCAGCATCGCTTCGGCCTGAAGCAGCGCGCTTCGCTTGTGCGAAAAGACGCTGATGGACAAGCTCGCGCGCCACACCTTTTATCAATGACTGCGACCCCGATTCCCCGCACCCTCGCCCTGACCATCTACGGCGATCTCGATCTTACGCTTCTCGATCAGATGCCTCATGGCCGCAAGCCGATCATCACAGATATAGTCACGCCAGATCGACGCGAAGACGTATATGAAAATATCCGCGCCGAGCTCATATCAGGAAGACAGGCCTATGTCATCTGTCCCCGCATCAATGAGCCTGATCCGGACAAAGAAGCGGCGATCAACGCAAAGTCTGTAAAGGAAGAATCAAAAAGGCTCAAGGAAAAAGTGTTTCCTGATTATGAGATCGGGATCCTCCACAGCAAAATGAAACCGGCAGAAAAAGACAGAGTAATGCTCGACTTCAAGGCTGGAAAAATCCGCATCCTCTGCGCAACGTCCGTCGTCGAGGTCGGAGTGAATGTGCCTAACGCTACCGTTATCATCATCGAAGGAGCAGAGAGATTCGGTCTCGCCCAGCTCCATCAGCTTCGCGGACGGGTAATCCGCTCAAATCACCAAGCGTATTGCTATGTCTTTGCAGATACGAAATCAGATAAGACATTCGAACGCCTCACCGCTCTCAAGACGGCAAAGAACGGCTTCGAGCTTGCCGAATACGACCTTAAATTCCGCGGTTCCGGCGGGCTTTCGGAAGGACGGCAGTGGGGCGTTTCCGATATCGCCATGGAAGCCCTACAAAATCTCAAAATGGTTGAGGCTGCACGAACGGAAGCAAAAGCAATGATCGAGGCCGATATCAATCTACAAAAATACCCAGAAACAAAAAAGCACCTCAAGCACAGAAGCACTGAGGCGCTTCATTGGGAATAATTAGTTTTTTACTTTATCGCGGAGCAATGCAGGTAGGCGTGCTAAATTCAGACATATGACCACCAACTGACTTACCTCTGATTGACCAACACCGATCAGAAGAACCCCAAATAGTATTTACACCAGCTGGACTAACAGTAAAAGGCGAAGCAAAATCATTTGCTGAGATAACGAAATCACAATTACTTCCGAAACATGCACGAATCTCATAACCAGTTATCCCTGTTTGACCTGGATAATTGCTAACTGAAGGCGACCAAGACAATCTAAGCCCCCCAGACGGGATAACATACTCGGATTGCAAGTTGCTTGGCACACTCACAGAATAAACTGGGGGTGGTCCTGGCGGCTCTGCGCAAAACTGATCGCTCATATCGGAATATATGACAACTCCGTTTCCAGGATCAGTCGCCTTCGACTTTACTGTAAAGCAGAATGTATCTTCCCAGAAATCAATCGAGTCGGTAACATTCCATACTGCATAGTCCATTGTCACAGTCTGAGGAGATGGAATTATCGCTGAAGGAGATCCATTCTTATATACTTCAAAACTTAGATTCGTAAGGCTTGGGTCAGCATTATGATTCCAAAAGAACTGGATGTTTGGATAATTTGAGACATCTGCATTCAAATTGCTAGGGGTATTCAATGTATAGAAGCTGCTTGGATAGCACTGCTGTGCGCTTTCAGAAGAAATATTTCCAGCATTATCTTCAGCAGCGATTGAAAAACAAACTTGACCGCCAACGAAAGTATTTTCCCATGAGAACGACGTTCCTGTCTCAACGTAAGGCGGTGGCTGTGTATCAAGTCCATATGTATAAATCAAATACTGCTTCAAACCTGACCCATCTTCATCATCCTCAGAAGGATCCCATGAAAAATCAAGCATCGGAAAGCCTCCGGGACCATTGCTGTCAGAAGATATCGTGAAATTATTTGGGACATTAGGAGCAATATCATCCTCGTCATCATCAATCTCGACGAAATCATCGTCGGTCGTGGAATTTCCTGTCTTCTTGATCGCTCTCTCGAGACTCGCGTAAATCTGATAGTCATCATCGCTGGTCGCACTCGGAACGGCGGCTGGAGCTATATAGATATAGCCAAATCCACTGCCACATTCTGGACATGGATCCTCTGGAACATCATTATTCAGATATTGAGCAATTTCTGCCTTGAAAGCAGACCAACCATCATAACTTCCACCTCCAGTTATTTCTCCAGAAATGGCGACACAGTATCCGCCCTCGTTATCCCCCAGTTCTTCTGTGTATGAACAATCTTTTCCAGCCGATGCAAGAAGAGGTACTTTACCATCATTATCAGCCTTATAAAGAAGGATAGCCTTATCGATTTCAGAGATTTGCTGTATGCGCTTCGAATCTCGCGCCTTTTCCTTCGCCTCAGAAACAGAGACAAGAACCATTCCGGAAAGGACACCGATGATAGAAAGAACAACTAAAAGCTCTACGAGTGCGAAACCTTTTTCAATCTTATGGGATTTCATATATTTAAGTATACTCCACTCTGAGATAAGTCGTATGGGGAAAAATAATACAGCAATCAATTCCTTATATCATATACATTTGGTGCTATTCCATCGAATCCGCCAGTATAAAATCCAGAAGAATTGATATCTGAATCTGAATTCAATACCACACCACTGATATTCTCCATCTGTGCGCCTATATGATAAGAGGTTGGTTGCAACGAAGGCCAGTACGCATAACAATAGTGAGGTCGGCATGCTCCGCCAGATGGAATGTCTTGTGCAATGCTCTTTATGTATGTCGGCACCAGGTCATTAGTAAGATTTGTTGGATAATACCCTGTACTATCTTTATATAATTCCATGGCAATCTTTATCTGTCGGATATCAGAAATCCTTTTGGCGTCCCTCCCCTTCGCTTTTGCGACACTCACCGACGCGAACACCACAGAACTCAATAAGCCAATAATCGAAATGACTACGAGTAATTCTATTAGAGTAA
This sequence comes from Patescibacteria group bacterium, assembly GCA_038061795.1. Classification (GTDB taxonomy): domain Bacteria; phylum Patescibacteriota; class Minisyncoccia; order Phycocordibacterales; family PALSA-1337; genus CAIOGI01. Next base: position 243,962 of record JBBTYL010000003.1, read on the forward strand.
ATCCTTTTGTCCTGTTCATGATGAATAAAGTATACTATTGATTCACAGTTTTAGGAATAAACCTATACAGATATAGGTTCTCTCGGCTCAAGCCAATTTCTTCAAAACCTTCACACTCAAGCTTGGAACTGTATATGTAATCAATACTAAATTCATTGCTATATCCTATCTTTTCAGCGCATGTGCCAGCCATAAAATCAGAATATCTGACAAATCTGTTGGTTAAGGTGCTGGCCTTAGAATCTAGAGGATAATTGTGCGTGGCGGCCCCAATAACCAGTCCTTTCCAAGGCGGAGAAAGAAAAACCTTGCCTGAAATTCCGCCAAAAAGCTCCATATCATCTGGATGAAGCCACCTGGTGATTGGTGCTGAAGGAACATGCTTGTATGAATCTTCTTTCACAGTCTTTAAAAAAAGTTTAGACCACGAATTTGATCCTGGATAAAAAATTGCCGCGGAAACGATAGCAAAAATGCATGAAATTTTAAATAAAATGCTTATGTTTCTATTATTTTTAAAATAGCCAATCGCACGTTCGATACCAAAACCAGCTGGAATCATGAGAAGAATAGCTGTCAGCGCGACAACTCTTGACTGGTCGATAATGATTACGCCAAGCGTGAACGAGTATAGAGTCCAAAAGAAAAGGCCGGTAAAAATCGGAGCAAGCAATGCGTATGATTTCTTTTCGGCAAGCTCGAACAGGCCAAGCACTATAAAAGGGATTAGCGCTACGGGAACGATGATCCATATCGGCAATGAAATTATTCCTCCATCAAGATTTGGCCTAATGATCCAAGAATAAGCAAGAGAAAATGCCTTCGAGTACCCCACGACCAGCGACAACAGCCATATCAAAACCATGCTGGCAAAAGCTGCGAACAGCAGATAATATTTTGAAATCTTACCCGATATGATGTGGGCTAGAAGCGCTGGCAAGACGAATACGATGAACGGCGGATACAGAATCAGACAGAGGAATGTCAGGACCATTCCTATCCTGAATTCCTTCTTGCAGAATGAGATAACCATCAAAAGAAATACTGGCATAGCAAAAATATGCGGTGTAAAGAACCAAATACCAGCAACATTTACACCGCTAACAACAAGTGGCACTGATAAAGCCGCTAATGCTGAGGAAAAACTACTAACTGCACAAACCCTCAAAAGAAGATACACCAAAAACGAAATGAGCAAACCATTTATGATTGCAAAAATTGACCAGCTTATAAGAGGGCTTATATTCAGCAAAAGAGACAATTCCGATGCCAGCGAATGAAATGCAGCAAGACCATTCGCGAACGGGACATTTTTCCAAAGAGAATTGACGAGCGGCAATGATTTTTGACTAATAGAATAGTCAGCAAGCGACACCCCCACCCATTCATCAGAATAATGTGGGTATGGATAAAAATCGCGCGAAACGGCATTAAGGCCTCCGATATCGCTGACTATGCCTTTATAGAAATAGTGCACGGATGACAATTCATACCCGACTATGGCCAAAATAACCAAAACAAACCAGCTGAATTTTAAATTATCGAAGAATTTTTTATTGCGCAAAAAGAAAAATATGCAAACAAGGGCAATGATGCTGTGAATCCCCACGACAACAGCATATGAAAATATATGGAGTGCCTGAGTCAGAAGAGCTATCAGAATATGTGCAAAAAGCATTGATCCACTCATATAGAGGAACCCGCGAATTCTGTCCTCAAAATTAAATATTAAAAGAAGCGGGATCAAAAGAATCACAGCTCCTAAAATTGTCTGAATCATAGTATCATCATAGCATGACCGCAAAACCAGAGATTAGCATCGTTATACCATGCCTAAACGAAGAACTGGCTATAGAGCAGTGTATTAGAGACGCTTGTGCTGCCTCAGAGTCGGCTGAAATAATCGTAGTTGATAATGGATCAACCGATCGAAGTGTCTCAATAATGCAAAATCTGCAGAAAGAAATCCCTGCTTTGGTGCTCGTACAACAGCCCTCAAGGGGTTACGGCAGCGCATATATTTCGGGATTATCTCAAGCAACCGGATCATACATCTATATGAGCGATGGGGACGGCACATATGATTTTGCTCTTCTGCCCCAATTCATTTCAAAACTGAAAGATGGCTGCGATATCGTGATTGGAAATAGATTCGTTTCTCCTCTCCCCAAAAATGTCATGCCATGGCATCACAGATATATCGGGAACCCTCTTTTATCTTTTATTACCAGAGCTTTTTTTAAGATTAAGGTGCGTGATGTGCATTGTGGAGCGAGAGCAATCACAAAATCAGCCTTCAACACCCTACCCCTCAACACCGCAGGAATGGAATTCGCATCAGAGATGATCATTAAGGCCGCTCGAAAAAACCTTTCTTTCGGAGAAATTCCAGTGCCGTATCGGCCACGCATCGGGACATCGAAACTTAACTCTTTCAGCGACGGCTGGAAACATCTGCGCTTCATTCTTCTCTACTCGCCACTTTATCTTTTCTTCCTGCCAGGAGCTGTGGCTTGTAGCATCGGTATTATTTCCATGATAGTCCTTTATTTCAGCAATCCAACAATCTTTGGTATTACTTTGTTTTTCCATCCGATGTTCCTTTCCTCAGCCCTTGCAATCGTCGGCTATCAGCTTATACTTTTCTCCATGTTCTCGAAGATCTATGCTATCACCCATCTCAGTGACCAGAGCACAACCTTCGAAAGGCTTTTTAAGATATTTACAATTGAGAAGGCGGCGATTGCTGGGGTTATCCTTTCTCTGCTTGGCGCGCTTGTATTCCTCGCGATAGCATTAAGGTGGATTTCATCAGGGTTTGGTGCACTCAATGAGGTAAAAAATTCTATTGTAGCACTGACGCTTCTCGTCATTGGGATGCAAACGCTATTCTCGGGATTCATGTTAAGTACACTTGGAATAAAAGAATCATGAAAAAGGAAAATAATAAAAACATACTAATGAATTCAGCAGAATGGGAAGATTTTGCGCAAATTGACCCCTACTGGTCAATTCTTACTGAGCGATCAAAAAAATTTGGCAAATGGGATATCAATGAATTTTTTGCTACAGGTGAAAAGGATGTAAAGAAATTTATCGAAAAAATAGAGCGCTACCAATATGATCTAAAAAGGAAAACCATGCTCGATTTTGGGTGTGGTGTTGGCAGAATAACACAGGCTATGGCAGAATATTTTGATACATGCTACGGACTAGATATTTCGCCAACCATGATTTCGATCGCACAATCGGTCAGTCAAAAGAAAAATTGTAAATATGTTCTAGGTCAAGAAGTTGATATAAAACAATTTGAAAATGATTATTTTGATCTAATCTACTCACGTCTTGTACTCCAACACATTCCTGAAAAAGAAAATATTACTGGCTATATAGTGGAATTTATGCGCATACTAAAACCTTCAGGTATACTTGTTTTTCAATTGCCGTCATCAGTTCCATATAGATTGCGTCGCAAATTCTATTACCTGCTCTATCCTTTATTTAAAATGATTATTCCATTGAAACTCTTGCACCGATTGAATCTAGTGCGAATGCGAATGACTTCTTATCCTGAAAGTGAAGTTATCGACCTTATCAAAAAGCAGCGGGGGAAAATATTGTTAATTGAGAAAGACGCTGACGCGGGAACGGAATCAGAAAGTCGAACGTATTACATAACGAAATGAAAATCGCCTTATTCCACAACTACATGGACAATATCGGCGGAGCGGAGATAGTCACGCTTACATTCGCGAGAGAATTGAATGCTGACATATACACGACAGTGTTCGACACGAAGCATATTATCAACGCAGGTTTTGCTGATGTCATACCACGCATCAAATCAATAGGAAAAATCCCGAAGCAGGCGCCGTTCAAGCAACAGCTTGCGTCTCTCAGGTTCCGCAGGCTGAATCTCGGGCGGAAATATGATTTCTATATCATATCAGGCGACTGGGCAATGTCGGGAGCAGTGAACAACAAACCCAATCTCTGGTACGTGCACTCCCCGCTCAACGAACTCTGGCAATTCCGCGGAATAATAAAGGAAAAAATGCTTTCAAAATGGAAACATCCGATTTTCGACATTTGGGTCTGGTTTAATAAAAAGTTGACGCTTTCATATTCGAAACATGTTGGCTTATGGACATGTAACTCTGGAAACACCCAAGAACGGATAAGAAGATTCTATGGGAAGGAGGCTAAGGTCATATACCCACCGATTGACACAACAAAATACGAGAACGGCGCCGATAAAGGCTACTGGCTTTCAGTGAATCGTCTCATTGATCACAAGAGGGTCGAGATGCAGCTTGCCGCATTTGCACAATTGCCTAATGAACGCCTTATTGTGGTCGGTAGCTATGAAAAAAATGTAAATCAATTCGAAAAATACAGAGCGGGTCTTGAACAGATGCGTCCCCCTAGTGTCGAATTAAAACAATGGGTCAGTGATATGGAACTTATTGATTTATACTCTAATTGCAAAGGATTTATCACCACGGCAAGAGACGAGGATTTCGGCATGACTGCAGTCGAAGCGATGGCTTCAGGAAAAATGGTAATAGCGCCAAAAGAAGGTGGGTATAAAGAAAGTGTCCTTCATGAAAAAACAGGGATACTGATAGACGATATTACACCGAAAAAATTAGCTGATGCGATCATAGAAGCAAATACTGTGCTAAAAAATAATGCGGATTATTATGTACAAGAATGCCTGAAACGAGCTGTAATTTTCGACACCAAAAATTGCATATCTAAACTGAGGAAGCTGATTGGCGGTTCTGAGGAAAAGCTATTTTCCTTGAGGAATAACTATACCGGAACATACCCGATGGTATATCACCAGCCAGGCGCCTTGACGAAGGATTCACACGACACGCTTCTTAAGCTTTCAAGAATGATTCTTGAAGGACCGTCGAAAAAATTCAGCTGCCCCGAAGACCTTGCCATAGTCACATGGAATAATCGCAACACCTCGATACTAGAAAAAGTGTGCGAACATCTTGGTGTTCTCCTAAAGACCTACGGAAAGGGTGTTAATAAATGGAAAGGCCACTATGAAACCAAGCTTAGGCTGATGCACGAAGCCTGCCTCAACGAGAAGACGAAATATGTTATGGGTCTCGATTCACGCGATCTGATCTTAAGCGCCCCGCCAAAGCAAATTCTGGATGAATTCAAAAAGATGAATGTCAGAATGCTGTTCGGAGGAGAAAGCCAAGCTGAAAAAGGCGGATTTTATCAAAAAATGCCTGACCTAAAAAAGTTCTTCAAGTCGCTCGCTCGGAGAGAAAAAGAAAATTCTAAAGGCAGTCCTTTCATTTATCTTAATGCAGGTCAATGGATCGCAGAAAGAACCGTTGCGCTTAAGATTTTCGAAAGGGCTTTATTGAACGTACCGCGACCAGAGCTTCTCAATGATGATCAATGTGCGATTACCGATGCACTAAGTAATGATACCGACCTTCAGTCCCAGATCAAGATCGACTATCAATGCAAAATATTCCAAATATCCATAAATACGCCTGGCATTATTTCATATTCGCACCAATATAAAAAAATATCGTGTTACAAGAAATTCACGGCGCGCAGGCATTATCTATATTCCCTTCTCAAATGGAAGCTAGGGGTCCAGGATGCAACACCGAAAGCGAGCGTATTATCTATGACGATTGATTCGTATATAGGAAAAACTGGCATGTACATCAAGAAACTGTCACCCGAAATATATATCTTCCTAAAAAAAAATATGGGCAAGGATCCCGGCCCGGCGGTGCGAACACATCTGCATGACAGAAACAGCGTAAGAGCAGCGGTAATACGGACATATGAGAACCATTCTAGGATCGGCATTCTGGCTTTTTATTACTGTGGATCAATAACGAGAAGCGATTACTCTTGTGACAAAAGTGACATAGACATCATTGCAATCATCAGCGATTCATTTCCCCGAAATAAATTAGGCAGGATTTCGAAGGAAATACGAAAACAAGTGCCGTGGATCAGCAGGATAAACATAAATTACTTGAGTATGAGCGAACTTCTCGGAAAGGATCGTTCATCGGCGCTTATGTTTATCTTCACTCCAGAAGCCTTCTTCTTCAACTTTGACGACTGGGAGCATCTCGCTGGCAAGACATTCAAGCTAAGCGATTTTTCCATAAAACCCTATAGTCTCGATGAAGCAATAGGTTATGAGGTAACCAAAGCAACGCAATATCTGATAACGAAGGACTCCGTCACCAAGACTGCAAAATTAGGAGTGAAGATCTGCAGATATGTGTGTTATTTCATACACCAAAAGAAAGCAGGCTATCATCCGTACAACCCTGACACGCTCAAAGAATACGCCACCGAGCAGACTCGGGAAGTAATCGATACCGTCATGCACCTCTCAGAGGTTTCATACAACAACGTCGAAATGTATATTCATTTACCAAAGATACTTGAATTCTTGAAATCGGTAAGGACCTCGTTTCCGAATCGCCATTTTGGACCTATCTTTGAAAAAGTGCTTCCAGCCCTGGATAAAGAGAAGGTTGAGTATTGGGTATTCGGCGGTATTGCAGTCGCTGGAATTGTGGGAAATTTTGTAAGGGAAAACAAGGATGTCGATTTATGCGTAAGAGAATCTGACTTTGAAAAAGCGTGTTCAGTACTGAGAGATTTATGTGTCAAAAAAGAATATAATGATTCGTGGAAATTCGCGACAAGGCTCGAGGGTCCAGCTCGAAGGCCGAAAGTTGAAATATTCATTGGTGGAATTGAGAGGCTTTCTTTGATTCCGCTTCATGATAATGGCAAAGAGATTGTGCTCCGGATAGGGGGAACAGATGTGTCTCTGATGAATGGTACAAGGATAGATCGAGTAGAAAAAAGGATTGGAGATTTCAAATTTTTCATTCCTCAAGAATCAATCGTGCGCACCATGCTCCGAATAGTGATCAGGGTGCATATCGAGGCGACTCCAGCGAGACTCCTTAGTCCTGTCTCTTTGGAATACAGGCATTGGATGGATGCAGCGGCCATTCTCGACAAAGAGGAATTCGATGAACTTTACGAAACAGCCCGCGTATCGAGGCCGAACAAGTTTTATAGAATGCTGGATCGTGCAATAGGAAAAACAGGCAAACTTATTAAAAAAGCTTCGCCGAAGTCTTATGCGTTCCTGAAATCGAATTTTATGAATTGAGCCTCCCAGATGCCGCCTGGAGATAGGCTTCAACAACCTGGTCCGTATTGCCCATCTGACGAATCTTCCCCTTCTCAAGCCAGATAGTGCGATTGCAATATTTGCCGATCATCTTAAGATTGTGACTCACGAGAAGCACGGTTGCACCACCGTGGATTAGTTCCTCCATTTTTACGATAGCCCTTTCTTGGAAATCAATATCTGCACCAGCTGAAAAAACTTCGTCAAGAAGCAGGATGTCAGGATTCTGATGCTTAACACAGAAAATCATGACTGAAAAATTCAAGCGCGTCAGCATTCCTGATGAGAATTGGAATACCTTGGCATCAACGAATTCCTTTAGGCCAGAAAAATCAACAATCTCATCAAATTTTTCTTTGATCTCAGAATTCGAAAGTCCCATCATAGCGCCCATAAGAAATATATTTTCTCTCATACTTAAGAGCTGCTGTAGACCTTGCCCAAAACCTGAAAGATACACAAGTGAGCCCTCTGTCTTGATTGATCCCTTTGGAGAGTCATAAATACCGGCTATCAGACGAAGGAGCGTACTCTTTCCTGATCCATTCCTGCCTATGATACCAATATTCTCACCTGCCCCGGCATCGAACGACAAGTCATCTGCGACTCTCAATTTCTGAGATTTTCCACCAGAAAATGTGCCAAGCAGATGCGACAAAACAGATCCCCCACCTTTGCGATTAAGCTTGAATTCTTTATTGAGATTTTTAACGATAATTCTTTTCATATTTTAAACAAGTTCAGCGAAGCTTCTCTTCAACCTATTAAAAATAAAGAGGCCGAGTGCAGAGAAAAATACACTGACTGCAATCAATACGAGAATGAGTTGAAGTGACGGCAAAGTTCCATAAATCGTCACATCTCGAGCTGCAGCAAGAAAACCAAAGAGAGGATTAAAAAGATTCAGAGAATGGAGTGGGCTTTCCTCTTTCACGAGATAAAATACCGGTGTGGCAAAAAGAAGCAGTTGTGATGCAATAGTCCAGAGGTTCTTTAAATCATTAAAGTAAACACCTATTGCAGAAAAAAGAAAACAGACACCAAGTGTAAAAAAGAAATAAAGAACTAGTATTGGGATGTAATAGATTACACCGAATAAAGAAAGATCAAGCAGTGCCAATGTAACCCCAACAAGGACGAGCTCGAATAGATGGGAAAAGGTCGCCCTGAACACGGTTGAGAGTATGAAAACTTCATAATTAACCTTCATCGTTTTAATATAGTTGGCATTACTCCGGATAATATCTATCGAAGAAGCGACTGACTGGCTGAAAAAATTAACCATGATGAGACCTAGAAGTAGATATACTGGGTAGTGCTCTATTCCCTGATCAAGCGAAAGTGTGGTTCGCAAATGCAGGATTATCAGAAAAAAGCTGAGTGGGCTCAAAAGATACCAGAGTATGCCTAGATAGCTTGCCTCATTCCTTACCTTAAAATTCGCTTTCGCTAATGAGTAGCTTAACGAAATGATGTGTGTAATTTTGTTTTTCAAAGGGTGCGCCCTCTAGGATTCGAACCTAGGACCCTTCCGGTATAAGCGGAATGCTCTAACCAACTGAGCTAAGGGCGCAATCAATCTATTTACTAGTACCTACTACATTAGCAACAAATTTGATTCCCATCAACACATAGGTTGCCATGACTGTGTCATTGAGAATAACATTGCATGTACCGTGTCCAAAATTATTCTTATATGTTAAGTCTGACATGTTAGAATTTTTAACCCACGTTTTGTGGAATTTTGATTTCTCAATACCTAATTCCCTACTCCAAAAAGAAATTTCCTTATTTTCATCCATATCTTTATATAGATGCAGTTTAATCTTTAGTTTATCCTTAGATACTCCGAGTAATTTCAACCAGTTTAGATATGTTTTTAGCATTGATGGGTCAGTATTAGTTAAAGTCATATTATTATGAGTCGTCTTCCCTCCTTCAGCCCAATAGAGGAAAAATCCTGCGATAAGCAATTCTCTATCACTTATATTCCCAATATCTTTTTTAACCTTATCAAAAGCAATAGAAAATTTCTCCTCACGCTTTTTCCTCATCGTATTTATATATTTCTCAATTCTTCTTGGATTGTCTGCTCTTAGTTCCCGAATTCTTTTATCAGAAAGTGGATAATTTTGCAGCCAATTACTTAGAGTGCCTTTACTTATACCAAGTTTTTCTTTTATCTGAGAATAACTATATCCTTTTTTCCTTAATGCTATTGCCTTAGACTTTTCCTTGTATCGAGCCATGTAGATTGAACGATTAGATTATAATACAGTAATTATAATTCAATAGTTCATAAACTTCAATAGACTGGTTAGACCAAATGCTCAATATCTAACTTCTTTTTCGGCTGAATTCCATGAGCAATGATGATATTTTCGTATTCTTCTCGTTCAATCGTCTCCACTTCAATGAGCCTTTGGGCGATGGCATCGAGGGCTGCTTTATGCTTGGTAACGATATCCTCTGCCTTCTTGTAGCCTTCATCCATGATTCGCGCGACTTCTGAGTCGATGTCAGCGCTGATCTTTTCTGAATATCCGTTATCTTCGACTCCCTTTCCGAACATTGCGCGTCCGCCAGAGCTCTCGAGCGCGAGCACGCCGATCTTTTCAGACATTCCGTATTTCGTCACCATGTCTCGCGCAAGAGCCGTTGAAACCTGGAGATCATTTGATGGTCCTGTTGTCACATCATTGAACATGATTTTCTCAACTACATAACCGCCAAGCGAAACGGAAATATCGTCGAGGAATTCCCTCTTGCTCTGCATCTTTCGATCTTCAAGTGGGAGATGAAGGGTGTATCCAGCGGCACGTCCACGAGAAATGATCGATATCTTGTGAACTGGGTCTGCAAATGGAAGTACCGATGCGACGAGCGCATGACCCGCTTCGTGATACGCAGTGATTTCCTTTTCTTTCTTTGAAAGAAGATGGCTCTTTCGTTCTGGTCCAAGCATTACTTTTTCGATAGCTCTAATAAGATCGAACTGTGCGACCTTCGTACGATTTTCTCGTGCAGCAAGGATAGCTCCTTCATTCATAAGAGAATAGAGATCAGCACCAGAGAATCCTGGAGTTCGTTCTGCGATGACTCGGAGGGCGACGTCTTCTGCAAAAGGCTTCTTGGCTGAATGTATTTTCAAAATCTCCTCTCGATCATTTCGATCAGGTAGGTCAATAGTGACTCGTCGGTCGAATCGTCCTGGCCGTAGGAGCGCGGGATCAAGAACATCAGGTCGATTTGTCGCAGCCATGACGATCACCTTTTCATTCGGCTCGAATCCATCCATCTCCACAAGAATCTGGTTCAATGTCTGCTCTCGCTCATCATTTCCTCCCCCGACACCAGTACCTCGCACTCGTCCAACAGCATCGATTTCATCCACGAAAATAATTGCAGGAGCTGCCTGCTTTGCCATTTTAAATAAATCTCGCACACGTGATGCACCGACTCCCACGAACATTTCCACGAATTCAGAACCTGAGATTGCAAAAAATGCAACGCCGGCTTCACCAGCAACTGCTCGTGCAAGCAATGTCTTTCCTGTACCAGGAGCACCCATAAGAAGTATTCCCTTCGGAATCACTGCGCCGATTTCAAGAAACTTTTTGGGATTCTTGAGAAAGTCGACGATTTCAGCGAGTTCTTGCTTCGCCTCCTTAGCACCTGCAACATCCTTGAATGTCACCCTCTGCTTCTTGTCATCCGGCAATGTGATGCGGGCTTTCGATTGTCCAAAAGAAAATGCCTGCATTCCAGTACCCTTCACTTGTCGCGTTAGAAACCAGATGATTAAGGCAATAAAAAGAAGCGGAGCAAGGAACGGTGCAAGCTGTGTAAGCCAAAAAACAAACCCGCTCGGCCCTTCTACGTTAATTTTTACTGCATTTAGCTTTTCTGGAGTAAGTCCATAACGTGCAAAAGTTTCTGTAACAGAAGAATCGCTCTCTTTTTGGGCTTTCTTAGAAGTATTATCACGATAAAGTGCGGCAAGATCATTCCCTTTGACTGTAATAGAAATGACTTTACCCATTCCGACATCATGCACAAGGTCAGAGAGGGCGATTTTGTCCGTAGACGCGCTTGTATCTGCCAAAACCGAATAGAGACTCGTTATAAGAAAAAGTACAAGAAGTCCAGTGGAAATTGAGTTAAGAAGCCCAAATCTGCTCGGCTTCTTGCTCTTTTTATCCCCAGGACCCTTGTTTGATTGCTGTTTGCTCATAGGCTTTGATTATACTCAGATTGTAGGAAAAAGAAAGAAAAATTTAATAAAAAAATCCACCAGCGAGACATGCTCGCTGGTGGTGAAAGGACCGATCAAAATTTACGAGGCGACAATGTGCTGCTGGAAACCGCCGCTCTTTTGGTCCGTAAATGGCTTTCTGAAGGCGGTACCCGCAGCACTCAAAGTAGTTCGAAGATGTGGCGGCTCAGCGAACGGGCTTGGGATTCCAGATCTTGCACAGAGTTGACTTCCAGTATTCCAATCAAGCTCATGCGGCGGCTTGGCACTGACTTGATTGTGCGACAGTTCGATGCTTTTGATCGAAGGGGTCACATGCCCTTTCGAGCATATCCGGAATTTATACGACCAAAACATCTTCAGGCCTCGCTTATTCGGTTCCCGCCGAATTTCAAAAAGCCTGTACGTCTTCTTCGTGTGACAGCGACAGCCCTCAACTGGGCACAAATGCCGGAAGTATCGGATGACAAGAGAGGTGAGTGTTCCAATTGCAATAGGCAATAGAAACACGGCAGGCAGATACCAAAGGGGGATTGTAACATTCATAATTTAGCGTCTTTCTTTCAGGGGTTTTCCGTATTTGGGGTTTTGTCTGTTTCAGCTTGCATCCTTGCAACGCTGTAAATTTCAAAATTGCTTTCATAAGTACATTATCACAACTTTCATATAAAGTCAAAGGATGCTAGAATAGTTTTGCACATATGTCAGACCAGCTTATATCAAACAAAAGATTTTTTACGGACTTCGAGACGATTGAAACGTTCGAGGCTGGCATTGAGCTGCTCGGAATCGAAGTGAAGAGCCTCCGCAAGCATCAAGGTTCTCTTCTAGGATCGCATGTCATGGTGCGTGGTGGCGAGGCATTCATTATTGCAATGAATATCCCCCCTTACCAGACAAATAACACTCCAGATACTTACGAACCAAAGAGAAATCGTAGAATTCTTCTTACAAAAAAAGAGATCCAAAAGCTCGGAAGCCTTGAGTTAAAGCGTGGTTTGACAATAGTGCCGATTTCGGTGTATAATAAAGGCAAGAAGATCAAGGTTGAAATCGCCATTGTCCGTGGCAAGAAGAAATACGACAAGCGCCAGGACATAAAGCAGCGCGAGACCGACCGAGATATTCGAAGAGAATTTTCAGATCGTTAGATCATCGACAACTTAGAAAATCGTGACAAAGACCGTGTCGGAGAGACTTTTTCTAGTTCGTGAGAAATAGAAAAAGTTCTACGACAGCAAGGGCTTTGTCCGCTTTTCTTCAACATGGGGATGAAAGGCCTCGACAGTTGAGGTACTTCATATCACGCATCGTAGAG
>JBBTYL010000004.1:0-10806 GCA_038061795.1 Patescibacteria group bacterium
GATTTCATCTGCACGGCGGTTCGATTCCGCCCATCTCCACAACTATTGACTTTTATATAAAAGTATGCTATTTTAACAAGTAGCAGTTTTTGAGGTATTCCTGCCTAACCACAGGACGAAGGTGGAACGCCTTCTTTGAAAAATTATGAACTTGAAACCAAATCGGTTTAGTGACATTGCACGCACATTTTATCGCCTGTTTCCGCAACTGTTCAGCACAGTCGAAAACTACCGTTGGTTTTTAAGACAGTTTAAAGAGACGGGGTTTGTTGATCGTATCAATCGGATAACTCAACTTCAGCCCGATGAACTCGCAAGTTTTGTTTCACAAGCAGAAGAGTATCTGACCATTATGGCCTATCATAAGCCAAGGGGTCAGTCTGACTATCAACCGCATAAAGGTGATAGAGTGCTTGTCTACGATGCCAGACTTGCAGTCAATGACCTACTGACTCCGCTGGCTCTTACTATGCAACCAGCAGTTGTGGTGAATCACCACCCAGAAGGTGGTACAGAGCGTCAGTTCGTAGATGTTCAATTTAACCACGACGATTTTCTTTCCAAGGGTCATTTTGCAAAAATGATGTATGCTGCTTAACAGCTCCATAAGAAGCTTCACGCTTCTGGTGGGGCTTCTTGTTTTATATAACCCCTAAAATCCCCTCAGATGCTTCGAATACCCAAGGATGGAGTTGGTTCCAAGTTTGGCTCACTATCTCCACAGACTTGACAATATACCTTTAAATATGCTATGATACTAACAGATTATGGTTTGTTTTGTATTGCTTAAAGTCTTTATTTTTGAAGGTTTTAAGCAGTATAAAACAACTATCAACTCTTTGAAAGGAAAATTATGAATCACAGTAAAATGCTTGCATTCGCGACAAAAATTGCACAGTTGCTTATGTCGAGCTCAAGACGACTCGCCCATTCCACAATTCGCGATCAAGGCCTCATGGGTACGTTATCGGTCATGTTGGCCGCTGAAAGCCGTGAGCCCGAAGCTCTCAATCCTGAATTCCAGGACATTATCCTCTTTGGCTCCGTCGCTGAGGGAAATGAAAATCCCAGCGATGTTGACATAATAGTCCTCGACCGCGGCTTCTATTCAAATGTTCTAACACCCTCGAGGAAAGCACAATACGGGGCCTTGAAGGACAATCTCCGTTCACTCTTCACTGGTTGGTTCGGATTTGAGGAAAACAGTAAAGAGGTTGTGGACACAAATATCTGCAAGGTCGATCTACTCGTCCTTTCAGCAGAAATCTTCACTGATCCAGATATCCTTCACTGCTTTGCCCACCACCAAACTGATCCTGAGTTTTTCAAAAACGCATTTTCGAATATGATGCGTTTCAATCCTTTCACTGGTAGTTTCGAAAAGGTTGACCTCTCCTACTTTGAACAAAAGTACGGTGTTAGTTTGCCCCACCTTCGAAAAACCGAGGAAGTGGTTTAATCACGACCCTTACACGAAAAGCCCCCTCACGCTTTTTATGGTGAGGGTCTTTTCTTTTATTCAATTCCTTCCTTGTGTCCCCTTCACCATCTGTCCATCAAGCATTTTCAAGCACTTTTCTGAGCTTCTCACTGCTTTCATAGTAAACCCAGAACCGAGAAAGGTAGTCTTTTAAGCGGTTCGATAAATTACCTGATATCTCCACATTTCAGGATTTTTTGCGTAGGTTTGTTCAATCTGTCGTTGCTGTGCAACACTTTTAGGGGGTTTCTTCTTTTATATTTGCATTTTTGGATATAAAGCACTAAAGTTTGAGTGGATTAGAAACACACCAGAAGATCTGGTTCCATAGCTGATTCATTCCAAGTATACGTTTGAATCGTGAGGTAGAGCCTCAATGTGGCTTTCTGCTACGGAGCAGGTTGCACTTAGCAGACAATGGTAGGCTTGAGTGCTTGGACGTGGTGTGATGCGACTGTATGTGCATACGATCGTTCTTGCATTTATGCTCAGTCCGACAGGACTGCGAGGGGGTATTGGTACCCCCGACTAGGGTTATCTCGCAAGAGGTAACGAGGAAGAGGTGTATAGTCCTTTCCCTGTGTTTCCAATCCATTCTTTGAGGTGCTGAACAGTCCGGCACCTTTTTTATATACTTAAAATTCCTTCAGACGCTTCAAAAACCCAAGGATGGAGTTAATTCCAAGCTATTGAACTATTACGTACTATTGACATTCAGGTATATTATATGCTATAATATACCTCAGCGGTTTCACAAAAAAATAACCCAAGAAAGCTCACCTATGAAGAAAATACTGTTAGTTGTCGGAGACATTAACCTTTCGATCAAACTCGCTCAGCTCTGCTTGAGTGCGGAAATCAGCGAAATTGACGAGATCAGCTCGTGCGCAGCGGCATTGGAACGTGTCGAGGAAAATCACTACGACCTAATCGTCTGTGATGACTTCCTCGCGGATGGAAGCACCGACGCAGTCATTTGCAAAATACGGATCTCGAATCCAAACTGCCCGATTCTCGCATTCAGCAACGATTATGTGGCTCGAAGCTGCATGTGGGAGCGCGGATGCGAAAGCGTCGTCGCTCCTAACGCAGTCGAGGCATCACTCAAAAAAATGCTCGCCAGCTTGAATTGACCAAGGCACAACAGACCCCTTCAGAGAAAGACCTTCACCGGCTTCTCTGGTAGGGGTCTTTCTTTTTGCCTATTTCTTCCCTTTATCCCCTCCTCCTTTCTTATCATCTCCCCCCTTCTTATCATCCTTCTTTTTTGAATTGTTGTGCGGACCGAAGAATATGAAACCGAAGACGATCGCTACCACCACGAATATAAGGTTTTCTAAAAGATTTTCCATGTTGATATTATAACCTTGGTCAGCCCTGACTCCAAGCAGTTATGCATGGGTTTGACAAGGCTTAGGAAACAGGTTAAGATTTCCAGTCGAAGTCCGCGGCCTTGCCGCATGTTCTTTCGCTCTCCCTTGGCATGGATGCCATTGGAAAGTACATAACATAACTGAAAACCAAACACGAAAAATCCCCTTACATGGCACAAACATACTTATCGGTCCATCCCCGTCCCACCACGAAAACACCGATTATTTTTCTCGGGTACGTCGAATCAGGCAGTCGTCTAGAATTGAGAGCTTCCCTGGAATTCAATGGTGGCTTTCCCATCAATCTGAAATGCCAATGCGCCGATTATTCTAGCATGCAGAGTCAGATCTACAGCAAGCTTGGCCATTTTATGGAAAAGCTCAAAGAGATCGGTGTTCCTCGCTTCAGATTGGCTAACGGCGGAGATTTCGAACAATTTCCGCCAATGCTTGGATGTAAGCCAGTCCCGGCAAATATCGTGGGGGACTTCACTGGCAGGATTCTTTACTTCATCAAGACATTCATGTCTCCGGAATTTGCCTGAATCCCTTTCAGTTTTCAGAATCGCCGCCCGCTTTCGCAAGATCGTGTGCGGCTTTCCTTTTATCTTCCATTTTACCCTTTTTGAGATATACTAGTTAGGCTTATGACAACTCATACGAATTGGAAGATGTACACAACGAACGAGGAGGGTTGGGCGGCGATGATCGAAGCCTGCGAGTCTGCGACTGTCAGCATCGACCTCGAGCAGTTCATATTCGTTACGGACGATATCGGCAAGAAATTCATTGACGTCTGCGCCCGCAAGGCCCAGCAAGGAGTGAAGGTCCGGTTCCTTTGGGATGCAGCTGGAAGCTTCAGCTTCTTCGGATCGACTACGGCCGAAGAATTGAGAAATAAGGGTATCGAGCTCATATTCTTCAAGACGCTTTTTCCAAGCTTCTTCAAGGCTCATGACTATCGTTCGTGGTATTTCCGCAACCATCGGAGAACGCTTGTCATCGACACAAAAATTGCATTCACTGGCAGCATATGCGTATCTGACAAAATGATCAGCTGGCGGGATACTGTCGTAAGAGTCGAAGGTCCTGTCGTGAAAGATATGCAAAACGCATTTGAAAGAATGTGGGATAGGGCTCTAGGAAAAAAGCTCCCGAAAATACTCGAAGAAAAGCATAGCGACCGAGAATTCAAATATATTACGAACAACCCCCTGCCGCGAAGGCGAAGGCTTTATAAGCACGTCATCGATGCCATCCATCACGCGCAAAAATACATTTACATAACGACCCCTTACTTCGTGCCGACACGCCAGCTTTCACGAGCGCTGCGTCTGGCTGCCCATCGAGGAATCGATGTGAGAATCATCATGCCAGAATGGACCGATCACCCCATCGTCGATCTTTGCGCCAGAACCTTTTTCACAAAACTTCTAGAATCAGGAGTTAAAATATACTTTTACAGAGAGGAAATGCTCCACAGCAAGACTGTAGTCATAGATGGCGGCTGGGCGACTGTAGGCACCCTCAATTTCGACAATGTCAGCCTCCTCTATAACTTTGAAGCCAACCTGGTAAGCACCAATAGCGGGTTCGCGGAAGAGGTTTACCATCATTTCATCGAAGACATATCCAATTCGCAGGAAGTGACCTTCAAGGACTGGAAACGGCGTTATTGGGTCGAAAAATTCGCCGGGTTCTTCATTAGGTTCGTCAGGGACTTCCTTTAATCAGCGAATAATGCTATAAATACAGCACTAAATAATAACTTTGAGCACCTCCCGCGTACGCATCAATAACTTCATAAAGGCGCCTGAACTGCGCGTCATTACCGAGGATGGACAGAACCTTGGGGTTATTCCTTTGGCTCAAGCTTTTAAGGAAGCGCAGGCTAGAAACCTCGATCTTATCGAAATATCGCCCAATGCCGTCCCTCCTATTGCAAAAATCATGGATTATGGTAAATTTCAATACGACGAAAAGAAGAAGCAGAAGGTTGCAAAATCTCGCACTCAGACGTCAGATTTGAAGAATATTCAGGTCAAAATAGGCACCGGAGACCATGATTTGGAGCTCAAGGCCAAAAAAGCCTCAGAATGGCTTGCAGAAGGACATCGAGTCAAGATAGATCTATATCTTGTCGGAAGATCGAAATATATGGATATCAATTTCCATAAGGAACGAATGGATCGTATCTTCAAATTGATTACGACCGAGTACAAAGTCGTAAGCCCACCAACAAAGGGGCTTAAGGGATTGTCCGCGATAATCGAAAAAGCAAAGTAAAAAATTTCAAAAAATAAACCGATGAAAACAAACAAATCATATTTGAAGAGACTAAAAGTGACGAAGAACGGCAAGATTCTTGCGCGTGCAAAAGGCCAGAACCACTTCAATTCAAAAGAAAGCCGACGGGCTCAGCTTGCAAAGAAGCGCTCGATGCCCTTCCACATGACAGCCAAGGAAAAAAGCCGATTTTTAATTAACGCATAATAAAACACCATGACAAGAGTAAAGAAAGGAGTAAATGCCCTGAAAACCAGAAAAAATGTCCTCAAACAAGTAAAAGGATACCGTTTTAATCGAAGCACAAAAGAGCGAACAGCTTACGAAGCTATTTCTCATGCAGGAACATACGCTTTTGCTCACAGACGAGATAAGAAGGGAGACTTCCGAAACCTTTGGAATGTCCGCATCAATGCCGCACTCCGAAATCTCAATGAAAAGAACTCGTACAGCAAGTTCATCGGCGCTCTCAAGAAGGCAAATATCGCTCTCGACCGAAAAATCCTTTCAACTCTCGCTCACGAGAATCCAAAGTCATTCGAGGCGATCGTAAAGAAAGTAGCTTAGTTTTCAGGAGAAGCTTCCTCTGTTTCTTGTGGAGCAACCTCCTCTTGTGTTTCCTGCACTTCTTCTGGAGGAATATCTTGTTCCGACGATTCAACTGGTTCTGTTGGTTCTACTACTGTCTCCCCCGTGCCAGAATTTTCCGAACCTTCCGTGACAGTACCTCCTGACTGATCACCAACATTTTCTAATTCATCCTCAATAACAGTTTCAGTTGTCGAGGCATTATCATTAAAATCATCGCTACCGCCGATATCCTCAATCATTTCCTCTGTTGTCGTCGCGACAGACTCGGTTGTAGAAGCATTGTCGTCCGATGAATCATCATCCAGCACTATCGGTGTCTGCGCGTCTGATGTGTTTATGTCCGCGCTATTGAGCAATGCTTGAAGCTGAGTCTTGGTGATGCAAACATCGTCGAGACAAAGTTCGTCAGTCTTGAGTTGTTTCGTCTCTACTCGGTTAAATATTGCAAGTGTGGCGGTGATTTTCGCGACTACCCATTCTCGAGCCGTAGACGCGAGCTCCTTAACTGCACTGACGACGACAGCGACCATATCCTCATAACGCACACCTCTCGGGGTTTCCCCATCTTCCTCGGTGAATATAAGCCGGCCATCGATCTGTCCGACTTCTTCCGCGATGAAGCCTATACGATCCTCATCGCTTCCATTGTACTTGAACGAAACTGGATTGAGCTTCATAAGCTCAACGAGTCCAATATCTAGATTACCGATACCATTCTTGAATCTGGCCGATGACACAGTACAAGTCTGTGCGCCTGTGTTGACGACCATCTCCTTGCCTGCTGAGAGACAAAGTGCATCGCCTGATGCCCCTGCGGCAGTGAGACCGTCGAATGCTGCTGTGCCAGTCACCGATAGTTTCCTCCATGGACTCGTAGTGCCAATTCCGACATTCCCTCCTCCGTTGAATATGGCATCGTAGTTGTTGGTGCCTCCAGTCACTGCTGATACATAGAGACCAATGTTGCTTGCGGTCGCCCCAGACCATGTTCCAGTAGAAGATATGTTGATGCCAGACTTTATTATATTCGAAGTAGATGTGGCTGTGTTGTTCACGGCAATGCCACTGAAAGCGGATGTCTTTGCTGTGGCGCTCGATGATAACGATATATCAAGAATATTGAGAGGGGTTGTATCGTTGATGCCGATATTACCCACACTGTCGATGGTTAGGCGAGATGTTCCTGTCGGGGTGTTCGTCGCTGTCGCGGTATAGAAATCATGCTGAGTCGCCGCTTGAAGAGTCGAACTTCCGCCTCCCCATATGATATTGTTCGCGGAGCTGAGAGAATTACCGCCTATCAATCCGACCGGATTAGCAGTAGTCATATATGGAGCAAGTGCTATTTTCCCAACCTTGCTAGTATAATTCGTCCTCGTGGTAAGGTTAGACTCCGCACCGACTATCAGTGTCGCTGGAGCACCGCCGTATGCGATGTCGAGCCCTCCATAGTGTTCACCATTAAAGCCAAAACCGGCCGCTGATCCCCCGATTTGAACCGCTCCATACTTGCCAATACTTAAGCGCGTACCGAATGTGCCGTCTGTCGTCCCAGATGATCCAGGATACATTGTCTTGAAATCGATCATTGAATATCCACTACCTGTAGATGTTCCCGCCTGAAGGGTGAGTGTTCCTCCGTTGCTATTCGTATTTCCCGCTTTGGCTCCACCAGCTTGAATAGTCAAATTCTTTCCACCTGTCGTCGTATTCCTTTCCACCGTAATACTGCGTGCAGCATTGCCGCCAAATGAGATATCGGAGAGGGCGCTTGTCGTTCCGATGCCGAGACGCGTATTCGTATTATCCCAAAAGAGATTAGTCGTCTCTGAAAGCGTCGTGCCAGTAGAACCATAGTAGGACAGGTATCCGGCGGTACCGCTATTGACTGTACCTGAACCTCCACCCGCCGATATGCATACATCATTGATAGCGAAGCAACCTGTACGCACATTTATTCCGCTCCCGAATGTAGAGGTGGCTGTCGGTGATATATTGACGGTATTGTTTCCAGTATCACCAAGAGACAGGTGTGTTCCAGGTGATGTCGTGCCGATGCCAAGATAACCAGCGGCACTGATAGCGGCAAGAGCGGTACCATTGACGCCCCAACGCTGTAGATTACCTGTTTTACCAGTAATACCGTTAACATAAAGGTCAATTAATGTTCCATTCGCTTCTTGAACCTCCAGCCGTGCGAGTGGTGCAACGCTAGTTGGGGAATCGGCAATCTTCATCCGTCCTCCAGATGTCATAGCGAGACGGGCGTTGCTACCAATTCCCCAATACATACCGTATGGATATACCGCATCGTTCCCAGGCATAGAGACTATGCTGAACCTCTGAGTCTGACCGACATCTCCCAATACAAGCTCCTTATAAGCGTTTTTGTGACCGTATATGAACCATCCAGCCCTGCCAAGAGTCGAATCCGTAGTTGGATTCATGACGCCTTTCTGGTTATATGTCTGTGTTGACTGGCCAGAGAGTATAAATTGTGGAAATGTTGCTCCGCCAGAATTGTTCCACAGTTTAGATTGTAACGAACCAATCGACTGATCAAATATTATATTCGATGCATAGTCATACCCCTTTGCAGTCAAATGCACTCCAGCACCATCAAGATACGCATTCGCATCCATCATTGTTGCGTCTGGGAATATATCAAATAAATCGAAATACGGATGATCGTTGTCATTGGCGTATTTCTTCATATTTGCATTCGCCGTTATCTGCACAGCTGTACTCGCATCGCTCCGATACGGCGACGATCCTATAAAAAACCAATCCGTTGCAGTCGTTCCTGCATCAAACTTCGCCTTGACGCTCGGAAAATATGTGTTGAATATGTCAGCATCATCCTTGGTTTCAACAAAAAGCAGGTGTGGAGCAGCATCCTCAATGAACGGCTCGATGATTGCTTGTGGAGTTTGATCATTTTCATCAAAGTCGATGCCTCCTTTCGAGAAATCGAGTAGTATATATCCCCTCTCATTATCAGTATATGCAGCACCGCTTACCACTCTAGAAGTTCCGGAAACTCCGACCACCCTGAATCGATAATTCTGTGTCGTGGTCGATATAGTCAATACACTTCCGACCGCCGTACCGCCATTGTTAGTGTCAGTTGTAGATCCAGACACATCGAAGAAATCACCAGATTCATCTATGTCAGCCTGAACCTTGAATGTTCCACTGCCATTTTCGCTTATGTAGTAGACCTTAAGGGTATTTGCCCGTATTGTATCAGTGCTATTGTTGCTGAATGTCACTGTACCAGATGTCGGAACACTATAGGTCACGCCGGTAATCCAGTATCCGTAGTCGCCAGCGTTTTGTGTCGTACCGTTAGCTGCAAGGGCATTTATGCCACCAAAGCCGAGTCCAGCCAGCCCATAATATTGCTGAAATAAAGAAAGTAGATATGTTCTCTTCCCTTCTATCACTGAATCACCGATTATACCAACTTTGAGATTCAACCCGTTTAGAGCGTTGTAGATTGCATTCGATGTGTTGTAGAGTCCGATTAACTTGTTCTTAATACAATTCGTTCCATCTGAAGAGAAACATGGCGCCGTAGTCGTAGCCGCAAAGCTGTTCACTGAGGTGGTAGATGTTGCAACGATATTCTGTCCGACGATGGTGCCAGCAACCGAAAGCTTGGCATACGGTGAAGTAGTGCCGATGCCTACATTTCCACTCGAGTTCCAAATACCTCCAGGGAAATATGTCGCCTCCGATACCGTAAGCTGAGTGGTTGAGGCGTTGTTGAAGGTTTGAAGCCCTGTGAAGGTATTGGCAGTGTAGAGCTTAGGAAGAGTGGTGGAAGCTGCAAGGTAAGAATTTACCCTAGCGTCTGTGTAGTAGAGGTTTGAGCCTTCAGAGACATTGGTGGTGAGAAGACCAAGAGAAGATGTGGAAATGCCAGAAAGAGTCGTGCCAGATGATGCGTAGTATGCGAGCTGGTTGATGGTTCCAGAATTGACAGTCCCAGATCCAGAGCCACTAGTGATTCCAAGCGAGCTAGTAGCCACAAGGTCATAGCCTCCCAGAGCATTGCCGAGGAGGACTTCACCGTAGGCTGGAGCAGTAGATGTACCTGTACCACCGTTGCTGATTGCTAGATCTGTACCAGACCAGTTGGAGTCATTGACTGACGAAGCAGTAGCTAGAGTACCTAGACCAGATATGCTAGAGGTATCTAGGTCATCTACGGAATTGCCAATACTGGTGAATACACGATCAGTCTGTATAGATGACTTGGTCTTGAAGGCTTCGAGCTCGGAGCGGAGGGATGATATGAGGGAGAGGAGGTAGTCGGCAGATGATGCTGGGTATGACTGATTGAGAGCGGGTGGTGTGCGTACTGTCTGTGGTTGAGTGTAGACGACTTTGCCTGTGGAAGTAGGAGTGGAAACTGACGGTATGATTTTTGTATTAGCGACAGGTGCATTGACAACGTTGTCACCCTGACGGTCAACAACAACTGGAGCTACAGGGGTCGCTTCTTCCTCATCCGCACAGTATTCAGGAACGCTGAAGAGGAGAAATGATGGTAGTCCGCAGACAAAACTACGCCACCCTGTCGCTGCGGATGCCATGTTTAAGCTAGGGAAAAAGGCCTGGGCAGCCAAAGGTATGGCTGTTCCAGCTGATACTAGCAGGACGAACAAGGCAAATGTCGCCGCTTCTCTACGCAGTCGGTGCGTGATACGGTGCATGCGTTAATTTTAGCATGCTGGGGGGTAAACCAGACAAAATGTGTGGACAAACTAGAACATTTCGTGAGCTTACGAATACTATAGACAATTAATAGACAATAATTGGACGATTAGCAAGTGTGGAATACTGGTCGAATTACAAATCTTCCTCTCCTGATTATCTAGCTCTTCTATTCCGTCAAATTTGGCTCTACTACTGGCTCCTGTGCCATAGATTCTTCAGATGGGATGTTTACTATGTTGTCTTCAGGTGCTTGACTGCTTGATTC
Organism: Patescibacteria group bacterium; assembly: GCA_038061795.1. Classification (GTDB taxonomy): domain Bacteria; phylum Patescibacteriota; class Minisyncoccia; order Phycocordibacterales; family PALSA-1337; genus CAIOGI01. Next base: position 10,721 of record JBBTYL010000004.1, read on the forward strand.
TTCCTGAGTCTCAACTGGAGTTTCTGTTGGGGTCTCTGGTGTCTCTTCCTCATCGTTAGGTTCGATAACCTCATCTGTTGTCGTAC
>JBBTYL010000005.1:0-26956 GCA_038061795.1 Patescibacteria group bacterium
TTTTTCCATTTTTGGTTCCTCCGGGTTGTTTGGTTGATACGACGATGAACTGAAATTACTATTTTCAGCCAGTTTGGCATTTTATTTAGGCGGTGTCAATCATCAATCTTTGGCAGGGAAGGCATAGGTAATACCTCCGCCTTTAGCTACGTTCAAAACTTGCGAATCAGAAAAACGGACAAGAGTGACTCCCATCTCGACCTTATCTTTATAGAGTATTATATGCGGATTGCAATCAAACTTTCTTTTCTGACTGCTAATTGTCGAATGGCCGTTTCCAATCATATTAAATATCGCTTCAGGAATCACAACCTTATGCTGTGCAATCCATTTTTTTGGATTACTATAGACCTGATCGAGGGCACTGCCCCAATCCTTCTCTGAACAAGCCTGTCCAACAAAAACATCTGAACCTTCTGTGAGATCAATAGGCTTGATAACCCATGTATCCTTTTCTTTGATAAGCATCTCTCTGGTTATTTTTTGATCATCAAGCTTAAAAGTCGGAGGCAAAAGTTTTTTAATTGCTGATACTTCGTCCTTATTCAAATAGCTGTGGAAGCTATCATCCCAAAGTGCCGCTAAGAGGGATTTGTATCCGAGAAGCCTCATTTTGAAGTTATTAATGATAATAGCTCCATTTTTTTCAGCTTCAAGCAGACGCGGAATAAGACCGGGGATTTTTCTGATCTTCGAGAGTTCGCTTCCTCTCCTGATGGCATCGATTTTCATATCATTCAGATAAAATGAGCTACCTTTGAATTCGAGATCTTCGAAAGTGCCTATAGAGATATTTTTCCAGCCCTGTTCTTCGAGCTTAACCTTTGTCAATTGAAATTCATCAATAAAAGCTCTTTCTTTGTCATACCCGATAAAAATATACATGTCTTTCGTTACCCCTTCGACAGTAAGTAGATCAGAAAATATCTTGGCATGATTTTTCGTTTCAATATTCAAATCTGGAATCAGGTTAGCCATAGCATGCGCAGTCACATCATGCATGAAAAAGCCGTCAGGATAATCAGCATTGATTTCTACAATCCTTGGCGTGTCAGAATAGAAAAGATCAACCCTTACAATTCCAGTAAAGTCCTTTTCTTTTGCTGAAAGGATGAGCCCCCGTTCGTCCTTATCGATAGCAAGCACTTCTTCGATACGGGGGTCAGTGTAGTAGGCCTGAGCAATTTTCTTTGCTGCTGACAGAAGAAAGGCCAAGTCAGCCTCCAATTCAGTATTTTCTTTTTTGCTTAAAATAAATGGCTCAATAGAAATAGGTATGCGTAGCTCACCCTTAGTGATGGGGTATGCTTCTTTGCTTAGATGCCCCCAAAAGCTCTTATCTTTTGCCAAAGCCTCTTCTTTATTTTTTACTATCCAATCGTGTTTATGCATCAGATTTTCTCCCTATTCTTCAGCGCATTCTTTATCGTATCCGTATCTGAATATTCCAACTCTGTTCCTGTCGAAAGTCCGCGGCCGAGGACGGAAACAGAGAAGTCAGTAGAAGGGAATTTATCCTTCAGATATGATCGAATAAACTCTGCAGTATGTTCGCCTTCAGCATTGGCATTGAGCGAGAGGATGATTTCCTTGTACTGATTCTTTTTTATCTTATCAGTGAGTTCCTTAAGCCTGACTTTTTTTTCTGGTTCCTTGTCCAAAATGGGGATAGTTCCTCCAAGGATGAAATAGAATCCGTTGTATACTTTACTTTTCTCTATAGCCTCGAAGTCTACATCACGGGAAACGATCATGAGCTGACTGGCATCCCGGCTGGCATTTGAACAGATAGGGCACATAGTTGTTTTTCCATCCTGATAGAAGCGGAAGCAGGAGGAACAGATACGGATGCTTTTTTTAATGTCCAAAATAAGCCGTGACATATCTTCGAGATGTGCAGCATTGCGGGTCAAAAGGAAATATACGAAGCGTCGGGCTTGTCGTGGGCCGATACCTGGAAATTCCCTGAAATATTCTGTTAGCTTAGAAATCGGATCCATTGCCTTGGCTGTTGAATTCTCCGAAGTCGCTCTTATCGATGCTCATGAAGGTTGTTTTCTTGTCATCAAAGTAAAGTTCAGCTACGCCTGTTGGGCCGTTCCTGTGCTTCTCGATCATGATTTTTGCAATATTTGGCCGTGCCGTTTCCTTATTGTACTTATCCTCTCGGTGAATGAAAAGCACCACATCAGCATCCTGCTCGATAGATCCAGAGTCTCGAAGGTCAGAAAGACGAGGCTCGCCTCCGCGCTGTTCGACGGCTCGGGAAAGCTGTGAAAGCGCAAGAACTGGGACTTCCAGCTCTCGGGCGAGCTGCTTGAGTGATCTAGAAATTTCTGTAACTTGCTGGACAACATTGTCAGAATTGCGGCTCTGGGTTGGAACCATGAGTTGGAGATAGTCGACGACTATAAGCCCGAGGCCTTTTTCGCTCTTGAGTCGTCGGGCGACGGCACGCATCTTGAGGATATTGTTTGCCGGCTGGTCATCGATATAGATTGGGGCTTGAGAAAGGCGATCCATGGCGTCGCGAATAGCTTTAAAATCCGTGTCGACATTGAGATTCTGACCGGTTCGGAGCTTCCATGAATCAACCTGCGATTCTGCAGCGAGCATGCGGTCGACTAGCTGCTGAGAACTCATTTCAAGCGAGAAGATGCCGACAGGGACTTTATGATTTATCGCCGCCATGCGAGCAATGTCTAACGCAAGGGAAGTCTTACCCATGGAAGGTCGGGCGGCAAGGATGATGAGATCGGACTTCTGAAGGCCGGCGAGCTTGTTATCAAGAGCATGAAAGCCGGTTGGAATTCCTCGAAGCTCGTCTTTTGTCGAGTGCAATTTATCGATTCTCTCCCAAGCCTCGACGAGCGTATCTTTCAACGCAATGAATTTGTGCGTACCAGTGAAGTTTGTAACTTCGAATATCTTCTTTTCTGCCTTATCAAGCGTCTCCTCTATATCCATTTCTTCATCAAAGCCGAGATTGCCGACAAATTCGGAAGCGTTGATGAGATTTCGCATGATGTGCTTCTTCTGCACGATTTCAGCATAATGCTTCGCGTTCGTCGAAGATGGAACGCCATGAACGAGTTCTGTAAGATAACTCATGCCTCCGACCTGCTCAAGCATATCCTTGTCTTTGAGGCGCGCTGAAAGAGAAAGGAGGTCAATAGGAGTTCCTTTGCTATGAAGTTCCATCATCGTGAGCCACACAAGCTTGTGCCGATCAGAATAGAAGGCAAGATCATTGACGATATCAATAATGTCATGCATCACTTCTGGGCGGATCATGATCGAGCCAAGCAGCGCTTTTTCTGCTTCAAGGCTCTGGGGCGGTATGCGCAAATCTTTTGTCTTGAAATATGGAGATGAGGTCGGGTTCATAAATTTTTGATAGGCTCATTGTACCATTTTAAAAAGGACCTTATTTTTGTTGAAAAAGCTAAAAAGTTTATAACCTGTGCATATGTGGGCTTGAATGACCCTCAAAAGTATTGTTGAACTGTGATTTTAGTCAAAAAATTCACTAAAATTTCATTTCGATTTGATATTCTTTCTGCTATACTAATTTAACAAAATAAACTTATGGACAATAAAAATGATCTAGTTACAAAGGTATATTTGGATGAATCGTTTGAGAAATTCGCTGTTATTATAAATGGCGCTTTTGCAGCACAACAAAGATACATGGACGGCAGATTCGAAAGAATTGAAAATAGATTAGATAAAGTCGAATATAAAGTGGATGTGCTTCAGGACCAAATGGAGTTGGTCAACAAGCGACAAGTAAAGACTGAAAAGAGAATAGAAAAATTAGAAATAGCAACTATTTAATTTTCTTGAGAATGTATCCCTCTGGATTATCTTTTATCTCGTATCCGCGTGTAGAGATTTCTTTTCTCAAGGCATCCGCCTTATCGAATTCTTTCGCTACACGGGCAAGTTCGCGAGCCTCTGCAAGTGCAGTTATTTCAGCTGGAATCGCCTCATTCATTTCATCCTTCATATTCAGTACCACATGAAGCCCAAGGCCAAAAACCTCATCGAAATCAAGCATGAGCTCGATCTTTTCTTTTGCTTCAACAGAGTGGTCTTTGATCAGATCCCACATGAGGGCGACTGCGCCAGGCGTATCTAAATCATTTGTTATTTTATCGCTGAATTCTTTTGCATACTCTCTTGGGTTTGCTGCGGCATGAACATGCTCATTCTGTACCTCGCCGAGACGAATAAAGGTTTCTATAAGGCGGACAAAAGCATTTTGGGCTGCCTTAACCGCTTCTATGCTGAAATTCACTTGAGACCTATAGTGCGAAGTTAAAAGCCAATATCTAAAGGCGAGAGGGGAGATGCCGGCTTCCTCGAGATCTGATAGCTTCAGAAAATTGCCTTTGGATTTTGCCATCTTCGTATCATCCACGTTCATGAAGGCTCCATGAATCCAATAGTTCACAAAGGTTTTTCCAGTGGCAGCTTCTGATTGCGCGATTTCGTTCGTGTGGTGGGGGAAAATAAGGTCGGTTCCTCCGGTGTGGATATCGATTGTGGGGCCAAGCGCAGCAGTGGCCATCGCTGAACACTCTATATGCCAGCCTGGACGCCCTTCGCCAAAGACTGCATGCCAGGAAACTTCGCCATCCTCGCCGGTTCTGAATTTCCAGAGAGCAAAATCCCTCGGATTTTCTTTATCGTATTCATCGTTCGCGATTCTTTCCTTTGTTTCGTCGGACAAATTGATTTTCGCCAGTTTTCCGTAATCCTTGAACTTGCTGATGCCGAAATAAATGCCGTCCTTGGTGGGATAGGCGATGCCCTTATCAAGTAAGGTTGAAATCATTTCAATCATATTTTTCACATGATTGCGTGCGCTCAAGAGCTTGTGCGGGGTCAGTATGTTGAGGGAATGAATATCTGCAAGAAAAAGCGTTTCGTAATGCTTAGTTAATCTCTCAAGGGTAGTATTTTCCTCTTTGCTTTTGCGCATAGTCTTGTCATCCACATCGGTGATATTCATGACCTGCGTGACATCATAGTTTTCATGCTCGAAAACCCTTCGGATGGTGTCGTTCATGATAAAAGTCCGTAGATTGCCGATATGCGCGGTGTCATAGACTGTCGGGCCGCAATGATACATGCCGACCTTTCCTTTCTTGAGAGACTTGAATTCTTCTTTCTGACCAGTGAGCGTGTTGTAAATCTGGATTGGCATGTGGTTTAGTATAGCTTTCATATTGTCTGAAATCAAATTATTTGAGATAATGCTCCCATATATGAATAAAGAACAGAATCCCCGAATAGCTTTCGGAATTATCGGAGCAGTCATAGTTGTTTTGGCATTTTATGTAGGAAATGTTTTTGGGGAAAAGAATGGCAGAAATGAGGCCCTGCTTAGCATCGCCCCGAAGGGAGTAATCATAACCAATGAACAATTTGAGCCATTCTGGAAGGTTTGGAACGTCCTATCTGAAAAATATGTTGAGGCGACGACGACTGATACCCAAAAGAGAATATGGGGCGCTATTCAAGGACTTGCGAGCTCCCAGGGCGATCCCTATACCGTTTTCTTTCCGCCAGAGGAGAACAAGAATTTCAAAAGCGATATTGCCGGCAATTTCGAGGGCGTAGGAATGGAAATCGGCATCAAGGACGGAATTCTTACTGTCATCTCTCCCATCAAAAATAGCCCGGCAGACAGGGCTGGCGTAAAGGCTGGCGATAGAATTATCAAGATCGATGATCAATCGACAAATGACCTTTCGACCGATAAGGCGGTAAAGCTGATCCGCGGAGCGCGCGGCACGACTGTTAAAATAGTCTTTATTCGAGAAGGTTCGAATGAGCCTTTGGAAAAAATTCTCACGAGAGATGTCATAGACATTCCTACCCTTGAAACAGAAATCAAGGATGGCATCTTTATAATCAGGCTTTTCAGCTTTACAGCGCAGTCGCCGAATCTTTTCAGGAACGCATTGAGAGAATTTCTCCAGTCTGGCAAGAATAGGCTTGTGCTTGATCTCCGAGGCAATCCAGGAGGATATCTTGATGCGGCGTGGGATATTGCAAGCTGGTTCTTGCCAGCAGGGAAGACGATTGTCACCGAAGATTTCGGTGGGAAAAGCGAAAATAAGGTTTATAGAAGCAAGGGCTATGATGTTTTGAATAAGTTCTTCGGGGAAGGGAAGTATAAGGTAGTGATTCTGGTTAATAACGGATCTGCTTCCGCATCAGAGATCCTGGCAGGTGCCTTGCAGGAGCACAAAGTTGCACAGCTTGTAGGTATAAAAACCTTTGGAAAGGGGTCCGTGCAGGAACTTGTGAATATTACGCCAGAAACATCCTTGAAGGTGACCATCGCGCGATGGCTGACTCCGCTCGGGCACAATCTTTCCCACGACGGTCTTGAGCCTGACGTAAAGGCGGAAATTACACCAAAGGATGCAGAAGCGAAGAAGGATCCTCAGCTCGACAAGGCGCTTGAAATTTTGAAAAAATAAGCGTAGTATACGAGAATAATTAAAATACCGCATGAAAATCATATTATTGAAAGATGTGCCGAAGGTGGGGAAGCGATACGAGATGAAGAATATCAGCGATGGATACGCGCTAAACATGCTTATCCCAAAAGGGCTGGCTGTTGCAGCTACCGCAGACGTTATCAAGCGAATCGACCTCGAGAAGTCCCGAGATGAGGGCGAGAAGAAGCTTCATCAGGACCTTTTGCTAAAGAATTTAGCTCAGCTTGAGGGAAGGACCGTTACGATGGACGAGAAGGCAAATGAGAAAGGGCATCTTTTTGCTGGAGTTCATACGGCAGAAATCATCCCAGTGATTCAGAAACAGACCCAGTTGCAGATTGCTCCAGAAAGCATAATCTTAAAAGCTCCGATCAAGCAGACTGGCGTGCATGAGGTTACAGTGCAGGCAGCTGGCAAGACTATCAAATTCAATCTAGAGATTAAGGGAATAAAATAAGAAAGGCAATAAAAAAACCGGCGATGAACCGGCTTTTTATTTATACGACGTGGACGATCTTCTTTCTCTTGATAGTTTCGTCGAAGTGGGTCTTTCTCTTAGTTCCAAATTCCACCTTGCCTGCCTTGAGGGCGAAGAGGGTATGGTCCTTGCCCATGCCGATATTTCTTCCTGGAAGCACGTCCGTACCTCGTTGTCGCACTATAATTGAACCGACAGTAACAGCTTCGCCGTGATTTACCTTCACTCCCAGGTATTTGGGATTCGAATCTCTACCGTTTTTGGTGGTTCCGCCAGATTTTTTGGTTGCCATAGTCCAGATACTATATACCAAGGGGTGCAATAATGCAATACCCTTTACTAGTCTAAATGAGTATTGCCTAGAAACCCTTGTAAAATAAGGATATTTTGACGATTTCTGCCAATAAAAGCTTGACATCCGTATTTAGATGTGCTAGTATTATCCGTATGGAGGACTTCGGTAAGTCATCATGACTTCGCTGAAGTCCTTTAAATTATATGATTGAACTTACAACTGGTATCGTATTTCTTTTGTCCTCAATGTACGGAGCAGGTAATACAACTACGGACGCTGTGAATGTTCAACCATCTGCAGCTGATTCGGTAGAAAGCACTTCACAAATCACTTCCGAATCTGACCGAAAGGCTGTTGAAAGCTATCTTCGAGAGCATTTTGCTGACACTCCGCTTCTTATTGAAATTGCGCGATGTGAATCAACATTCATGCATTACAAGGACGGCGAAGTCGTCAGAGGAAGGGTAGACAACGCTGATGTTGGAATTATGCAGATCAACGAGCGATATCACCTCGAGACGGCCAAGAAGCTTGGATTCGACATCCACACCATAGACGGAAACATGGCATACGCCAAGTACCTCTATGAGAAGTCAGGCGCACAGCCTTGGAGCGCGTCGAAGCCATGCTGGAGCAGGGCTCTCGCGATGAAGTAATTTAATTCTAAAACAAAAGGTCGGGTCGCAAGACTCGGTTTTTTGTTTTTAAATTTTTGAGTCAACCCCTAATAGGGAACCCCTCGCGCAAGGAAACATTGCGTGTCGCACAATATATCTTTTATTCAGATACGTTGTACGACATATCTATATATTGCAATAGCACTGCCCCACTAGGCCTTCTTTTTAACCGAACTGCAGAATGCCTTGAACTCTCCCATCGTCATCACTGATTGATGCGCTTTTAATTTATTTTTCTTTTTCCTCATTAGATTCCCTATTTGTGCATCAGTGATCGAATCATTCATCATGAGAAAGATCGTCGGATATTTGATTTCCAGACCTATATAAGTTTTCAGCTTACTATTGATACATCCATTAACGATCCTGAGGTTCTTGGGATAAAAGACGTCTACAGAGAAGGTTCCAGCCTTATGATATACATAGAAGTCAGTTCGGTTCCTTTTATCATCATTAAAAAAGTACTCGCGGTGCACGAATTCAACTCCAAAGATCTTTATAAGGTACCCATATACCTCTTTTTCAACTTTGTGGGCTCTCTGGCCGATTATACGAGCCCGATTTGAGCTGTATTCGCCTTTGGTGAAATCCTCATCGCCAAAACCAAGTTGTTTACGTAAAGCTGGCAGGCCACCGAAGGTTCTTTGAATTTGCCGCGAGGACGGAAGCTTTGCATATGCATCGACTTCATGTGATGTCGGATAGTGTCCATGTTGATCATAAAAGGCCTTGAAGCCTTCTTTTATTTTCTCCAGAGTCCATTTTAGCTTCTTGGCCATGCTAATTCGCTGGCAATGGTGACTCAAGCTTCTGATAATTCACTTCTTCCCCGTCTTTTATCTTCTGCAGATTATCTACTGCGCTGCTCCAAATGTATTCTAAGAAAAAATTCCAAACGTATTTTGCAGGTTTCTCCAAATATTTATCCCAAACGTAAACTACGACATTTTTGACGTACTCTAAGTTGCTTTGGGTGATTGGGGCCTCAACTGCCTTTCTAACGTCGAAACCGAGGTACCCGAGAATGATAAGACCTATGACGACGATGATAATCCATTTAATCATGATGATTGAATTATAGCACCGCTGAAATAAAGTTAAAGGAAGGAAAGTGGATTAAGGTAGGCGTTGTAGGCGGCATATGGAATGATTATGCCTGGACAGGATTTGCTTTCAATTGTCTGAAGCCCCTGAGTCACGTAAACGCCGAAGTGAAGGTGCGGACCAGTCGTAAAGCCCGTATTTCCGCTATAGCCGATTATTTGGCCGGCATATACATTGTCGCCCTTCACTGCAGTCGGGAGAGAAAGATGCGCGTAAAGGGTTGAAAGGCCGTTCGGGTGCCTTACGACGATCCATTTGCCATATCCGCATTTTCGAGCGATGCTTGTGTTGATGACCTGAGATACTACACCTGATGCAGCAGCCTTGACTGGTGTTCCAATAGAAGCCGCAAGGTCAATTCCATTATGGCCTGAACCCTTATAAACGCTTGGATTCTGTGTTGAAAAAGAGGTATTGCCAAAATATTGTGTTACTCTGACGTTATCAAGCGGCCATTTTAGGACGCCAGAGCCACTGCTTGGGATGCTGTTCGGGTCGATAACAATTTTGAGCGCGCTTTCGAGCGATTCAATTTCCTTTTCGAATGCATCTTTCTGTTTTTCCTTTACAGCCAGCAACTGCTTGTAATTCGCCTCAGTATTCTTGGTTTCAGTAAGAATGGAGTTCTTTTCTCTTACGTTATCGGCGATGATTTTCGCTTGGTTTTTGAGATCGCTTTGCAAGGTCACGAGCTCAACCTTTTTCTTTTCGGTGAGTTTCTTATTGCTCTCGAGGTTAATCTTGAGACTCTCAAGTTCGACTATCCTATCCTGCATCGTGGCCTGAAGCGTCGTCAATTCATCAGCGCTGCTCCACATATCGGAAAAAGACTTTTGGCTCAATATGGTCTCGATGATTGATGCGGAATTCATCTGTGAAATCGTATAGAGCGATTGCGATATCAGCCTCCTGCTATCAGTTATGCGTTCGCTTTTATCGCCAATTTGCAAAGAAAGCTCCTTTATCTCAAGGTTTTTTGCAGCAATCTTGTTTTCTGTTATCTTCGTATCGGCTTCAAGCTTTTTCTTCGACAGGTCAAGGGTTTTGATGGCATTGCTTAAAGAATCCTTCTCTTTGCCAAGAGCCTCGACATCTATCTGGTATTGCTTTATTTCGGCCTCAAGCCTTGCTATGGCATCGTTTCGATCACTGATCTTGCTTCTGAGCTCATCTGCGGATTGAGCGCTCGCGACTGACACGATGAGAAAAGCAGTTATGAGAGATAAAAAGGCATTTCTAAAGTAAGTCATGGGCAAAAGTCAGGCGCTTAAGCGTTTCTTCCTTGCCGAGAATTTCAGAAATTGAAAAAGGGTCTGGGGATTTTTCTCTTCCGGATAGGGCATAGCGCATTGGCCAGAGCACATTCCCCTTCCCTGCCGATTCTGCTATCGGCCAGAGCACAGCCTTGACCGATTCTTTTGAAAAATCTTCAAGCTGGGAAAGTTTTTCTATGACGGTTTTCAAATGTCTTTTTGTTGTTTCCAAATCCTTTTCCTGCTTCCACTTAAGTGATTCCTTTGGATAAGCGGCAAGCGGATTCACGAAGGACAGCTCCCCCTCTAGGAGTTCTACGATATCTGAAAATTTGCTCGCCTTCTCCTTCAGTAATGGAAAAAGTTTTGGCGACGTTCCGGCAGGAATGAAATCCTTAGCTGCCGCAACGAAATTTTCCAAGCTCATTTTTTCTATGTACTGCTTGTTAGTCCAATCAAGCTTCTGAACATTGAAGATCGCCCCTCCCTTCTGTACCTTGCTTAAGTCGAATACCTCAATTAATTCATCTAAAGCAAAAATCTCTTGATCTGTTCCTGGATTCCAGCCGATAAGAGCCACAAAATTAAGGATTGCTTCAGGCAAATAGCCCTTGTTCCTGTAATAGGTTAAAGATACTGTCTCCCCATGTTTTCGTTTCGAAAGTTTTGACCTGTCCTCGGCTAGAACTAGCGGCAAATGGGCATATATTGGCCTAGGAGCACCGATTGCCTCCTGAATGAGAATCTGTCGAGGAGTGTTGGAAAGATGCTCCTCGGCTCTTATAACGTGTGTAATCCCCATCTCGAAATCATCTATTACTACAGCCAGATGATAGACTGGTTCGCCTATGCTTCTGGCGATGACAAAGTCTCCTAAGTCAGTCGTATCTACAGTCACCTCTCCGCGAATCAAGTCAGTGATGACGACTTTTTTATTTGGGTTTTTAAATCTGATCACCTCATCTCTTTGGCCCTCCTCCACTACTTTTTCCTTTGAAACATAAGCGTGTCCGGAGTCAATCAATTTTTTAATGTATGCCTTGTGTATATCAGCCTTATCCGACTGCCTCACGAAGACATCATGCTTGAGTCCAAGCCATTCGAGATCATTTATGAGCGCATCAGTCCATTCATTTTTGCTCCTGACTTTATCTGTATCTTCAATGCGTAGAGCAAAGACGCCTTTGTTTTTTCTGGCAAAAAGGAAACTGAATAGCGCGGTTCGCACACCGCCTATATGCAGAAAGCCGGTTGGCGAAGGTGCAAATCTTGTTATGACGTTATTTGACATGTAAGCCACATTATAACACAAAGGCGCCACTTGGCGCCTTGCGTTTTTGCTATCTTTATTGCTGACTATCCCTTCGTTTCTGTGATTGTGGTCGTGACGCGGAAGAGCTTCATGATCGTGTTTTTTGAAGCATCCTTGAGAGGAAGATCCTTCGTTGCGCTAAAGACCCTGTCCCCATCATCTGAATAAAGCACTGCGTAATAGATTCCTCCATCCGTCGTTGCTGCATTCAAAGTGATCTTTCCAGGATTGATTCCCTTATCGAAATATTGGTATCCAATGACATCTCCTGGTACGCCGGCATTGTCCTTATGAATGACTACGAATCCCGGCTTCGTGAGCTGAACTGAAGAAAGATAAACGATGTTGCCTGGAAACTGATCCGTGACGACTACTCGGTTTACATCCTTTCCAGCAATCATTGCATCTCCATTTGCATCATCAATTGTCGAAGGGGCTGCAGCGTCTTTGCTATTAAACATGTAGTATCCGAGGATAATGAGAACGATGATGACGATTACTGTCACCACCCACTGCCACGTTTTTACTCCCGTTGTTTCTGGTTGCATATTTATAAATTTACTTATTAAAACTAATAATCATATTGAAGCCATATTGTACCATGCCTGCTATTCATGCTTCAAGGCGATTTCAAAAATCACTTCAGCAATTTTGTTGGCTGCGTCAATATGGCTGAATTCCTTGGCTCCCTGGCGCATCCTGTCTTTAATAGACTGATTATTTATTATTCTGTCAATTTCTGAGATAAGGATGTGAGAGCTTAGATTCTGTTCTTCGATTACGGTGCATGCCCCTGTGTGAGCATACGAAAACGCATTTTTTATCTGGTCATGGCTGACTTCCTTTGACAAGGGAATGATGATGGATGGCAGTCCCCATGCTGAAATTTCAAAAATAGTCGAACCAGCCCTGGAGATCACGACATCAGCGATGCCTGCTGACATCCTCAGCGCCAAATCATTCAAATAATCGAATGGGTGGTAGCGATAAGCATTCTTGTCGTCCTTCAGGATAATTGAAGTCGTCTCTTTTGCAATTTCAAAGTTGTTTCTTCCAGTCTGGTGTATGACCTGGTATCTCTGGACAAGCTCGCCGATGCTGTCGATGACCACGTCATTGATAAGTGCAGATCCCTGCGAGCCGCCGACGATGAGAATGACCGGGGTCCCTTCTTCAAGATTAAGGAACTCATGTGCGCCGTTCGAAAGCGGGGTTGCGATCTCCTTTCGTATCGGGTTGCCTGTAAAGGCGACTTTTCCCTGCGTCTTCTGCTTTTCAAAATAATTTGCTGCTTCTGGGTAGGAAACCGCGATTTTTTTGGCGAATTTTGCCGCCCAAGCATTTACCCTGCCTGGAGCACTGTCCGACTCATGGATAATGACTGGTATGCCCAATAATTTTGCGGCGAAAATCGGAGGAAAGCTTGCGTACCCTCCCTTCCCGAATACGACATCCGGGTATAAGCGATAGACTTTAATTAGAGCGGAGAAGGCACCCCAAAGCGTTTTGAAGACATCTGTTATATTCAATATTGAGAAATATCTGCGCATCTTTCCTGCTGGAACCGGAATGAATTCGATATCATTATCGAAAAGCGCACGGGGATTGTATTTTGAAGGAGCCATGTAATAAAGGCGTGGCGGGAGTATCTTTTTTTCTCCAGCTTTTTCATTAAGCGCCTGTGCTACTGCGATTATCGGGTAGAAATGCCCGCCAGACCCCCCTCCTGCGAATAGTATTTTCATCTTTGTTGTGATTAGTCTTTTTGATGCCTTGAAACGTTTGCGATGATCCCGGCAGCCCCGAGAGTGATGATTAGGGCGGTTCCTCCATGGCTTACGAAGAGAAGCGGCATCCCTGACAGCGGTATGATTCCAAGCATCGACGAAATATTCATGAATGATTCGACAATGATAAGTATAGCAATTCCTAGCGTGACAAGTCCACCGAAGCTGTCATTTGAGTTGACTGATATTTTTATTGACCTGATAAAGAACAAGAGGAAAAGAGCAATGAGCACGATGCTGCCAATAAACCCGAACTCCTCTGCGCTGACCGCGAAAATCGAGTCTCCGATAGGTTCAGGGAGGTAATTGAATTTCTGCACGCTTTGCCCAAATCCTCTGCCGGTGATTTGTCCAGAACCTATTGCAATCAAGGACTGCTGTATCTGATATCCTGAGCCTTGCGGATCACTTGCATGGTTAAAGAACGTCATCACACGCTGCTTTGCATATGGCCTGAAGTACACGACAAGCAAAAGCAGTCCGATCACTACGAACCCTAAAAGCAAAATATTCTTGACGCGAGCTCCGGCCACGAGCAACATGATGATTCCTGTTCCGGCAATTACAATGAAAGTATCAGTGTCGGGCTGTGCAAGAAGCAGAAGCCCGATGATTCCCACAATGATGATGTACGGAGCTATGCCGAATTTGAAACTCTTAACCTTTTCCTTAAGGCCTGAAAGCCATGCGGCGAAATAGATGATGAAAGCGATTTTCAGGAATTCAGAAGGCTGGAATGTTACGAAGCCGAGGTCGATCCATCTAGAGGCTCCGCCATGATCAAGCGACAGCCAGGGGATGAAAAGAAGAAGATTCAAGGCAATGGCTGAAAGAAGTATATAAAACGCATGCCTTCGCAGATTCCTATAATGGAGCCTCGACATGATGAAAAAGGCAGCAATGCCGATTATCAGGCCAATGCTTTGATTTAGAGCAACCGACTGGAAATTGGCACCGTCCCTCGCAAGCAATCCAAGGGATGCAGAGGTGAATATGAAAAAGCCAGCGACAGTAAGCAGGATTACGGATATAAGGAATAATTTATCAATTTTGAGTTCCTTGGTCATGCGTTGCTTGTTTAAATTGCTCTATATCACGTCTTACAGCTTCATAATCCGGCATATCAGCGATCCTTGAGATTCCAAGATGCGAGATAAGCTTCAATGTTGGCTTATATAGGAAACTTCTCTGATCACGCGGATTATCAATGCGTTCAATGAGTCCTCTGACAAGTAGATTCCTAAGAATGAATTGCGAATTCACTCCCCGGATGTAGTCTATATCGGCCCTTGCTAGCGGACCTTGGTATAGAATGATAGACAAGGTCTCAAGGCCTGCCTTTCCAACATCCTTCATAAGTTCCTCTTTGGTCAGCGATTCGATGAGTTCCGATACCTCCTGTGCCGTTCCAAGAGTTACCTCGTCCTCCCATTGCACAAGTGTCAATCCCCTGCCCTTCAGCTGCTCATGGAGATTTGCGACCGCAGCTGTTATTTCAGCTGGGTCTTTTTTTAGAATCACTGCGAGTTTTTTGATAGAAATCGGTTCAGCTTTCCAGAATAGCAACACTTCGATTTGTGATTCAAGGGATAATCTCATGGCTTTTCATTATACTAATTATATCTTGGAACGCCTATTTCCTTCGTTTCCATGTGTATGTCCGCAAAGCTGCTTTCTTGACTGACATGTATGACACCCTGCTTTACGAGTTCAAGCATGGCGAGGAAGCTGACGATGACATTCACCCTTTCTTCTCTGTGTCCAGCAGAAAACTCGCTGAATTTCATCTTGAGTCCCTGGGTGATACGTTTCGTGAGATCATCAATCATTTCCTCAAGGCTGATAACTTTCCTGACTATAGCTTTTGGAATGGTCTCCTTTTTTGGCAGCGCTTTGATGATGTCCTTAATAGCTTGAGCAAGCGAAAGCAGATTCATGCTCTCATGTGGAGAAAAAACCGGTTCGACAGGCTTCTGTTGTGATTGTGAAAATATTATATGAGTACCAAAAAGGCTTCTGACGTTGATGCTCGCATCCTTGATCCTTTGATATATCTTCAATCGCGTTTCAAGATCATGAATTCCGTCCTGCTCATCATCAGTAAGAGTCAACGCTGGCAAAAGTGATTTCGACTTGATGAGCAGCAACGTAGAGGCAATAAGGATAAATTGGGCAGAGTCAGCCATTGGCAGTTTGTCGAACTGCTGGATATGAGCAATGAAATCATCAGTCACTTTTGCAAGAGAAATGTCATTGATGAAAAGCTTCCTTTTTTCAACAAGAGAAAGGAGGAGATCGAGGGGACCTTCGAAAGCGGGAATTTTGATCTTGAATGCATCAGGCATTGGACATATTGTAGCAGAAATTGGGATAAATGCCTGCCATTATGTCCAAACAAAAAAGCGCCAAAGCGCCTTTTTGAGGATTGCCGAAAACTCGCGTTCCCAGGCCCATCATCCATATTTATATACTAGCATTTTTTCTTTTTGAGTGCAAAACCATCGGCGGGCCCACAGAGAAAAAAACAAATCAGTCTTTTTGATTCTATATGGTCAAAGGAGAATTCGATTAAATGCTATTGAGACAAGAGATTGTCTATTCTATTCATATCTCTCGGGAATAGAGCAGCTTCTTTCACGTTCTCAATTCCAAGAAGCTTCGCAGTGAGTCGTTCAAGGCCGAGTCCGAATCCACCATGCGGTGGCATTCCGGATTTGAAGGCCTGAAGGTAGTAGCTGAATTTATCTGGGTCAAGCTTCTTGTCTTTCATCGAAGAAACTAAAGCATCATAATCGTGAATTCGCTGAGCACCAGTCGTGATTTCTACGCCTCTAAAAAGAAGATCGAAGCCTTTCGTATACGTCGGATCCTTCTCATCACGGTAGGTATAGAATGGTCTTTTTGCGGTTGGAAAATTGGTGACAAAAATAAAATCAGAATTGTGTGTCTTCATTGCGTAATCGCAAAGCCATCTCTCATGTTCTGGTTCTAGGTCAGGTTCGTTAGTGCAATCTTTACCAGTTTCTTTGGTAATCAGAACTTGCGCTTCTCTCAATGTTAGCTTTGGAATATCAGAAGGAACATTTGGAATCGTCGCTCCAAGCATTTTGAATTCTTCCGAACAATTTTTTGAAAGCACATCAGAAAGATACGAAAGGAATCCATTTTCGATATTCATAATGTCATAATGATCCTTTATGAATCCCATCTCGATATCCATGCTTGTATATTCGTTGAGGTGCCTAGTCGTGCTGTGCTTCTCTGCCCTATAGACGTTTCCGACTGCGAATACGCGTTCGAAAACACCAACCATGATCTGTTTATAAAGTTGCGGGCTTTGTGCAAGATGGGCGATGTGCTTGAAATAAGCCACATCAAATGAATTTGCTCCTCCCTCAGCATCGTCACCAATTAGTTTCGGTGCTTGGAATTCTACAAAACCTTCTCTTGAGAAGAAATCTCGAAAGGCCTTTACAATCTGTGCCTGAATTTTGAAGATTGCGGTATATTTTGCTTTTCTCAAGGTAAGCGGGAGATTATCGAGATGCGTATCGATGTTTACGTCCTCTTCTTTTGGAAATGGTAATTCCTTTGCACTGCCAAGAACCACAATCTCAAGTATCTCAAGCTCGATGTCCCCGTTCATCTTGTCTTTCTGTATATTCCTTTCTGGCCGAGGATTTACTTTTCCTTTAACTTTAACTACCCACTCGGACCGCAAAATCGAACCGACAGCATGAGCGTCTTTAGCGTTTGGGAGAATAACGCCTTGAACTTTTCCAGAAATATCTCTGAAATCAAAGAAAATGAGCTTGCCTTGGTCTCGTCGGATATCTACCCAGCCCGAAATGCTCACTTCCTTCCCAGAGTGTTCCTTGAGATTCTTTATGTATGTTCTTTCCATATAAGCGCTATCATACTACATATCGAACTCTTCCTCAAATTCGTCGACGGCACGCAGAGGCTTCTTTTCTTGGCTCATTTCTAGCAAAAAATCAACCTTCCTATCGATGCGAGCCAATGCTCCAAGCACGTACGCGTATTGTTCATTGTCCATATCATGAAATATTAAATTAATAATATATCCAAGATAACAAAACGAAATGAAATCCTATTAAAAATTAAATAAAATCGGTGTGAAATTTAGACTACGCCGATATTTTTCTTAATTGTCAAAAGTTTCTTATCCGCCTTTTCTTTTGCTTTTAGGGCTCCTTGTTCGAGTACGGACTCAACCTCTTTCATGTTTTGCGCAATCAAGGCTCTTTTTTCTCGCAATGGCTTGATGAATGCATCAAGATCCTCTATGAGAGCTTCCTTCAGTACCTTATATTTGCCTTTATTCTCATCGTAAAGCTTTTTCAATTCAACTTCAGGCTTCAGCAGCTTGTGAATATTGTAGACATTCGTCGGTATGTCCGCGCTCGAATCCGTCACGATACCCATAACCCCCTTCACGATCTCTTCCCTGCTTGCAAAAAGCTGAATAGTATTTCCATAGCTTTTTGACATCTTGCGACCATCGGTTCCTGGAACAATAGCGACATCCTTCATGATGAGGGGCTCTGGCAGTTTGAATGTCTCGACAAAGAGATTGTTGAACTTTTGCGCCGTATCGCGCGCATATTCTACATGCTGCTTCTGGTCCTGCCCAACTGGAACTATATCTGTATCATAAAGAAGAATGTCGGCGGCCATAAGAAGCGGATAATTAAAGGTGCCGACGCTGATCTCCTTATCCTTCGCCTCGGCGTCCTTGAACGCATGGGCGCGCATAAGATATGGCATGGTTGTAATCGAATCAAATATCCAGGTGAGTTCTGTGTGCGCAGAAATATCTGACTGCTTGAAGATGACGGAAGCAAGCGGATCTAATCCTAGCGCAAGGTAATCAAGCGCGAGATTGAGAGTGTTTGATCGCATCTCCTCGGCGTTCTGGATGAAGTTAAGGCCATGATAATCGGCAATCATGAAATAGCATTCGTATTTATCAATCTTTTGAAGATCTACGAATTGCTTCATAGCCCCGAAATAATTGCCTATATGCGGCGCTCCAGTGGGCTTCACCCCTGAAAGAAGTATCTTTTTTGACATATGTTTATTCTATCACTAATTATCCGTTTTTTCCTTCATCATGATCAGGTAGAAAGCCGGGACAAGGAAAAGGGTCAGGAATGAGGAAAGCATGAGACCGAAAATAACCGCACTTCCAAGCGCTTGCCAGAATTCATCAGAAAGGGTTACGGGTAGGATTCCAAAAATCGTGCAAAGGGATGTGATGAAGATAGCTTCGAGCCGGGACTTCCCTGCATCAGCAATCGCATCTTCAAAAGGGATTCCGCTCTTAAGGTTCAGATTGATCTTGTCTACA
Source organism: Patescibacteria group bacterium (assembly GCA_038061795.1). Lineage (GTDB taxonomy): Bacteria > Patescibacteriota > Minisyncoccia > Phycocordibacterales > PALSA-1337 > CAIOGI01. The sequence goes on from JBBTYL010000005.1 coordinate 18,796, forward strand.
AGAATAATCGCATTCTTAACCACGATTCCAAAGAGCGCCAGAATGCCGATAAGCGCTGGCAAGCCGATAGAAACATCGAATACCGCCATTCCAAGGAATACTCCGATAAGCGCAAGTGGGATCGGGACAAGGACGATGAGCGCCTTTCTGAATGAATTGAACTGTATGACAAGCGTTGCGACGATAAGCACTATCGCTATGATCATTGCGCGAATTATAGAGGCAAATGACTCTGCGTTCTGCTCATTTTCTCCGCCGTAACTTATGCTGTAGCTGGTCGGAAACGCATAATCCTTGGTTCTCTTTTCAAATTCTGCCAATATTGTCGGCCCATTCGTTCTCGAATCGGCTCCGGCTGAAAGAACTACGGTTCTTTTTTGATCAATTCGAGTGATGACATTTACTGCAGGCTTAAGCTCGATCCTTGAAACGTCTTTGAGAAAAACTGGCTGCTTGATGGCATTAAGAATCTGCAGATTTTGGATCGATGCAAGGTCTGGGATCGAATTCTTGTCGAATGTTGTAATTAGTTTGATCTCTTTTTCGCCCTTTACTACCTTTGCGATCTCAATATCTGAAATCGCAGTTCTCAATACAGATCCGACGTGTGCTGCGGTCAGGTAATTTCGCTCGAGTGCGGCTTGATCAAGCTTGAAAGTATATTCTGGTACCGAATCCTTGATTGAAGTGTCGATATTTATTGCTCCTGGAATGCTTGCAAGATACGGGCGCAAATCATTGATTATTTTCTTGAGGATATCTAGATCATCGCCGGAAATATGAGCCTCAAAGGCCGCTCCGGCAGGAGGGCCTCCAGCGGGAGCGGAAACGCTGATCTTCAATCCAGGAATTTCGATTTTTTCTAGATCGGCGCGTATGACGTCCGCAAGCTCATACGATTTCATCGATCGCTCCTTCTTATCCTTCAATGTCAATGTAATCGAAGAAAGGTTCGACGACCCTGTTCCGTTGCCGCCGAATGACCCCGAATTCGGACTCGCTCGCCCAACAGTAGTAGAGTAGCTCAAGACATCAGTATAGCCGACTATTTTTTCCTCTATGAGTTCAGTTTTTGCATTCGTTTCATCGAGATTCGATCCTACCGACGTGCCTAAATCGATGTATACGTAGTCCTGGTCAGAGGCTGGAAAAAATTCATTTCGCACGATGCCGGTAGCCACAAGGCCAATCGATCCGATGAAAACAAGCGCCACAAGGCCGAGCACTAGCCGGCGCTTTTTCTTGTTGAAAATATAGTAGCGAAGGGTCCTTTCGTAGACCGGGATGAATCTGTGAAAGTCGATTATGCCGTGAATGAGTCGGTTGGTGAAATCTTCATGAGACCTGTCTCCCTGTTCCGCGAGTTTCTGCTTGATCATGCTGTCGCTTTTCCATTCTGCGCTCATAAGCTTCTTATTTTCCTTCATCTTCTGCAATCCGCCCTTTTCGTACCACCAGATAAGCCATGCCTCAATGACAATCGCGACAATGCCGAGGGTTATCTGAATGACTCCCCCATCATAGAACATCACCGCGGCAAAAATAATGAGAAGGCTCTCAATGATGAAGAAAAATCTCTTGGTCAATCTGATGCGCTCAAGAACGGCTGCGAGCGGATGGTTGATCATCAGGGCAATAAAGAGAGATGCGATGAGCGTTATGGAAATCGTTACAGGGATTGATTTAAGATATTGCCCGACGATTCCTGTAGCAAATAGTAACGGAAGGAATGCCCACACCGTAGCGAGCGTGGTCGTCGTAAGCACCCATTTAAAATCATTAAGCACGAGAAGGACTGCCTCTTCTGGTGTAAATTTGCCTGTATTCAAATACTGCTTGGTCGCGGATACGACCACAATGGCATCATCCACGAGAAGTCCGAGCGCGAGGATGAGAGAGAAAAGGGAGAGAAAATTCAATGTCATGCCCATAATATTGAGCACTCCGAAACTGACAAAGAATACGAGAGGGATTGCAAGTCCGGCTACGAATGCTTCCTTGAGTCCTACAATCAGAAAAAGTATGATTGAAACCAGAAGCACAGTGATGAGAAAATCATGACCGAGCTGATCAAAGCTCGTTCGAACCTCCTTTGCCATGTCCATGGTGACGCTGTAAGTGATTCCAGGAGCAAATGAGCCTATCATTTTATCGACAGTTGCACGAGCAGCATCTACAGTATCAAGCACTGAGGACCCTTGGCGTTTGACGAGACCAAGGCTGATAGAATTTTGCGGCTTGGAGCCATCGATTGAAAGCCTCGAGTAGGCAGTCTTCTTGATGGCTTTTTCCTTTACTGTCGCAATGTCTTCCAGGAGAATCGTTCCTCCATCCTGCGTATGAGAGACTGGGATTCTAGATATCTGAGAAACTTCGGTCATCCGCCCATCGGTTCGGATCGGAAAGATGAGATTATTGCTCTCGAAGTTTCCGGCAGGAATTGCCATATTGGCAGAAATTACCGCCCTATTCGCATCATCGGTCGTAACACCGTAAAAGATAAGACGATCAGGCATGTATGCGATCTCATATTCAAGCTCGTCGCCGCCCGCAATCTGAATTTCACGAACCCCTGGAATCTTTTCGAGTTCATCTTGGATTTCCTCTACATAATTGTGGAGCGTAAAGCCGTCGTAAGGACCTGTAAGGGAAATGGACCAGATCGGGACGTCATCAAGCGAGATTTCGCTGACCACAGGATCCTCTGCGTCTGTTGAGATATCCGGCTTGGCGGTTTCCACCTTATCACGAAGATTCCTTATTGCTGTTTCAATATTTTCATTCGCATCAAATTCAACCTGAATGGATGACATCGAGTTGAAAGAATTGGAAGTCAGTTTGTGTAGTCCTTGAAGCCCAGAGAGCTTCGTTTCGATTTTCTTAGTCACGAATTCCTCGACATCTGATGGCGATGCTCCTGGATAAAAAGTTGTCACGACAGCAATGGGGATTTTGATTTCAGGATTCGACTCGCGCGGAAGGCTGAAAAAAGAATAAAGGCCCCACGCACAGATGAGAATGATAAGAAGTATGACGACTCGGAAATTCGTCACGAAGAAATTGAGCCAGGTATTGCGGAGTTCTGGCTTGAATTCAAGCTGTCCAAGATATCTGCTGTCAGATGATTGTTCCTTGTCTTTATTTTCCATTATTGCTGTATTTTCACCATCTCGCCTTCCTCAAGCTCGTACACTGGCGTGACAATCATCATTCCTGAAGCTATTCCATCAGTGACCTCGACGAAATCTCCCTGTATTTTTCCTATGGTAATCGGATTTTTGACTATTCTCGAATCAGTATCAAGCGAGAATACGAATGCGGCACCAGGTACGATTTTCACATTTTGAATCGGTAGGACATAGTTATTGCTTTTTCCCGTCGCGGCAGTTTGCACTGTCGATTGGATTGATATGGAAACGCTTTGACCGATTACGAGGCCGGATGCATCGGGATTGCTGACGGAAATTTTGACTTCAATCTTCTTGTTTGTCTGGTTGACGCTTGGAGCAACACTAATAACAGTAGCCAAAATTGAGCCCTGAATCAGAGTTTTTGCCCCTGCTTTTATCCTTGGAAGATCCTCGGGGCTCGCATATGCTTTGACTAGGAGTCCTCCTCCGCCCACCACTGTCGCAATGAGTTGTCCAGGTTGTGCCAATTCGCCTGATCTCAAGGGCAATGCAGCAATTTTACCCGTTATCGGAGATGTAATGACGGTTTTTGCAAGCTGTGCCTCAAGATTTTTCACGATGGCCCGTGCAGATGAAATTTGAGCTTCTGCTGGAGATTCGTATGCCACCTGTGCACCTGAAAGAGCGGTCTCAGCTGACGTCAACGCTTTCGCGGTCGTGTTTACTGAGCTTCTCGCTGCTGTAACCATCTGCTGCCAGCTTGAAATAATCGAGTATGTGCTTGAAAAATCTTTGACTGAATCGATAGTTAGAGCCCTTGAAACTTCATCAAGCAATACCGCGATATCCTGAAGTTCTTTTTGAGAAAATTCGATAGCCGAAATGATTTTTACATCGTCGGAAGCGGTTGTGAGGCCATCAGTAATGCTCCTCCACGTCGCAAATGTATCCCTTGATGCGATATAGTGAGTCCTGATTGACTCGCGAAGCTCCCTCTCGTCTATTGAAATAAGAGAAGACAGGCTCGGGCCGCCGCTTGCCCCCTCGAACAGGAAACTGCCAAGTTGGACGTTAATTATCTCGTCAGCAGCCAGATAACCGCTTCGGAGCGTCTCCAAAGCTGATTTTTTTGCAGATTCAAGGGAGATGCCGCTGCCAGCGTACTGACCCTCTGCAAGCTGAAGCCCTGCTCGCGCCTGATCGAGCTGGGCCCTAATATCAGCGTTTTGCAAGGCAGCAATCGTCTGTCCAGCATATACTGTATCGCCGATTGAGACATTGACGATAGAAAGCGGTGCGGAAATCTGGCTTTTAAGGTCAACTTGTGAGACAGATTCAACGATTCCGTCCGCTGAAACCCTTGAAAGGTCGTCGCGGAAATTATCCACGCTGACAAGAGTGACTTTTTTGATGTTCGAATTGTTCGTTTCAGGCGCAGCTTCCCTTTGCGCGACGCGTCCAGCAATTATCATTCCGGATAGGGCAACGACAGCTATTCCTCCGCTAAGAACCGCATGGCTTTTAAGGTAAGTAAGTATTTTCATATATTAATAGATGATAGCAGAAATTGAGAAAAAGAAAAACACCAGCATCGGGGTTGACGCTGGTATTTCTGATCGCTAGCAATCATGCGGCTGAAAGCATGCATTCAAGTAGTTTGCTATGCTGAATGTTCTTTATCTCTCCGATCAATATCACGGCTGGCTCACCGACGTCCTGCACTTCGATGGTGCCTGGCCTGATCGCAACAAGCTCACCAGCGAGTATGCTGCCATCCGTCTTTTGGACGACGACAGTAATCCGCTGCGTACCGCGATAGCGAGAGAGGTTTCTTATGACCTCGCTCGGTATTTGAGTTTCGATTTGCATAATTGGGGGGGGTGTTAAGGATGAACCGTCAATTCAGATGAAGTATATCATCTATTAATGACGACTGTCAATATTTATAGCCCCTCCTTCCTTAATTCCTCTATTAGTTTTTGCGCCTGCTTTGATAACTTTTTAGGCATTTCTACCTTTGTGACTATCAGCAAATCGCCCCTTCGTCCTCCAGTGCCAAAGACCTTTCCAGGTATCTCATATGGCACGCCTTTTTGTTTTATACGAAGTATTTCATTGTGAGTCGTCCCGGCTGGAATCTTGAGATCGATTTTTCCATCAAGCGTCTCTATCTCAATTGTCTTGCCTAGCAGTGCTGTCGTAAGAAGGAGATCCAATTCCATGACGAGGTTATAGCCCTCCTTGCGGAAATCGTCATGTTCCTCAACCCAAACCCGGACAATAAGATCGCCCCTCCCTCCTGGACCATCTTCTCCCTTTCCCTGAACACGTAGGCCCTGCCCATTTTCTATTCCTGGCGGGATAGTTATGGCAAGTTTTTCCTTATTCACAGAAACTTCCTTTTCAGCCCCAAAGATTGACTCTTTGAAAGATAGTTGAATATCAACAGTGATGTTCGCGCCTTTCTTTGGTCGTCGTCCGCCCCCGAAGAACTCTCCGAAAATGTCCCCGAGGTCAAATTCGAATGCCTGCCCGTTTTGCGACTGGTATTGCTGTGCGAATCCGGAAAAGTCGAAGCCGCCGAAGCCTTGCTGATTCGGATTGAATCCTGCTCCATGTCCCGCAGAGCCAAATCGGTCGTACTGTGCGCGCTTCTGATCGTCAGACAGAACTGTATATGCCTCGTTGATTTCCTTGAACTTGGCGTCCTCACCCTTGTTCTTGTCAGGGTGATGCTCATGCGCAAGCTTTCTAAAAGCTTTCTTTATGTCTTCCTTCGAGGCGCTCTTTTCAACGCCGAGGATTTTGTAGTAGTCTTTTGGCATGGTGTTTATAATAACTCTTTCGTGAGCTTAAGGGTAATTTTGCCTTTTACTTTTCCTTGGACTTTCGATTCAATGAATGTAATCGCATCCCGCAAGTCCTCGAATCGCTCTGTTTTCTTTTCGAGCTTGGATGCATCAAGCGCAAAACCCTTCAATAGATATTCTCGAAGAGTTTTAGTTGCCCAGATACGGAATTGTGTGGCTTTTTTAGAATTAACCCTGTATCCAACAGCAATAACTGCATCTAAGTTATAGAATTTAACCTTATAATTCTTACCGTCTTGGGCAGTATGTTCCAAAATGGAACAAGCTGAATTTTCTTCTAATTCACCAGAACTAAAGATATTCTTAAGGTGTTTGGTAATAGCTGGTCTTTGTGTATTAAAAAGCTCTGCTATCTGATCCTGCGTAGCCCAAATGGTCTCTTTATCCGTATCAGCGCGAAGTTCAACTGCCCCTTTCGGACCAGTGTAGAGCACTAGTGTTCCATTTTCATTTTTTAAGTTGGTTTTTGCCATTATGTTTATATGCCGAATAGATTTCTTTTTCTTCTAAAAGAAAATCAAAACTTCTCGAGCATGCATTTATTTTTGTAATGTCGTTAACATCCTCTCCGAAGCCTTTCATTGCATCTTTCATTGAGGCAGACTTTTGGATGCTGGGGGTTTTGTAATGGTTTTTCATTTATTTAGGTAATTATAAGTGGGAATCATCTTAACATATTGTTGACTTTTTACCCATTTTATGCTATAAATCTATCAACGGATTTCAAACAGTTCATCAAACAAACCAACAGGTCGGCCAAGAAAGGGCCGGGTTACCTGAACCAAAACCACACCACAAGTCATGAAGATAATTATTCCATTAGCTGCTTTAACGGGAGTCGAATTTGGCCTTGCAGCAAGCCTTGTAATTCGCCTGTTACGTCCAGAGATCACGTTCTCACTGACGTGGCAGGTCGCGGTTCTAGTTGCCCTTGGAGTCACATCCACTTTTATGGCCGGCTACGTTATGCTCAAGGAGATAAAGTCCTAACTCAAGTTTCATCAGTCTCCCCGATTGTGCCCACGAGCATCGCTCATGGACACCGTCGGGGATTCTTTTTTACCTATTTCTTCTCCTTGAATTCTGCATCCTTCACATCTCCCTCTGGCGGTTTCTGATCTCCAGTTGGTGGGGTTTGCTTTGCCGCTTCTGCCTGAGCTTTTGATAGTATCTCTCCAATCTTAGATAGCTCTGTTGAAAGAGTATCAGTAGCTTTCTTGAGTGTTGTTGGATCTGTTCCCTCTTTTGCCGTTTTCACATCCGCAACTTTATCTTCAATAGACTTTCGAAGGTCAGCAGGAACCTTCTCACCCGCATCCTTGAGGGATTTTTCTGAAGTGTAGATGAGCTGCTCTGCCTGGTTCTTCACTTCAACCATTTCCTTCTTCTTGGCATCATCAGCTGCATGCATCTCTGCCTCTTTCTTCATTTTCTCAACTTCTTCTTTCGAAAGGCCAGAGCTTGCAGTGATCTTTATGCTATTAGCTTTTCCTGTTGCCTTGTCTTTTGCTGTAACGGAAAGGATTCCGTTCGCATCAAGGTCAAAGGTGACCTCGACCTGAGGCATGCCTCTAGGTGCGGGAGCAATGCCATCAAGGATGAATCGTCCAAGGGACTTATTATCCGCTGACATGGCGCGTTCACCTTGAGTAATGCTGATTTCCACGGATGTCTGGTTGTCTGCTGCTGTAGAGAAGATTTGGGACTTCTGGGTAGGGATAGTGGTGTTCTTGTCGATCAATTTCGTAGCTACTCCTCCCATCGTCTCGATAGCAAGAGAAAGAGGTGTGACATCGAGCAAGAGAACGCCTTTGACGTCTCCGGCCAGAATACCTCCCTGAATAGCAGCGCCTACCGCAACCACTTCGTCAGGATTTACACCGAGGTGCAATTCTTTTCCAAAGAAATCCTTCACAGCCTTTTGCATAGCTGGCATTCGAGTCTGCCCTCCGACGAGGATGACCTCGTTGATGTCGGTAATCTTGAATGGAGAAGCTGCCATTGCTCGCTTCGTGATTTCCATTGCACGATCGATAAATTCCTTTGTAAGATCCTCAAGCTTTGCTCGAGTCATATTGATGAGCAAGTGCTTCGGTCCATCAGCACCTGATGTAAGGAACGGGATGTTGATTTCTGTCTGAACTGCTGTTGAGAGCTCGA